>CAZUCA010000007.1:27389-73084 GCA_964619125.1 uncultured Owenweeksia sp. | reverse complement strand
GGTCAGCTGGATGAGTTCAGCTTCTGGGATAAGGCCCTCAGCCAAACAGAAATCAGGGATATGATGTGCCGAAAGCTTAGTGGTACAGAACCTAACTTATTGACATACTTTCGCTTTGATGATGGCGCCGGTACTACCCTCACTAATCTGAAGGCCGGCGGTCCAAACGGTACCCTTACCAACGGCCCCGCCTGGGTGGCTTCCTCTGCACCGGTGGGTGATCGTTCTTTTTACAACTACAATGGGACCAATCCCGCCATCGGGCACAGCCTCAGTGGCGATAGTATCGTTATCTCCCCTAATCCCGGCGGGGCTAGCGGCACTCATCTCTATCTGGTTGATACCCTGCCCTTATCCCATCAGGGTATTTCCATCCCAGCCGGGGTAGATTATTACTTCGGTGTTTTCAATGCTTTTCACAGCAAATCCTACGATGTGGATCTCTTTCCGGGGCCAGTCAGTGGGGCTCTACCATACAATAGCGTAAGCCTGGCTACCCGGCCTGATAACGCCGCCCCTGCCTGGACGCTTACCAATGCCTCCAACCTGCCTGATTTTTCACTGGGACAGCGCAACACTTCCGCCCAGTACATTATTGCCGACGATCCCTGCCCGATAATAGGCCCCGTATTAGGTAATGATACCAGCGTATGCCCCAACAGCAATTTCAAAATTGGCCGGCCCATGCAAAACGGCGACCAGTACACCTGGAGTAACGGCGCTGGCAGCGATAGCATCACGGTAAACAGTGCCGGCACCTACTGGCTCAATTGGACTGATGCCTCGGGCTGTAGTTATGGCGATACCATTACCATTGGCACTTTAGCGGTTACTAACAATTTTTTTCCTGACGATACTGTCATCTGTGATTCCCTTTACCTTCTGGTTAGTGGACCTTATGTAAACTTTAACTGGAGTAATGGCAGTGCCGCTAATTCCGCTTCTTTTTTTAGTACCGGCCTCATCTGGTTTACTGCCGAAGACACTATTAGCGGCTGCACCGTTACCGATACCCTTGATGCCATAATTGAAAGCGCCGCCAATATTCCGGCCGCTCTGCCTGCTGACACGGTAATATGTGAGCCTGGGGGCATAACTCTCTCGGCCCTTACCGCCGGAGCTCTCAGCTATGAATGGTACGACGGCAGCCAGGCCAGTAACCACTACTTTGATGAAGATGGCCAATACTGGGTAAAGCGCACCTTTGCCGGCGGATGCGAAGTGATTGATTATATGAATATTCAGTTCCAGGAAGCGGTGGAGCCTCTCAGTGACAGCATTTATGAGATCTGCGAGAATGATAGTTTGGTATTATCCATCTCTACCAGCGACTTTAGCTCGGTGCAATGGAGTACTGGCCAGAATACCCACTCGGCCACTTTTTACCAAACCGGTACTTATTTCCTCGAAGCCTATACCCCGCTGGGATGCCTGCTTACTGATAGTTTTGAAATTGCGCCGCAGCCCGGCCTGGATTCCATGCAGATTTTTAGTGATACCAGTTTCTGCCACGGGGGCTCTCTTTGGGTAGAAGTGCCTATTGGCCTTAGCCTGCAGTGGGGCGATGGCCTTAAAGACAGCCGCCAGATTACCCGGCCAGGTAACTACCGGGTGGAAATCAGTGATGGTTGCACGGAAAGCGTGGAGTACTTTACTGTAGATAAGTTTGATTGCAATTGCCAGCTGGCCTTCCCATCTGCCTTTACGCCTAATGGCGATGGCATGAATGAATCTATTGGCCCCGGAACCTTATGTGATTTCAGGAGCTATCGTCTCGAAATTTTTGACCGTTTCGGCAAAATGGTCTTCAGTAGTAATGATCCTGAGAGCAGATTCGACGGTACCCTCGATGGCAGGGAATGTCCCGAAGGAGTATTTACCTACCATATTAAATTTTCCACTCCGAATGGCTCTTCCACTATTTATGGCTATTTCAGCCTTTTGCGCTAAACTTTAACACTTTAGCTTAAGCTGTAAGTATACTATTACGGTCTCGATAACGCTTATTGAATAGCACCTTAGCTAAACAACCTGCGTCTGTAAATCATTTTTATAGACAAGACCTAAGTTATGTTATTCAAACGGCTACATATTGGCCTGTTTGTTCTTCTGGTTTTTATCGTAAGCCAGGCGGAACTACTGACGGCCCAATCGCAAACCTGGTATTTTGGCGAGGGTTTAGGTATTGATTTTTCCACCAGTCCGCCCCTGGTTATCGATGGTCCTATTGCTACCGATGAAGGATGTGCGGTGGTGACAGAGCCCAGGGGCCGGGTTCTTTTTTCCACCGATGGCAGCAGGGTTTATGATAGCCAGGGGAAAAAAATTGCCGCCGCCCTCAAAGGCAATTTCTCTTCCACTCATTCGGCTATGATTGTTCCCCATCCCGCCAATCCCTGTGCCCGTTTTCTGGTGTTTACGGTAGGGTCTGCCGATACTATTTCTTTTCTCGACGGCCTTAATGTATACGATGTACGCAGAGAGCAGGGTAAGGTGATAGTGGAAGGAAGTAGGAAACTGCAGGATGCGGTGACCGAGAAATTAGCCGCAACACCCGATGGGCGGGGAGGCTTTTGGCTGGTAGCGCACGATTATGATACCAGTAGCAGTGCCAGTGCGGCCGGAGCTACCGGGGGGCTTTTTTATGCCTATCATATCGATGCCAGTAGTACCATGGCCAGTTTAAGACCTGAAGTGAGCTATGTAGGTAGCTATCACCGGGGTGTTTCGCCCTGGAGCCTCGCTTACTGGAATTCAATCGGACAGATGAAATTCAATCAGCAGGGCGATAAGCTGGCGCTGGCTATTTATCAGGACCGCATTGTGGAGCTCTTTGCATTTGACAAGGCCACCGGGAAACTTACGGAACTTATCAAACTCGATGGATTCGGCCGGGAGTATCCTCAACTACAGATCTACGGGGTGGAGTTTTCCCCTGACGGGCAAGTGCTATATGTGAGTTCGGGTTTTGTAGCCCACAATGAGCCGGCGTATGTATGGGCCTTCGGCATATCCATTCTGCATCAGCCTACCATTTGGGATGGCCGCAAAGTAGTGGCTACGGCTATCGCCAATTCAAACCTTAAATATCCTTTTGGGGGACTTCAGCTTGCGCCCGATGGCCGCATCTATATAGCCCGGCGTGACCGCAATTATATTTCGGCCATCGAAAATCCAAATAGCTTCTGGTCATTCCGTTTTGTGGATACCGCCTTTACTTTTGACCGCCCCTGCCGCCTCACTTTTCCTACCGCCATGCAAACCAGCAACTGTCTTGACGGTAGTAACTATTGTGAAACCTTGTCTTTAGGACTAAAGCAGGATGAGGTGCTTTGCCAAGGCGACTCCAGCCTTATCGGCCCGCCACGGGTAAAGGGAAGTAGCTACTTGTGGAATACCGGCGATACCAGCGCCCGTATTTATGGCTATGCCGGAAGGCAATATGTACTAAGTGCTACTGACACCCTGGGCTGTGAATTGTGGGACACAGTAAGCCTTGATCTGCCCCGGCCCTTGCAGGATCTCCGCCTGCCTGAAGACACCAGCTTTTGCCTGGGTCATGGCTCTGAATTGCGTTTTAGTGAGCCCCATACTGAGGTGCTATGGAATGAGCGGGTAGCAGGCAATAGTTTTGAAGTGGAATCGGAAGGGGAGGTGGAAATGACGATCAGTAATGGCTGTGAAAGTCTGACCCATCACCTATATGCCAGTTTTGAGGACTGCCATTGTGATATCTGGGTGGCCAATGCCTTTACCCCCAATAATGATGGAACCAATGACTATTTCCGCATCCGTTCGGTATGTGATCTGCAGTACTTTTATCTCAGTATTTTTGACCGCTGGGGAAGACAGGTATTTCAATCAGATAGCCCTAATCATGCCTGGGATGGAAGCTTTGCGGGCGGTACAGCCAGCTCGGGGGTATATATTTTCAAACTCACTTATAAGGCCCGTTTTGATGAAGAGAAATACCGCCAGGGCCATTTAACCTTAGTGCGCTGACTTTAGTCGACCCTGGTCCACAGTGAGCTTCTTCCGATTAGTGAGATTCCGATATAGCCCTTGAGATAAAGAGTATCGGGGTCTTCCAGCCAGGCGATAAGGGAGTAGGTGCTGCCACTTTTGGGATCGTAAATAGTGCCGTCGGTCCACTCCTCATCATCCTCATCCCAGCTGAGGTTTTTCATAAGGACTTTACCCTTGAGTGGCTCATTGCGCTTAGCGGCGTCAGGATTGTTGACATCGCGCTTCGGTGCCTTGCCATCGGGACCTACATCTTCGGAAATCCAAACCAGCTTACCGAAATATTTACCATTTTGTTTATAGACTTCGATTTTACCATCTTTTTCCTCACTGAGCCAGGTACCTACAATCTTGTCGGCCTGGGCAAAAATAGCAGTGGTGCTAAGCATTAACAGAGTAGCGAAAACAAGTTTTTTCATACTGAATCCAATTCTAGTTCTTTTTGTCGGTTTGAGTATTTAACGGTAGCAATACTGGCATTTAACTCAAAACCAATTATCAATACCAGGGCGTTTATATATATCCATAACAGGATAACTATTAAGGTACCAATACTGCCATATAACTTATTATACTGGCCAAAATTGCTTACATAGAAGCTAAATCCGGCCGAAGATGCTATAATAAGCAAAGTTGCCAAGATAGACCCAGGCGAAATAAAACGCCATTCCCGACGCTTGCTGGGCCCGAAATTATAAAGTAAGGCAATGGCTATTAGAACCGTACAAACCATCAAGATGGCGCGCGAGCTCTCAATTAGAATCGGTGAAATTTCGTCGAGGTAAAAGAACTTCAGAATCGCATTCAGTACATCGGAACTGAACAGAATCAGGGTAAGGCCAAAGAGAAATAATATCGATAAGACCAGGGTAAGAATGACCGACACCAGTTGCTGCTTCCAGAAGTTTCGGCTTTGCAACTGGTGGTAGCTGTGGTTGAAGTTGCTGATGATGGCATTCACTCCGTTGGTGGCAAAGATCAGGGTCAGCAAGGCCCCGAATGAGAGCAGGTCTGACCGCTTATTGTACAGAATATCGTCGATGGTGGTGCGGGTGGCATCATAGGTGTCAGGTGGCAATATGCGCTGGAAGGTGTAAAATACCTCCTGCTCGAGGTCGGCAATGGGGAAAAAGGGTATTAGTGAAAAAAGGAAAAGGATGCCGGGAAAAAGGGCCAGAAAGAAGCTAAAAGCCACACTGGCGGCCCGGTTGGTAATACGCCCTTCGGCAATGCCCCGGAAGAAAAATACCGAAACATCATAGAGGCTTAGCCCTTCAAACAGTGGGAGCTTGCGCCGCATGGCCCAAATGGTAAGCACTACCTTTAGTTTCCTCAATGTTCTTTTCATGTCTTAGTAAGCCTTAAGGCTCATATCAAGACTTTTTACCGAATGGGTAAGAGCTCCCACCGAAATAAAGTCAACCCCGGTTTCGGCATAGCCCCGGATGGTTTTTTCAGTGATGCCACCTGAAGATTCAGTTTCCATTTTACCAGCTACCATCTTCACTGCCTTTTCGGTATCGCTGATGTTGAAGTTATCAAACATCACCCTTTGCACGCCCCCTTTCTTAATAACTTCCTCTAATTCTTCAAAATTGCGGGTTTCTACCTCAATGGGGATAGTGAGCTTATTAGCCTGCAGATAATTATTGGCTTTGTCAATAGCGGCTGTTATACCGCCGGCAAAGTCAATATGGTTATCCTTGAGCATTATCATATCGTACAGGCCCATACGATGATTGTGGCCCCCGCCTAATAAAACGGCTTGTTTTTCCAATGGTCGCAGATTAGGGGTAGTCTTGCGGGTATCGAGAAGGCGGGCATGGGTTCCGGCAATCATATCAGCCAGTTGCCGGGTTTTGGTGGCGATGCCACTCATGCGTTGCAGCAGGTTTAGGGCCAGCCGTTCAGCTTGCAGCAACGATCGTTCAGCTCCGCTTACGCTAAGGGCAATGTCACCATTCTGTACCGCTTCGCCATCACCAATCCTTACTTCGGCATTAAGGCTTTTATCAACCAGGGTAAATACGCGCAGGGCCACTTCTACCCCGGCAAGGATGCCGTCTTCCTTGATTATCAGTTGCATGCGACCCATACTGTCAGGGGGGATACAACTGTTACCGCTGTGATCGCCGGAGCCGATGTCTTCGGCCAGGGCCTGCTTAATGAAGCTGTCGAGGTACTCGCTGGATATCATAGGGCAAATTACTTAACTTTTGCGCCAACATTCCAAGCTTTGAAAGTACTATTCCTACAAACCGGCAAAACAAAGAGCAAGGCCATTGAAGCTATTGCCGGTGATTATTACAAACGCCTGCGACATTACAGCCCTTTCGAGACCAAGGTGGTGCCCGACCTGAGGAACACTAAAAATCTGAATGAGGCCGAGATTTGTCGCCAGGAGGGTATTTTGATTCTCAAGGAAATTCAAACCAGCGACTTTCTGGTATTACTCGATGAAAAGGGGAAGACCTTTACTTCATTGAAATTTGCCGCTCACCTGCAAAAGATAATGAACCGTGGTGTCAGGAGGCTGGTATTTGTAATTGGCGGACCCTATGGATTTTCGGAAGAAGTTTACCGCCGGGCAAACGAACAGCTTAGCCTCTCGGCTATGACTTTCAGTCATCAGATAATCAGGGCTATTTTTGCTGAGCAGTTATACCGGGCCTTTACCATTCTAAACAACGAGCCTTATCACCATGAGTAGGAGCACCAATCCAATGCAGATCGGTATTTTTGCCGGCAGAAAATGCTGAGATGAAAAAACTGGTTTTTGCCACCCACAACCCCCATAAAACGGCCGAGATAAAAAAGCTGCTGCCGGCCTATGAAATAGTAAGCCTGGCCGATATCGATTTTACCGCCGAAATTGAGGAGACCGGAAATACTCTGCAAGAGAACGCCCTGCTGAAAGCCCGTACCATATATAGGAAAACCGGCTTTAGCTGCTTTGCCGATGATACCGGCCTGGAGGTGGACGCCCTGAATGGAGCCCCGGGGGTGTACTCCGCCCGCTATGCCGGTGAGGGGGGCGATGCCGATGCCAATATGAAGAAACTCCTGCAGGAACTGGCAGTTGAGCCTGATCGCAGTGGGCGCTTTCGTACTGTTATTGCCTATATCGATACCACCGGCAAGGAATATACTTTTGAGGGAACAGTTGAGGGAACCATCCTAACCGAAAAGCAGGGGGCTGAAGGTTTTGGCTATGACCCTTTGTTTTTGCCCCTGGGTTATGTCCAGAGTTTCGCCCAGATGACGGCCGACGAAAAAAACCGCATCAGCCACCGGGGCCGTGCGGTTCGCAAGTTTGTTGATTATTTAAATGCTCGGGAGCAATAAAGGCGCTGGGGCTTACCGTAGATTGAAATCCTAAATATCAATCTTCATCCCCGGCGGCATAGCTGAACAGGCTGAAGCGTACATTGCCATATTTGCGGCTTTCCACAAAGTGATCCAGCTCTTCCAGGGAAACTCTTTGCTGATGCTCAATCACTAAAATGCCCTCATCGGTAAGCAGGCGATTCATAAAAACAGTTTCCACTATTTTCTGGTAATCCTCGTAGTCGTAGGGTGGGTCAGCAAAAATGAGGTCATAACTGCGGAAATCGCGTTGCAGAAACTGCAGGGCTTCGGAGCGGATAACCTTAAGGCCTTCCAGTTGCATGCTCTCTGCCGTTTTTTCAATAAAGCGGGTGCAGGCAGGGCTACCATCTACGGCAGTGATATCCCCGCAACCACGGCTGGCTAGTTCATAGCTGATATTGCCGGTGCCGGCGAAGAGATCCAGCGCCTTTATTTCATCGAAGTAGAGATGGTTGTTGAGGATATTGAAAAGGGCCTCCTTGGCAAAGTCTGTAGTAGGCCTTACCGGCAGGTTTTTAGGAGCCTGTATTTTTTTTCCGCGAAAGCGGCCACTGATAATGCGGGTCATAAAACGGCAATAAGATTAGGGTACTGACGCAGTCGGGCTAAAGGAAGGTGATTGGGGTGCTTTTTGTTTACCGGCAGCTGGCACTCTTTCAGCTCGCCAATATACTTGAGGAGAAGGTTGTAAGTGCGGTCTCCTTTTTCCATTTTACCACCGTAATGAATGACGGCTTCCGGCGCCGGAATACGGTTTTGCTCCAGGGTAAAAAGCAGGAAATACAGCAGGTCTTCGCGTACGTCGTGGGCAAACTGGTTGTAAAAAATCAGTTCATCATTTTGAGTAATGATAAATTCAGAATAGTGGTTGCCACTGTAGAGGAAACAGAAGCGACCTGGTTGATGGAGGCTGTGACAATGCAGGGTGTAGGCACTGTGTGAAATCTGAATATTGGCATTACAGCTTTCGGCCCAGTCTACTATCGCCCGCGAAAGAGCATATACCGAAACCACTTTTCGGGCGGTCCAGAAATCACTGAATACCGCTTCACCAATCTCGAGACGGCTGGTGCGGGCCAGTATGTCAGCACCGTCACCCTTGCGGTAAAACTCTTCCGGAATCAGGCTTTGACGTGAAAAAGAAAAGCAGCAGTGAACAGCGTCGGCCTGCTGCAATTCAAGACCTTTATCACTGAGAAATTTTTCGGCTTCCAGCAGTATCTGCTGTTGATTGGTAGTGGCCAGCCAATCGCGGCTGTAAAGATCTTCTATAAGCTCTCCGCTCGCATTACTCACTACTGCCACTATGCCATCATAGCGCAGGTTCAGAATAATTTTCTTGTTGGCGAGCAGGGCTTGGGGCTTTAGATTTATTTCCAGTTACCGCTGAGGGTAGGCTCATTCATCGATCCTACCTTAAGGGAGTAGTTGAAGTCGATGAACTGGTCGTAATCGTCAGCGATATCCTCGAAAACCACCTCGTTTGGTGCTTTGGCTTCAAATACCGGTACCACCACATCGTTTACCTTTATTTTACCGGCATCCATAATGAACTTGCGGTTATCGGTAAAAGGAATATACTGCAGTTGCTGAGCGTTGTAATCTTCGCTGAACAGTGCTGATTTCACACTGCGGTAACCAAGTACACGGCTTACAATGGTGTCTTTGCTGCGCTCCTGCTGATACACTTCATCATAGTACATAAAGCTTGAATCCTTACGCTCCATAATAGCCTGCTTACCGGTATCCAAAAAGGCGATCAGGGTGTTGAAGTCAGGGGCAAATTCAAAGTATTCAGCACGGTAGGCCTTCTGTACGTCACGAATTTCTTCCAGGCGGTCCTGGATTTTGGCATAACGCTTCTCTTTAATTTTCTCAAAGCGGATGGGCTCCTGAATAATTTCATAGAGATAATACCCGAGAAAAATAATAGCTACCAGTAAAACGATTTTAATAATTGTAGAAACCGTAGATTTCATAGTGTGTTCAGCGTGGTTATAAATTACTGCATTGCGGACAAAGCTACAATTTTTTTCTATTGAGCATATTCTTTTGCAAGCCCGCGCCGGTAGAGTATTTTTGGCCGATGGAGCTCAGTTCAAAGCGCCAGCTCGAGCGCGATCTTGTTAAAAATTTTGGTTTTGAACCCACTACCGACCAAAGCATTGCCCTGCAGATGCTCAGCCAGTTTTGCCTGAGCCTTAAAGGGCGCGAAGCCTTCCTGCTAAAAGGTTACGCTGGTACCGGAAAAACCACTCTACTGCGCAGCCTGGTAAAAACCCTGCCAACCTACAAGCGTAAAACGGTACTGCTGGCACCAACTGGTCGTGCGGCGAAGGTGATGACCCAATATTCCCGCAAGCCGGCTTTTACCATTCACAAATACATTTATCGTCCTAAGGCTGATAAACGCCAGGGACTGCACTTTAGTTTGAAAAAGAACAAAGCCAGCAATACCATTTACATCGTGGATGAGGCTTCTATGGTACACGATGGTAGTGCCGAAGGTGGGTCAAGCCTGTTGAGTGATCTGCTGCACTATGTTCATGAAGGGGTAAACTGTAAGTTGTTGCTGGTGGGTGATGTGGCACAGCTGCCACCAGTGGGGCTCGATGAAAGTCCTGCCCTGGATTCAGCTTATTTGCATCACCATTACGATTGGCACGCCCAGGAAATAGAGATGCGGGAGGTGATGCGCCAGGCCGAGGATTCGGAGATTCTGAGCAATGCCACCCAGATCCGCAATATGCAAATGGCGCAGGATTTTCGCCTGCCCACCATTAAAACCGGTCCTGAGGTGGTCCGCCTGCTGGAAGGCTTTGAGGTGGAAGAAGCCCTTAACGATAGTTTTACCCAGGCCGGACGTGAAGACACAGCGGTGCTGGTGCGTTCCAATAAACGCGCTGGTCTCTACAATCGCCAGATCCGGGACCGGATCCTCTGGCAGGAAAATGAGATCAGTGTTGGTGATTTTTTGATGGTGGTGAAAAACAATTACCACTGGCTCGATGAAAAGTCGAAGGCGGGTTTTATCGCTAACGGCGATATTGTGGAACTGCAGGAGCTCTATGAAACCAAAGAACTGTATGGCCACCGCTTTGCCCGTGGCAAAGTGCGTATGGTCGATTATCCTGATGAGCCGGCCTTCGAAACCATGTTGCTGCTCGATGTGCTCGACCTGCCGACCGCTTCGCTCAGTTGGGAAGACAGCGGGCGCCTTTATAACTCAATAATGGAGGATTATGCCGACATTCCCCAGAAATACCTGCGCCACAAAAAGGTACAGGAAAACCCTTATTACAATGCCCTGCAGGTGAAGTTTGCCTATGCCATTACCTGCCACAAAGCCCAGGGTGGGCAGTGGGAGAACGTTTTTATTGAAAAGCCCTGGCTGCCAACCGGCGAACCGGATATGGACTACCTGCGTTGGATGTACACTGCCTTTACCCGCGCCCGCAAAAAGATTTACCTGATTGGATTTTCAGAAGATTACTTTAACGACTGATTATGGCAAAGATCATAGCCCTTGATATCGGCGGTAAACGCACCGGTCTGGCAGAAACCGACCCCCTTCATATCATTGCCAGCCCCCGGGAAACAGTGGAAACGTCAAAGCTGATAGAGCGCCTGCGCGAAATATTCAGTAAGGAAGATTATGAAAAAATAGTGGTGGGTGACCCCATGGGCCTGGATGGTGGTGATTCCGATAACTCTGAACGGGTGCGACAGTATGTGGCCCGTCTGCGCAAGGAATTCAGGGATATGGAGGTGATTTTGCAGGATGAGCGCTTTAGCTCCAAGCTGGCCCGCAAAAGCCTGCTAGATTCCGGAATGAAAAAGAAGAAGCGTCGCCAGAAAGGCGAAATCGACAAGGTAAGTGCCGCCATCATTCTGCAGGACTACCTCGGTATGTCATGAGGGATGCAATCCTTACATTTGCCAAAAATTTAGAGAGTGATATACCCTATTGTAGCCTATGGCGACCCGGTACTGCGCAAAAAGACCCGGCTTATTGAAAAAGACGAGTCCGGTTTGCAGCAGTTGATCGATGATATGTTTGAAACGATGTATGCCGCCGGGGGGGTAGGTTTGGCGGCGCCACAAATTGGCAAGGCCATTCGCCTTTTTATCGTGGATGCCAGCGGTTTTGTGGACGATGATGAGGAAGATGAAGAGGGTCTGAAAGACTTTAAGCACGTCTTTATCAACCCCGAAATCAGCAGTGAGGAAGGTGAGGAGTGGAGCTTTAACGAAGGCTGCCTTAGTATTCCCGAGGTACGTGAGGACGTATCCCGTAAGGAAACCATCCACATTAAATGGCTGGATGAAAACTGGCAGGAGCAAAGTGCTTCTTTCTCAGGGCTCAAAGCCCGGGTGATTCAGCACGAGTACGACCATATAGAAGGGGTGCTCTTTACCGACTATCTTTCGCCATTGCGCAAGCGGATTCTTAAAGGTCGGCTTGCCAATATTTCCAAAGGTAAGGTAAGTGTAAGCTACCGCATGAAATTTCCCCAGAAGAAATGATGAAGTACTGCGGCATATTTCTGATTTTACTCGCTTGTGCCTGTCAGTCGCAGGAACCTCCGACCCTGGAGGAGCGCATTGAGGCAATGGAGGAGCAAACCCGCAAGGATACTTTGATGAACATGGCATTGGCTGATTCCCTTACTTCAGCCTACCTGCAGTACGCCGATGAGCGCCCTGAAGACAGCCTGAGTGTAATTTATCTGAGCCGCGCCGCTGATATTTTTAAGGAAATGCCCCGCAAGGGCCTTAAAGCCATTAATGTGTACAACCGCATTGAACATGAATATCCTGAACATCCCATGGCGGGGCGCTCGGTATTTATGATCGGCTTTGTATACGACGAGCGCTACCAGGATAAAGAGCGGGCCCGCAAGGCTTATGAATATTTTATAGAAACTTACCCAGAACATGAGTTGGTGCCCGAGGCCCGCAATTTATTGATCCTGCTGCAGGACAGCCTTAGCGAAGAAGAAATGGTGGCGCGCTGGCTGCAGGAACAGCAAAATAAAAAGAACTAACCCTTTATAATTATCTGTAATGGAATTGGAAAAAATTTTAGCAATTAGTGGTAAGCCCGGACTTTTTATGCTGGTAGCCAGCAGCCGTGGCGGTGTTATAGTGGAGTCGATTGTGGATGGCAAGCGTTTTCCCGTTTCACAAACCAGTAATGTAAGTTCCCTTAAGGACATTGCCATTTACACCTATGGCGAGGAGGTGCCCCTGCGTGATGTCTTCGGCAATATCTACGCTAAAGAAAATGGTGGTAAGGCCATTGACCACAAATCAAATCCGGTGGAACTGAAAGAATATATGGGAGAGGTACTGCCCGGCTTTGACCAGGAGCGGGTATATAACTCAGATCTCAAAAAGCTCTTCCAGTGGTATAACCTGCTTCACGATAAGGATATGCTGCCCGACTTTTCCGACGAAGAAAAGGAAGCGACGGCCGGAGAGGAAGCGAAGGAAGACAGTAAAGACTAATAATCTATGAACAGCCGGGAACAACAACTGCAAGCTTTCAATCGATTGTTAGACATTATGGATGACCTGCGGGCCAAATGCCCCTGGGACATGAAGCAAACGATGGAAAGCTTGCGCCCGCTGACCATAGAAGAGACCTACGAGCTAGGTGACGCCATTCTCGACAATGATCTCGAGGAGGTAAAGAAGGAGTTGGGTGACATCATTCTGCACATGGTGTTTTATGCCAAAATTGGCAGTGAAAAGAAGGCCTTTGATATTGCCGATGTGCTCAACAGTATTTGCGAAAAGCTGATTCAGCGCCACCCTCATATTTACGGAGATGTTGAAGTGAGCGGCGAAGAAGAAGTTAAGGCCAACTGGGAGAAGCTTAAGCTAAAGGAAGGTAAGAAGTCAGTCCTCGAAGGGGTACCTAAATCATTGCCTTCGGTGGTAAAAGCTACCCGCATCCAGGATAAGGTTAGAGGAGTCGGTTTCGACTGGGAAGAGACCCACCAGGTTTGGGATAAAATTGACGAGGAATTACGCGAGCTGAAAGAGGAGGTTAAAGCCAATGATCAGCAGGCGGTAGAACAGGAGTTTGGTGACTTCATGTTTTCAGTGATAAATCTCAGCCGCTTTTTAAAGGTGGACGCCGAATCGGCCCTGGAACGAACCAATAAGAAATTTATCAGGCGCTTTACCTACCTGGAAGAGAAGGCCCGTGAAATGGATCGCAGCCTATCGGATATGCGCCTGAGCGAGATGGACGAGATCTGGGAAGAGGCCAAAAAGCACGATTAAGTTTACCTCATACGCCTTCCTTAGTCTTTAATTTTTTAGGGTAGGTTGGAGTCTGTAACTGTAAACTGCAAATCACGGTAACCAGCCATCCCCTCGGGGTCAATCCCTTCCACCCTGATAAAGTAGGTGCCGGGGCGATCACCGGTAAAGAATTTCAGTTGAGCCTTGCCATTTTGGCTAAGCTCAACGGCTGGGTTCCAGTAGAGCAGGGTCCTGAAATCAGGAGTGTTTTTAGCGGTATCAGGCTGGGCATATTGCGGCGAGTAAAAGATTCTTTTTTCCTCCAGGGCCTGGTAGCTAATGATAAAGGCGTCCGGATTGAGCTCTTCGGGATTGGCATCTCCCTTATAGGTGGTCAAGCTTACTACCCCATCACAAAATGCATCCCCCAGCACAAAGCGATTATCCACGATGGCCAGTTTTTCAATTTTGAGGGGATCATAGTCTATGATTTTATTGGAGTTATAAACAGGGATGCCATCGATCAGTCGCAGGGGTTCATTGTCAAAAAAGCGACCGCTTACGTCGTAATACATGCGTAAACGATAGTCATCACCTTTTTTACGCACCTGCACTTCCTTTACATATTCGCGCAGTACTTCTTCCATGGTGGGAAAGCGGGTATAAGCATCGAGGAGGTAGCTGAAGTCGCTTTGGCCATAAAAGGGCAGACCCCGTCCGGGAGCTTGGCTGGTGGCGTTCACCTTATCTTTGCTGTATACATTTTGCACCTGCATATTAAGGCTCAATTTTTCCAGGCTGTGGCGGTATCGGGAGCTGATATATAAATTTTCTGATTTAAGGCGGGGTCTGACGCTGGCAAAGGAAGTCAGCATCTGATAATGCAAGTCATTGCCCGCAGCTACGGCCGGGGTGATTAAAATCTCCTGTTGGCCATAAAGACGGTCGCTGTAAAAATTGACCACTCCCTGCTCGTTGCTGGTACTGCTGTAAAAGCGGAAGTCCTTGCCGGGAATAGTCAGATAAAACATTTGCCCGCTGACTGGCTCCCCAGCACTGTTCCGGCTCACTTTTACCCGGATCTGATGTCCGTCCCAATTGCTGTCGCTCAGCCGGCCGGGATTAGTATTCTTATTGTCCTTAAAACTGCGCCAACCATGGGTTAGTAATAAATTGTCAATGGCTAGTTGGCGGCTGTTGCTAAGGGGACCAAAGTAATAGGAGGCGGAGTCGATTTTTCCCCGGAGCTCAGAGCTCAGCCAGAGATAGCTGAGAATAGTTTCGGTACTGGCGTTATTGAGGCTGTCAAGGCGATATACCGCAAGCGAAAGATCGCTTTCAGGATTGGCGGTCAGTGCCAGTTTTACTTCTTCGCGCAGGCCATAGTTCTTTTTGGAACTATGCAGTGATGGCTGCAGCATTAACTTTGGCTGCTCAAATACCAGTCGCTCAGCCAATACTTTTTTATTGTCATCAAATACGGTAATACGTGAAATTCCTTCCGCCAGGGAGTCCCGGGGGATGCTCACGCTCAGGCTGTCGTTTTTGTAACTGAAAGGCCTTTGCTGGACTAGGCTTGCACCGGAGTGTACCAGCAGCATTCCTCCTGAGATTCCACTCTTCGGACTGCGATAAAGGTGGGCCCGGTATTGATTGGGGTGATTGCTAACTTTCAAAACCACGCCCTCCTCTGAAATTGCGGGCAAGTTCAGGCTCAGGGTAGTGTCAGCGGTATTGATAATAAAACGGTAGCCGGTGCTGGTATCAGGGGTGAAAGTGAAGCTGGCCAGTCCGAATTTATGCTCATTTAGGGACAGGATGGTGTCGGAGGGGAGTTTGATTAAGTGAGCTGCGTAGCTCAGGGGTGCACCCTGGCCATCCGTTACCTTCACCCCCAGGCGGGCCGGCAGTCCTTTTACCAGGCTTCCACCTTCAGGCATGAGTTGCGCATGGTAAGATTTGGAGACCGGCCTGGGCACTTGTTGCTGATTGAAAGTATTGACAATTTTCAGGGTCTTTTCGAAGTGTTGAGAGGGCTTTTCACGATTACTAATGGTATAGGCCCTTAACACGTACTTGCCACTACTCAGGTAAAGGGGAAGGTAAAGTGAGCCGTCGCCGGAGCCCTGATCGACTTCAATTTGCTGCTGCAGAACTGCCTTCTCCTCATTCCATAACTCTACCATGGCCAGTCGTCTGTTAGCGGCGGGCGTAAAGTCCGCACATACCACTTGCAGCTTGTACCACACTATTTCACCGGCCAGGTAAAATTCACGGTCGCTGCGCAGATAGATTTTTTCTACATCGGACCCGGCGGAGATATCTGGGTCATCATCAATTACTTGTGTATTAGACTGACAAGGGCTGCCAAAAATGCTCAGGATGACCAGCAGGGGGGATATAAATTTACGCGTCATTACCAGAAATCGGGTCTTAGGGTTGTACCACCTTGCTGGCGGCAATCAATGCAATAAGGTGAAGAGGCATACCAATACCTTGAGGCCCCAGGTACCGTATCAATGGGTAAAAAGGTGGTGGTGTCGGCAAAGGCAAAATCAAGGTCATAAAATCCTATCGGGTCGGGTTGGATATATTGGACGCAATCCTTCATTGGGTCATACATATAAGGAACGTCAAAGTCATTGCGAGTGTTAAATATGCGCTTGCTACTTACGCTACTGGCACTGACAAATCCGATGACTGTCTCCCCTGGGTGTGAAATGCACTGCAGGTTGCCCGGCACCTGGCTGGGTTGGGGATCGAAAAGGGTGCCCAGGTTTTCGGTGTTTTCCTTTAGCCGTTGCCAAAATTCAAAGCCTTCGGCAGTCAGGGCATATTGCCTTACCAGCAAGCTGTAGCGGACGTTCAGCTTATTACTACGCCGAGGGTTAATGGTGAGCAGTTGTTGTTTTGAAACCACATCATCAGTCAGGTGGCTGGTATTGGCTAAAATGATGTTGGTATGGCTTTCAGTTTGCCAGCAGCGAAAAGTTTGTTGTGCAATGGGCAGAAAATACATTTGCCCGTTGCGATAGCGCCAATATGATTCAAAAGCCGCGAAATATTGCCAGGTTTCATCATATTCCCAACGATAGTAGCGGGTATCTCCATCGGCATCGCCGGTAGATACTTTGTAGTTTACTTTGCCGGCCTGAATTTCAAACTCAATATCTCCTATGGGGGGTGTTTCCTTAAAGGGTATGTAATCAGACTGATAGTTCTTGCCATCGCTGGTTTCGATCATCAGTCGGTAGCGCTGCTTAGTACTTAATTCCAACTCCTGTTCATAGCTGCCCTGGTTGAGATAGAGAAAAAGCTCACTCTGGTAATCGCCTGACTCCGATTCTACCCAAACCCGGGCTCCCGCTTCCCCCAGAACTGCCGAACCCGCCAGGAGACTGGAACGACTGAGTTTTACCTGCGATATGCCGTTGTCCAGCCGTCCTTCCACCACCAGGAGCGAGGTGTTGGCCTCATCCACATCAGGCATATAGGTCTCCACACAGGCATTAATGCCAAGACAGGCAAGCAGGATGATGAGTATGTACGGCTGTCTCAGCATTACGGTGTTAATTTATTACCTCGTCCTATTATCATTAATAAATCCAGAATGGTGGTTTTTCTGTATCACCACCCCTTTCTCTACAGTCTACACAGCGTTTGGCAGAAGCCAGTACTTTTCCATTCACCCTCCTCACTGGTAAATAGTCACCCTGGCCAAAGGCATCTTCAATTGTAAGCGATTCCGATGGCACGCTGTCCAGGCTACAGCCCTTGTAGGGATCATAGTATAGACTAAAGGGTAAATCAATGCGCCGGATGAAAATCCTCTTAAAGGCCGGCATAGTGGCCGAGAAGAACCCAATTACCGGTTGTTCTCCGTTTATTACCTTGAAGTTGGAAGGCAGGTTAGAGGGTTGCACATCAAAAATGCTTCCCATAGTTTCAGTGTTTGCCTTTAAGATACGCCAAAACTCAAAGGCCTCCGGCGATATTCGGTATTGAGTGACTTTAATACTGTAGTCCACATTGAGGCGCATCGATTGCAGCGGGTCGATTTCGTGTATTAGTTGCCGGCGGATATTATTTTCCGCCAGATCCACACTGCTGCCAATCAATATTTGGGTATTGTCTACAATCTTATAGCATATGTAAATGCGGTCATTGCTGGGTCGCGATACCACTGCACCATCCCGGTATTCGAGGTTGGTGTAATAGCGCGAATTATACTCCCAGCTTTCCTCAAAATCCCAGCGATAATAGCCAGTGGGACCACTGTCACGTGAGTCGAGGAAAATGCGTAAAATCCCTGCATCCACTTCGTAGTACAATTTGTCAATCTCTTGTGCCGCCATCATCTCTGCCCATTCCGATTGAATTCTCACCCCCTGGCTTCGGATCGTCAGGCGATAACGTTCACCGATCCGGGGAGATTCAGGGGAGTAGTAAAGGCCTTCTTCAATTTCGTAGAAAGGAATGGGGTTGCCCCCACTCTCACTTTCGGCCGTAACCTGGGCATTGCTCACTGCTTGATAGCCGGTATCGTTGAGCGGGGTGGTTTGAGAAATGCGAACCAGTGAGGAGTCGCTGAGATTAGCTTCAATAACCAATATCCCCTGCTCCGAATCCTTTACTGCCACCGTGTATGGTTCTTCACAGCCCACCACCGGCAGCAAACTTATAAGCAGTAACAGGTATTTTGCAATCTTAAGCTTCATTTAAAAGCGGAAATTATAGGTTATAGTGGGTATGGCATTACCAAAGATGGAAAGCTTATAGCCCTTGATTTCGCCCTGGCGCGCGGTAAAGTATACGGAGTAGGGATTGTTGCGGCCGGTGAGGTTGTAAATTGCGAAGGTCCAGGAACTGTGGGCCAGCTTATCGAGCTTGTGGTTGCCTTCAATATTAAGGGCAATATCGGTGCGGTAGTAATCGGGAATGCGGTAGGCATTGCGCTCAGAATAATACACCCGTTGGGAACCGCCGTAGTAATATTTGGCAATAGGCAGGGTAATGGGGCGACCGGTACTATAGGTGAAGTTCAGGGAGAAACTAACCCGGTGGCTGAAGCGGTAATTGGCTGCCAGGCTCAGGTCGTGAGGCTTGTCGTAGTTGGATGGGTACCATTCACCCTGGTTTATTTGTTCCTTCACCAGTTCATCGTCTTGCTGTTGTAATGAGCGGGACCAGGTATAGCTAAGCCAGCCATTGAGTTTCCCAAGGTTTTTCTTAAACAGCAGTTCTACCCCATAGGCTTTGCCCCGGGTGTTGATGATATCGGTTTCAAGACTAGGATTCAGGATTAGGCGGGCACCGCTGCGATAATCGAGGTAATTTTTTGTGGTTTTGTAATACACCTCCACCGAGCTCTGCAACTGACCCTCCATAAAATTGTGATAATAGCCCAGGCTCCACTGCTGTCCAAGCTGTGGTTTTATAAAGGGGTCGCTGAGTTTCCAGATGTCGGTAGGGGAAATGGCGGTGGTATTGCTGATCATATGGATATACTGCCGCAAACTGTTGTAACCGGCTTTTATGGAATTGTTGCCCGGCAGGCTGTAGCGCAGCGATAATCTGAATTCAGGCCCCATATATTGCTGGATATTTTCACCGCCGGTATATTTTAAGGTGTCCACCACTGTAAATTCCGTACGGGCTATGCCATCCGCATAGCTGAGAATTTCTTTGGCCCCCAGGTAATTGAAAAAGGAATAACGTAAGCCGGCGTTTACGGTCAGTTCAGGGGTAATGGCATATTCATCGGAGAGGAAGAGGGCCGATTCCAGCGCCTGCTCGGGTTCGAGTAGCTGGGGTACTACCAGGGATTCGTCGCTATTGGGCTCAAAAGTGCCCGGGTTAAGACGGTAGTAATTGGCTTCCAGGCCGAAGGAGAGCTTATGCCTGACGTTGTAGAAATAATCGAAATCAGCTTTCAAATTTGATTGGTCAATGCCGAACTGAAGCTGGTAGGCATTAACCGGGTTTAGTTCACTCTCAATGCTGTAGGCATAGCGGCTAAAAGCAGTGGTGAAATTGGCGATAAGCTTTTCTGAAAACAGACTTTTCCACCTCAGGCTGGCAGCGGAGTTGTTGTAGGTATAGGTGGTGTCGCGCTTAAACCTAAAGCGGTCGTTACTGTGGTAGAGGTTGAAAAAGAGCTGATTACTATGGTCAATCTCCTGGCTGAAAGAGCCGTTGAGGTCATAAAAACCGGCTTTGCTCTGGCGATAATCCTCATTTTCCAGTCTTTTCAGGATCCAGTCGCTGTAGGTAGCGCGGGCGGAAATAAGGTATGAACTTTTGTTTTGCACAATGGGCCCCTCAAAGGCCAGGCGGCTGGTTACCAGTCCGATACCGCCGCTACCCGTAAACTCCTTTTTGTTGCCCTCACGGGGTTCTATTTCCAGCACCGATGAGAGACGGCCCCCGTAACTGGCAGGAATGCTGCTCTTATAGAGGTTTACTCCCTTAATAACATCGGCGTTAAAGGAGGAGAAAAAGCCAAATAGATGGCTGGGGTTATAAATGGGAGCACCGCCGTAGAGAATCAGGTTTTGGTCGGTGGAGCCACCGCGAACGTTAAAGCCAGTGCTCGCTTCGCCAACCGTTTTTACACCGGGCAGGGTAAGGACCGCTCGCACCACATCGGGTTCGCCGAGGGCGCTGGGGATTTGCCGGATGGTTTTCACGGCCAGGTTTTCAATTCCCATTTCAGCACGGCTAAGGTTGCGGTGGCGCTCGGCGCTTACTACCACTTCCTTGAGTGACTGCACGCTTTCCTTGAGCTCTACATTGAGCTCACCTTCACCGTAAATCATCACCTGTCTCTTCACACTACGCATCCCCATACTGCTGATGGATATGGTGTTTTTACCTCGCGGCACTTCCAGGCGGTAATAGCCAAGAGGGTCGGTACTTGCTCCCCGCAGAGGGTTATCCAATACCACCGATGCCCCCACTATCGGCTCACCGGTACGCTCCATCAGCACCCGGCCGCGCAGCAGGGTTTCGCCCGCCTTAAGCTGGTTGGTTTTTACCCCTACCACATAAAGCTTGTCGTCACTCTCAGCGGAGCTTCCTTCACCCTCAAAGTAATCAACTACTACCCGGTTGTCAGGGCGGCCTGTATTCTCCTCTGCTTGTACCGCTTTGCTTTGGGCAAAGAAATTATCTGGTAGCTCGGTATCAATTTTCCAACCGTAGGTAATAAAGATGCGCAGTTCCTGGTCAATGGCAAAGTTGAAATCACTTCCTTTGAAAATGCTGATTAGTAGAATGCGGATTTTTTCGTTGTTGGCATTGTGGTTAACCTTGATGGTATCCACCTCAGAGCTGATATAGTAGAAGCGGTAAGGCGTTTGGGCTTCTATGCGGGCAGCAAACTCAGGGAAACTAATGCTATTAAAGCCTCCGTTGATTAATGGCTCCTTCTGGCCGCAAAGTAGGTGGCTCAGGAGGAGGAGGCTGGTTATGAGGAGTTGTCGGAATAAGGTCATGAATTGGAATGAAGCTGATAAAGAAATAAAGTGAGTGAGCGCAAGGCTTCCTCAGGTTTTTTCTTAAAGTTTAGATTTTCCTTTTTGTAGAACTTTTTAAGTGGTTTTTTATGACTGGCTGCCATCCGGTAAAAGTCCTTCTTGGAATTAATCTCATATAACTTACCATTATAGTTAATGATGTAGCGGCTGTGATCTACCAGGTGATACTGCAGCTCTTCCTTTTTTACCCGTTTCTCCAGTTTACGGCGATGCTGCTTCATCAGGTCTATCTGAGGTGTTTCCACCAACACAGCCAATAGTCCATCAATTTGCAGTTCTGGGTTGCTTATGTTGCGAAACGAATGCTCACCTATTTGGCATTTACTTACCCAGCTGGTTTCGAGGGCGGCCGGATACAGTAAGGCGGGATGATTTACAATCAATTGCTGGGAATAAGCATCGTACATGAGCTCCACATTGCCATAATGAACACCCTGGTAAATTATATCTCCACTGCTGAAGCCGCTGACAGGAACGGTGGCCCTGCCCAGGTAGTGGGAGGGGTAGCCGTGATAGGCTTTACCGCGGTAAAGCGGGAGGTTGAGATCGGCCTTATCGCGGCCATCAATTTCAGCGCTAAGCGCCCCCCGCTGTGCCGCAAGCTGGGAGGTCCACACAAAGCTGAAGATTAACAGGGGTAGAAATTGACGTATAAGTGGCATTCTATATAGGGCTATGAGGGTAAAATGAGCTTGAAAGTTAAAGCTTTTTCTTTGGCTGGGGCGACTAAATAATGGCCCGATTAACGGAGGCTGATTGTTACAACATATCCTCATACTAACAAAGGACTTAGAGAAGGCGCCTCATTTCCATAAAAGTCAGAGACCTAAGAACTACTTTACATCAATAATGTATACTGAAGAGGCTGACAGCTTACGCGGGCTGACTGATAGTTGGAATTTAGCCGGGACGCATAAGCTCAGTAGCGGTGATGATTAAAACCCCCGCGGTTAAATAATGGTTATGTAGGTTAATCTTTGGTTAATCCTTTTGTAAGGTTTTTCCTGACTTTGGCCGAATGCTTACTTTTCCTGAATTAAAATAGTAGCACTGCTATGAAAAAACTTTACCTGGTACGCCATGCTAAATCGAGCTGGAAGCTTGAAGGCATCAGTGATATTGACCGCCCTCTGAAAGGCCGGGGCATAAGAGACGCCCATAGCACCTCTGAATGGTTACGCCAGCAAGACGAAATTCCCCAACGTTTGATTTCGAGCCCTGCCACGCGGGCCTTACACACCGCTTTGATTTTCTCACGTAATCTCAATTATCACTTTGATGAGCTCGACATCAGGAAAGAAGTTTACCACGCCAGTACCACCACGCTCACTGAGATTGTGCGTTCATTTGACGATGCCTTCGATTCGGTGATGCTATTTGGCCACAACCCTACCATCACTGATTTTGTAAACCGTTGCATTGATCATCGCATTGATAATGTGCCTACTACCGGGGTGGCATGCCTTAGTTTTGATGTAGATCACTGGCGTGATATTGATAAGAAGGCCGATTTGGTTTTCTTTGACTATCCAAAACGGAGAAAGTAAATGTCCAAAAAAATAGCGCGTAAAACCATCGTAGCCCGCGATATCAGCTGGCTGTCATTCAACGAACGCGTTTTACAGGAGGCCCTAGACAAAAGCAATCCCATCATTGAACGGCTGCGATTCCTGGGAATTTATTCCAGTAATATGGATGAGTTTTTCCGGGTGCGCTACGCCAGTATTAAACGGCTGAGTCAGATTGATGAAAATCAACCTCACCGGCGTATGGGAGGGAAGACTTCACTTGAATTGCTCTCCGAGATCAATGAGCGTGTGATTGATATGCAGGCGAGGGCACAGGAAATTAATGACCTCTTGCTGAGCGAGCTGGAAGAGAATGACATCGCCTTTGTGGATGAAAAGTCGCTTACCACCGGCCAGCGCGACTTTGTGCGCAAGACCTTTGTAGAGAAGGTCAGCCCCTCAGTTTTTACCCTTATTCTCAAGGATGAGAGCAATGTCCCCGAACTCAAGGATAAATCCATTTACCTGGCGATTAAGCTGATTCGCGATAGTGATCCTGACAATCCTCAGAAAGCACTGATTGAGGTGCCTTCAGATTTGCTGGGGCGATTTTGGGAGTTGCCCAAATATGGCAAACAGTATGTGATGTATCTCGAGGATGTGATTCGCCACAACCTCGACTATATATTTTTCATCTATGACTTTGACCGGATTGAGGCGCATACGGTAAAAATTACCCGCGATGCTGAGCTGGATCTCGACGACGACGTTTCTAAAGGATTTCTGGAAAAGATGACCAAGTCGGTACGCAGGCGCCGCATTGGCGAGCCGGTACGCTTTGTGTACGACAAAACTGTTGCCGATGATATGCTGCAATTTCTCATTCAGCGCATGAATATCGACAGCTTTGACAGCCTTATTCCCGGGGGGCGCTATCATAATAAAAAGGACTACATCAAATTTCCGAACCTTGGCAAGGCCGAGCTGGAGTTTGATGATCTCACCCCCCTGAAGCACCCCGATCTCGATCTTGACCGCAGCATACTCAACGTGTTGCGCCAGAAGGATGTGCTGCTGTTTATGCCCTATCACAGCTTTAGCTTTATAATCCGTACTCTCAGGGAAGCCGCTCTCGACCCCAGGGTTACACACATCGAAGCCACCCTTTATCGCCTGGCAGACCAGTCGCGCGTGATTAGTGCCCTGGTAAATGCCGCTAAAAATGGTAAACAGGTTACCGCCGTAATAGAACTGCGGGCACGCTTTGATGAGGAGGCCAATATTATGTGGACCGAAAAACTGCAGACCGAAGGCGTTAACGTTATTTTTGGCGTACCCGGCCTTAAGGTGCACAGTAAGGTACTGCTTATTACCCGTCAGGGCGAGGATGGCCGGATAGAGCAGTTTGCCTCGCTGGGAACCGGTAACTTCAACGAGAGTACTTCCAAGCTTTACACCGACTATCACCTGCTTACGGCGCGCCGTGAAATTACACGTGAGGTGGCCAAGGTCTTCGATTTTCTGCGCCATAATTACAAACGTCATCGCTATAGCCATCTGATGGTGTCTCCCCACTACACCCGCCGTCGTTTTCTGGAGCTGATTGACCGCGAAATTGCCTTTGCCAAAAAGGGAGAGCCCAGTGGTATTTCAGCTAAGCTCAACAGCCTCTGTGATGTAAAACTTATTGAAAAGCTCTACGAGGCCAGTAGCTATGGGGTGAAAATCCGCCTGATTGTAAGGGGTATTTGTTCGCTGATTCCCGGGGTGAAGGGCTTGAGTGAGAATATTGAGGCCATCAGTATTTTAGATCGTTTCCTGGAGCACAGCCGCTTGTTTATCTTTGAAAATGGCGGTAGTCCCCTCACCTTTATCGGTTCTGCTGATTGGATGCCCCGTAACCTCGACTTCAGAGTAGAGGTGACCACCCCGGTATACGACGTCCATATCAAGCGTCAGCTGCGCGATCATTTTGAAATTTGCTGGAAAGACAATGTTAAAAGTCGCTGGCATAACGAAGAGATGGATAATGCCTATCGCAAAATAAGCGGCCCTCGTATTCGTTCGCAGTATGCCCTGTATGATTATGTTAAAAAACAACTGAAAATGGGACGGTGAGCAGTGCTAAACTTTTTGAACTGATAACTGTCCCAAAAACAAGGCTAAGCCCAAACAAGTATGAAAATTCACAAGCTGGCAGGTATTGATATAGGTTCCAATTCGGTCCGCCTCCTGGTAGCCAACGTTATCGTTGGTAAGGATCAGGTGAATTTTAAAAAGTCATCGCTTACACGACTGCCGGTTCGTCTTGGTCCTGATGCTTTCGAAAAGGGGAAGATTGGTAAGAAGAACTGTAAAAAGCTGATAAAGAGCATGCAGGCCTACGGTAAAATCATGGAGGTGCACGGTGTAGAGCGTTACCGGGCATGTGCCACTTCAGCCCTGAGAGAAGCTGCCAACGGCGTTGAAATAGCCGAGCGCGTTTACAATGAGACCGGTATCAATATCGAACTTATTGATGGTCGCGAGGAGGCGAAGATGATCTTCAGCCCCGACATGCTCGGTGAATTGCACGATAAATTTAAAAGCTTTCTCTACGTAGATGTAGGAGGTGGTAGTACTGAATTCACCTTATTCCATAAGGGCCACGTCAAGGCCAGCCGCTCTTTTAAGATTGGCACTATTCGCCTGCTACGCAAAATTGATAAGGAAAAGACCTGGCGCGAGATGGAAGGCTGGATAAAAGAGTGTACCCAGCATTTGGATGAAGTGCTGATGGTGGGCTCAGGGGGAAACATCAACCGAACCTTTAAAATGAGTGCACAACCCCTGGGTACACCGCTCGAAATAGCTTACCTCGAGGAGACCTACCGCAAGCTGCAAAAATATTCGGTGGATGAGCGCATGCTGCGCTTCGATCTCAATCCTGACCGGGCCGATGTTATCACCCACGCTTTGCGCCTCTACCTTAGCGGTATGAAGTGGGCCGGGGCCCGCCATATGCTGGTACCCAAAAAGGGCTTGTCCGATGGCATCGTCCGCTACCTCTACCGCGAGCACTTCAGGCCCGTGAGTTTTCAATGAAAACATTGATAGAACTAATCAAGAAAATAATTTCAATCGAACTGATCAATTTATTTTTGCGCAAAATCTTTAAAATCACATGGCAGTAATAAACGCAACCGACCAGGAATTTAAGTCGGAACTTGAAAATAACTCCACTGTAGTAGTAAAGTATTATGCCGATTGGTGCGGTAATTGTCGCCTTTTTTCACCTAAATTCAAAAGGGTGAGCAACGAGGAGGCCATGCAGCAGATCGCTTTTCTGGAAGTGGATGCTGAGAACAACCCCCTGGCCCGCAAAGCTGCCGGGGTAGACAGTTTGCCCTACCTGGCTGTGTTTAAAAATGGCGAATTATTGGAAGGTAGTGCCAGCAGTAAAGAGGAATACCTGCGTCAGTTAATCGAAAAAGCGAGCAACTAATGAAGATACCTGCCATTAGAAAGCTCTTGAAGGTAGACCTTGAGGAACTGCAAAAGGCCGAAGAGCTACTGTCCGAAGAACAGGATCCCCAGCTTGAGATTGAGGGTGAGGATCATGGCGAAAAGCTAACCCACGTGTTTGGTGCTATTTGGGTAAAGCAGCAAATTGCCGCTGGCGATATGGACGAAAAGGCCGCCTTAAGGGCCTTTGCTCAGAAAGTGCGCGGCTCCATTAGTTGATCTGCCACTTTTATATGAGGATTTATAGCGAGAAGGGCGTCAATAAACTCCCTTCTATCTTTTAACCGGGGAGAAATCAGGTAATAACCTCCATTTATGGTTTTAACCGCCAGACGCTGTAGTGAAAGGGCAGGGGCAGAGAGAGGGTTCATGGTTTTACTGATCGAGCTAATCTGTTCAACCGGAATTTCATGCCTTACCAAAATGCTGGCGCGGATGTGAAGGGTCTCAAACGCTATAAAATAATAGGTCTTGCGATAGAGGTGGGCAATGAATAAAATTATGCCGCTGTTGATAGCAATAGCGAACCAGTTCCCATCCCTTGAAGCCGCCAGGGTAGAAAAAGCCATAGCAAGGATCAGAATGCCTAACAGCCACCAGTCTATTTTGGAACGATAGGTTTTTCGTTTCTCCATCAAATGCTTTTCAATGCCTCCAGGGCCGCCTCATAATCAGGTTCCTGACCAATCTCGGGCACTTGCTCGCTGTAGACCACCTTCTGATTTTCATCGGCAACAATCACGGCACGGCTGAGCAGCCCCTCAAAGGCTCCTGAGGTTATTTGGGTGTGATAATCTTCCCCAAACTGGTTGTAGCGAAAATCGGATAACATTTCCACATTTTCAAGTCCCTCGTTAACACAGAAGCTTTTTAAGGCAAAAGGTAGGTCCTTGCTAATATTAAGAACTACCGTGTTTTCAAGACTAGCCGCCTTTTTGTCGAACTGTTTTAAGGAAGCAGAGCAGACCCCGGTGCCTACACTGGGAAAAACATAAATCACCAGTTTTTTGCCTTCGTAGTCACGCAGGCTACGTACCTGCAAATTGGTGTCTACCAGTCGGAAGTCTTTTAAACCGTCCCCTTTTTGAGGAATGCTACCATTGGTTTCGGCGGGCTGCCCGTCAAGAGTAATTTTAGCCATAATTAAGAAGATTAGGTATATGGTATCCTAACTGGAAATGGCCCCGCAAGGTTTTGAAAGGCAGTAACTAAGCTGAGGGGAGGGCAAATCCTAAAACTTCCACTCCTGGTTATTCAGGATCAGGCCTGAGCCCGGTGCGATATTGCGCAGTTTGATATCATTGGGTTCGCTTAAACTTATGCGGATATCTTGCAGGCTTATTTCATGACGGCCCAAGTCTGCCAGCCGTGCCATAATAAGCCGGATCTGGTAGCGCAGGAAGCCGGCGCTGCGAATCCTCAGCATATAACTTTTGGCCGGAAAAAAGCTGGCCTGGTAAATGTTGTTTTCAGTCAGTTCACATTGATCGATAGTGCGGACCAACTGGCTGCCGGGTGGCGGTTTGGTGCAGTACTGCTTAAAGTTGTGCTCACCTTCAAACAGCCGTGCTCCTTTCTGCATCAGGGGGATGTCTAAATTGCCCGGGAAATAGGCCAGCAGTGAGCTGCAAAAGGGGTGGGGCTTGTTGCCATGACAAAAGAGGTAGAGATACTCCTTGGCGGTGCTGGCCTGTATAATACTCTGACCGGCGGGCATGGGGCTTATAGCTAAGGCCCTGATATCTGTAGGCAGGTTGGAGTCAAACTCTTTTAAAAATAGCTCAGGATCAGGAAGGGCCTCGGCTAAAATAAGTTGAAAGGCAGTGTGATTGGCTGATACCCGGGCATCGGTGCGGCTTGCACCTAAAACCTTAAAGCTTTGGCCCGGACGGATAAAGTGGAGGGTTTTTTCAACCATATGCTGGATGGTACGAAGTTCAGCCTGCGCCTGCCAGCCATGATAGCGAAATCCGAGGTACTGTATCTCTACCCGGTAGGAGTGTTTGTGCATTCCACAAAAATAGATGACAGCTCTTTTTCTGCTGCAGAAAGAAGCTTATTTGTGCAGCAGCCAAAAAGGGCATCAACAATTGATTGTCCTCTCTTGATTATCTTAAGGTGTAGAATTTAATATTGAAATCCCCAGATGAAACCACTCTTTTTGATGGTAATTATTACTCTGGTATTGACTGCCTGCCGGGAAAAAGAAGAAGGGCCTGCGCCACCCCGCCAATCGCACTTTGAACTTAGGAGCGCAGAGGCTGGCTTTGAGTACAAGGGACAGGCTACTTTTGAAGAATATGCGCGCGACAGCGCATTGTTCATTGAAATGAATGCAGAGGCAGGGGAGATGACCTTTGGTTTGGCACTGGTGAATTTTGACCAGGTTTGGACTACCACCACCTTTATACCCTGGGGCAGTACCACCGGGCCCACCGGCTACTGCGATATAGTATTTTATTTCCCGGATTTCACCACCAATTTTTTTGCGGTAAACGGCCAGGTGGAGGTGATAGGGGCTGAACCAGGGGAATATATTGAGGCAAATTTGAACCTGCTGTTGCGGGATAGCAATTCCAGCGATAGTATAAGTGTAGAAGGTTCTTTTCTGGCTTTGCCGTACTAGTCAAAAAAAAATCCCCCGACATTTAGCGGGGGATTTTGCTAGGCACTTAGAAAAAGATTACTTTTTGTCGTCGTCTTCTACTTCTTCGTACTCCACATCAGTCACATCGTCGGCACTGGCGGCACCACCTTCAGCACCGGCTGCGGCACCATCGGTAGGAGCACCTTCAGCTCCGCCTTGTTCCTGTTGCGCTTTGTACATTTCTTCAGAAGCGTTTTTCCAAGCCTCATTGATCTTCTCCATGGCGGCGTCAATGGCTGCCAGGTCCTGGCTCTGGTGAGCAGTTTTCAGTTCAGCGAGGGCATCTTCAATAGGCTTCTTCTTGTCATCAGAAAGTTTGTCACCGAATTCCTTCAGCTGCTTTTCAGTCTGGAAAACCATACTATCGGCAGCATTAACTTTTTCGGCAGTTTCCTTCGCTTGCTTGTCGGCATCGGCATTGGCCTCAGCTTCCTGCTTCATCTTTTCGATTTCATCCTGGCTCAGGCCTGAAGAGGCTTCGATGCGGATGCTTTGCTCCTTACCAGTGGCCTTATCCTTGGCATGTACATGCAGGATACCGTTAGCATCAATATCGAAGGTTACTTCGATCTGAGGTACCCCACGCGGTGCGGGTGGAATGCCATCGAGGTGGAAACGGCCAATCGTTTTGTTGTCTTTGGCCATAGGGCGCTCACCCTGCAGAACGTGAATTTCTACCGAAGGCTGATTATCGCTGGCAGTGGAGAAGGTTTCCGACTTTTTGGATGGGATAGTGGTGTTTGCCTCAATGAGCTTGGTCATCACGCCACCCATAGTTTCGATACCCAGTGACAGTGGGGTAACGTCCAGCAACAGTACGTCTTTTACGTCTCCGGCCAGTACACCACCCTGAATAGCAGCACCAAGAGCTACCACCTCGTCAGGGTTTACCCCTTTAGAGGGATCCTTGCCAAAGAAGCTCTTCACGGCATCCTGGATAGCAGGAATACGGGTAGAACCACCTACCAGAATTACCTGGTCGATATCGGAAGTATCGAGATCCGCATTTTTAAGGGCGGTACGGCAGGGCTCAATGGTGCGCTTAATTAGGCTGTCAGCCAGCTGCTCAAACTTACTGCGGCTCAGGCTGCGCACAAGGTGCTTGGGCCCGCTTTGGGTAGCAGTAATGTAAGGCAGGTTTATTTCGGTATTGGAGCTTGAAGAAAGTTCAATTTTGGCTTTCTCGGCGGCATCCTTAAGACGCTGCAGGGCCATAGGGTCTTGCTTCAGGTCAATGTCTTCCTCTTTCTTGAACTCTTCGGCCAACCAGTCAATAATTACCTGGTCAAAGTCATCACCACCAAGGTGGGTATCACCATCAGTAGAAAGCACTTCGAATACGCCGTCACCCAGCTCGAGGATAGAAACGTCATGGGTACCACCACCGCAGTCAAATACGGCTACTTTCTGGTCAGTACCTTTTTTGTCGATACCGTAGGCCAATGAAGCGGCGGTAGGTTCGTTAATGATACGACGCACCTTAAGACCGGCAATCTCACCCGCCTCTTTGGTGGCCTGGCGCTGTGAGTCATTAAAATAGGCAGGAACGGTGATTACCGCTTCATCTACTGAGGTTCCGAGGTAATCTTCGGCGGTCTTCTTCATCTTCTGAAGAATCATTGCCGAAATTTCCTGTGGGGTGTAGAGGCGACCGTCAATGTCTACCCGGGGGGTATTGTTGTCACCTTTCTTCACCTTATATGACACGCGTGCTACTTCTTTGGATACTTCATCAAATGAAGATCCCATGAAGCGCTTAATTGAAGAAATGGTCTTCGTGGGGTTGGTGATGGCCTGACGCTTAGCAGGATCACCCACCTTGCGCTCGCCGCCTTCTACGAAACCTACAATAGAAGGCGTGGTGCGCTTACCTTCACTGTTGGGAATAACCACAGGCTCATTACCTTCCATTACGGCAACGCAGCTGTTGGTCGTACCCAAGTCAATTCCAATGATCTTTCCCATTATACTGTATTTAGAGTTTTTAGTAATATCTTTTTATCCAGACTGCTCTGCTTAGGTCAAGCTTTGTGCCAGCGGGAAATCAAAAAAAAATCCTGACAGATCTGTCAGGATTTGGGAATATGAGGTGACAATTGCTGATAGAAAATGTCTATCTGTCAGTTATCCGAAGTTCAATTTTCTAGTAAGGGCACTTGGGCTCAGTTTCACCGGCGTCATTCAATCTGCATACACAGGTGTCACCCTGGTTAAAGCCAGCAAAGTTGAGGTCGCAGAGGATGGGGTTGAGGTAATAACTCAGCAATTCATTGCCTTCCAGGCTTACATTATCAACTTCCAGCAGGGTACGTGATGATAGCAGACCGGCGCCATTCTCAATCTGGGGAAATTCGGGTTTTGACTGGGCAATGCCACCGCTGGGCCGGTTCAGTTCGATGTACTTCGCCAGTTGTTCGCCACCGGCCCATACGTCGATCTTCATCCAGCGGAAGAAGCGCAGTTTCTCATTAGTGGGCTCCAGGCGATTGGCAATAGCTTCGTAGAGGTTGCTCAGGTATTTTTTGCGGGTACTTACTTCGCCCTGGCCGGTACTGCCGGTAATGGTTTCGTAGTCTATTTTGAGAGTTTTGTTGACCGATTGCTTAGTGGCAATATCATATTCCTTGTAGTAGAAGTAAATGTCGACTTCGTAAATGGCGGCATTTTTACTCTCAAAAAAGGTGATCGGCCCGAGAAAGCGGGGAGGAGTCTGACCCTGTACCGGGTTCTTCATACGAAAACCTGCCGGGCGTCCATTTTCCTCACGGTTTATGCCTACCATTTCGGTGCTCGCCCTGATTAACTCATCACCGTTGTCAAGTCGCTTGATTTCGAGGTGATAAATGTAATCCTCTGCCAACTTCCGGTCGGTGTAATAGATGCGATAATCATCGGTGGTAAATAACCCCGGTTCCAATTGCTTACTGCCCTGGTCCATGCGCAGGGGAATAGGATTGGTGAGAGTACCAGTGGGGCTTTCACCAATCAACTGGGCCGTCAATAAAGAATCAGGGATATATAGCGAATCCGGAATATCAAATGATTGTTCGGCAGGCGCCATACCCAGGTAGCCGCGCTCTATGCGCACCCAGTTGGTGTCAACGGCAGCATCGAGCAGGCCATACACCACCGTCACTTCTTCACGCTGGTCATTTACACTAAACTCATTATCGCAAGAATGCAGGCTGATGCCCAATATGAGGGCCATTGCCAGCTTCCGGTATTTTCTCATCTCAAACAATTTCAAATCTATTGACTCTCCTTTTGTAAAGGAGTGGCCTGACTAAAACCAAAAGTGTGCTACAAAAGTATAATTTTGCAGTTCTAAATCTTACTTATGTCGCTGGCTCAGTCTGAATTTAAAAAAGTCACCACCAATTCTGTCCAACAAATGAAGAGCAGTGGTGAGAAAATATCAATGCTCACCGCCTATGATTACACCCTGGCCCGCATTATTGATAATGCCGGTATCGATGTTATCCTGGTGGGCGATTCGGCCAGCAATGTAATGGCAGGCCATGAAACCACCCTGCCTATCACTCTTGACCAGATGATTTACCATGCCAGCTCAGTAGTGAGAGCGGTACAACGCGCCTTGGTGGTGGTAGATCTGCCCTTTGGCAGCTATCAGGGTAATTCCAAGGAAGCCCTGAGTTCCTCAATTCGCATTATGAAGGAAAGCGGTGCCCATGCCGTTAAAATGGAAGGGGGTATCGAGGTAGTGGAGTCGGTGGAGCGGATCCTTACAGCCGGTATACCGGTGATGGGCCACCTGGGACTTACTCCCCAGTCGATTTATAAATTCGGGACTTACACAGTACGCGCCAGGGAAGAGGAGGAAGCGGCCAAGCTGTTGGCCGATGCCAAACGCCTTGAGGAGGCTGGCTGCTTTGCCCTGGTGTTGGAAAAGGTACCGGCAGCCCTGGCCAGCGAGGTGGCCGATAATCTCAGCATTCCCGTAATTGGCATTGGTGCCGGGGCCGATGTAGATGGTCAGGTATTGGTGTTGCACGATATGATCGGGATGACACATGAGTTTCACCCCCGCTTTTTGCGGCGCTACCTAAACCTGTATGAGGATATAACCGGGGCGGTGCAGAACTATATCACTGACGTGAAGTCGAAGGATTTTCCCAGCGACAAAGAACAATACTAATTTGAAACAGCAAGCAATAGCCAAGCGGATCCTCTTTGAGGACAATCACCTTATTGCGGTAAATAAACTGGCGGGTGAATTGGTGCAGGGCGATTTTACCGGTGATGAGCCGTTACTGGAAAAGGTTCGGGAATACATCAGGCTCAAGTATCAGAAACCCGGTAATGTGTTTTGCGGGCTCATTCACCGCCTCGACAGGCCTACCTCGGGTATTGTATTGTTTGCCAAAACCTCGAAGGCCCTCGCCCGGATGAACGCTATTTTTGAGAAACGGGAAGTGGATAAAGTCTATTGGGCAATTGTGCAGGGAAGCCCCAAAAAAGAGTCCGGAAATCTGGTTCATTATCTCAAAAAAGACCAGAAAAAAAATAAATCTCAATTTTTTTCAGAGGAGAAAAAGGGTAGCAAAAAGGCAGTGCTTTCCTACAAAACCCTTAAAAAATTAGACCATTATAGTTTGTTGGAAATCAAACTTGAGACGGGAAGACATCATCAAATCCGGGTACAATTATCGGCTATAGGTCACCCCATAAAAGGTGACTTAAAGTACGGGTTTTCAAGGAGTAACAAGGATGGAAGTGTTTGTTTGCACGCAAAATTTGTTACATTTGAGCATCCGGTGTCAAAAGAGAAAATAGGTCTCGAAGCAGCCTTACCCTCCGGAGATGCCATTTGGAAACATTTGTAAACCCAAACTCTCTACTCGCCATGGAAATTTTAAAACTCATCCTTGAGGTGGCTGTGCTCGCTCTCCTCTTTGTGTTGCTACGCAAGTCCCTAATAGTTTTTTTTCCGGCCCTGGCAGCCAAAAGCAGTGCTAAGTCTGCTAAAGCTCAACCAATCCGCTCCATGATCTTTCTCTTTAATGGTGCGATGGCCTCGCTGGTTTTTTTCTGGCTCTTTTACGGGGTGATATACCTTATTCACAGCCTGGGCAGTGCCGAAAGTGTTCTGGTTATCAGCCGTGGATCATTAGTCGTGCCCAGCCTTATTTTCGGTTTTTATACCAGCACGCACCTTACTGAATACCTCTACCGTGAGTTTTTTATCCAGGAAAGGATAGCGGTACAGCGTATTGAAGCGGCTTCACGTCAATCGATGACTTACCAGCGGCTGTTTTCAGCACTCACTCTTATTCCCGGCATTTTGTTGCTGGCCTTTCAGTTTAACGTATACATCAAAACCGACGGTGAGCATATTTACAAGCGCGAATTGGGTGGTAGCGAGCAGGTTTTCAGCCTGGCCGATGTGAAAAAAGTAAATACCCTCAGTTCAGAGGAAGTGGAAATTTACCTGAACGATGGGCAAGTTATCTCTACGGGTGGATATAGCGGGAATATCAATTACTTTCTCGATAATATCGCCCCATAATTTAGTATCTGGTTTTTGGTTTAAAGTAAAGCCCGTCAGGTGTATGCCTGACGGGCTTTCGTTTAACCAAACCAACCTATTCTTAAGCGATTATTTAAGAAATCGCAATTCTCTTTACCGGCTGCGGTTTTGCTTCTTCACGCTTGGGGAGCAGTAAGCTCAGTACCCCGTTTTCATAACGGGCTTCAATCTTATCGCCTTTCACCTTGTTTTCGGGTAAGCGGAAAACCCGCTTGAAGCTCATGGCGCTAAATTCTCGCATGCTAAAGTTTTTGTCGTCTTCCTCCTGCTTGTTTTCCACTGAGGCCGAAATATTCAGCACGTCGTCATCGAGTTCAATTTCGAAATCCTCCTTTTTCATGCCTGGTACTGCCAGGTCAATGCTCCAATGATCTTCTGTTTCCCTTATATTGGCAGGGGGTAAGCTGCGTTGATTCCAGCTGCTTCCGGGCCAGTTCAAAAAACTGTCGTTGAAGAAGTCGCTCATCAGACTGTTCATGTGGGCGGGATTTGAGTTACTTGTTCTTATAAGTTTCATCGTATTTTGATTTTTAAATTCTGATTAAGCCTTAGCAATTTGAAGACCAAGCCCCTTTAAATCACCATCAGGCTAAAAACATAAGACATGATGGCAGTTATTTTTATTTTTACCTGTCAATGAGTCACATAGGCAACCAAAAAAGGCAGTTTCTTGTTAACACCCACGCAATCAAATCAAGCTTTATGAAAAGAATTATCGCCCTCTGTTTCATAATCTTTATCGGTAGCTGCAAGACAGTACCGGTAACCGGGCGCAAGCAGTTTAGCCTGCTTAGCAGCGGCCAGATGCAATCCCTGTCATACGATCAATACAATCAGGTGTTAAAAGAGTCTAACGTACTTACCAATACTCAGGAAAGTCGTAATATCAAGGAGATTGGTAACAACATTAAAAACGCCGTGGAAAAGTACATGGCCGATAACAACCGATCGGAGTTATTGGAAGGTTATGCCTGGGAGTTTAACCTGCTGAAAGATGATGACATGATTAATGCCTGGGCCATGCCGGGAGGAAAAGTGGCTTTTTACACCGGTATTTTACCCATTTGTCAGGATAAGAACGGCATTGCGGTGGTGATGGGCCATGAGGTGGCGCACGCTATTGCCCGTCATGGTAACGAGCGCATGAGTCAGGGCCTGGTGCAGCAACTGGGAGGGGTAGCACTGGCAGTGGCCGTAAGCGACAAACCGGCTGAAACCCAGCAGCTTTTTATGACCGCCTATGGTATTGGCAGTGCGGTAGGAGTAATGTTGCCCTTTAGTCGCCTGCATGAGAGTGAAGCCGATCATATGGGGCTGATATTTATGGCCATGGCAGGATATGATCCGCGAGAAGCACCAGAGTTATGGAAGCGTATGGCTGCTCAGGCCAACGGCCAACAACCGCCGGAGTTTCTCTCCACTCACCCCAGTCATGAAACCCGTATTGAAAATCTCAACAAGTGGATGCCGGAGGCCATGGAGTACTACCGCCCGGCAGCCGATCAGAATTAAACTTACTTTTGCGGCCCTTCCTAAAATGGTACTACCTTGAAGATCCGCGATTTTGCTAAAGTTTATTTTGCGCTCCTGGCATTACACCTGGCAGTAATTTACCAGCCTGAGTCGCAAGCCTTGTACTATATCAGTAAACCGGGCCTGCTTTTTAGTTTGCTGGCTTTTTTCCTGCATCGCAGCTCTCCGGGCCGCGCCAGAACTCCTTTTGCCCTGGCTCTGCTCTTTTCACTATTGGGGGATGTGCTGCTAATGCTTGATGGGGCGCAGTACTTTTTAGGAGGAATGGCGGCTTTTGGTCTGGCCCACTTGTTTTATGTAGGCGGTTATCTCACTTTTTCTGTAGGTAAGGGAATCAGGATGCTGGCCCCCGGCCTCATCATTCCGGTGCTGGGCATGTATTTTCTGTACGCCTATATCGACCTACCTCAAACCCTCGAAATTTATCTTTATGGCTATGCCTTGTTATTGTCACTTTCCTTTGTAATGGCAGTGCTTTTTGCGGGTGCCCTGGGGGGTAAAGCATCTTGGGCTGCCCTCGGTGCATTGCTCTTTGTGATTTCAGACCTGCTTTTGGCCTACCACCGTTTCAATGAGCCTGCCGGAGGAAAGTACTGGCAAATGGGGGTGATGGCTAGCTATGCCCTCGCACAATACCTGATTGTGATTGGAGTGCTATCGGTACTGATGAAATCTGACGAAGGAGAGCAGTAGCTTTTAAATCAAAAGACACGGGTTACTTCGATATCAAAAATCAGTACCGTATTGCCCGGAATTGAGCCTTTACCCTCTTTGCCATAGCCCAGGTGTGATGGGATTAGCAGTTTACCTTTTCCGCCCTGACGAAACTTTTGCAGGCCCTCCTGCCAGCCCCGTATAACCTGGCCCACATTGAGGGTAGCGCCATCGGCATCACTGGCATCGAACTCAATGCCATCCGTAAAATATCCTTTGTAAACCACCGTAACGGTACTGTTGTAGCTCACTTGTTTGCCGGTGCCGGGGGTATCAATCACGTAATAAAGGCCGCTTTCAGTGCCCTTGGCATCGAGGTTGTTTTCAGCAATGTAATCGAGTATAATCTGTCTCTCCTTATTTTGCTGAATAGAGGGGTCTTCTTCTTTTTTACATCCTGCCAGTACCATCAGGGCCATCACGGCCACCATCCACTTTTTCATGCGAGTAATTTTTTCAGGGTAACAAATTTAAATTTTAAACTGACTTGCTCAGGTCTACATGGGATCCACGTCGTACACTATCTGAACCTTGTATTCGCCATTGCGGGCCATAAAGCCTTCCACGCTGTCGTAGAGCAGTTTTTTGGCTTTAGCCAGGCTGATGCTTTTTTCAAATTTCAGTAATATTTCCATCTGGTAAAAGTTGCGCAGGCGCGCGGTCAGTGGAAATTCAGGCCCTAATACCCGTTGCCCAAATACCGAGCGAAGTTCACGGCCGATGGCAGTGGCACTGTGTTTCAGTTTATCCCGGTCGCGGTGCTTCAAAGTGATGTTTATCAGCCGGCAATAAGGGGGATAGATGAAGTTTTTGCGCTCGTAGCGCTGATCCTCGTACATCCCCCGGTAGTCATTGTCCATCACTTTGCGGATGATGCTGTGATAGGGTTCGGCGGTTTGAATCAACACCTTTCCCCGCTGGCCCTTGCGGCCGGCCCGGCCCGCCACCTGAGCCATCAGCTGATAGGCGCGCTCGTGACTGCGGAAGTCAGGGAAGTGGAGCAGATTATCGGCGTTGATAATCCCCACTAGGGCTACGTTTTCAAAATCCAAACCCTTGGTGACCATTTGAGTTCCAATCAGGATGTCGATCTCACCCTCTTCAAAATCACTGATAATATTCTGATAGGCATTTTTCTTTCGGGTGGTGTCCAGGTCCATCCGTTTAATCCGGGCCTCAGGAATAATAAGCTTCAATTCGTCTTCGATCTTCTCGGTGCCAAAGCCTAGTGCCTTTACATCATAGCTGGCGCAGGCCGGGCAACGGGAGGGTATTTGCCGGCTAAAACCGCAGTAATGGCAACGCAGCAGGTCGATGTGCTTGTGATAGGTAAGGGTAATATCACAGTTTTTGCACTCATTTACGTGACCACAGTTCTGGCACTGTAGCATGGTGGAAAAGCCCCGGCGGTTTTGGAAGAGAATAACTTGTTTGCCCAACAACAACACCTCCTTGATTTCATCAACCAGTTCCTTACTGAAAGCCCCGTGCATGCGCTTTTTACGACGAGCTTCTTTCAGATCGATGCATTGTATTTCAGGCATGGGAATATCCTGGTGGCGGCGGCTTAGGGTGGCCATCCCATACTTGCCGTCCAGGGCATTTTGATAACTTTCGATAGAAGGGGTAGCGGATCCCAGCAGTACCTTGGCGTCAAATAAATGCGCCAGCCATATTGCGGCATCGCGGGCGTGGTAACGGGGGGCGGGGTCAAACTGCTTGAAACTGCTCTCGTGCTCCTCGTCCACAATCACGAAGCCCAAATTCTGAAAAGGGAGAAAGAGGCTGCTGCGGGCACCAACAATTAAATAAGCTTGCTGGGGGTTTTCGGCCAGCTTAAGCCAGGTTTCCACCCGCTCGCGATCACTGAAGCGCGAATGGTAAACCAGCACCTTCTCACCAAAGTAACGTCGAAGCCGGTTTATTAACTGAGTGGTGAGAGCGATCTCAGGAACCAGGTACAACACCTGTTTCTGCTGTTGGAGCTGCTCCTCGATAAAACGCACGTAAAGTTCGGTTTTCCCCGATGAGGTAACCCCATACAGAAGGTTCACGGTTTGTTGTTGATATTGCTCCTGTAAACTTGCCAGCCCTTCCTGTTGCTCCTCATTGAGGGCATAAAACTTACTGGTGCTTTGCAGCTCAATTTCCTCGGGGGGTGCATCGAAATAAACCTGGAGAAAAGCTTTTTCAGCGAGGCCTTTCAGGGAAGAATCACTCGCCGACGCCACTTTCAGTAATTTGGCCGCCAATACCGGCGGGTAGCCTTCCTCACTATTTTCCCTCGAAAGATCGCCCGCCATCTTAAAATAGGCCAGCAGCAACTCCTTTTGTTTATGAGCCTTGGCCAGATCTTCAAACATACTACTTACTGTTTCAGGGCTTTGTGAGGGATGCAGCCGCACCAGTTTTTTTTGCCGTGGCTTGTAGCCCCCTTTTATTTCTTCCTGCAGCAGAATGTAGTGCTTGCCTAGTAACTGCTGGATGATGCGCAGCGGGTTTTTGAGACCGGTAATCTCGCTGATCTCTTTTATATTCAGCACCTCCTGCTGCTCCAGGGCTTCCATCACTAAAAACTCGGGATCACTGAGCTCTTCGTCTACCAGCTTCTTGAGTTGATTGCGCATTACAGCCGTTTCGCTCTCCAGTTTCAGGCCTGAGGGCAGGGCAGCGGTCATCACTTCGCCCATACTGCAGAGGTAGTAGTCAGCCATCCAGCGCCAGAACTTTAGTTGGATGGGCCCTGCCACCGGCTGCTGATCCTCTACTTCCAGCAATGGTTTAGGTTTAAAGTCACGGGGTGGATTTTGGTGCAGCTCGTAAACCAGGGCTGTATAGAGCTTGCGCTTGCCAAACTGTACAATTACACGTTTGCCGGGGGCTACCTGCTCAAGCAAATGCGCAGGTATGCTGTAGGTAAAGTTTTGCGGCAGGGCCAGCGGCAGTATGACTTCGGCAAAATGCTCCATAGCCTGCAAAAATGAAGAAAATTCGGGGAAGGCTCCAGTAGCAATTTCAGCCCTGGCCTTAAATATTGCTAGGCTTGTTTCGATTCGCTTATTTCCCACAAATGACCATCGGGGTCTTTAAAAAAGCACCGCAGCTCTGTTCCCCAGTCATAGGGTGGGGTGATAAATTCCACTCCCCGGGCCAGCAGGCTTTTATAGGTTTTTTGGCAATCATCCACCCTGATAGTGAAAGAGTGGCTTATCGGCATCGGCGAAGCAGGAGGCCTAAAGCTGATTCCGGGTTTATCGGCGGTAGGCCCGCCTTCAGTTACCAGCAGGATCCAGTGCTTAAGAAAGTTAATTACCGTAGAGTTGCCGCCGTATTCGCGGAACAACTCCGCGCCTAATTTTTCCAGGTAAAATTTTTTGGCGGCAGTCATATCACTTACCACCAGAATAGTGGTGAGCTCCGAATTTTCGAATAGTTTTTCTGGATCGCTCATGTGGGCTGCGGTTTGCGGTTCTCTTAAAGGTAAGACTAAGCGTAAACTTTTGCCCTTCAATTGCCACTAGCGGCTTAGTTTTGTCACAAATTATAGCATGAAGAAGATTTACCACCTTTCCACCTGTAATACCTGTAAGCGCATCCTGCAGGAGCTACAGCCAGATGATAGCGTGATGGTACAGGATATAAAAAGTAATCCTGTTACCCCTGCGCAGCTCGATGAAATGGCGGCGCTGGCCGGTGGTTACGAACCGCTTTTCAGCAGACGGGCCCAGAAATATAAAAGCCTGGGGCTTAAGGATAAGAAGTTGTCAGAAGAAGATTATCGCGAGCTTATTCTGGAGGAATATACCTTCTTAAAAAGACCGGTGATTGTGGTGGATGACAAGATTTTTATCGGCAACGCTGCCAAAACCATCGAGCAGGCCAGGCCCCACTTCAGCTAACAGGCATTTATTCTTTACGGAAACGCTTCGCCTGGGGCACTTTCATCTATGGCAATCCAGAAGGCTTTGTCCCAGTACTTGCCGGTCACCAGAAATTGTTGGCGCCCGGGGTGCCAGGCAATACCATTCATCACTTCGGCCATAGGGTTTTGCAGCTGTGCCCGCAGCGGTGAAAGATCGAGGTAGGCATCAGCTACCCCGGTTTGGGGGTTGATGCGAAAAATGAGATTGCTGCGGTATACATTTGCCCAAACATAGCCTTCTACAAACTCAAGTTCATTGAGGCGGCTGAGGGCCTCTTTACCTTCATAAACTTCCTTTATTTCCTGCATTACCAGCAAAGAGTCGAAGCGATAGAGACGATGGCTGCCATCACTCACAAGAAGTTGATCCTGCTGGTGGCAAATACCCCAGCCTTCATTAAGCGGAAATGCTCGCTCCTGGAGCAGCTCCAGCGCCGGGGTGTAAAAAAACACCTTGCGTTCCCGCCAGCTGAGCTGCACTATTTTGTTATTAAAGGCAGTAAGGCCTTCGCCAAAGATGTCGGCGGGTAAGTCATAGCTTTTATCTGCCTGTAGCAATTCTTCCTCAAAACGATCAATGCCCGACTGCCCATACTGTCCCCGGCTTTCGTATAAATTCTCCTGGTAAAACTCCAGGCCTTGCGTATAGGAATTGGGATTGTGAGCAATAGTTTCCATCAGCTGATAACTGAGCTTCTGCGCCGGTGCAGGGCTGTAGATAGTAATGCGCATACTGGCCTGCGACTGCTGCCCATCATGCCAAATGTGTGTTTTTACCAGGCGGGTGCCACAACTGCCGAAGCTTAGTTCAACCTCCTCGCTGCCTGGAAGGTAGCGGGCGTTTTCCACCCCTTCAAACCAAATTGAATCAACCCCATCAGCAGACAGCTTTAACCTGATTTCCTCGCCCAACGCATAATGACTGCGCTCGCCGCTCAGAGTGGCTTTTTCAGATTTCACCTTTGAGCTGGCATCACCCGAACAGGAGGTGACCATGAGAATAATGATCAGCAGGCCTGCTGACAGTGGAAGGTACTTGCGTATACTCATTTTTTTATGCTTCTTCCTGGGCTTTTTGTTTACGCGTGCCTTCGTAAAGATCATAGCGAAGTAGCCAGGCATCGAGGTTTCCATTTTTAAGAGCAATTTTTTGGGAGGGCTTGAGGCCGATATTTTTAATGCCTTCTGCACTGGCGGTAAATATCCAGGCGGTAAAACCCGCAAACTTATTTTTCAGAGTATCACCAATACCCCGGTATAACTCGGGAATGTCAGCCTCTAATTTTTCCCCATAGGGCGGGTTGAAAACCAGGATTCCCGGTCTTTTAGGCTCGCGGGTGGGGTTGAAATTGAGAAAGTCAGCCTTTTCGGTTTTCACCTGCTCGTCCATCAGGGCACTCTTGAGATTCTTGCGGGCCTTCATTAATACTCTCGACTCCTTGTCGTAACCGTTTATACTGAAGTGGAAGTTCTTTTCTTTTTGCAGGGCTTTGTCAAAGAGCAACTGGTAGAGCTCTTCGTCAAAATTCTTCCAGTTCATAAAACTGAAGTCCTTGCGATAAACATTGGGAGGGATGTTATGCGCCATCAGGGCAGCCTCCACCAGAAAAGTGCCACTGCCACACATGGGATCGTAGAAATTAGCCATGCCATCCCAGCCGGCCAGTTTCAGGATACCGGCGGCCAATACCTCACTGATAGGAGCCCGGTCAGCCTCCTGACGGTAGCCGCGCTTGTGCAGGGAGGCCCCGGAAGAGTCAAGTGAAACCACCACATTCTCGTTTTGAATGTAAATGTCAATGCGGACGTTGGGGTTTTGGGTATCTACCGAGGGGCGTTTATCGCTGATCTCCCTGAAACGATCAACCACCGCATCCTTAACATTTTGCGCCATATAGAGGGTGTTGCGGTACTGCTTGGCGTGGATGGTAGTGTGCACCATGATGCTCTTGTCCACCTCAAAATGCTCCTCCCAGGGGATGGCCTTGATCTTTTTATAGATCTCCTTTTCATTCCGAGCTTTGAACTCCTTTATCGGCACTAGAATGCGCAAAGCAGTGCGCAGCCATAAATTGGCTTTGTATAGAAAGCCAAGATCACCGGCAAATTTTACCCCCCGCTTTACTTTTACAATGTCGTAGGCACCCAGCTGACGCAATTCCTTGGCCAGTACTTCTTCCATACCTTGCGGCGTTTTCGCCAGCATTTTCAAATCACTCACTTCTCTATTCTTTCAATTCTCAGTTGGGGCTCCTTGCCCTTTACTGTCACCGCCTCGCTAAAAATAATTTCCGACTCAAGGGTATCATTCGGAATAATCTGCACCCGCTGAGTATCGAGCCATACCTTATTGTCCAGCGATAACTGGATGGCATAACTGGCAAAACCCCGCTTGCTACCGGTGGTTTGCAACTGCACTCCATATACTTCCTGCCCACCCAGGCGGCTGGTGAATACCCTTTGCGAAACCAGGTTTTCATCGTCCGCGGCGCCGGTATTAGGCTGGCAGGCCACCAAAGCGGAGATGGCGATCAAACGAAGGTATTTTTTCATGGCTTTGTGGTTTAAGGGCGCAAATTTAGATATTCGCCTTTTCCTATTTCTTTGATTCATGGCCAATCTTACATATCTCGACTGGGTAGTTGTCTTTTTCTTTTTGATTCTTTTCGTTTTTATCGGTATTCGCTTTCGCGGGAAAGCGGGTTCGAGCTTAACCGATTTCTTCCTGGGTGGCCGAAACCTGCCCTGGTATATCGCCGGGGTCAGTATGGTGGCTACCACCTTTGCCGCCGATACGCCCCTGTGGGTAACCGAGAAAATTGCCCAACACGGTATCTCCGGTAACTGGCTGTGGTGGAATATGTTGATTGGCGGTATGCTCACTACTTTTTTCTTTGCCCGCCTCTGGCGCCGGGCTGAAATAATTACCGAACTGGAATTTCTGGAGCTCCGTTACAGCGGGGTTGTTGCCCGTATTCTGCGCGGAACCAAGGCCGTTTACCTGGGCTTGTTTCTCAATGTCATTATTATCGGCTGGGTAAACGTGGCCTTGATTTCTATCATTGAGGTATTTTTTGAAGTGCCTTACGAAACCGCTTTCTGGACGGTGGCCGGAGCGATGGTGATTGTGGCCATCTACAGTTCCGTGGCCGGTCTGCTCGGGATCGCCATGACCGATTTTGCCCAGTTTATCATTGCCATGGCCGGTTGCATTATCCTGGCTGTCTTTGCCCTCGACGCCCCCCAGGTTGGCGGCGTAGCCGGCCTGAAGGCCCAGTTACCGGCCTGGCGCTTAAACCTCTTTCCTGACATTGGTGGCAGCCATCTGGCTGTGGGCACTTTTTCGCTTACCGCCGGTGCTTTCTTTTCCTATATCGGCCTGCAGTGGTGGGCCAGCTGGTATCCGGGCAACGAACCGGGTGGTGGCGGTTATATCTCGCAGCGGATGATGAGCGCCAAAGACGAAAAGAACGCCATTTATTCCAGCCTCTTTTTTCAGATCGCCCATTACTGCCTGCGTCCCTGGCCCTGGATTATCGTAGGGCTCTGCGCACTGGTACTCTATCCCGACCTGCCGGTGGAGGAATCGCGCAAGGGATTCATTATGGTGATGCGCGACTTTCTGCCCGACGGGATCAAAGGCCTGCTGTTCGTAGGTTTTTTATCTGCCTATATGAGCACTATTTCCACCCAACTCAACTGGGGCTCCAGCTATCTCACTAACGATCTCTATAAGCGTTTTATGAAGAAGGAGGAGGAGTTTAACGATGAGGCTTCCGCCCAAAGACATTATGTAAAGGCCGGCCGGGTTATCACCATCATTATAATGATGGTCGGGCTGGCAGTAACTTCACAGATCACCATGATCGACACCGCTGCCCAGTTTCTTATTGCCAGTGGCGCCGGCCTGGGGATGGTACTGATTCTGCGCTGGTACTGGTGGCGCATCAACGCCTGGAGTGAAATGGTGGCTACTGTGGCTCCCGTTGTGGGCTTGAGCATTGCAGAGTTTTTCCTGCCGCAGGTGCTCCCAGAGGAATTCTTCCGCCAGAACGGCGCCTTTATTTTCACGGTGGTATTTACCACCGTGGCCTGGCTTATTGCCACCATGATGACTTCGCCGACCGATCGCGATGTGTTGCAAAGTTTCTATGAAAGGGTAAAACCGGGCGGCTGGTGGCGCCCCTTCCGGCAAGAGGGGGATAAGGATAAATCCATGAAGTTCCTTTTTCTGTGCTGGATCACCGGGGTGCTGATGGTTTACGCCGTACTCTTTTTCATTGGCTACTTCATCTTTGAAGAATGGCATCTTTTCTGGCCCTGGCTGGCGGTGGGTGTATTGAGCTTCCTCGGTTTGCGCTGGGGAATGGCCAGGGCAGGCATGCGGTAAACTGCTTTAAAGTTTAAGCCTGCCCGATTGACTGTCGCCAGACCGTTCAGGCGGGGTTCAAAGTTCAATGTTTGAACAAAATCTCACCCCAAAGTATCTTTGAACGTATTATACCCTCCTGATTTTTAACCACAAAGCCAGGAAGACCCGAAGAATGGACTTGGTGCCTCTTTGAGCCCTGATGACCTAGTGGCGTGGCTTTAGAGCTTAGGATTTAAGCCATATTTCCAATTTTCCCCTTTAGGATTTCGGGTTTATAACTGAACCACAAAGGCAGAAAGGCAGCAAGTAACACAAAGAAAAGACCTGGTGCACCTTAGTGCCTTGGTGGCTTAGTGGCGAAGCTTAAGAGTTTTACGGATTAAGGCTTTTGCTAACACAGATTACGCTGATTCTCACCGATTACCAGTGTGAGGAAAAACCACCAAGACAGAAAGACACTAAGAAACACGAAGCGTGCTTTAGTGCAACTTAGTGCCTTGGTGTCTTAGTGGCGAAGCTTTAGAGTTTTACGGATTGAGGCTTTTGCTAAAACAGATTACGCTGATTCCCACCGATTATTAGCGTGAGGAAAAACCACCAAGACAGAAAGACACTAAGAAACACGAAGAGTGGCCTTAGTGTACCTTAGAGCCTTGGTGGCTTAGTGGCGAAGCTTAAGAGTTTTACGGATTGAGGCTTTTGCTAACACAGATTACGCTGATTCCCACCGATTATTAGCGTGAGGAAAAACCACCAAGACAG
>CAZUCA010000007.1:0-27289 GCA_964619125.1 uncultured Owenweeksia sp. | reverse complement strand
AAAGACACTAAGAAACACGAAGAGTGGCCTTAGTGTACCTTAGAGCCTTGTTGGCTTAGTGGCGAAGTTTTAGAGTTTAGTATTTGAGTTATTATTTCGAGTATCTCTTTTTAGGATTTCGGATTTGTCTTCTCTCTAATACCAGATACCTTACTTTCGCACACTTGGAATGGCAGGATTACATACTCTTTATCCTTGGCGGGCTGGCCGCCGGTGTGATTAACACCCTGGCCGGTAATGGCTCCGCCATCACCCTTTCGCTGCTGATTTTTACCGGCATGCCGGCCGATGTAGCCAATGCCACCAATCGCATCGGTGCCTTTGTGCAAACCGTTACCGCCGTGCTCAGCCTCAAGCGCAGCAAGCGCACCAAAATGCTGCTGGGGCAAAGTGTGTGGTTTTTTATTCCGGCCGTACTGGGTTCGGTGCTGGGCGCTTTTATTGCCGTGGAGATTGATCCCCAACTACTGCGCACCATCATCGGCCTGATTATGCTGCTGCTGCTGATCACCCTGATCACCCGTCCCAGCAAATGGCAACGCTCCACCGATGTGGGCAAAAATCATCGTACCTGGCTCAATGCTTTTATGATTTTCGTGATCGCCGTTTACGGCGGCTTTCTACAAATGGGCATTGGCATAATGCTCCTAAGCGTACTGGTACTGATTGCGCATTACAGTTTGCGCGATGCCAATATTATTAAGCTCATCCTGGCGGCGGTATTCGTTTTGCCGGCTTTTATAGTTTTTATTGCCAGCGGCCATATTCATTGGCTGCCTGGTGTGGCCCTGGCGGTGGGGCAGGGGATTGGCGCTTTTATCGGCGCCCGCTACATACTTTTTCTGCCCAAGGCCAATGTTATTATCCGCTGGCTGCTGATTGTCATTTTGAGCATTTCCTCGGCGTTACTGTTAGGCTTGACTGAGCTTATCCGCCAAATTTTTTAGAATTTCGCCGTCGTATGACCAACCACGAAGCCTGGTATCAATCATGGTTTGATACCGAGTATTATCATATTCTTTACCAGCATCGCGACGATCACGAGGCGCAGCTCTTTATCCGCAATTTGATTGCCGAGCTCAATCCGCCGCACGACGCCCATATTCTCGACCTTGCCTGTGGCCGGGGGCGACATGCCTTTTACCTGCACCGCCTCGATTACAATGTAACCGGGCTCGACCTCTCCCCCAGCAATATTGAGTATGCCAACAGCTTTGCCGAGGAAGGACTCGATTTTGAAGTGGGCGATATGCGTGAAAGCATGGGCCGCTCCCGCTTTGATTATATCTTTAACCTCTTTACCAGCTTTGGCTATTTTGAGCATTGGGATGAAAATGTGCTGGCCTTAATACAAATGCGGCGGGCCCTGAAACCTCACGGAATGCTGGTGATGGATTTTATGAATGTGAATAAGGTGCGACTGGGCTTGGTGGAGGAGGAAGTCAGGCCGGTGGATGATATTGAGTTTCATATCGAACGATTTATCCGCGATGAAAGGGTGATTAAGCAGATCCGTTTTGAGCATAAGGGAGAGTCCTTTCAGTATGAGGAGAAGGTGCAGTTGCTACAAAAGAGTGACTTTGAAAAAATGTATGCCGAGGCTGGATTAAAAATTGAGCGTCTCTATGGCGATTTTGAGTTGAATGATTTTGATTCCCGCAACTCCGAACGATTGATTTTATTTGCAAGCGTCAAATGAAGCCATACCTCTTTTTAATCTTATCCGTTGTTGGAGGCAGCCTGATCGGTGCCTTTATCACCAATCGCAAGAGCAACTCAGTTAAGTTCCTGCTGACTTTCAGTGGGGCCTACCTGCTGTCCATTGGCGTGTTTCACCTTTTGCCCGAGATGTACGAGGAACATAGCCATGGTATTGGCTTCTGGATAATGGGGGGCTTTTTTATTCAGTTAATTCTGGAGGTTTTCAGTAAAGGTATTGAACATGGGCATGGGCACGTGGAGCTCTTTCGCAAGGGAACGCTGCCCTTCTCGGTAATCATAAGCCTGTTTGTACACGCCTTTCTCGAAAGTTTGCCGATCGGTGCCCACGGGGGTGAACTCAGTAAGAATGCACTGCTATGGGGTATCGTTATTCACAAATTGCCGGTGAGTATAATTCTTTATTCAATGCTGAAGGAACTCACCAATAACCGCTTTCTTATCCTGGCCATGATGGCCCTGTTTGCCCTTATTGCGCCATTGGCGGTTTTGGTGGGCGATGTGTTGCCGATACTGGCTTCATATTATCGCGAGCTTACGGCCCTTACCCTGGGGGTGTTCCTCCACATCTCCACCACCATACTCTTTGAAAGTACCCAGTCACATCGTTTTAATCTGATGAAGTTCTCCACCATTCTGCTGGCAGTACTGGTGGCTTGGTTTTCGGTATCACATTGATTTTACTAATCTTTTTAATGGGGCGATAGAAATAATTAATCACTGTGAATCGCTGAGGCGGATTCTATCGGATACATTTGCAGCCGCTATCAAAAAATAGATTCAGATAGTTTTAATAAATATATAGGAACCTAAAATTCAGATTTGAACATGGGAGTATTAGTTGGAAAAAAAGCACCACAGTTTACCGCCGCCGCTGTTGTAAACGGTGAAGAAATCGTAAATGACTTCAGCCTGGCGCAATTTGCCGGTAACAAGTACGTACTGTTATTTTTCTACCCAAAGGATTTCACCTTTGTATGCCCCACCGAATTGCACGCTTTCCAGGCTAAAAAAGAGGAGTTTGAAAAGCTGGGTGTGGAGCTGGTGGCTGTATCTACCGATACTGAGCAGTCGCACTGGGGCTGGTTGCAGCTTTCTAAAGATAAAGGAGGCATCGAGGGGGTAACTTACCCATTGGTTGCCGACACCAATAAAACCATTTCTGCCAACTACGATGTTTTGGCCGGAAACTACTATTACGACGAAAACGATCAGCTGTGCGCTGAAGGTGAAATGATCGCTTACCGTGGTCTTTTCCTTATCGACAAAGACCAGGTTGTACGTCACCAGATTGTAAATGACCTGCCCCTGGGCCGTAACGTTGATGAGGCTCTGCGCATGGTTAAAGCGCTTCAGTTTACCGAAGAAAAAGGCGAAGTATGCCCTGCAAACTGGGACGAAGGTAAGAGCGGTATGAGCGCTTCACACGAAGGCGTGGCCGAGTACCTGAGCCAAAACTAAGATCGCTTCGATCAAATAGCTTTTCATTGTGAATAGCAGCCCCCATGGCCTGGCCCTGGGGGCTTTCTTTTTTTCAGGGATAAGCGCTGAAGTGTGATAAGCCTTATGAGCATGGTGCTGGTCGGCAAACAATCATTACCCCAGCTGATTATTTAGACTATAAATCAATCATTCCTATGGCTGCCCTCAACGTTGCACAAAAGCTTATCAAAGAACATTTACTGGAAGGGGAGATGACCCCCGGTCGCGAAATAGGAATTCGCGTTGACCAGGCTCTGTTACAGGATGCCACCGGTACCCTGGTGCAGCTCGAACTGGAGGCCATGGGCCTCGATCGCGCCAAAACTGAAGTGGCGGTGCAGTACGTTGATCACAATCTCCTGCAAACTGATTATAAAAATGCCGATGACCACGTATTTCTGAAGTCGGCTGCCCAGCGCTTTGGGTTGTGGTTCAGCCGTCCGGGCAACGGTGTAAGCCACCCCGTGCATATGGAGCGCTTTGGCAAGCCGGGAAAAACCCTCCTGGGAAGTGATAGCCATACCTGCGCCGGAGGATCGCTGGGTATGCTGGCAATCGGCACCGGAGGCCTTGACGTGGCAGCGGCAATAGCCGGCAAGGCTTATTATGTGAAAATGCCGCAGGTAATGGGGGTGAAGCTCAGTGGTAAGTTACCTGCTTGGGTGAGTGCCAAGGACGTCATTTTGGAAATGTTGCGTCGGCATGATGTTAAAGGAGGGGTAGGAAAGATTATCGAATATTATGGGGAGGGGCTTAAGGAGTTAAGCGCTATGGACCGGCATGTGATTGCCAATATGGGGGCCGAGCTGGGAGCCACTGCCACCGTTTTTCCCTCCGATGAAGAAACACGGCGCTTCCTGAGGTCACAGCAAAGAGAGCATGACTGGGTGGAGCTGCTGGCCGATGAAGGTTGTAGCTATGATCTGGAGGATGAAATTGTGCTTGATGATTTGGTGCCCCTTATCGCTAAACCTACCAGCCCGGGTAATGTGGTGCCGGTGACTGAGGTTGCCGGTAGTGATGTCCACCAGGTGGTAGTGGGTTCATCGGCTAATCCCGGTATCCGCGACTTCTGGGTGGTGGGGGAGATCCTCGAGGGCCGCTCTGTGCATCCCGATGTGTCGCTGGACATTAATCCTACCAGCCGCCAGGTGATTCAGAATATCACTAAAATGAAAACCCTGGCCCGCCTCATCACCGCTGGTGCCCGCTTTCACCAGAGTGGTTGCATGGGCTGCATCGGCATGGGACAAGCCCCGGCGAGCGGCAAGATAAGCCTCCGTACTATGCCGCGCAATTTCCCGGGCCGTTCCGGTACCCTCGATGATCAGGTTTATCTCTGTAGCCCCGAAACCGCAGCGGCGGCAGCCCTTACCGGCAAAATCACCGATCCCAGGGATTTAGAAAAAGAGCTTGGGATTCACTATCCTCACTATAAAAATCCGGAAATGGAGATTATCAATACCGAGATGCTGCTGGCACCACCGGACGAAAACCAGACGGTGGAGCTGGTCAAAGGGCCTAATATCCAGACTTTGCCCGAACTGGACCCTTTGTCAGACGCAGTGGAGGTGCCGGTAATCCTGAAAATGAAAGACAATATTTCTACCGATGAGATCCTTAAGGCGGGGGCCGAGGTATTGCCTCTGCGCAGCAACCTGCCCGAAATCAGTAAGTACAGCTTTATTGTGGTGGATGATCAATACTATGAAAAGGCCCAAAAATCGAATGATGAACAAGGTGGTCATATTGTGGTGGCGGGAGAAAATTATGCCCAGGGCTCGAGCCGTGAGCATGCAGCATTGGCACCGCGCTATTTGGGGCAGAAAGCGGTGATTGCCAAAAGCTACGCCCGCATTGGCTGGCAAAACCTGGTGAATTTTGGCATATTACCACTGGAATTTACCGCGGCCGAAGATTATGATCGCATTAGTGAAGGAGATATACTGCGGCTTGAAAATATGCGCGAAGGCATAAAAGGCAATAAGCCAATAAAGGCAATTATCAACGGTAAGCAGGAAATTGAATTGAAGCACTCCCTCAGCGACCGGCAGGTGGAGGTGCTGCTAAAAGGGGGTATTATCAATCACTTCAAGGAGGAACTGGCCTAAGGCTGCAGCGGGTTTCTGGCGTATAGGCGGATATCCAGCTGATCGAAATACACTTCGGTATGCTCGGGATTCCACAGAAAGAAGCGCACGCCCTGCTTACTCACCTCCTCACTTATCACCAGTTTTTGTCGGAACTGGCGCCAGCCGTCTATAGTTTCATCGATAAGATCCTGACTTTGGGCAAAAGCGAGTCCGCCCTCGTTTGATGCCAATACCGGCAGTACTTTTTTCTCGGGGTTGTGCTTTACCCAGATGCGGGCCTCCAGCATCTGATCTGCCGCAAGTGCCGGCAACTCGATAAACGCGAGGTAGGCCTCGCTGCCATCGCCATACTGCACCCAATTTCCACTCGCCGGGCTGTGCATTTCTGCTGCTGTACTTCCTGGCAGTAAAGAATCGGCATTTTCAAAGTCGTAAGTCCTTTGCCACAGCAATTGACGCTGTGGTAACTCAAAGCCGGAGTCGCGCTTGAGATCGAAGACAAAAAGCTGTTGATAGCGGCCGCTGTAATGCCTGAGAAAGGAGTGAAGGTACGGGCGCTCGTAGAGATTTTGCCAGCCATGAACCAGCAGGAAGTCGGCCCCGTTTTTCACTGAACGCGCTACTTGCGCTGAATCGCGGTTAAAATAAAGCGGTTCTTGATCTTTATCCTTAAACACCATCTTATGGGTGGTCCAACCGGCGCGCTTCATCAGGTAGAGAGGAGTGTGACTATCATCAGCAATGTATATTAGGCTGTCGTTTTTCCCTACTCCTATTGCGGTAAGCCAGCTATCAACCTTGTGGTACAACTCCGGCCTTTCCTGCCTGATGGTATTGGGGAAATCCTGGTAGCGGAAGCTCACCCGTTCAGTCGCATAGCTGACATTGAATACCAAAAATATCAGCAGCCCCAGGTTCAGCAAGGGCTTTTGCATCAGGCCGGGAAAACGTTCCTTTAAGCCGGCGCTCAACAACAGCATGAGTACCGCCACCCACATAAACATATTGATGGTGTAATAGTCATGCGAGAGAAAAGTGTAGTACTGCAGGGCCGAGTAGGCGAGCAGGCCCAGGCTCAGGATGACAAAAAGCCAGCGGTAGACCTGGCTCTTCGGACTTCTTATAAACAGGGCTACTACGCCAAGGCTGAAAAACAAAAGCGTGGTAACCGGGTGGAAGTGCTCTCCCCACCAGCTACGAAACATCTCCTTAGCCAGATAGGCAATCTCATGCCAGTGGTAATCCCACAAGGGAAAGGTGGTGGTGGAGAAGTACATGGTTTTATGAATGCCATTATACCAGTCGGCATACACTACCCAGGCAGCGAGGGGTATCAATACCAGGGCGCTGCCAAGTATATAGCTCTTCCATTTGAGTGGGGACAATAGCCGTGGTTTTAAAAATAACAGTCCCCCCAGGGTAAAGAGCAGAAATAAGCCTGGTAGCTTAAAACTGCCGGCCAGGAAGCAGAAAATAAAAAAGCGCAGTAGGTGTTTTTTTTCACCCCCATCGAGGAAATAGCTAAGGGAGGCCAAGGCCCAAAGCGCCATGCCGAAAGCGGGTGCATTGGTAAGGAAGTTGTTACCGTAAAACACCAGGATGGGGGAAGTGAATAACAGTAAACCCAACAATAAACTCCACCAAAAGGCCCCTGACAGGCGACGCAGGGCCAGGATGAAGGCGAATATTCCGCTTAGGAACAGCAGGCTGTTTAGCCCGCGCAGAATGGCAGCCGAAGGACCGAACAGTTTATAAAGTTGAGCGATGCCCCAGTAGTAAAGAGGAAGTTCACTGGGAGCATTGGCACCACTTTGGCCCTCGTCGCTAACCAGGCCGTGGGTAGTGGGTTGCCAGAAAGGAAGCTTGTGCTGGTAGTAATTGAGGGTAAGCGAAGTGCAGTCTGACTGCCGCCAGTGATGGTACGACTGGGGCTGCAGGCTCAACATCTGATGGTAGTTGTATATAATAGCCATCAGCAAAATGCCTGACACAACAATTATTTTTTGCAGAGTGGAGCTCACCGTTGTTGATTTGGAGGCTAAAAATAAGCTCTTTATCGGGTTTGGGGCTGAAACTCCAGATCGGTTACGATGGGATAATGGTCGCTCAGCTCCTGTTTTACGGTATGAAAGTTAAAGGCTTTCAATTCGGCGGAATGAAAAATATAGTCGATTCGCAAGGGCAGAGGGCTGCGGATATAGGTCTTGCCAAAGCCTTCACCCCCTTCCATAAAGCTGTCTTCCAATTCCAGGTTTATACGATGATAGGCATAAGATTGGGGGACATCGTTAAAATCACCGCAGAGCACCACCGGGTGGGGGCTTTCAGTCACCGCCTTCTTTACTGCTTCAATTTGCAGGTTGCGCCGTTTAAAGGCACCGTCAAGGCGGCTTACAATTACCTGTACTCCATCCTTTACATTGTCTTCATCCTGCAGCTCGGGGTTTTCCAGTATTTCGTAATCAGCTTTTTCGAGCCCCACGGAGGCCAGATGCACATTTATGAAACGGATAATGCGATCGTTCCATTCGATGTCGGCGTAGTGAAACTGTGAGCTGTGCCCGGTATCCTGCTCAATTTCCACCACCCCGCTGGCTTTAATTGGATAGCGTGAGAAAATGATCATGCCGTAGCTCTTGTGCCAGGCTTTCATTTGTGAATGCTGGTAGGGGAAGTCAAGGCCTGACATGGCCGGCAGGGAATTTTCCTGGAACTCCTGCATCATCAGAACCTCGGGATCTTCGGCTTTAATAAGATCGATGATTTTATCTTCTACCTGCTCATCATCAAGCCAGTTGTAACTATTAAACAGCCGTACGTTGTAGCTCATTACCTTAAGGCGGTCTTTAGCATTTACCACCCGGCGCGGTTTTCCCAATTGATACATGCGCGGCACGTGCAAATAGCCAATGCCAATACAAAGCAGCGACAAAAAGAGGCGGCGATTAAATCGCAGCAGCCAGATAATCACAAAGAGGAGGTTGATAAAAAATAAGAGGGGATAGCCGATGGCAGCAAAGGAGAAGAGGCTCAGCAAACCCGGCGGTACATAATAGGCCAGGTAACTCAAAAGCAGGGCCAGGGCAAATATGATGTTGACGAAGTACAGCAATCTACCGCGCCATGACCTGCGCTTTACGCTCATTGATCCCGCCCTATTTTAAAGAGGTATTCTTTTTCTTCCTTCGAAAGGCTTTCGTAGCCACTGCGGCTGATCTTATCGAGAATTTCATCCATTTTGGCCTGGCGATTCTTTTTATCGGCATGATATACCTCCTCATTACTACCAGTGCGTTTGCGGGTATACACTTTGTGCATTTTAGGATTGGGTTTAAACCAGTTCACAATGCTGTCCATCAGGCTGCTGAAACCATCGGTAATATCATTACCCTTTTTCAACTGGGCTACGCTGATGTAGCCCAACAGTGCACCACCCATATGCGCCAGATGACCGCCCATATTGTTACCCTCACCCAGGTTGATCAAATCCATCAGTAAGATCAGAATCGCTACCCAGCGGAATTCAATATTGAGGACAAAGAAAAGCTTAACCGGCAGGCGGGGGGCGTAGGTGGCCGCCCCTATCATTACCGCCATTACTGCGGCCGACGCACCGCGGTTGTTGGATCCATCGAGTACCTCTTTAAAAGCGGGAAAAATATTGTAGAAAAGAATGTAAAGCAGGCCACCGGCAATTCCTCCCAAGAGGTAGGTGCTCAGCAGGCGCCGTCCCCCCAGGTACTCCAGAAAAATGCGCCCGGTAAAAAAAAGGATCAGCATATTAAAGAGGATATGCATAAAACCCTGATGCAGGAACATATAGCTGATAATAGTCCAGGGCCGGGTGGCAAACTTTATCAGGTTACTGGGCAGGGCCGTCCAGTTGATAAAATGATAGGCGAGGTCAACGGTAAAGAGCTGGCCCACGATTTTGATGAGGTAATACAGCACAAATACCCCAACATTGATCAGGATGATGCGGGTGAGGGCGTCGCCACTGCGAAAAGAATTCTCTATTTCCTGTCGTATGCTACTCATCAGAACTGATGTAAACTACCATTTCTCCGCCAGTAGCGGATCAACAAAAATCCGAAAAGCATGCCGCCCAGGTGGGCAAAGTGCGCCACATTACTGTCGGGATCATTGGCTATGCCATTAAATAACTCGAGGGCACCAAAAATGATGACGAAGTATTTTGCCTTAATAGGAAAGGCAAAGTAAATATAGATGTATTGATTGGGAAACATCATCCCAAATGCCAGCAATACACCATAAACTGCGCCCGAAGCTCCTACCGTGGGAGTATTGAGTAATAAATTGGCCTTAGCCAGTACCGGGTCAGAGTAATTTTGATTCTGGTAGAGGATTTGTTGACCCTCAGTCAGGAGCATTTCCAGTTGGCCGCTGCTGATCTGATCGCTAATGGTAGACCATTCCCAATAGTTTACCCCCATATGAAGCAGGGCCGCCCCCAGGCCGGTAACCAGGTAGTAGATCAGAAAACGCTTGCTGCCCCATACATTTTCGAGGGTATAGCCAAACATCCACAGGGCGAACATATTGAAGAATATATGCCCCAGGTTGGCATGCATAAACATGTGGGTGATAATCTGGTAGGGTTGGAACTGGGCCGACATGGGCAGGTAAAGCCCCAGGGTGCGAACCAGATCGAGATTGCCTACATTTCCCAGCACGATGGTAGCCAGGAAAAACAAACCGTTAATGATCAGTAAATTCTTGATTACTTCCGGCAGGAAGTTGAAGCGCATCGGGCGTTGGTACATCAACTAAAGGATTTATCGATATCGTCTAACGACAGGTTTACTACTACTGGCTTGCCACTAAGGCTAACATAAGGTGAGGCGCAGGCGAATAGTTCGTCTACCATATTCCGCATCTCCTGCTGGCTCAGCCGCACCCCGGTTTTGAGGCTTGAAACCCTGGCCAGGGTACTGGCGAGAGTCTCGTGCGTACGGCTGCTGCTATCGCCCTTATGGTCCTTTTCATCCTCCAAAAGCTGTTCCAGTAAATCCTTGATCAGGTTAGCGTCCAAATAGAGGGGAATAGCGTTTACAATTAGCTCGTTTTTCCCAAATTCATCAATGTCAAATCCCACTTCCCGCAAGGATGGCAGCAGGTTTTGCAGCAGGGCAAAATCGGCAGCGCTAAAGCTGATATTCTGTGGAAACATCAATTGCTGACTGGGAATATTCTTGGAATCAATTGATTGGAGCATGCGCTCAAAAAGAATTCTTTCGTGGGCCCGCTGCTGGTGAACCATGATCATCCCACTGCCATGACTGGTGAGCAGGTATTTTCTGCCAATCTGGCTGAAAGTTTTTTGCTGATCACTGCCAGCTTCAATTTCCAGTTCGGCCTGCCGCGATTCGGTTTCGGTTATTTCCGGCAGATCCTGGTAGAGCTTTTCCCAATCGTGGGCCGTATGTCCCCTAACCGGGCCGGGGGCAATGCTGCCCCTGGCAGAGCCCCCACCACCTTTTGGTTTATCCTCGTCGTCGAAGGGGTTAAACTCCGGGTTTATCAAAACTCCCGGCGGTTCCACGGGACCACCTCGATGCTGGGGGGGGACAAAATCGGGGCTGCTCTCAAAATCGAGACTGGGTGCAATATTGTATTGTCCGAGGGCATGTTTTACTGCAGTACGGATAATGGTATGAATGGCACGCTCGTCCTCAAACTTAATTTCGGTTTTAGTAGGATGGATGTTGACGTCGATTTTGGCCGGGTCAATTTCGAGGAAGAGAAAGTAGGAGGGGTGATAGTTTTCGTTAATGAGTCCTTCAAAGGCGTGGCACACCGCCCGATGCAGGTAGTTGTTTTTAATAAAACGGTTGTTGGCAAAGAAGAACTGTTCTCCCCGGGTTTTTTTGGAAAACTCAGGTTTACCAATAAAACCCGTCAGTTTCAAAATGGGAGTGTTTTCCTCAACTGGCACCAATTTCTCATTATACCTACTGCCAAAAATATTGACAATACGCTGTCGCAAACCGGCCGGGGGCAGGTCAAAAAGCTCACTATCGTTATTGATGAAGGTGAAGTGAACATTGTGATGGGCCAGGGCTACCCGCTCAAATTCGTCGATGATATGACGCAGCTCCACATTGTTGCTTTTGAGGAAGTTACGCCGGGCGGGGATATTGAAGAAGAGGTTTTTGACTTCAAAACGGGTACCAGCCGGAGTGTTGCAATAGTCTTGTTTCACCAGCTTGCTACCTTCGATGCGCAGAAAGGTACCCAGCTCACTTTCTTCGGTTTTGGTTTTGAGCTCCACCTGCGCCACGGCCGCAATACTGGCCAGGGCTTCGCCGCGAAAACCTTTGGTAACGATGGAAAAGATATCCTCGGCCCGCGCAATCTTGGAGGTGGCGTGGCGCTCAAAGGCCATGCGGGCATCGGTTTCACTCATACCGGCACCATTATCAATCACCTGGATCAGGCTTTTGCCGGCATCGCGGATAATAAGTTTAATGCTGTCGGCCCCGGCATCAATGGCATTTTCCAACAGTTCTTTTACGGCGGAGGCTGGTCGTTGAACCACTTCCCCGGCAGCGATCTGGTTGGCTACGCTATCGGGTAGTTGACGTATAACGTCTGGCATTTAGTTTAGAGTAATTTAAGGTATGAGAGCAAGTAATAGGCGATCAAAAACAACAGTCCTAAAATAACGATCAGGCTGATGTTGGCAGAAGCATTGGCCTTGGTACGGTGGCTGCTCCACTCTTTGCGCAGCTCATTGCGCAGGGCTTCCCGGCTGCGCTGCTGGCCTGCACTATCGCCTGCATCGGCGTATTTTTTCTTCATCTCCTCCAGACGTTCCTTGCGGGCATCGTAATAGCGGGGCTTAAACCCGAAGGCCCGGGGACTGTTCTGTTTAAAGATGGAAGGGAGTTTTGGTGCTTCCATGGCGTCATTTTTTGCAAAGTTATCAATAATAATACGCCTAAAGGCAGCAGAAATTATGTCGCCCCTCGCTATCAACGAAATAATGTGGAATATTTCTTGTTTACATTCAGATGTGTCAGAATTAACTCTTTACCTTCGCTCCAAATCGCGAGAATTGAACATGCTGCAAAGGATTTTACTCCTGTGGGTTGCCACAGTTTTTATAGGAATCAGAGCACTATCAGCTCAGGAACATAATTCAATAATCTATCAGGGAAATGCCGGGTGGGCTAACAGCAAGTTGTCGGACATGGATCTGGATGAAAAGCTGGGCCAGCTTTTTATGGTGGCCGCCTATTCCAATAAGGGTGAGGCCCACCGTAAGGAGATCCTTAAACTGGTGAAGGATGAACATATCGGGGGCCTGATATTTTTTCAGGGTGGTCCGCAGCGGCAGGCCCAACTTACTAATCTTTACCAGCAAAACGCCAGTATCCCTCTGATGATAGGCATGGATGCCGAATGGGGCCTGGCCATGCGCCTCGACAGCACCTTCAAGTTTCCCTGGCCGCTTACCGTAGGTGCCACCCGCGACAGTGGCCTGGCGTATGCGATGGGACGCGAAATTGCCCGTCATTGTAAGCGCCTTGGAGTTCATATCAACTTCGGACCGGTGGTTGACCTCAATACCAATCCCGATAACCCCATTATCAATGCCCGTTCTTTTGGTGAGGATCGCGAAAATGTAACCCGCCTGGCCCAGGCCTATATGCAGGGTATGCAGGATCAGCGGATAATGGCTAGCGCCAAGCACTTTCCCGGCCACGGCGATACTGACAGTGATTCCCATAAAACCCTGCCTACGGTAGGGCACCCTATGGAGCGCCTGCGCAGCACTGAACTTTATCCCTACCAGCACCTGATCGATAATGGCCTCGCTTCAGTGATGGTGGCCCACCTCAATGTTCCCGCTATGGATGCCTCTGGCATGCCTTCATCGCTTTCCCATAAAATTGTAAAGGAATACCTGCAGGACAGCCTGCACTTTGATGGCCTGGCCTTTACTGACGCCCTCAATATGCAGGGAGTGGCCAGTCGTTTTTCACCCGGTGAGGTGGATGCCCTGGCTTTGCTTGCCGGCAATGATGTTTTGCTATTTGCCCAGGATGTTCCTGTGGCTAAAGAGCGGATAAAGCAGGCCATCAAAGAGGGAAAGATCAGCGAGGAGGAAATAGACCGCCGGGTGCACAAGGTTTTACTTGCCAAGAGCTGGCTGGGTCTTGAGCAGAAAAAACACGTTGAGCCCGGGAGCATTGAGGATGATTTATTACCTCCCTCTTCGCTGGTGGTAAACCGCCGCATTTATGAGCAGGCTATTACGGTGCTGCTCAACAAAGAAAAAGTGATCCCGGTAAAGGAGTTAAAGGGTAAAAAGATTGCCGTGGTAAATGCAGGTACCGATCCCGGCTACACCTTTACCAATGTGTTGAAGAAATACGCCGATGTACACTCCTTTAATTTTGTAGATGGGGTAAGTACTAATGAACTGCTAAACCAGCTGGCAGGCTATGACCTGGTGATAATGGGGATTTATACTTCCAATGCCAGCCCCTGGAAGTCCTATAAAATTCCGGCCGACATTCAGCGCTTTGTTCGCCGGCTCACCCTGCAAAACAAAACTATCATTTCGGTTTTCGGAAATCCCTATTCACTGCGCAATTTTTCGGAGGCCGAGCAGGCCGATGGTCTGCTTATGGCTTATCAAAACCACAGCGATGCCGAGAGTATTGCCGCCCAGGTGATATTTGGTGCCATCGGGGCAAAAGGACGATTGCCGGTTTCAGCCGGACCGGTTTTTCAGGAGGGCTTTGGTTTGCAGACCGAGTCGCTCAATCGCCTCGGTTATGGCCTGCCGGCAGAAGTAGACCTCGATGCTGCCGAGCTCGATAAAATAGATTTGTTGGTGCGGGAAGCCATTAATGAAAAGGCAACTCCGGGCTGTCAGATAATTATTGCCCGCCGGGGCAAGGTGATTTTTGACCGCGCCTATGGCCACCATACCTATGATAAATCGCAGGCAGTGCGAGACGATGATCTCTATGATTTGGCCTCCATCACCAAGGTGGCAGCAACCCTGCCTATCCTTATGAAACTGGTGGAAGAAAATAAACTGGAGCTCGATGCTACCCTCGGTGAATATCTGCCGGAGCTAAAAGGTACCAACAAGGAAGACCTGGTGATCCGCGATATTCTGGCCCACCAGGCCCGGCTTCAGCCCTGGATACCTTTTTACCTCGAAACCCTGCAGGATGGAATGTACCTGCCCGGCTATTACGCCGAGGCGCGTGATTTTGATCACCCCAATGTGGTAGCGGACCACCTGTTCAGTACCCGCTTTGTAAAAGACACTATCGTTAAAACCATTTATGCCAGCGATTTGCTGAAGGAGAAAGAGTACCGCTATAGTGACCTGGGGTACTACATCTTTATGGACCTGATTGAAGAGTTGATGGGTAAAGACATCAATGAGGTAGTTGACGAGTGGCTCTACAGTTCCCTGGGTGCCTATACTCTTACTTATCAGCCCCTGCTTAAGTTTAACCAGCGCCGCATCGTACCTACCGAAGATGATCAGGCCTTTCGCAAGCAGGCGCTGCGCGGCTATGTGCACGATCAGGGTGCCGCCATGCTGGGTGGAGTAGCCGGACACGCGGGGTTGTTTAGCAGTGCCAATGACCTGGCCAAGCTTATGCAGATGTACCTCAATGGGGGAAGTTATGGTGGGGTACGATATCTGGACTCAATTACCCTGAAGGAATTTACCCGATGCCAGTTTTGCGACGACGATAACCGTCGTGGTATTGGTTTTGACAAACCGCAGCTGGAGGGTCCCGGTCCAACCTGTGGCTGTGTGTCGCCCCTGAGTTTCGGTCATACCGGCTTTACCGGTACCATTGCCTGGGCTGATCCGGCCGAGGAAATTGTATATATCTTTCTTTCCAATCGCGTTCATCCTGATGCATCTAATCGAAAACTCTTAACATTGTCCACCCGGACAAGAATCCAAAAGGTAATTTACAACTCGATTAAAGATGAAAGCGAAGACTCTAACCGCACTATTATTGGCTTCAGGCCTTAGCGCCCTGGCCCAGCAAACTGTTGCCCCCGCCGACAGCCTGGTGGAAGAACGATTTGAGGATGGTGATCTCAAAACCCTGGTAGAATATAAAGACGGTGAAAAAAACGGTATCAGCCTGATTTTTTCCAACGATGGTTATATCGTAAAAGAGGAGCATTTTAAAAATGGCATTCTTCATGGAACCATCAGGAGCTATCATGCTTTTGGTAAAAAGAGTGAAGAAGCTGACTATGTAAACGGTAAAATCAATGGGGTTTTACGCAAGTATTACGAAAATGGTAACCTTCAGCAGGAAGGAGAATATGTAGATGATGTTAAGCATGGGCGTTCAGCCTGGTACTTCCAAAGCGGCAATCTGGTAACTGAGTATACCTATGACAAGGGGGAACTGGATGGCCCTGCCCGCACTTATTACCGCAGTGGCAGTATTAAGATGATGTTTAACTACAACCAGAATGCCCGTGATGGTGAGTTCAAGGAATTTTACGAAGACGGTACGATTAAGGTTGAGGGAGAGTACTCCAATGGTGTTAAAGTAGGCAAATGGTACTACTACGATGAGGAAGGTAAGAAGGAGAAAACCATGAAGTTCGACAAGAACCAGGAAAACTAAAGCAACAATCTCTTGAATATTGGAATAGTTTGCTACCCCACCTATGGTGGTAGCGGTGTGCTGGCCACCGAATTGGGTATGTATCTGGCGAAGACCGGTCACAAGGTTCATTTTATTACCTATAATCAACCGGTACGTCTCGATATCCTTGAGGAGAATATCTATTACCACGAGGTAAACGTAGAGGATTACCCGCTGTTTCAATACCAGCCTTATGAATTGGCGCTAAGCAGTAAAATGGTGAACGTGGCCCTTAAATACGGCCTCGATGTATTGCATGTGCATTACGCCATTCCTCATGCCTATGCGGCCTATATGGCCAAGCAGATTCTACATCAGAAGTACATTGACATTCCGGTAATCACCACCCTGCACGGTACCGATATTACCCTGGTGGGGAAAAATCCCAGTTATCGCGAAGCCGTTACCTTCAGCATCAACAATTCGGATGTGGTAACCTCCGTTTCTGAAAGCCTGCGCGAAGACACACTGTCGATATTTAAAATAAACCGCGAAATAGAGGTGATTCACAACTTTGTGGATCTGAGTCTTTACAACGCCGAGCGGGATTGCAAACAGAACTTTGCCCGCCACGGGGAGAAGATAGTTACTCATATCTCCAATTTCAGGCCGGTAAAACGTATAAGCGATGTGGTGGAAGTGTTTGCCGGCATCGTAGATAAGGTAGATGCCATGTTATTGATGATTGGCGAGGGCCCCGAAAAGGAAGTGGCGCGCCAGCAGGCAACCAGCCTGGGCATTATTGACAAAGTGAAATTCCTGGGAAAAACCTCAGAGGTGGAGCGGGTGCTTTGTATGAGTGATCTCTTTTTGCTGCCCAGCGAAAAGGAAAGCTTCGGCTTGTCGGCGCTCGAAGCCATGGCTGCCGGGGTACCGGTGGTATCGAGCAATACAGGTGGATTACCGGAAGTAAATGAGGATGGTGTTACCGGCTTTACCGCTGCCGTGGGCGACGTAAAAAAGATGGCAGAAAAGAGCATTTACCTGCTCGAAGACAATGAACGCCACCGGAAATTCAGCAAAGCGGCACGGGCCCAGGCCGAGCGCTTTTCACTCGATATTATCGGGCCTAAATACCTGCAGTTATACGAACGGGCTATTAAGAACTAACCGCCCACCCGTTTTACTTGGTAGCCTTTCTTTTTGAGAAAATCCATCGCTTTGTCGCGCATAGTGCCCTGGATAATTATCTCACCGTCCTTTACGCTGCCACCTGTGGCACAATGAGCCTTCAGGGCCTTACCCAGGTCTTTAAGATCCTCTTCAGGGCCTTCAAAACCCTTAATGATTATGGCTGCTTTACCACCCCGTCCCTTGCGTTCGAGATGGGCTTCGAGTTGCTGGTCGCCGGGGGCCAGCGCTTCCTGCTGTTCATCCTCCCCGGGTTCAAATTCACTGTTGGTACTGTACACGAAGCCCCCCAGATCGGAGAGGCTGTTTATTTTCTTTCCTTTGCTCATGCTATTACTTATTTGATCTTGATGGTAGACTGAATTAATCGCTTTCTAACATTTCTCAAAAAGCTGACGGCATCGGCTGAAGTTACTTTAAGTACCTTAAAACCCCGCCTGAATGCCTGAGGCCAATTAGTGGGGCAGGCTTAAAACTTTACTACTAACTACTTCTTCAGGCCGATTTCTGCCAGGCGTTCATCGAGGTATCCACCGGCAGTAATGTCATCATACTGCTTAGGGTTGTTTGTGTCAATGCACTCTGGCAGGCAGTCAAGCGGCATTTCTGAACGCGGATGCAGGAAAAAGGGAATGCTGTAGCGTGATTGGCCCCACTTTTCTTTGGGGGGATTGACCACGCGGTGAGTAGTACTGCGCAGCTTATTATTGGTATGGCGCTGCAGCATGTCGCCAACGTTGACGATAATTTGCTCGGGCAGGGCAGTAACCCCGACCCAATCGCCCTGTTTGTTGAGTACTTGCAGACCTTCAGCGCTGGCCCCCATCAAAAGGGTGATAAGGTTGATGTCTTCATGTTCGGCGGCCCGCACGGCATCGTCGGGTGCCTCGGTAATTGGCGGGTAGTGGATGGGGCGCAGAATGCTGTTGCCATTGTGGATTTTGTCGTCAAAGTACATTTCATCTAATCCCAGGTAAAGGGCGATGGCGCGCAGCATATTGCGTCCGGTATTTTCCAGGGTTTGATATACCTGTTTACCGGTTTTGTTAAATTCGGGAAGCTCTTCAACCTTCACGTTATCGGGGTATTCCTTGGCGATGGGATCATTGTCTTCCACATACTGGCCAAAATGCCAGAACTCCTTAAGATCACCGGTATTGCGGCCCTTAGCATGTTCTTTACCGAAACTGGTGTAACCACGCTGGCCGGCCAGTCCTTCAATTTCGTATTTCTTTTTGGTGGCTTCATCCAATTCAAAAAATGCCTTCACTTGTTCGTAAAGCTTCGCTGAAAGCTCATCGCTCAGACCATGGTTGCGCACGGCTACAAAACCAATGTTCTCGTAGGCATGACCGAGTTTCTGGACAAAGTCATTTTTGCGCTGAGGGTCGCCGGATAAAAAGTCAGCCAGATCGACGGACGGAATATTCTGTGGGGTGCTCATCTAAAAAAGCTTTTGGTACTAATATATTTAATGCGCCGGGCAGCACTTTGAAGTGGAGAGGTGACTCCAGTTCGTAAGGCTCCCCGTCTAAGTGAATTTTTTGATCAGCCTGTGTGATTACCAACTCACTGGCTTTGAGTAATTCGGTGTAGCGTGAGTGCGAAATCTCCTTGCTGAAGAGCTGTAATGCCATCAAAGGTACGGCCATTGCCGGAAATTTTGACATTATCGTTATGTCCATTTCCCCGTCATTGAGGCGGGCGTCAGGAGCGATATAGGCATTGTTGCCAAACTGGCTGCCATTGGCCACGGTGATCATCAGGGCCTGGCGATCCAGAACTTCGCCATTGAGGCTCAACCGGTAATCGCGGGCCCGGTAGCTAAACCAGCTGCCCATCACAATCTGGGTGTAGGTGGCCAGTCCACGCGACCCACTGGCAGCAAAGTCATGCGCTACCTGGGCATCATATCCTACCCCGGCCACATTAAAAAAGGGGTGATCGTTGACAGAGCACACATCAATCGCAACCGGCTGTGCCGTGTTAAGCGCTTTCATGGCCGGCAGAGGGGTGGAGGGGATTTTGAGGTGCCGCCCCAGCCCATTGCCAGAGCCCGAAGGTATTATCCCCAACGCCGTATCGCTATGGACCAGGCCGGTGGCCACCTCGTTTACGGTACCATCACCGCCCACTGCCATCACCACCTCAAAATTTTTTTCCACCGCTTCGGCAGCGAGCTCGGTAGCATGGGTGGGGCCCTTGGTGTAGCTTATTTCATAGTCGTATAAGCTGGCCGAAAGATGCTTTTGCAACAGGGCGCGGATATTGGTCTTGCTGTTGGTGCCACTGATGGGGTTTACAATGATGCGGGTCCGCAAACTCTTCATACTGCTAAGGTAATTTTGTTTGCAGGCTCATTGTTTTAATTCAATACTTTTAGCCGACTTTTAAAACTCCTCCTCCTATGCGATTTTCCCGTAAGGGCTTTGAGACCGAGCAATTACTCGAGATTTACAAGCAATTATTAATTCCCCGTCTGATAGAAGATAAAATGCTGATTGCCCTGCGTCAGGGAAGGATATCCAAATGGTTTTCAGGTTACGGCCAGGAGGCGATTTCGGTGGGGGCAGCCATGGCCATGCGTGAGGATGAATATATCTTACCCATGCATCGCAACCTTGGCATTTTTACCAGTAGGGGGATTGATCTATACCGTCTGTTTGCCCAGTTTCAGGGTAAGGCCGATGGCTTTACCAAGGGTCGTGATCGCAGCTTCCACTTCGGCAGTAAGGAACACCACCTGGTGGGAATGATATCGCACCTGGGCCCCCAAATGGGCATTGCCGATGGCATTGCCCTGGCTGATAAACTGGCAGGCACCGATAAGGTAACCCTGGTAATTACCGGCGACGGTGGGGCCAGTCAGGGCGATTTCCATGAGGCGATAAACGTGGCTTCAGTGTGGAGGCTACCGGTGATTTTCCTGGTCGAGAATAACCAGTGGGGGCTTTCTACCCCCAGCAGCGAGCAGTTTAATTTCCGCAGTTTTGTGTACAAGGCCATGGGCTATGGCATTAAGGCCAAAAGTGTGGATGGCAACAATGTGCTCGAGGTTTACCAGGCGGTGAAGACCATCGCCGATGAAATCCGGGAAGAGCCGGTACCCTATATTCTGGAGTGTAACACTTTTCGGATGCGCGGCCATGAGGAGGCCAGTGGCACCAAATATTACCCTGAAGGCTTGCAGGAGCAATGGGCTAAGGAAGACCCGGTAGAAAATTATTTTGCCTACCTCTTCAGTAAGTTTCTGATCACCAAAAAGAAGGATGAAAAGCTCAGGGCCGAAATTAAAGAGCAAATCAGTGCGGCTTTTGAGAAGGCCTGCGCCGCACCGGCTATTAGCTTTGATGAAGAGCAGGAAAAGGCCGATCTCTTTGCCCCCAACAAATCAATTAGCAGGCCAATGCCCGCCACCGGTGAGAAGGATGTGCGCATGGTGGATGCCATCCATCAGGGGTTGCGACTGAGTTTGCAAAAGCACGATAAGCTGGTGATTATGGGGCAGGATATTGCCGAGTATGGCGGTGTTTTTAAAGTCACCGAAGGCTTTGTAGAAGAATTTGGTAAGGACCGAATCCGCAACACCCCGCTTTGTGAAGCGGCCATTGTAGGCACTTCCCTGGGGCTTTCAATCAAGGGTTATAAGGCGGTGATGGAAATGCAGTTTGCCGATTTTGTTACTGAAGGTTTTAACCAGATTATTAATAACCTGGCCAAAATTCACTGGCGCTGGGGACAGAATGCCGATGTGGTAATTCGCATGCCTACCGGTGCCGGGGTGGCCGCCGGACCTTTTCACTCGCAAAGTAATGAAGCCTGGTTTACGCATACCCCTGGCCTAAAGGTAGTTTACCCTGCTTTTCCGGCCGATGCGAAGGGTCTTCTGATTGCCGCCATTGAAGATCCTAACCCGGTGATGTTTTTTGAGCATAAAGCCCTCTATCGCTCGGTAAAAGGAGAAGTGCCGGCCGGCTACTACAACCTGCCCATTGGTAAGGCGGCGCTGGTAAAAGAAGGAAGTGATATCACGATTATCAGCTATGGTAGTGGCGTACATTGGGCATTGGAATATCTGGCCACCAGGCCTGAAGTATCCGCCGACCTGATTGATCTGCGCAGCCTCCAGCCCCTTGACCGGGAAACAATACTTAGGTCGGTTAGGAAAACCGGCAAGGCAATAGTGCTGCAGGAAGACTGTCTTTTCGGCGGTATCGCCTCCGATATTGCCGCCATAATTATGGAAGAGTGCTTTGAGCAATTAGACGCTCCCGTGCAGCGCGTTGGCAGCCTCGATACCCCGGTGCCCTTTGCAAGGGAGCTGGAGGACGGATTTTTGCCGAAGAAGCGCTTTGCCGAAGCCATGGAAAAAATGCTGGGCTATTGATGTGCCCGGGGGTGAAACTCCAATAGCGTTTCCCTCAAATGCTGCTGGCTGAGGTGGGTGTAGATTTCGGTGGTGACGATACTTTCGTGACCCAGCATTTGCTGCACCGCGCGCAGGTCAACCCCATTTTCCACCAGGTGAGTGGCAAAGCTGTGGCGGAAGGTATGCGGGCTCACATTTTTGCGGATACCGGCCCGTTCGGCCTCGGTCTTTACCAAATGAAAAATCATGGCCCGGCTGAGCTTCCTGCCACGCCGGTTCAGGAATAGGAAATCCTCCTGGCTCCGCTGAATGGGTTGGTGTACCCTGATTTCCTTGCGGTAAATCTCAATGAACTTAATAGCCGTATCGTGGATGGGTACCAGGCGCTGCTTATCGCCCTTACCGGTTACACTGATAATTTGCTCATCAAAGTGAAGATCGGAAATGCGCAGGTCGGTGAGCTCCGAAACCCGCAGTCCACAGCCGTAAAGGGTTTCAAAAATGGCACGGTTGCGGTGCCCTTCCTTGTTGCCCAGGTCAATATTATCGAGAATGCTTTCCACCTCTTTAACGGTAAGGAAGTCGGGCAGTTTCTGGGCGGTTTTGGGCGTTTCGAGCAGGGCGCTGGGATCTTTGGGGAGCAGGTCTTCCAAAACCAGATACTTATAAAAACTGCGCAGGCTACTTACCAGTCGGGCCTGCGAACGGGCGTTGAGCCCTTCCTTAGCCGCTTTGTTGATCACCGCTTCCAGTTCAGAAAGCTCCAGCTTAAGCGGGTTTGTTTTTTCTTCACCCAGCAGGCTGGCCACCTTGCGCAGGTCGCGGCCATAGGCCTTAATAGTATTTTCGGAAAGGCCCCTTTCCAGGCGCTGGTAGCGATTAAAATCCCGTATGGCAATACTCCAGTTCACAGTTTTGCTGATACTATTCTACAAATTAAACCACTAAAGCCGGCGCTACTACCGGCTGTTGTGTAGATTTGCTAACCATCCGCTTTTAATACTCCTTACAATATGCGCATCGGCATTATTAACGGTCCCAATCTCAATCTGCTCGGCCAACGCGAACCGGGCATTTATGGCAAGCAGAATTTTGACCAGTATCTGGAGCTGCTGCGCCTGCAGTTCAGCAGCCACGAAATCGAATTTCTGCAACACAATGTGGAAGGGGAGCTGGTAAATGCTTTGCACGATTTTGCCGGCCGCTGTGACGGTATTGTGCTCAATGCTGCTGCTTATACCCACACCTCTGTGGCCCTGGGCGATGCGGTGGCCGCTATTGATTGTCCGGTAGTGGAGGTGCATATCTCCAATGTTTATCAGCGCGAGAGCTTCCGCCATCATTCCTATGTGTCACCACATGCAGCAGGTATAATTGTGGGCCTGGGGCTGGAGGGTTACCGCCTGGCGCTGTCTTACCTGCTGGAGAAAATTCAGAAAGATCAGCTCTGATTTTCTCCCTCCAGCTCTGAGAAGCTTTTCTTTTTGTTGAGGTAGTAGGCCTTCACCACCGAACCCCGGTAAACTCCTTCTAATTCTGTCAGGGTTTTTTGCGGCTTACCAATGCGCTGGCGGGCCAAGGCGTTGAAACGGTCATAAAAGGCAAAGTGAGCGCGCAAAATGGCCCAGAGGTGCGGGAATTTTAATTCGAGCAGAAATTTAATACCCGCCACTCCATCCAGTACCATGCGTTGTAAGATCTTGCGCATGCCCTCACCCGAAGGGAGGTTCAGGAACATGATGATCAGACTGTTGCGGAAGTTGAGGTAGGTTTTCTGCGGCGAGAGTTTATCGAGGGTGGCACCACCGAGGTGGTACACTTCAGAGGCCGGTTCACAGCCTATTTCATAGCCCCGCAATTGCATCCGCCAGCACAGGTCTATTTCCTCCATATGGGCAAAGAGCTCCTCGTTGAGCCCACCGGCCACCCGGTACTTTTCCTGGTCCACCATCAGGCAGGCGCCGGTGGCCCAAAACACTTTGCGGTAACTGTTGTACTGACCCCGGTCGGTTTCGAGCTGGTCAAAAATGCGGCCCCGGCAAAACGGATAGCCCAGGCTGTCCATAAAACCACCGGCTGCCCCGGCGTATTCAAATTTGTCAGGTTGTTTCAGGTCCAGGATTTTCGGTTGCAGGGCGGCGAGCTTAGGATTACCTTCAAATTGCCTCAGCAGGGGGGGGAGCCAGCCTGCTGTAACTTCCACATCCGAGTTGAGCAGTACCGCGTACTTTTCCTTTACATAATCGAGGCCCTTGTTGTATCCACCAGCATAGCCGTAGTTAGCCGGTAATTCAATCACCTCCACGGTGCTGAAATCCGATTTCAAAACGGCCAGGCTTTCGTCCTGAGAGTAGTTGTCAATCACGTATACCTTAGCCAGGTGCTGCGAATGTTCCAGTACCGATGGCAGGAAGCGCCGTAGTAATTCGGCCCCGTTCCAGTTGAGAATAACTACCGCAATTGACTTAGTTTCGTTGGGCATGTTTCCAGCGTTTATGGCTCCAGAGCCAGTCTTCAGGTTTCTTTTTAATCACTTCCTCCAGTACCTGCACGTGCCGGTCAGTAATCTGGTAAGGGGCGGTTTGGGAGGCATCCTCAAACAGTAGTTGTGCTTCCACTTCGTAATAGCCGCGCTTCACTCTTTGAATGTCAATAAAGACCACCGCCAGATCACACTTTTTGGCCAGGTTTTCGGCGCCCAGGTGCACGGGGGTGTCCTGATTCAAAAAGGGGGTACGGTACTTAATCTTTCCCTTATGCGGACTCTGGTCGGCCATAAAAACGTAAAGGGGCGCCTTAGCCGGATTATTGAGCATAAAGGGATAAGTGTCTTTCATAGGAAAGAGCTTCAGGCCGAATTGCTCCCTGATCGCCACTACCTTTTTGCTGAAGCGGGCGTTTTTGAGTCGATGATATACGGCAAAGGAGGGCTGGGGCACCACCAGGGGGAAACTCATAGCTGTCCACTCAAAGTTGGTATAGTGGCCCATGATCAGCATTACACCTTTCCCTTTGCGATACAGTTCTTCAAAAAGCCCGGGGTTCTTGAGGGCAAAGTGGCGCCGCATGGTCTTTTCAGACATGCTAAGGCTCTTGAAGGATTCTACAATGATGTCGGCAAAATTGCGGTAAAAGCCCTTGCGGATTTTCACCAGCTCCGCCTCGCTTTTTTCGGGAAATGAATAATGCAGGTTGGTCATGATCACCTCCTGGCGGTAGTGCATCACATGCTCCATGGTCCAGGCCAGAAAGTCGCTAACCGCATAGAGGGCCCTGAAGGGCAGCCACGAAATAAGTTTTCCCAGGCCGATGGCCAGGTAATATCCAATCATGCCGCGAATTTAACGAGTACGGCGGTTTTGGTCGGCACCGGTGCCCTGTAAAATGAGATTGTTGTTGAGGCGGCTGCCAAAACTATCCTGATCCGAATAGTTGCTGCCAGATTGATCCATGGTACGGCCTCCATATTTAAAGCCCAGTTCCTCACGCCAGCGGTTACTGTATTTCTCACCCTGGGCGGTGGAGTGAATCATTTCGTAGATCTGCGTGCCACGGTCGATATCGGCAAACACAAAGAGGCGATTGACCTGGGGAATGGCGTACTTGGTTCTGATTTGGTTGTACTGCCATAACTCGTAAGGAGGAGAGGAGGGATCCATTTGCCGCGCCTCCACCATGGAGGGTTCACCGTATTTCAGGTAAACCCTGCCCCGGTCGGTTTTATAGCCAGGGCGCAGGCTGCTGCTGTACTCTTCATTTACCAGTTTTACCGCTTTTTTATAATCCTGCCATGCTGAGGCGGGGTCGAGGGGGTACAGTCGTTGCCAGAAGGAGTAAAAATAGCGCTTCATCATAGCCAGGTCGCGCTCGGCCATCAGGTTCTTTTGCAATTGCCGCTCCTTGTCAGGAGTTATGGGGTAGAGGTAATCTATAAAGAGCTCCAGCGAATCTTTATTGCCCAACTGCTCTACAAATGAGCTGGCAATATTGACGTCGGTAAGCTCGTCTTCGTCGAGGGGCTCTATGGCCTTTTGGCGATAAAAGAAAACGCTTTTCTCAAGCATTTTCTGCCCTTCCTTATTAAGTACTTCCACGATGAGTTCATAATTACCGCTGGGGAGGGCTTCAATATTAAAACTGGCCAGCAGGGGTTCTACTTCGGAGGCATCTTTTTTACTGAAGGAGCTGAATTTGTTGAGGTCCTTCTGGCTGTCAAAGTCGCGCAGAAAGTAGCGGGTGAGGTAAGCGCCACTATCGCCCAGGGCGGGCAGAGTGTTGTAAACCTCGAGGTAGAAGGCCAGTTCATTGCGGCTGTCGTCGAAATAGTAGCTGCCAGAAGTAACCATGGGCACCAACTCGTATCCTGATTTGGTAAAGCCACTTTCCTGCTCTGATTTCCTGAAGCTTTCCAGTACTACAATTTCACTGGCACACATGTCCCTGGTACCCAGCTTGGGGGTAATAAGCTGCTTGAGCTGCGTATTTTTATCGGCATCCACCAGGCTTTGCAGTTCTACCGTAAGCCATTGCTTATTGTGGTTAAGGGGAAGCCTGATTTGATTTATAAGCTGGCTGTTCAGGGAATTGGTATCGGTGGTGGGAGGTAGTTTAATGCGAAATTTATCGGCGGCGGTGATGTTGCTGTCCTTTGCCAGGGTTACCGTCACTTCCAGGCCCCCATACCAAAGTCCTTCGCTGTTTTGCGCGTATTCGAGGCTGCGGGCATCAAGGGAAAAATACATCTCCAGGTAATTTTCATTTTCCTCGTTCATAAACTCCGTATAGGAGATGGCCAGATTGAGATCCTTGGCCGGGGAAAAAAATGAGCAAAGCAGGAAGAAGCTAAGTATTTGAAGCCGAGATAATTTCATTTCGTGACTTGGATTTGCATTATGATGTTAGACTACAAAAGCTAAAAAACGTTGTTTGGTAGTGGAAATTATTTTTACTTTTGCAGCCCTCACAAAGGTAAGCAATATGCGGCTAAGTGAGGCTGGCAGTGGCAAGTTTGCAAATATGCTGCCGAAAAATGCATAATGTAGTCTGGTTGGGGTCATAAGATTCTAAACCGGGAATTGGAGAGATGGCATGGCGTGAGCTGCGCTACGCCATCAAGAGTGGTAGAGTCCCGTCAGCAAAGCTGCACGGGATCGAATGCAAAACGTTCTTAACTTAGTGTATGCAACTGAAGAATAGCTTCTATGTATACGCCCTTTGGAGCGAAAATGCTCAAAAGTTTTATGTCGGTTTCTCCGAGGATCCTGATCAACGACTAAGGGATCATAACGCCGGGAAATCGAAATGGACCAGAGGCAAAGGTCCTTGGGAGAGGTTTTACTTAAAATTGTTTCCTGAGCGAAGTAAAGCACTGAGTCACGAAAAATATTTAAAGTCTGGTAGGGGTCATAAGATTCTAAACCGGGAATTGGAGAGATGGCAGAGTGGTCGAATGCGGTGGTCTTGAAAACCATTGACCTTCACGGGTCCGGGGGTTCGAATCCCTCTCTCTCCGCCAAAGAAAATCCCTTCACGCAGCGCGTGAAGGGATTTTTTATTTCAGCCCCCCTGAGCTTGCTCAAGTGAAGGGCTGAAATAAAAAAACACAGTCCTGCGTAGCAGGGTGTGGGATTTGCTTTGTAGCCCCCCAACCTAGGGATCACCGTAGCGACAGCGGAGGTGAATCCCGTATCTCGTTAATTAGTTTATTAGTGGAGGGGTTAATTGGTGGAAGGGGTAGAATAGCCAAAGCCTGTGAAGCAGGCCGAGGGATTTTCTTTGTACCCTCTCCCTCCAGGGTTCAATTTTTCATGAGTTTAAAA
>CAZUCA010000006.1:0-78134 GCA_964619125.1 uncultured Owenweeksia sp. | reverse complement strand
CACATTCTTACCAAGAAGGAGACCAAGCAAAAGCGTAACCTCACTCATGCTACTTTGGTGGATAAGGCTGATGAAGCCAACATCAAGAAGCAACTTTGTATCTAATTAGTATTAAGAGTTATTAATTAACCCTGGGTAAGTGCTCATCAAGTTTTCAACTACCGTTGAAGCGCCTTGCTCAAAAAATTAAATAAAAAATGCCAAGATCAGTAAACAGCGTAGCCAGCCGCGCACGCAGAAAGAAAATCATGAAACAGGCCAAAGGATACTTTGGTCGTCGTAAAAATGTATGGACTGTAGCTAAGAATGCCGTTGAAAAAGGTATGCAGTACAGCTACAGAGACCGCAAAACCAAAAAGAGAAACTTCCGTGCCCTGTGGATCCAGCGTATCAACGCCGGTGCCCGCCAGGAAGGAATGTCATACTCCGCTTTTATGGGTAAACTTAAAGCCAAGGATATTGAGCTGAACCGTAAGGTTTTGGCTGACCTGGCGATGAACCACCCCGAAGCTTTTAAAGCCGTAGTGGAACAAGTAAAATAAGTTTTAACCTTCAGGGTTCTTAATATTCAGAAAGGCCATCACGCAATCAGCGCTGATGGCCTTTTTTATTTTATATTTTATAAGCCAACGTTTAAGGGAAATTTGGCGTTTAGCTAGTAACACATCACAACATGAACTTAAAAAACTCAATGTCCGCAATAAACCGTACGCTATGGGCACTCTCGCTTTTGCTGGCAATGGCCTGTAGTAAAAAGGAAACGGGAAGCACTCCAGAACCAATGCAGAACGTGGCGGAGCAACTCGAGGCAGAGGGAGATTTTAGCCTTTACCTGGAAGCTTTGGAGCAAGCCGCACTGTTAACGGAGCTGCAAGCTGAAAATATAACCTTACTGGCGCCCGACGACTCGGCAATGAGTAAGTTTCTTTACGATCGCGGCTTAAACGGCCTCAGTGAAATGAAATTACTGATGGGCGAAACCAATTTCCGCCAGTTCTGGCAGTATTCGCTTATTAATGCCAGGATCAGGGCCTATGATTTCGAAAACAGCTACCTGCCCACGGCCGCGCTCAACCGCAAAGGCGAAAACGTATACCTTTATAGCCACCGCCAGGGATATCACATATCCTTCAACGGTCAGGTGGCTTCCATCTCTGAGGCCGACATTGAGGCCCCTAATGGTATCATTCACCGCCTGGATGCCGTATTGAGCCCTGCCACCCTGCGTACGCTGGTTCTGGCTAACCCGCAGTTCAGCAACCTGATGACCTGCATCAACTATCCGGGCATTAACCTCAATGTGATCCTTAACCAGGAGAACCAGAGCTACACCCTGCTGGCCCCTACCAATGATGCTTATGCCGAGTTTTTCGGCAATAACAATATGGGATTGGTATCACTGCAGTCCTTCTATTACCACTTCGGCGTAGATGGCCTGAGCGATATAATGTCATACCACCTGCTCAGCGGGCATATCACGGCCGAAAGCTTCAGCAACAGGCAGTACAGCACCCTTTATGGCGGCGCCAAGCTCACCATCGAAAAGGATGGCGCTACTATTAAAGTGATAGACAGTCAGCAACGTGAGGCTAGCCTGCAGCTCACCAATATAAGTGCCGTAAACGGCACCCTGCATTCATTAAACCGCGTATTGCTACCCTATTAAAAAAGTGACTCATTGTAAACTAAGATGGCCTTTTTTGCGTAGATAATATAGAGCCATTGCAAGCGAAATGTTTGGAATGGTTATTGACCTCTCTTAAGTACCAGAATCATGAGGATGAGAGATTAAGGATTGATTAAAGATATATTCTGGTATTTGTTTGGTTGGTTGAAATGCCGGTAGCTGATGCACTCCCTGTGCAGATCTACCGGCTTTTCATTTTAGGGGCAATTGCAAGGCTGCAGCCAGATCTGCCAGCGCTTCGCGGTTAAACTCACTATCGATAGTGCTGATAATATTGTGCTTCTCGTTGCCGGTGAGATGCCAGCTAAGCGAAACATTGTCTTCCTTCTTAAAAAGTGAAAACCGTACCACCTCCATCGGCAGTTCCAGTTCATCGCGGCTAAGTTCCATCAACAGGGCCTTATTATATACCTGCAGGTTGTGAAAGCTCTTGTAAACGCCACCGATAGGCAATACCAGGCGATCGAGTCGTGTAACGGGTGTTTCCCTTATCGGCACCTCATCAGGCCGGTTGGCCTTGATCTGTACCACCACCACTCCAGAGGTATTTTTCCGGATCCACTCCCGGAATTCAAAAATATAGCGCAGTCCTAGTTCAAAGCCCTCATTGTCGCGTACACCGGCATCAATCAGTTCCATGCCGGGCTCCGAAGGCATATTAATAAGCGGGGTGATATAGGGAAAGGAGGCACTCATGCGCAATGCTGTGGCAAAGCGGAGATCACGGGGAGACTGCTCCTCAAAAAATCGCAGGTACTCCACCCCATCGTATTCCCTTTGTTTACTGATGCCTTTAAAAGGCTTGGTAAAAGTGAGATAGCTCAGGCCCCGGCTACCCATAAGCAGCTTGCGACCATCGCCCACAATGCTCGGACCTAAAATCATGGTTGGCATACGTGCACTGGCCTCAAGGCTACGGTATTCGCCAAAATCGCGGCTGAGCAACCCCAGGGTATTGGCCTCCAGTTCGCGGTCAAAAGTGTATCCCCGGTCCAGGGGATAGGTACGGCCATTATATTGCACCTCGCGCAGGCGAAAAAAGAGGTCATTCACCGCCAGGGTATAGCATACCGGGTTTAGCAGATCTTTGGCGATAAGAAAACGCAGAGTATCATCAGCCGCCTTTAGGGGGGCACCGGGGAAATCCTGGCGGAATCTCGCTTCGCGGTAGAAGGCGCCGCCCAGCATGCCCCCTGAAGAGCCGGTAATAAGGTGAATGCGGCGGTAAAAACCCTCGCCCAATTCTGCCTCTATTTTTTGCAGAGCCGTAACCGCCCATAAGGCTGAGCGCTGCCCTCCCCCGCTCAGATTCAGAATCACCATCTTGGGCCTGGCCTCATTCTGGCGGTTCTTCCAGTTTTCGAGTACCTGCAGTTCTTGCTGATGATCGTAGTTGACAATACTATCTGTAGTCAGCTCCTGCAGGCGTTCATAGTTATAGGGTGCCGCCCGTTCGTAATTCATGCCATAGGCATAATTAACACTGCGAAACTGAGGTTTACCCGAAAAATAATTGAGAATAATAAAAACCACTATACCGGCCGTGATAGTCCAGGTTTTAAGGCGGCTGTAAAAGGCGCCCACAATCATCAGATAAAGTGAGAAAATGAGAAATACCGTGGCTCCTGCCGGAATCTGCACCAGAGGGTAGTCGCCCACCAGGTTAAAGGCCATGGTGATCATAATCAGGATCAGAAAGTAAATAGAGGCGCTGAAATGGTGTTGCTCAATAGTTTCAATCAGTTTCGAGAAATTATAGTGGTCGGCGGGCCGGGTAATTTTTACGGCGAAAGGGGTACGCAGGTAATAGTTAATCACTGCCTTGCCAGGGTGCATTTCTCCCCGGGTCTTAATCAGCTTCTTAACGGTGCGCATTGGATTGAGGTCAGTACGCCCTTCACCATGCGGTTCCAGCACCTTGATGGTATTCATAAAGTAGCCGAAGGTGAAGGCAATGATGAGAATGGTCCCCAAAAAAAGTGCGCCTACATACTGGGCAATTGCCCAAGCCCCGATACCCTCCTCTATCAGGAAGTTAATAATGCTGAACACAAGGTAGAAGTAGAAGAAAACTGGGACGATGGAATTGTTAATGCTAAACTTCCAGAGGGGACGTTGCAGGGTAGCCAGAAAGGGAAACCGGTAGCTGTAGTAGATGTAGCTATTGATGTGAAAGGCCATGATAAACAGACCTGCCGTGATACCGAGTATGCCGTAACTGGCAAAACTTATCTTCCCGAGGTATTCAGGGGTGAGAAACAGGTAGCGCAAACCGTAGCTTTCAGCAAAAAAGCCCCCTACAAAGCCAAAGAGTATCAGCCAGAAAATATTGAGCAAATGGCTGCGGCGCAAATGCAAAATAAAGAGATGCACCGGAAAAAAGGTGATCAGAAAATACCACAGGTCCCTCAATCGCTGAGGCCAGTTACTGATCATAGGGCGTTTTCCATTAAACCAAATTGGCTCAGGTGATGCCTGAAGTGTTTATAGTGTAACTGCTGCCATTCCTCCACATTGAGTTTACCAAACACCGGGTGCACGGCCTGGTGATCAGGATGCTTTTCCAGGTACGCCAGCATGTCAATTAGCGCTTTCATCAGATCAAGCTTCAGCTCTTCAAGGCTGCGCTCGTGGTGGCGAGAGGCCATTTCTTCAAATTCAACCGGTGCCGGCGACCCTGGCGGAAAAGGCTTTGGTCCCATCAAGTAGCTGCGTAGTTTGGGCAAATGCTCCTCCTTGCTGCTTTGTTTGGCTTCTACTGCCCCCAGGCTCAACTCTACTCCCTTGCGGAGGTGATCGAGCATTTCGGCCGCAGACATTTCGCCCCATTTGGCAGGGGTTTCATCATTAAGCCGGCCTAATGCTGCCGGCACTTTTTCGGTAAAGAAGAGTTCAAAATTCATGTATTGGTTAGGCTTGGTTATCTTTCTGAAATGCGCACCACCACCAGGTTATCATCGGTTTTTGGCATGCGCCGGGGAGCCGGTTCGTCGCTTACACTAAATACCTGCCGGTCGGCCTTTTTGCGCAGCAAGGTACGCTCCACATTGCGCAAACGGGTTTTGGTAAGATTGGCATTGTCAATATTGTCGTAAATCACAAAGTCGTACTTCAGGTTTTCCGCCCCCTTCATGCTTTCGGCAATCAACTCCAGGGCAAAATCACCCGCCGGGGTAAGGCGGCCCGAGTTTTGCATAAACTGCAGGCTCATAATCGGTGCCCGCAAATCAATCTCCACCTCCTGACCGGGTACCTCCTCTCGGCGACCACTGTTCTCCACAATCAGGATTTCCACCCGCCGGTTCAGCGCCTTTTCTCTTTCACTGCGTTCCTTAAAAAGCGGTTGGCTGTTGCTATAACCTTTGGCAGACATACGACGCCCCTCAATGCCATTTCCTTCCAGGTAGTGATACACCATCCATGCCCTTTCCTCGGATAGGCGCTGATCATGACTGCAACAAACATGGCCCTGTATCTCAATCGCCATATCAGGATTGCGCTGCATCAGCAACAAAAGTTCGCGCAGGGAGGCAAAGCTCTCTGGCATGGGAATGGGCTGGTTGCCCACAAACTGTAAATTGGAAATCCGCACTTTATCCCCGGGCTTGAACACCTGTTCACTCAATTTCAATTCCGGTTGCGGCATCAGGCCGGGGTCGATAATAAACAGCAGTTCACAACGGCGGTTGCGATAGCGATCACGGGGGCCATTGTCGTATTTGGGTCGTTCTTCGCCGTAGTAGTCGGCCTTTACTTTAAGGGGATCAAGGCCCTGATATACCAGGTAGGCGAGCAAGCTCTGCACCCGGCGTTTACTGAGCTGACGGTTGTAGTCAACCCCCGCCAGGCTATCGGTGTGGCCGTAGATTTCAACCTTTTTAAGCAGCGGAATAGGTGCCAGCTCGAGGACGCTATCGAGCTTACCACGGGCCTTTGCACTCAGGCGATCGGAATCGAGCTCAAAATTGATTTCAATGCCAAAGCTAGTGTCTACCGGGCTGCTCTGCGCCGTAAAAGTACTGGCGTAACAAATTAAAACTGAAAAGAATAGAATTAACCTGGCCTTCATTATCTCCAAAACTGCTGTTATCTAAGAACGGAAAATAGGAGTTTTTAGTAAAAAGACAGGGCTTTTTTGTTGAATTATCGACACGGCGGCCGGGGTATGAAAACCGGCAGTGGCCAGGATTTTACTTTTAGGTTTTTAAGCTGGTGAACAGGCAAGGAGAAAAGTTTAGCATTTATCCCTGAGAGGAAAAGAAATCAGTCTCTGATTCCAGCCTGGAGTTTTGAGTTATGATTGACGCCCCTTGAGTTGGCAATGGAATTAATTCTTAAATTTAGATTGATTACTGCCTGATAAACAATCAACTAATGGCCTACCAAATCACTTATGCCGGCATAGATAAAGTCATTGAAGCCGATGACGACCTCGATTCACTGCTGGATCTGTCTATTCGCAACCAGATACCGCACCTGCATGAATGTGGCGGGCACGGCCGCTGTACCACCTGCCGGGTGCGCATTCTCGATGGGGCTCAGCATCTCTCAGCCAGAACGCCCCTGGAACGGGAAGCATCTTTCGTACGTAAATGGGATCCATCCATACGGCTGGCCTGTCAAACCCACCCCAAGGGCGATGTAGTTTTACAGCGACTTATCTGGTCAATGGCCGAAGTGAATTCATTACAAAAGGAACTGGCCCCGGAGGGCAAGGCCGAGGAGCGTTCTATTGCCATCATTTTTTGTGACCTCCGCAATTTCACCCCCCTGTCATCGCGCAGTATGAACTTTGACCTGGCCTATATGCTCAATCGCTTTTATACCGCCATGGGTGAACCCATCCTGATGAATAATGGCATTATTTACCAATATGTAGGTGATGAAATAATCGGTGTATTTGGCACCACCGGAGGCACTCGCGAAAAAAACTGCACCGATGCCATCAGGGCGGCACTGGGTATGCAGTATGCCCTGGAACACCTCAATAAAACTGAGCTCAAGGACCTCGACCTGGAACTGCGTTCGGGCATAGGTATCAATTTTGGCCGGGCTTACGTGGGCCACCTTGGTCATCCTACCCACCGGCAGTTTTCAGTAATCGGCGACCCGGTAAATGTGGCCAGTCGTATTCAGGGCAAAACCAAGGAAACCGGCACCCGCATCCTGATTTCGGAGAGCGTGGATAAAAGTGTTCCCGAAGGGGTGATTCAAAAGGGTGGCTCTTTTGAAGTAGAGCTCGCTGGTAAGGAAGGCATAACGAGGGTAACCGAGGTTCAGGGATTTACCCAACTCGACCCCCAACTGGAATTACAATCTTCCCTGCACCTGATGCTGGAAAACCAGGATGAATTTGCCCGTATATTTTATGAAAAGGTGTTCGCTCTCAGTCCTGAAGCCCGCGCCTTATTTAAGAGAAATATGACCGATCAGGGCCGTTTGCTTACCCATATGCTTTCGGGCATTGTCTACACCCTGGCCCGCCCCGATCACCTGATCAGCGGCATTAAGGCACTGGGACAAAACCATGTACGATATGGGGTAACCGCCGATCATTACCCGGTGGTAAAAAAGGCCATGCTCGATACTATCGATGAAGTTTTGAACGAAAACAAAACTGCCAACACCATGGAGGCCTGGACCCGCAGCCTTGATTTTATCCTGAAAGAAATGCAGAATTGGGATAGCGAAAAAGAAGCGGTAGCCGCGCCGGCCGTCTAAGGCCAGACTGATGCTAAAAGTATTGCTGTCGCCCCCCCAACAAAAAAAACCCGGCCTGAAACAAGCCGGGTTCTTTAATTCTCAATATCCCTGGCGATCAGATGTGAATCACCTCATCGTATGCAGCTGCCGCCGCTTCCATCACCGCCTCACTCATGGTGGGGTGTGGGTGTACTGATTTAAGGATCTCCATACCGGTGGTTTCCAGCTTGCGCGCTACTACCGCCTCGGCAATCATCTCGGTAACATTGGCACCGATCATATGACAGCCCAGGAATTCACCGTATTTGGCGTCGAAAATCACTTTTACGAAGCCATCCTTATGGCCGGCCGCAGAGGCCTTACCACTGGCTGAGAAGGGGAATTTCCCCACTTTGATCTCATAACCGGCTTCCTTGGCTTGCTTTTCGGTAAGCCCCACTGAGGCCACCTCAGGCAGGCAGTAAGTACAGGCGGGAATATTGTTGTAGTTGAGGGGCTCGGGGTTATGGCCGGCCAGCTTCTCTACGGCGATAATGCCTTCAGCTGAAGCTACGTGAGCCAGGGCCTGACCAGGCACACAGTCGCCAATGGCCAGAAAGCCTTTCACGTTAGTGTTGTAGAACTCATCCACCACAATCTTGCCTTTCTCGGTTTTTATGCCAAGCTCTTCCAGCCCAATATTCTCGATGTTGGCAGCCACCCCTACCGCCGACAGTACCACATCGCAGTCAATTTTCTCCTCGCCCTTTTTGGTTTTGATGGTCACTTTACAGCCGTCACCCTTGGTATCAACCGCAGTAACTTCACTGTTGGTCATCACTTTAATGCCGGCTTTCTTAAAGTTGCGGGCCAGCTGTTTAGAAACTTCCTCGTCCTCGAGAGGCACCACATTGTCCAAAAACTCCACCAGGGTAACTTCGGTACCCATGGCGTTGTAGAAGTAGGCAAACTCAGAGCCAATGGCTCCTGAACCCACCACTACCATTTTCTTTGGTTGCTTGTCGAGAGTCATCGCCTGGCGGTAGCCAATAATTTTCTTGCCGTCCTGCTTCAGGGCGGGCAGCTCACGACTACGGGCGCCGGTTGCAATAATTACATTTTTGGCGCTATAGGTTTTGCTTTTGCCATCGGCGTCTTTCACTTCCACCTTCGATCCGGCCTTAAGGGTACCTTCACCCATAATCACCTCGATCTTGTTCTTTTTCATCAGAAACTGCACGCCCTTGCTCATGCCGTTGGCCACTTCACGGCTGCGCTTCACAACCGCCCCGAAGTCCTTATCCACATTGTCGGCCTTCAGACCGTAATCTTCTGCGTGGTTCAGGTATTCAAATACATTGGCACTCTTAAGGAGGGCCTTGGTGGGAATACAGCCCCAGTTGAGGCAGATACCTCCCAGGCTTTCGCGTTCTATAATAGCAGTTTTCATTCCCAACTGCGAAGCTCTGATAGCGGTTACGTAGCCGCCGGGGCCACTTCCTAATACTATTAAATCGAAATCCATTCGTTATTTCTTTTAATGTGGTTTGCGCTTTGGTGCTGCGAATTTACACCATAATGACAAAGTGCATTATAAATTCGAAGAAGACTTATCTGTGGCGGGATCAGCGCACCGCAATAGCCGAAATTTCGACGTTTACATTTTTGGGGAGCCGCGCCACTTCCACCGTTTCGCGGGCCGGGGGCATGCCATCGTTAAAATAACTCCCATACACCTCATTGATTTCAGCAAACTGGTCCATATTTTTAATAAATATGCTGCACTTCACCAGGTTGATAAAATCCATTTCTGCCTCTTTCAGAATACTGCCCAGGTGCTTCATTACCCAATGGGTTTCGTCATGGATGTTTTGAGTCATCAGTTCCCCGTTTGCGGGATTGAGGGCAATTTGCCCGGAGATATACAGGGTATCTCCCGACAGGATGGCCTGGTTGTATGGCCCGATTGGGGCCGGTGCCGCTGCAGTCTTTATGATTTTTTTCATGCTATTGCTATGTGATTTCAGTGGGTCTGGTAGTGATTATGCACCAACTTCCAGTCTCCAAATGTCAGATCTTTGAATTTGTTTAGTTCTCTTTGCAGCGAAAATAGGAAAGCTTGAAAGTTCTCATCGTCGACAACTACGACTCTTTTACTTACAACCTGCAGCACTATGCGCGGCAGTTTTGCAGCGAGGTGGAAGTACATCGCAACGATGCTATCAGCCTGGCCGAGGTTGATGCTTTCAGCCATATTATTATTTCGCCCGGACCGGGCCTACCACAGCAGGCCGGCATAACTGTGCCCTTGCTGGAGCGCTACCATCGCGATAAGAATGTTTTAGGAGTATGCCTGGGCTGCCAGGCCATGGCCGAATGGAGCGGCGGTAAGTTGTACAATCAGCAATGGGTGGCGCACGGGGTGGCCCGCAGCGTTAAGCGGCTTGGGAACGACGATCTTCTCCTGAACGGCCTGCCGGATCACTTTACGGTAGGTCTTTACCACAGCTGGGCGATCGAGCGCGAGAGTTTGCCACCGCAGTGGCGCATTACCGCCGAAAGTGAGCGCGGGGTGCTGATGGCGATGGAGCACCGGACCTACCAACTATACGGCGTGCAGTTTCACCCCGAGTCGATCATGACCGAGGGCGGACTGCAGATTATCGGGAATTGGCTTCAGGGAAGTAGTGATTAGAGAGACTTGAGTAGTGAGACACTAGTAAAGAGACGAGTAGTGAGAATTTAGATTGAAGGCCGGCTGGGGAGCTGTGAGCCTTTAGCTTTTAGCTGTGAGCTGTGCGCTTTGCCAGCCTGCTACCATCTTCCTGATACTTGATACCTGATACTCCCTACTGAATAAGTCCCTTCCGCATGCGGTAGTTAAGCAGCACTTCGCCCTCTTTTTCATTAAAGTTTTTGCGCAGCACCACAAAGCCCTGTTTTTCAAAAAAGGGCTGGGCGCTAATACTGACATCGGTAAGTATCTCGGTATGGCGATTGCGCAGGGCCTCGGTCTCGAGATGGCGCAGCAAGTGACGGGCCACCCCATTGCGTTGCCAAGCGGGGCTTACATACATGAAATCGAGATAAGCTCCTTCGAGCGAAGCAAAGCCAGCCAGTTGACCGTTGATGCTGGCGAGCAAAAAATACTGGCGACGCAATTTTTCGAGCCAGGCCAGTTTATGTTTACTGCTTTCGAGCCAGGCCTCTAATTGGGCCGGGGTATAGTCTTTATCACAGGCCTTGATGGCCGCGCAAAATACCGTCAAAATCCGATCAAGGTCAGCCGACCTGGCCGGCGAAATTTGAATATGAGAAGCCATGGTTTTTTAAAGGTAGGGACTTTAGCAGGAGAAGTGGTGCCTGTTAAAGGCAAAGTTTTAGCCTGCCCTAGCTCCTTAGTATTCCAGTATAATCAAAATCCAGCGTTAAGAATTTTTTAAAGAGCGATACTTTCAGCTTACGTCTAGCCTGCTCATCGCTGAAAGTCGCCATAGCCCCGGCGGCGCTCCAGCTTGAGGTCGCTCAGCGAAGGTGCTTTTACGCGGATGGTGAGGGAGTAGGACTGCTGAAAGCCAAAGGGAACCCAGCTCAGGCGCAGGTCCCAGCAATGCAGGTCGCGGTAAAAGTCCATGGAAGTATAAGTGAGATCTTTGGCGGTAAGGTCATAACCGGTCCTAAAGCCCACCCGCCAGTTTTCGGTAAGTTCGAGGTCGCCACTAATATCGAGCGACTGGGCCACGCTCGACTCCAGACCACTGTAATTGACGCGGGCATTGTAATTCAGGTTAAGGGTCCAGGGCACATCAAAATCCACGTAGCCCATACGGCGGTAGTAGTCAATATCACCTTCGGTAACACCGATACCGGCGGGCTCCGGCAATTCGTCTATGCTGCCTTCATCTTCATCGAGGGTGGTACCGGCCTCATTCTGGCTGCGCTTGCCCTTTTTCTTAAAACGATCGGGACTGAGCGCCAGGCCTGCGGTGAAATTCTGCCGTACCGGGCGTAGCAGCATATCATTTACCTGGTAGGCGTATTCAGCCACTTCTTTGCCTGCCTCCTGGTCATAACCGTAAAAGCTGTAGTTGGCACTGTAATTAAGGCGCAGAATGCCATCAAATGCGGAACTCGACATGGTAAGGCTTAGCGGGCTCCAACGCTTTTCCTCCGCCGCCATATTATAATTGGTGCTCAGGCTCAGCCTTTCCAGGATTTTGATTTTTTTAAGGCCGGTGGAGTCGCTTTTGTCCCGCACCTTGGCTTCGAGGGTGTTGTCGAGGCGAAAATTTACCGTTCCGCTTTTGCCGGTAGAAGCATTGCCATAAATACCATTGGGGTAACGATTTTGCCGGCGCATTTCACCGTTTGCCAGTTCCACCTCCTGGTAGTAGCCCCAGTAATCAGTGCCAAAATCAGGGCGATAGCCCAGGCCTACCGTAGGAGTGGCCACATGCCGCAATGCCCGTAAAAAACCGCGGTAACGCCACATTCCATAAAGCTTGGTGGTAAGGTTAGCCGAACTGTTGAACTCCCGTACCGCATAAAAACCATTGTTGGTGTCAACCACCACCGCGCCGGTACCTGCTTCATTCAATCCCCACTCGGCCTGCTGGAAGTACCAGCGTTCAGAATAATTAAGGCTGGGCACAAAGTTGAAGTACTTCATCACCTTATAGCTGGCCCCGATAGGGATAGTATGCCTGATCCCATTACGGGCACTGTCACGGAATACTGATTCGCTAAAAAGTGGTTTACCAAGCCTGGTATTGATGCGGTTTTCACCAGTACCAGTATAGCCCACATAGATCTTTTCGTACCAGCGCTCATTTCCTACCGTTGCCTTTCGTTTAAAGGGAAATTGGCGGTTGAGATTAAAGTTAACCTCGGGTAAAGTCAGCTGCAGATCTTTGGTATTGTTGTTTTGCGAATGGGTGGCGGCAATATTCATATTGTAGGGACGGCCCACCCAGTTTTTCTGTAAGCTCACACTGGAGTTCAAGCGGTTGTTGAGCACCGCCTCCGCATCAGTAGAGGTAACGGCATAAAAATTCTGGGAAGCGATATTTACCTTGGAGTTGAAACGCAAACTGGGATTGGCCTTGGGATCCTGATTATGATTCCAGGTAAAGCCATAATCTGAACGGTTATCGAAGGCATTGGGATCAAATTCGGCAAACTCTTCCCGCCCAAACCTGATGCGGTTATAGTTAGCCGCGAAATTGCCACTGTACTTGTATCGCACCTTGTAATTGGTGCTGGCCTTGAGGCCGTAGCCTCCCTGGGTATAAATATCGCCCGAAAGGGTAAGGTCAAGATAATCATTTATGGCCCAGTAGAAGCCTCCTCCCCGTAAAAAATAGCCCCGGTATTCGGAGCTGCCATAGCTGGGCAGAATTATACCGGATTTGCGCTTGTCGGTGGTGGGGAAAAAGCCAAAGGGCACCATCAGCGGGGTGGGCACATCGAGCACTGAAATGTAGGCAAACTGGGTAACCAGCTTATCGCCGGTAATCACCTTTGCCTTGGGGGTGTTTATTTCGAAGTGGGGGTGCTCATGACTACAGGTGGTGTAGGAGGCATCGTGGATGTAAAACACCTTGTCATTCACTTTTTTCACATCCTCTCCGTGCAGGTAGCCCTCCCCTTCCTGGGTGATTACCTTTTCGATCTTTGCTTTCTTGGTTTCGAAGTTATAGCGCATATTATCGGCGCGATAACTCTTACCACTTTCGGTAAACACCGGCTTTTGCACAATTTTTCCGGCGGTATCCTTAATGCCCTCGGCGTAGATCTCACTTTTATTGAAGTCGATCATAATGTAACCGGCGGTAAGGGTGAGTTCCTCGTACTTTACATAAGCCTCATTGTAGAGTTCGGCCTTGCCCTGAGAAATACTGCCCACAATGCTATCGGTGGCGGTATATTCCACCATGCTGGGCAGCAATCCTTCACTGCCTGAGGTTTCACTTAGGTAAACAGAATCGGTGCTCAGGCGTGTTTTATCATCAGGGCCGGCAGTGTCAGCAGGGCTTGTGGGGAGCGCTGCCGCAGCAGTGTCGGCAGGGGGAATAGTGTCAGCAGGCTCGATTTGCGCGAATGTGGGCACCACAAAACCAACAACGAACGTTAATAAAATGAAAAACTTTAGCGCGTTAAACCCCAAAACGACTTTTAAATTTGTTGATGATTTTTGGCTGCATTTTTGGAACGGCCAAAACTAATCAAATTTCAGACCATTGAAGAACAAGAAAGAGATTCTCATGCTGATGATAGCCCTGCTTACAGGGCTGGGCTGCTTTAATCTTCAGGCACAGAAGGAAGGTGTAAAGACAGTGGTGATAGACGCCGGCCACGGCGGCCACGACCCGGGCAACCTGGGTACCAAGCGCTACGCCACCAAAGAAAAGGACATCGCCCTGGCAGTGGCCCTTAAAACTGGCAGCTATATAGAACAATACCTCCCCGATGTGAAGGTAATTTACACCCGCAAGACCGATAAATTCGTGGAGCTGCAAGAGCGGGCCGCTATCGCCAACCGCGCCAAGGCTGACCTTTTTATTTCCATCCACTGCGACGCCTTTACCAAGAGCTCGGTACGCGGTGCCACCTGCCTGGTGATGGGGAAAAACCACAACGACGACAACCTGCGGGTGGCTATGCGGGAGAACTCGGTAATTTACCTGGAGGAAGATTACGAGGAAAAATACGAGGGCTTTGACCCCGGTAAAGTGGAAAGTTATATTGCCCTTACCTTGTATCAGGATGCTTTTAAACTGCAGAGTGTGAGCTTTGCCCAAAAAGTGCAGAACCAATTCCGTGAGCGCGTAAACCGTCGTGACCGGGGGGTAAAGCAGCAGCCACTGATGGTAACCAAGATGGCGGTAATGCCATCGGTACTGATAGAGCTGGGCTTTTTGACTAACCCGGCCGAAGAAGATTTTCTCAACAGTGAAAATGGCCAGGCCTATATGGCCAGTGCTATTTACCGCGCCTTTAAAGACTATAAAGCCGAGCGGGAAGGGCTGGAACAAAAAGTGAAGCAACCGGTAACAGCTCCCCCTCCTCCCCCTGCCCCGGAAATAAAGCCCACTGAAAACAATGACAATATTGAAAAAGCAAGCCTGCCCGAAGTAGCCAGGGCCGGCAGCGAGTCTGCAGAAGAAGAGGTGTACTATGCCATTCAGCTTGCTACCAGCCGCCTTAAAAAAGATCTCACCCCGGCCAACTTTAAAGGAGTAGAGGGAGTACAACTTTACCAGGACGGGCCCTTATACAAATATGTGGTAGGTAAAACCGCTGATCTTGCGGCAGCTTCGGCCCTGAAACAAAAGATGCGCGAGAGTGGTTTTCCCGACGCATTCGTAGTGGCCTTTGCAGGCAGTGAGCGCATTTCCCTCGATGAGGCTGCCGCACTCTTGCAATAAAAATTACTTTTGTTTCAAACTAAACGCAAGTCCTCTTGAAAATCAGTAGAGAATTTAAAGTAGGCCTGATGGCTATCCTGGCCCTTGCCCTCTTTTATTGGGGATTTAATTTCCTCAAGGGTAAAGACCTCTTTGACGACAGTCGCACCTTTTACGCAGTTTACGACCGGGTGGACGGCCTTACCGCTGCCAAGCCGGTAATTGTAAACGGCTTTAAAGTAGGCCAGGTAGACGATGTTTATTTTCACCCCGATGGCTCGGGCCGTCTGATGGTGAAGATGAAAATGACCAACGACCTGGCTATTTCCAGGAATACAGTGGCCAATATTCACAGTACTGATTTGCTGGGTGATAAATCTATTCAGCTCGAACTGGGCAACAGCCCTCAACCGGCTGAAAGTGGCGATACCCTGAAGTCCGATATCGAGCTCAGCCTCACCGAAGAAGTAAACCAGCAGGTGGCACCCTTGCGGTCGAAAGCGGAAAAGCTCTTCGCCTCGATGGACACGGTACTCACCCTGATCAGCGGCTTTCTCAACGACGATACCCAGGAGAATTTTATGGAGACTTTCACCTCCCTGCGCCGCAGCTTTCAAAAGCTCGAAAATACTGTGGGTACGGTAGACCGTACCGTAACGATGTCGCAGGATGAGATGGTAACCACCATGGAAAATATTGCTGCCATTACCACCAACCTCAAGAACAACAGCGAAAACCTCAACGCTATTCTCAGCAATGTGAATAGCATTTCTGATTCGCTCAGCCGGGTGCGCTTTACAGAGACTTTTACCAGTCTTAACAAGGCCCTGGTTTCAACAGAGGAGGTAATGCGCAAGGTAAATGAGGGCGAAGGTTCACTGGGCAGGTTGGTAAATGATGAAAAGCTGTATCAAAACCTGGAGGATGCCACCCATCAGCTCGATATGTTATTGCTGGATATAAAATACAATCCCAAGCGCTACATCAATTTCTCGGTATTCGGGAAATCAGACGAATATGATGAGGAAGAACTTTTAGAACAAAAGAGGAAGCAAAAGGAGGAAGCTTCCAAAGTACGATAAGACCAATACTGACCACATATGCATTTCGGAATACAGAATATCCTTTTCATCCTTGTACTGGCGGTAGCAATTTTCTTTTTTGCCCGCAGCTTCCGCAAGATTTGGCGCAACATTAAGCTGGGGCGCGACATCAATCGCTCCGACCGGGCCGGGGAACGCTGGGGCCTGATGGCCAAAGTGGCCCTTGGTCAGAGTAAAATGGTAAAGCGCCGCGTGGTAGCAGGCTTCTTCCACGTGTTGATTTATCTCGGCTTCATCCTTATCAATATTGAAATCGCCGAAATTTTGATCGATGGCATCTTCGGTAGCCACCGTCTTTTTGCTGAACCGCTTGGCTTTGTTTATGACGCTGCCATTAACTTTTTTGAAATACTGGCGGTACTGGTGATCATCGCCTGCCTGGTGTTTTTATGGCGACGTAATGTATCGGTGGTACCGCGTTTTAAGGAATTGAAAGGCTGGCCCAAAAAAGACGGAAACTACATTCTCCTTATTGAAACCGCTTTGATGCTGGCCCTGTTGGTACTGGGTGCCGCCGAGGCCAATATGGATGATCGCAGTGCCGGGCCCTGGCTGGTGAGCGGTCTTATAGCGCCCATTTTTGCGGGCGTATCGCCCGAAAACCTGATTGTAATTGAGAGAGTGGCCTGGTGGGTACACATTGTGGGGATACTGTTGTTTCTCAATTACCTCCCCATTTCCAAGCACTTTCACATCATCATGGCTTTTCCCAATGTGTGGTATAGCAAGCTGCAACCCAAGGGGGAATTTAACAACCTGGAAAGCGTTAAGAAGGAAGTGGAGACCATGATGGATCCCAATGCCGATCCCTACGCGGCCCCGGCCGAGGGTGAGGCCAGCGAGCCTGAACGTTTCGGTGCCAAGGATGTGATGGACCTTAATTGGGTACAACTGATGAACGCTTACTCCTGTACGGAATGTGGCCGTTGTACCGCCAGCTGTCCGGCCAATATCACCGGTAAAAAACTGAGCCCGCGCAAGATTATGATGGACACCCGTGACCGCCTTGAGGAAGTTGGGAAAAACATCGACGCCAACAATGGTGAGTTTAAGGAGGATGGTAAATTTCTGCTCGACGACTACATCAGCCGGGAAGAACTCTGGGCCTGCACCACCTGCAATGCCTGTGTAGAAGCCTGCCCGGTAAATATTGATCCGATGTCAATTATCATGGAGATGCGTCGCTACCTGGTGATGGAAGAAAGCAGTGCCAGTCAGCAGATCAATATGATGATGACCAACGTGGAAAACAACGGTGCCCCCTGGGCCTACCCCGCTGCCGACCGCGGTAACTGGATTAACGAAATGAACCGATAAGCCCCATTGCGGTGGAGAAAAAGGAAATAGAAGCCAAATTGCAGGAAACCAAGGTTGATGGTCATACCGTTAGCCCACAGCTGCCGGCTGATATCAAGAACTACCTGATAGACATCGACGGCACTATTTGCGACGACATCCCTAATGAGGAACCGGAGCGTATGGCTACAGCTGCCCACTACCCCGATGCCCTGGAAACCCTGAACCGCTGGTACGACCAAGGGCATGTTATTACCTTTTTCACCTCCCGCACCGAAGAGCACCGCCAGGTAACCGAAGACTGGTTGGCCGGGAGAGGTTTTAAGTACCATGGTCTGCTAATGGGCAAGCCCCGGGGAGGCAACTACCACTGGATTGACAACCACCTGGTAAGGGCCACCCGCTATAAGGGTCAGTTTACCGACCTGGTGCAGAAAAATGTTAAAATCGAAGTTTTTAAAAGCTGATGCTGCGAAAATCTGCCCTGCTTATAATGTTGGCACTGACCATCGGTTGTGCCAAGGAATCAACCCTGAGCTTTGAAATCAGCGAGGGTTTGCTGTCTTTTCGTCCCCAGTTCAAGGATTCACTGCTGTACACTGACGGCGTCGACAGCCTTTACCTGCGCATTTCCTCAGATATCAGCACCCACCCGCGCATTGACGCCCCCGGTGACCTGGGCAGCCTCGGTGAGGCTGATGGCCTGGAACTGGAAGAAGTGCGTACCGTTTACCGCTTCGATAGCCTGATGAGCCTGGAGTATTACTTTAGCAATCAATATTCAGCTGCGGCAGCATATCCCATCACCGAAACAGTGGCAATAAAATTGGTAGACCACAGCAGTGGCAGCGAAACCGCGCTGGAACTTACCACCGCCGACAGCCTGAGATGTAATCTCAATTGTACCTTTGCCGATACCCTGAGATTGGATAGTACTACTAGCTATTACAATGTATATTTTAGCGACAGCACTCAACAAAGAATCATATATATTAACCAAAGCAGAGGCATGCCAGCCTTTAAGGTTGATAAGCAACTTTTTAAACGCATAAATTAATGGACGCTGACACGATAAAGGTACCCACCATGGCCGAGTTTATGGCCGAAGGAAAGAAACCCGATGTACTGTTTTGGGTAGGCTGTGCCGGCAGTTTTGATGACCGCGCCAAGAAAATCACCAAGGCCTTTGTGCAAATTCTCAACCGCGCCGGGGTCAATTTTGCTGTTTTAGGAGCCGAAGAAAGCTGTACCGGGGATCCCGCCAAAAGGGCTGGCAACGAATTTACCTTTATGATGCAGGCCATGACAAACATCCAGGTACTCGATGGCTACGAAATCACCCGCATCGTTACCACCTGTCCGCATTGTTTCAATACCCTGGCCAACGAATATCCCGACCTCGGCGGTAATTACGAAGTGATTCACCACACTAAATTCATCAATCAGCTACTGGAAGAGGGCAAACTGAGTATTGAGGGTGGCCCCTTTAAGGGCAAGCGCATTGTGTATCACGACCCCTGTTACCTGGGCCGTGGCAACGGAATTTACGAAGCTCCGCGGGAGGTGATTCGCAAGCTGGATGCGGAACTGGTGGAAATGCGTCGCTGTAAAAGCAATGCCCTCTGCTGTGGTGCCGGCGGTGCCCAGATGTTTAAAGAGCCCGAAGCGGGACGCAAAGACATCAATATTGAACGAACTGAAGAAGCTGTTGAAACCAAACCCGATGTAATAGCAGCAGCCTGCCCCTTCTGTAACACCATGATGACCGATGGGGTAAAAAATAGTGAGCGTGAGGGTGACCTTCCGGTACTTGACCTCGCTGAATTAATTGCTAATGCAGATAACCTATGAAACATCTACTCATTTTAATGGCATTATGCCTGGGCCTTACCGCCTGTAAAAAGAAAGAAGACGACCGCCGACCCGCTTTTGAGGGAATATCGGAAAGGGATGAAAACAACATGCCTACCGGCAATAATGACCCCACGGACTGGACCCTTACCGAAAACTGGAGCAGCGAGGTAAAAGGCCTGTTCTACAACCTCGATACGGTACCTTACAACTGCGGTCAGCCTGATAGCACTGTCAGCGTTTCCACCGGCTACCCTAACCCAGCCAGTGTGTTTATGCGGGTCAATTTCAATTACCCCAATGACTATATCCTCGACTTCCGCATTATCAATCGCGATTTTGAAATCCTGTTGGCGGTTGATTCCTCAGAAACGGATAATTTGCTGATAGATGTGGATCTCGACCCGCTTGGCGATGATAATATTTATCGCCTGTATTACCGGGTGTGGAATGCCGATTGTGCTTACACCGGCCACGGCGATTTTAAAGTAATGTAAAAAAAGTGCGTAACGATGTACGTTGATTTTGATGAAATGCCGGCAAACGCACGGCTTTGGATTTTTCAGTCCGAAGCCTTTTTGCCCTATGAAAATGTGGAGCGTATATCGGCGCGCCTGATGAACTTCCTCAGTGATTGGCAGGCCCACGGCAAAGAGCTGCGGGCTTCCTTTATCACCCGTTACGATCGGTTCCTGGTAATTGCCCTTGATGAAGCCAGCTACCAGGCTACCGGCTGCAGCATCGATAAGCTCATAAAGGTTATCCAGGAGCTGGAGCGCGAGCTGAAAATATCACTGATGGACCGTACCCAGATTGCTTATCGCGATGACAACGGCATGGTTAACACCATGCATATGATCGACTTCCGCGCTTCCCTGGAGTCTCAGGAGCTCGGTGAAGACACCATCGTGTTTAACAATCTGATTGAACGTAAAAACCAGCTGGATTCGGAGTGGGAAGTACCCGTGGCCCGCAGCTGGCATAAGCAATGGCTGCCTATTGCCTAAAATATTCGTCGGTCAGGGCCTGCATCGCCTCATAGGTGCTGGCGCTGGCCGCCAATATTTCGCCGCCAAAAATGTAATTGCCTTCCCCGCTGAAGTCACTTACCTGCCCCCCGGCTTCCTTTACCAGTAAAGCTCCCGCCGCCACATCCCAGGGGCTGAGGCCGTATTCAAAAAAGCCATCAAAGCGGCCACAGGCCACATAGGCCAGGTCCGTGGCTGCTGATCCCAGCCGACGTACTCCGCGCGTTTCCTTGAATAACCTTTTGAGCATGGCCAGAAAACCGTCCATACGTGCAAAATTGTAGTAGGGAAAGCCGGTAGCAATAAGGGTTTCAGATAGTTCCTTTTGGTTTACCCTAACCATTTTCCCGTTGAGGGTGGTGCCATGGCCCTTAGCCGCTAAAAACATTTCTTTTTGCCCCAGTTCATACACGCAGCCCAACACTACCTCAGGGCCATCCATCAGCGCCACTGAAATCGCAAATACGGGAATGCCGTGCAGATAGTTGGTGGTACCATCGAGGGGGTCGATTACCCAGCGCAGGCGGGCATCACTATCGGGGGTATCCTCTTCGGTGATAAAACCAGCTTCGGGCAGTATCGCACCCAAACCAGATACCAATTGCTCCTCCGCTTTTTTATCCACGTAGCTCACCAGGCTGTTGAGGCTTTTCAGCTCAATATCCTTACCGCTTACTTTTTCCTTTTCAGCCAGGATAAAATCGCCGGTTTTACGGCATACGGCCTCCAGCCGCGGTAAGAGATCTGCAAATTTCATAAAGGGGTATTTTAAGCCATTATCGCCGGTGCTTCCGCAGGTTCAAAAAGTACGCTGCCATCGTCGGCGATACTCTTCAACGTAATGAGCTGGCGGGTGTTTACCAACTCAGGATTCCAGATCGCTTTAACCTTTACGTAGTTTTCGGTGTAACCGGTGATATAGCCGTCTTTGAAATTGCCTTCGTAGAGCACCTCGTGGGTTTTGCCCAGCTGGCTTTCGTAAAAGGCCCGGCGCTTTTTAGCAGAAAGTACGCGTAGCATTTTGGCTCTCTTCTTCCGCACCGCATAGTCGACCTGTTCCTCCATCTCATCGGCGGGGGTGTTGGGTCGCTGGCTGTAGGTAAACACGTGCAGATAACTGATGTCGAGCTCATTGAGGAAGTTGTAGGTCTCCAAAAAGTGCTCGTCTGTTTCGCCGGGGAAGCCGGTGATCACATCCACCCCGATGCAGCAGTCGGGAATCAGACGGCGGATGGTGGCTACCCGCTCGGCATAAAGTTCTTTTTGGTAGCGGCGGCGCATTTTGCCCAGGATCTCATTACTGCCGCTCTGCAGGGGAATGTGAAAGTGAGGTACAAAGCGCTGGCTTTGCGCCACAAATTCTATCGTTTCGTTTTTGAGCAGGTTGGGCTCAATAGAGGAAATGCGGAAACGGTCGATGCCTTCCACCTTATCCAGTGCCTGCACCATCTCAAGGAAGGTGTGCTCGTGCTTTTTATTGCCAAACTCCCCCTTGCCGTAGTCACCGATATTCACACCGGTAAGAACGATCTCTTTGGCCCCTTCGGCCACAATCTTCTCGGCATTGGCTATAACATTCGCCAGGGTATCGCTACGTGAAATACCGCGCGCCAATGGAATGGTGCAGTAAGTGCACTTGTAGTCACAGCCATCCTGCACTTTCAAAAAAGCGCGGGTACGGTCGCCAATGGAGTAGGAGCCCACGTAAAAATTGGCCTCGTCAATCTCGCAGCTGTGCACCTCCCCTATTTCATTCTTGGTGAGGTCGTTAAGGAAGTCGGTGATCTTGAATTTCTCGGTGGCACCCAGTACCAGGTCCACGCCGTCGATCTGTGAAATTTCTTCAGGTTGCAGTTGGGCATAGCAGCCTACAATTACAGTGTAGGCGTCGGGATTGGCCTTAAGGGCCTGCTTCACCCAGTATTTACACTCCTTGTCGGCATTGTGGGTCACTGAGCAGGTGTTTATCACATACACATCGGCCGGCTTACTGAAGTCGACCTGCTGATAACCTTTCTTCTCAAAATCACGCGCTATGGTTGACGTTTCCGAAAAATTGAGCTTACAGCCCAGGGTGTGAAACGCCACTTTCTTCCCGTTCATTTCCATGGCTGCAAAAGTAGGTAGTTTTTAGGGAGTTGGGAAATGGGGAAGCCTATCGCTAAATCTTGATATATTGAAGGCTGAATGCCAAAGCTGAAAGCCTATTTCGTCCTATTACTTTGTGGCTGCCTCATGACAGGAAGGGCCCAGCAATACTTTAACGTCATCCATCCGCCCGGCAATAACGAACCCAATTTTATTGCCCATTTCCGATGTTAGGCTGTGGTACAACAAGTAATTTCCTCTTTATCGCACTTCGGCGTGCATTCTAATTAGCGTCAGGGTATGCGCAAGCAAGCGGTGATCGCCAAAATCCCCGTGGCCGGGAATCACCACTGCCACCCTGGGGTGAGCCTCCTGGACCTTCTGTACGGTAAGCGGCCATTGGCTTATGTCGGCATCAACGGTATTACCCAGGGAGCGCGCAACCAGGGATTTCAGCATGCAGCCACCAAAGAGGATCCTTTCATCTGGCAGCCACAGCACAATATTGTCTTCACTATGGGCAGGGCCAAAATAACGGCAGATGAGACTTTGCCCTCCTAACCGCAGCCTAAGGGAATCATGAAAAACCTCATCAAGTGCAATCAAGCCTTGCTCCTGCAACTTAAGCGAGGTGAACTGGTGGCCAATCAAACGGGCCCCTGACGCCTTCACCACCTCGATACCGCCGCTGCAGTCGTTGTGCCAATGGTTGGGCACAAAAGCGACCAGCATCCCCAGGGAATCCTCAACCCAGCGCAAAAGCGTGCTGGTAAGCTCTGGCGAAATGGGGGTATCGAAGAGGATAACACTATCGTTGGCGGTATAGATAAACCCATTTGAAGCAAAGCGCCCCCATTGGGGATCACCGTGAAAAGAGGTGTGAATGTAACTGTGCTCGCTGAGCTGCAGCAGGTAGAGGTCTTCAGATATCACAATGGTATCCTGCCCGCGTGCACCCAAAGTAAAAATGCAAAACAAAATGAGGCATAAGCGTTTCATTTGCCAAATATCGCCATTGGCCTAAAACAAATCCACCAGCCAGTTTACCAGCAATACCACCAGGTAAACCACCAGGGCTATGGTAAGGATCAGGATCAAAAGGAGAGCCAGCCACAAGCCATAGCCCTTGCCCTGATGCTTGCCTTCATAGAGATATTCCTTGGTGAGGCGGAGGTTTCGCTGGCTGGCTTTAAAAAAGAAATCGAAGATCTGCCCTACCACCGGGATAGAGCCAATCAGGGTATCGAGCAACACATTAATAAAGAGGCGGGCCGCCAGTTCACCGCTGAAACCATGTTTCAGCAGGCTGCTGGCCAGCAAAAGCTGCATTACCAGGCTGATGCCGTCACCCAGGCCAGGTACCAGTCCGAGGATGGGGTCGATACCAAAACGAAACTTAGTGCCAGGGAGGCTGAATTTACTATCCAGCAGGCGGGCGAAGGATTCGGCCCATCGCAGGCCTCGTGAATGTTTGGCGGGATCAGTGCGGTTCATGGCAAAAATGCAGTAGTGAACCTTTTCCACAAGCGAAGGGGTTAATTAGTTCAAAAGCCATCAAAACATGCCTTTCGCTGATATTAACGGCACCACCCTGTATTACGAGGAACACGGAGAGGGTGACGAAACCCTCTTTTTTGGCCATGGAGTGTTGCTCAACCACCACCTCTTTGACGAGCAGGTAGCCTTCCTTAAAGACCAGTACCGCTGTATCGTATGGGACTTCCGCGGTCATGGCGAATCAGAAGTGGCCACTGACGGCTATGATCTCAATAATCAGGCCCTCGATGTGGTAAAGCTGGCCGATCATCTCGGCATTGACAAGTTCCACTATGCCGGCCTTTCCATGGGCGGTTTCATCGGCATCCGCCTGGGCATCCACCATCAGGAACGCCTGCGTACGCTGATCCTTATCGACACCACCTCGCAACCCAAGTCCACTCTCGACAAACTGAAGTTTGCCATCACCGATATGGTGGTGAAGCAAAGCGGCCTTAAACCCTGGGCCAAATTTGTGATTGAAAGTTATTTTGGAAAGACTTTTTGCAACGACGAAAATTCACGGGATAAGTACCAGCAGTGGACCCATTACATTGGCGAAATAGACGTGGATGGGGCCACCCGCGCCAACAAAGTGGTAACCAATCGCGAAGACGTTACCGACCAGCTGTATAAAATTGAGGTACCCACTCTGATTATTGTAGGTGACGAAGACGTATTAACCCCTATCGGGCATGCCCGCAATATGGCAGACCACATCCCGCATAGCAAGGTGGCGGTTATTCCCTATGCCGGGCACTGCAGTACCGTAGAACAGCCCGAAGCGGTAAACAAGGCCCTGCAGGACTTTTTAAGTTCCCCCCTTTCCGTCTCCGATTCCAAGCCCACCATCGAGGATGCCGGCCCAGGCCATGAACTCAAGGGGCATACTAAAATCAGGGCGAGGGAGTAATAGCTTTACCACTGGCAAAGTCGGTGATCATTTCATCGAGCGGATCCACCTTGGAAGGGAAGTAAGCTACCCACTCACCATTTTCGTCAACAAGGAATTTATTGAAGTTCCAGCTCACCTTGATGGTTTTGCGGCCATTGCGCTCTTTTTGGGTTAACCAGCGATACACCGGGTGCATATCATCACCCTTCACCGAGATTTTGGCCATCATCGGGAAGCTTACACCGTAATTTTTCTCACAAAAAGCTTTTATCTCCTCATTGTTGCCTGGTTCCTGTTTGCCGAAGTCGTTGGCCGGAAAGCCCACGATGGTAAAATTCTCACCACCATATTTCTCATATAGTGTTTGTAACTGCTCATACTGCGGGGTGTAGCCACACTCACTGGCAGTATTTACAATCAGTACTCTTTTGCCCTTGAGATCGGCAAAATCAAAGGGCTCACCTTCCAGGGTTTCGGCTTCAAAATCGTGCAGGGTCTGATGCTCCTGCTGCCCGGTGGTGGTATTTTCAGCGGTAGCCTCGGTGGTGGTGGCTTCGGGATGCACGTAGCTACGGCCACAGGCCAGCATCAGGAGGCCGGCCAACAATAGTCCTGAATTCTTCATACTTCAAAAGTAAGAATGCTCTGATAAACCGCTTCAATATCGCTTTGAGGATTTTTTTGCCGGGGTTAATTTTGAAAAAAATCTAAGAGAATTTTTAATGGAAAACCCCAATTTAGAAGTCAATTTTCACACCCGTAAGTGGGTAAAGCCCGAGGACTTAAATCCTAATCAAACCCTTTTTGGCGGCAGCTTGCTGCGCTGGATCGACGAAGAAGCGGTGATTTATGCCATTATTCAGCTCGATAACTCCAGGGTGGTGACCAAGTATATTTCGGAAATCAACTTTATCAGTGCCCCGGTGCAGGGCGATATTATTGAACTGGGGCTGATCGCCACTCATTTTGGTAGCACCAGCATCAGCCTGCGCTGCGAGGTACGCAACAAACTAACCCGTGAACCGATCCTCAGTATCGACAAACTGGTTTTTGTAAACCTGGGCGAAGACGGCAAGCCGACCCCACATGGCAAAACGGAAATAACCTATGTGAAGGATCGCCTCTAATCCCTGGTCAGGGGCACCTCGGCCAGTTTACGCCTTATTTCCTTGTAGCTTTCCCAGTTAAATTTCTTCAGAAATTCCAGTCCCTTTCTGGCCCCCAGACGAAATAATTCGGCTTGCCGTTCGCGTGACATCTGGAAGTTGAGCCAGTTAAATTCCTGATCGGCATTGATATTACAGATCAGGTGATTGTAATCGGGATTGCGCAGAATGAAATCATAATCGTGGATCTGGCGCATGGTGCTGATCATGGCACCGCTTAATCCAAAAAAGCTGCTGGTGTTACTGTAGGAATCGCGATAGGTGCTCAGCCGTACCCCGAAGGTAGGCCGGCTGGGCTGACCATCGGAAACGTGAAAGATATTGATGGGAAAGTTGGAGAGCATGCCGCCATCTACAAAGCGCACTTCGGGAGGCACCGGGCCATAGTAACCGGCATACTCTATCCACTGGGGATGATCTTCCCGGCCGGCATCAGGAATATTTTCCTTGATGTAAAAGGGATAGAAAAAATACGGGATAGACATGGATGCGCGCACAAAGTTGGCCGGATTCACGCCCATGGGATCCGGCCAGTAAAGATGCGCCATCCGGGGAAAATCCACCTTTGTGTGGGTATTGATTTCAGAAGCCACAATGGCCATCTGCGGCGGACTATCTACCTTTTCGGCACTCTCGCGCAATCGCAATGCGGGAATTTCGTTGCGCCGGGCGGCCAGGTCGCCCATTGTATGGATACCCTCCTCCTTCAGGAGCCGGGTAATCCAATCCTTGAACTTTTCACCGGGGTTTATGCCCAGCTTTTGTCCCAGTGAGCGAAATATGGTGAGGGCATTCCACACCAGGCCGCCGATGATACTGCCTTTGCCGTCAATCTGTTTTTGAATGAGCTTTTTAATGCCTTTGGGGCCGTCTACAAATTCAAAGAGATCCTGCTCGCTCAGGGCCTTCAGAATTTTGGTAGACACCGGATCCCCGGTTTTGCCCAGGGCGGCAATCATCAGGGTGTTTATCGATCCGGCGGAAGTACCAGCCAGGCTGTAAAAGCGAATACCCGCTTTTTCGAGAATGTAAGTGTAGCCTACCAGTCCGATGCCAAGCACCCCCCCACCTTCCTGCACCAGATCTACATACTGATGGCCGGCGGCATCCGTTACATCCGAAAATTGACGGCCGGAGGCGCGGATGGCCTCGGCTTCAGATTCGAGGCGGCGCATTTCTTCATTGTTTAAAAAGCTGTCCATGGTCGATTGGTTTGAATGTTTATTACCAACCTAAAATATTACAAATCAAATTATAAGGAATATTTATTAAGCAAAATTTTACAAGGTGAGGTGGGAGAATTGTGATAACTTTAATTAAGCCTCTAAACCAAGATGACCAGGGATTCCATTGAGATCAAGGAGAAGCTGTGTAGTCTCCTGAAGGAATACTGCCCGCCCCTGCGGGTGGTAAGGGAAGACCATGATGGCATGGAAGTGAGAGGTTGTAAAACGGTGCTGCAAGGCATGCAGCAGGTAGAAGGTCATTACTTTGCCAGCGTGATTCCCCATACCCAGGAAGTGTACTTTTACTTTTTCCCCATCTACAGCCACTCATCTTATTTTGAAGGGCTTAGTGCCGGACTGCGGAAATTCTTGCGGCGCAAGAACTGTTTTTATATTAAAAAGCTGGATCAGATTATGGAAAAGGATATCCGGCAGATGATTGAAACCGGCGTCAGGATTTACACCCGTGAAAGCCTGATATAAGCACGCCACCTGAACAGAAAGGACTATAATCCCCTTAACTATGGGATTAATACCTTCTGCTATGGAAAAGGAAATTCATTTGAGTATAAAAATAGATGCCAGCCCGGATCAGGTGTGGGAAATTCTGACTAACTCCAAAAGGATAAAAAAACAACTGTGGGGCGAGCGCAGCCGCTTGACGCGAAAAATACGCTCACCACGCAAAGGTCCACTCAGGCACCACAGTGCTCCCAAACTGGTAGTGCTCAACTCCGAAACCCGCGCCAGCCCCCCCTTTTTCCTGCAACACAACCTTTTTCCTGAAGGCTGGGATAACGATCAACGACCAGAACACCACATCAGTGCCAGCTATCAGTTGGTACCGCTGGGCCAGCAAACCGAACTGATTGTTACCCAGGGTGATTTCTCAACTATTCCTCACGGTGATGAACACTTTGACAATGCCTATATGGCCTGGCACCGGATTTTACCCAAAATCAAACAAATGGCAGAAAACTAAAGGGGTAAAGGGTGATATTGCTGACTATTAACGCCCAATTGTTACTTTTAGCTTAATATTTACCGACAACCTGAAGATCGCTCTGCTTAAACCCTTTGTTGTAACTTGAAATTATGGCTGCCTCATAGCTACTGGATCAGGCTCCGGATCTTAATTCTGCTTATGGCGGTATGTCCGTCATTATCGGCACAGGTTACCCATGATACCATTTACGTGAGTAAATCGCAGTTGTTGCTGTTTGATGACTCACTATTCGTGCCGGTAAGTGACACGCTGGTCTCCTACCCTGATTCGGTGCGGGTAAGGCTGCGCCGAAATCCCTATTACAAATCAGATGTTTTTTATGACAGTCTGCGGGCCAAGGCTTATCGAAACCGCATTACCCGCGAACTTCACAAGCTCTTGATCCGCGACCACGTCCGTGACGTCTACGAGTCGAAAACGGCCACCAAAAGTGAGTCCTACTTCACCAGCCAGGAGGGGCGCAACATCACCCGCATTCAGGTGGTACGGGTACCCGTTTTGGAAGGCCGGGTGTTGGATACCACCCTGCGCGAGCCACAAAGCACCCTGGGAAAAATTGCCAATAGCATTCACGTACCTACGGTGCGCAGCCTTATTAAGCGAAACCTGCTTTTTGAGGAAGGAGACTCGGTGAACCCATACGAACTGGCGGATAGCGAAAGGATTATCCGTAACCTGCCCTATATTGAAGATGCCCGTATCTACCTGCTGCGTGACCTGGATGACAGCAGCAAGGTAACGGCCACCATAGTAATTAAAGACCGCTTTAACTGGAGCCTCGATGGGGCCTTTATCGACTTCAGCAATTACAATGTGCGCCTGGTCAACTCAAACGTACTGGGCACCGGTAACCGCCTTAGTGGGCGCTATATTTACCGGCGCGACCGCATTCACGAACACGGCTATGACTTCCGCTTTCTGAGCCAGAACATCGGCAACAGTTTTGCACGGATCGAAGCCATCAGTGCGCGCAACTACCGCCAGGATCAATTGCAGTTCAGGCTGTATCAGGATTTTCTCAGTCCTAAAATAAAGTACGGTGGCGAACTGATAATGGGGCGCAGTACCGACGAAATACCGCCGCCTAGTGACACCCTCGACCTGCCGCCCCAATATGCCACCCAGTATTATCACGACTTATGGGCGGGGCACTCCTTCAATGTGAATCCGGATAACCAGCGGCAACAACTGATCCTGGGCGGGCGCTTCCTTACCAAGCAATACAGTCAGCGTCCTGAAGTGTTACCTGACAGTAATGAGTATTATTTTAACCGCAATATCATTCTTGCTACCGCCTTTTATCAAAAGATCAACTACATCAAGGCCCGTAACGTTCTAGCCTACGGCATTACCGAGGATATTCCCATCGGTCATATTTTCAGTGTTTTGGGTGGGCCCGAAACTAATGAGTTCGAACGGCGCCTGATCCTGGGCAGCAAGGCCGGCTTTGCCCGCTTTTCGAACCGCTGGGGCTACCTGGGCCTCATAAATCAAACCGAGGTTTACCTCGACCACGGCTTCGGTGAGAACTTTTATATGAAAACCCAGGCCAACTATTTCAGCCCGGTGTACCCCCTGGGCCGCAGTGATCTGCGTCATTTCCTTACGCTCAAGCACAATTATGGCCAGAACATCAGCCCTCCACGCACCGTGGGTATTGGCCAGGATATCAGGGGGGTACGCGAGCAGCTCTTTAACGGACATGCCACCTTCTCGGGACGACTGGAAACCGTTATTTTCCTGCCTTACTTTTTTTACGGCTTTCGTTTTGCCCCCTTCACCTATTTTGACTTTGCCTTTGTAAACCGTGAGCAGCAAAATGCCGAACTACTGGGCACCATTGGGGCGGGTTTACGCCTGCGGAACGAGAGCTTTGTAGTACAATCAGTGGAACTGGGCATTTATTATGCTCCCCGCGAATTCACCGAAGGTCAGCGCATTATTACCATAAACCTGTCCACCAGTGTTCAGAGCATTTTCCGCTTTTTGATTCCGGTAAAACCCAACCTCCTGTATGAATATTAGGGTGGTCTCTGCCAAAAAACTGATATTTCACAGCTCTTTTCGGCCGGCTTGACCTTACATTTGCGCCATGTTTTTACAGGTAGTGGAAATATTCAGGCTGAATATGCGACTGGAGTGGCGCAAGCGCCAGAGCTTTCTGGCCATTCTGCTGTACGTGCTCACCACCACTTACCTCAGCTACCTGGTGTTTAACGGCACGGTGAGCCCCGAAACCTGGAATGCCCTCTTTTGGATCATCCTGATTTTTGCCGCGGTTCAGGCCGCCTTTCGCAGTTTCCAGAATGAAGCGGACCGCCGCTTTCTGCTGTACTACCAGATGGTAAAACCTCAGGTGCTCATCCTGGGCAAAATCCTGTACAACTTTGTGTACCTCTTTGTGATAGGGCTGGCAACCATGGCCATTTTCAGTTTTTTGCTGGGCAATGTACTTGCTGATCCCCTCGCCTTTTTAGTGCTGCTGCTGATCGCCTCCGGAGGCTTTTCGGCCATACTCACCTTTGTAAGCGGAATCTCGGCCAAGGCCGGCGACAATCCGGCCCTGCCGGCCATCTTGAGCATCCCCTTGCTGTATCCCCAGGTGCTTACCCTTAGCCGTACCAGCCTGCGGGCCATAACCGGCTTCTCATGGGAGTACAATGCTCCTTTCCTGCTGGTATTGATCTTATTATCAGTTATTACCCTGCTACTCTCTTATCTGTTATTTGCGTACCTTTGGCGCGACTAAAATTTAGTGATGACGAAACACTGGTGGAAGGCTCTAGGCGTAATTTTAGTTTTCTATACCCTTATTTTTGGTTTCCTGGGCGACGTGCCACGACTGCCGATTCTCAATGAATCTATCCGCAATCTCTACTTTCATGTAACCATGTGGTTTGGGATGGTGATTTTGATGGCCTCCTCCCTGATTTTCAGCCTTAAATTTTTACGCAGTGGCAGCCGCAATCACGACCTTAAGGCCAAAGAACTGGCCATTTCCGGATTTTTTCTGGCCAGTCTGGGCCTCATTACCGGCAGCATCTGGGCCCGCTTTACCTGGGGTGCCTTTTGGGTAAACGACCCCAAGCTCAATGGTACCGCGGTTACCATGCTTATATACCTGGCCTATTTTGTACTGCGCGGCTCGGTAGATGACCCCATTAAAAGAGGACGCCTCTCTGCGGTCTACAATATTTTTGCTTTTGTGATGATGATCGTCTTTATCGGAATCCTGCCCCGGCTTACTGACAGCCTGCATCCCGGCAACGGTGGCAACCCCGGCTTTGGCGGTTATGATCTCAACAGCAGTATGCGCCTGGTATTTTACCCGGCCGTGATCGGTTGGACGCTGATAGCCGTCTGGATCACCGACATCAGGATCCGTTACCAAAAATTACTTTGGACAAAGAATGAAGAATAAAATTGCCAGCAGTATCCTTCTGGTACTGACTTTGATTGCCAACACTGTTTACGCGCAACGCCCCACTGTGGAAATGGCCGATACTATGCGGGCCAATGGAAAAATCTACGTTGTGGTGGCCGTGGTGGGTATCATATTTGCAGGAATAGTAGTCTACCTGATTGCGATAGATCGCAAACTGCGTAAACTCGAAAAGCAAAACAAACAATGAAGAGAACACATATAGCCATTGTAGTGGTTATTGCGGTAGCGATTGGCGCTATCATGGTGGCCATTAACGACGCTTCTACCTATGTGGGTTTTGCCCAGGCCGATGCCACTCCCGGCACCCGCTATACCGTGATCGGATATCTCGATAAAGAGGCGCCGATGGATTACAACGCCCGGGCCCAGAAGTTTGCCTTTACCGCCATCGACAAAGAGGGGGAGCGCAAGCAGGTGATTTACCATCAGCCAAAACCGCAGGATTTTGAGCGCAGCGAGGAGATAACCATGAAAGGTTATGCCACCGACAGCGCTTTTGTGGCGGAGGAAATTCTGATGAAGTGTCCTTCCAAGTACAACGAGCAAAACGAAATGGCGGGTTACGAAACCTATTAAGCCAGCAATATTTTAACTCTGGCCAGGCCTGTCGGGCCGGGGCCCATTTTTTCTCTCAATATTTTCCATGGAATACATAGGGGAACATCTTTTACCCGGCCAAATGGGCCGGTTTTTTGTAAGCCTGGCCCTGGTTTCGGCCCTACTGGCTGCGGTGGCTTACTACTTTTCCATCCGCAGAAATAATGACCGCGCCTATCACAAATTTGCCCGGGGCTCATTTTTGCTGCACGCCGCCAGTGTATTTGGCATTGTTGCCACCCTTTTCTACCTGCTGCTAAGTCACTACTTCGAATACGACTACGTGTGGTCTCACTCTTCCACCCAACTGCCGTTGCGCTTTGTGTTCAGTGCTTTCTGGGAAGGACAGGAAGGAAGTTTTATCCTTTGGCTGTTCTGGAATGCGGTGCTCGGAGTAATCCTCATGTTTACCGCCAAAAAGTGGGAAGCCAGCAGTATGATTGTGTTTGCCCTGGTGCAGGCTTTCCTGAGCTCAATGATTCTGGGTATTTACCCCTTTGGGCTGAAAATCGGTAGCAGCCCCTTCGTATTGCTGCGCGATCTGCCCGAAAACATTGGCCTGCCATGGACCCAGATTCCTGACTATCTCAATAAGTTTCCGGCCTTTATGGACGGTACCGGGCTCAACCCCCTTCTGCAGAATTATTGGATGACTATCCACCCGCCAACCCTCTTCCTCGGCTTTGCCTCTACCCTGGTGCCTTTTGCATTTGCCATGGCAGCGCTCTTTAATAAAGATTACAAGAGTTGGATAAAACCGGCCATACCCTGGGCTTTCTTTAGCGTAATGATTCTCGGTACCGGTATTCTAATGGGTGGGGCCTGGGCCTATGAAGCTCTTAGCTTTGGCGGATTCTGGGCCTGGGATCCGGTTGAAAACTCTTCGCTGGTACCCTGGATAACCATGGTAGGCGCCGCTCACCTTATGCTGGTGGCGCGCCATGGCAAGACCGGTCTTCCCAGTGCCTTTTTCCTCACCATTGTGAGCTTTCTGCTGGTGCTTTATTCCACCTTCCTCACTCGTAGCGGGGTACTGGGCGATTCATCGGTGCACTCCTTTGTAGACCTGGGCCTGAGCGGTCAGTTGCTCATTTACCTTTTCTTTTTTGTAATAATCGCCTTTGGTATGTTCATTTACCGCTATAAGGGCATTCCCAAGAGCAAGAAGGACGACGAGCTGAGTTCACGCGAATTCTGGATGTTTATCGGCAGCCTGGTGCTGTTGATCAGCGCCTTTCAAATCATCTTCAGCACCTCTATACCGGTTATAAATCAACTTTTTGGCCCCGAAGGGGTGATGCCGGTATTTCAGGATAAAATGGCGCCACCGCTGGATGCCATCAAGCATTACAACAGCTTCCAGGTGCCCTTTGCCATCATTATTACTTTGCTGATTGCCGTGGGGCAATTTCTCAATTACCGCCATACTGCAGCCAAAAGGTTCTGGGGCAATATACTTCGCTCAGTCATTGCCGGCATAGCCCTCACAATTTTGCTGGCATGGATCTACAATTTTTGGCAGGAGCCGCTGTACCTCACTCTGCTTTTTACCGCCGTTTTTGCCACTGTTAGCAACCTCGACTACTGGCTGGGGGCAGGTCGCGGCAAAGTATCTTTTGCCGGCAGTAGTATTGCCCATGTCGGTTTTGCCCTGATTATGGTGGGAGCCCTGATCAGCAATGCCAAGAAGGATGTAATCAGCAACACCAATTACTTTTTGTCTGAAGACCTTCCCAGCAATGAAAATGCCCTGATGGAACTGCAGGACACGGTAAAACTGGGTAATTATCTGGCGGTGTGGAATGGATTGGAAGAAACGGAAAACAAGCAGTATTACCCGGTAAGTTATTATGGCCTGGATGGGCAATCAAAGCAATTTGAGCTGAGCCCTTTCCTGCAGCTAAGTGACGAAATGGGCCCCACCCCCAATCCTTCTACCCAGCATTTCTGGGATCGCGACATTTACACCCATGTACAGTACTCATCTTACCTTGAACCACGTACTGACGACGGTTATGCCAGTGAGATGAAAATCACCATGGCCAAGGGCGATACGGTTCTTTACCAGGATCACTTCATCATTCTTGATAGCCTCAGCGTTAATGCCAGGGTAGATACCGCCAGGCGGGAGATGACCAGCGTAAAGATCACCTCCAACCTTACAGTGGTCAATGTTTTGGGCGAGGAGTTTATCGCCACGCCCTCCTACATTCTCAACGGCAATGTACTGTCGTATGAAGATGCCTTTGTTGAGAAGCCTAAGTTTAAGCTACGTTTTAGCGATGTAGTAAAGGATTCCAAATCAAGGGAAATTGAGCTCACCGCCTGGACCGAAGTTTCGGAAGACGAAAAGCCCTTTATTGTAATGAAGGCAATTGTATTCCCGCTGATCAACCTGCTGTGGGCAGGCTGCATTCTGATGGCCCTGGGCAGCGGCATTGCCGTGTGGCAGCGCTGGCGCCAGCGCTAGCGATTGCGAATAATCGTTATAGGACCAGTGAGCGTTAACCTGCGGTTACAAAACAGGATGTAGTAATAAGTGCCATCGGGTAGTAATCTACCCTGATCATCCACACCGGCCCAGTCATTCTGGTACTCACCTGCGTGATATACTTCGCTACCCCAGCGGTTCATAATGGTGAACTCACAGTCACGTCCATTCATCAGGTGGCTGAGGTCAAAAAAGTCGTTGTTGCCATCGCCATCAGGCGAAATAAAGTTGGCTGGTTGCAGCAGGTTGGCATCTTCCATATACACCTTCAGAGTATCCATGCCCTGGCAACCACCGGTTCCGGTAGCCCGCAGGTAAACCTGCACCGTGTCTCCCGCTTGCAGTAACTCGAGGGTGGTAGACTGTCCGAAGGGACTGCTGAAACGGACAGGGTCACTGGCAAACCAATAATAGGCAGCAGCAGAGCTTGCACTTAAATGAAAAAGTTCTCCCAGGCCTACCGCCTGATTTTCACCCGCCTCCACCTCAAAAGTCCAGGCTGGAATTTCCAAAGTATCAAAAACGGTTTCCCGGCAATTGGCTTTTACCGCGGTGAGACTATAGGGATAAGTACCGGGCTCAGAAAATTGAATACCGCTAACCATCGATCCGGTGACGCTACTGCGGTTGGCTTTGGGCCCGAGCTGCCATTCAAAGCGGGTGCCATCAGCATAGTTACCTACGGCAAGTAGAGTTATATCCTGGGCCTCAAAGCACATCTGGCCATCAGCCAGGGGCCGGGGCGACAATTGGGGAAAAACTTCCAGTTCATAAATCAGGGTATCGCTACAACCCCCATCCTGCCTGGCAATTAGGGTAATAGGATAAATACCTTGGGAGGGAAAGTTATAATAGACAGTGTCACCCACCGCCGTGTCGGCAAGGGTGGTGGGGTCTCCGAAATTCCAAAATAAACTATCTGCATTGGCAGAGCTTGAAATCAGCCTGATATCGAGCCCCCGACAATTCATTAGGCTGTCGTCAGCCGGTGTCTGCATTTCCGAATGTAACTCAGGAGCCAGCCGCACCGTATCAATAAATTCAAGACTGCATTTACCAAAATTGACTTTTAACTTCACCTGATGGTCGCCGCCGCTGGCCCAGCTTACCGGGGGTGGATCGCGCAGTGCAGAGCGGCCTATGCTGGCATCGCCTGAAAATTGCCATAAAAAGCTGGCATTAGCCGGGTAGCTGGTACCGCCGCTAAACTGGATGGGTTGTTCTGAAAAGCAGTAGCTACTGTTGAGAGTGAAACCAGGAGTGTCTACTTCCATTACCTCAAAAATCGTGGTGGCCGTATCCACACAGTTGGTACCGGCCTTCACGATAAGAGTTACCAGGTAACTGCCCGGGCTTTGATAATGGTAACTGGGATTTTGCAAGTGGGAGGTATCAGCAAGGGTAGTGGTATCGCCAAAATCCCAGAAGTAATTACTGGCATTCTTGTTTTCAGAGGTGAACTGCATATTCAATCCCATACAGTATAGCGATGAGTCCTCGGCCTGAGTAAGGATATCACTGTAAATAGTAGTGCAGTTGGTAACGTTAAACTGATAGTCGATCCTGACTGTGCTCAGTTTTTCACCCGCCCTGAACTGATGTACGCAAATGCCCAGCACATACTGCCCCAATTGAGTGGGAGTACCGCTTATCTGACCGCTTTGTGGGTGCACACTGAAAGGAGGATTGGCCGGCATGGGGTACTGGTTGCTATAGGGTGGATTGAAAGTAAGGCTCTGATAGGGATACCCTCCTTGATTATAAATATCACAAAGCTCATAATGAAGCGAATCAGTGCTATCGGCCACCACCGGTAAAGGAAGATTAATGGGCTTGTTAAGACAGATGAGTACCGGCATGGTTGCCGCAAACCGGGGGCTACTGTTACCTAGAGAATCGTAGGCAGGTATATTGGTATTGTAGGTATAGCCAGTGTTTAAAGGGTTTGGGAGATTTACGATAGCCGCGTTGCGACAGCAACTGCTAAACTCGAGGAGGTATCCTCCGGCCAGTGGTGGCAAATTAATAGTATCCCAATAATCAGCGTACTCAATGCACACCCCAGGAGGGGTAATTACGCAGCCTATGGTATCGGTATCGAGCGGAATAGTGGGCCCCTTGGGCACCCAGCGATGGTGGAGTACCGTTCCGGCACTGTCAAGATATTCAAACCTGGCCAGGGTGCTAAAGGCAACGGTACCGGGATTACAATCACGATAAACCCGCAGTTTAACCGCGTAAGTATTGGTATCGAGATGCTGGTAGGTAATATGGCCTCCCACTAAATGGGTAGCCTGCCCCTGCTGACAGAAAAACAGCAGCAGTGCCGCACTTTTTAAAAGCCGCCATAAATATGAGTAACTGTCTTTCAGATCAGGTAGTGCTTGGTTGATAGCGCATGAATTTAAAACAACTTATCGAAGCGTAGTAAGCCCACTTAGCAAGCGGCATTCACCGCCTTGGTATCCCTTGCCGATGATTACGCTACTCTTTAAAAACCACTGCGTCCAGTGGCCTCGCCAGTGGCAGCTGCTTTTAAAGTTAAAAATTATCAGGTAGTAAAAGGCGCAATTAGTCTTCGGCCAGTTCATTTTACCACGCGGGCCTAATGTTTACTTTTGCCGGATGCAAGGCCTTAAAAACATAGCGATAATCGGAGCGGGAAATGTAGGGCACTACCTGAGGGGAGCTTTTGAAAGTAAGGGACTGCAGGTGCACGGCTTTACACGCCAGGTGCGTGGATCGTGGCAGGCCATGGAACAACTGGCGCCACTGGCCGCCTCATTGGATATAATTTTACTGTGCGTAAATGACGATGCCATTAATGAGCTCAGCCGGGAATTACCCTCCACTCCTGCCCTGGTGGTACATGTAAGCGGGGCCATGGATCTGGATTGTATTGATGCCAGGCATCAGCGCAAAGGGGTATTTTATCCGGTAATGAGCCTTTTGCACAACGCCGGGGTGGCCATAGCCGACATACCCTTTTGCCTGGAGGCCGGTCACCCTGACGACCTCCAGCTTCTTACTGAACTTGCCTCTGCCCTGGGAGCCAGGCCCTACGAGGTAAACTCGCAGCAAAGAGCGCACTTGCACCTGGCAGCGGTATTCGCCCACAACTTTAGCAACCACCTTTTTTACAAGGCCCAACAGATAATGGAGGAACAGGGGCTCGACTTTAAACTGCTGCTGCCCTTATTGCGCAGTGCGGTAGACCGCCTGGACGAGTTTCCTCCCCTCGAACTGCAAACCGGCCCTGCCCGTCGTGGTGATGAGAAAACCATTAGCAAACATCTTGAACTTTTGAGCGCTCCTACTGATAAATCGCTCTACCAGCTGCTCACCAGCAGCATAATCGATACTTATGGAAAAAAACTATAAAGAACTTCTGCACCACATCCGCGCCTTTGTATTCGACCTCGACGGTGTGCTTACCAGTGGCAGTTTCCAGGTGGCCGAAGACGGACGCCCCATTCGCAACCTCAATAGCAAGGATGGCTATGCCATGCAACTGGCCATTAAAAAAGGCTTTGTGGTAGCGGTGATCTCAGGTGGAAAGTGTGAGGGCGTAAAGGCCAGCCTTAAGCGCCTGGGACTTACCGATGTATACATGGGCTACAGCCATAAACTCGATGCCTGGCACGACCTGCTGGCGGTGTACGAGCACATTGACCTCAAAGCCGAAAACATACTGTACATGGGTGATGATATCCCTGATTATCACTTGATACAGGAAGCAGGCATCGGCGCGGCACCGGCCAATTCTTCCCCTGAAATAAGGGAACTGGCGCAGTATGTATCGCCTAAAAACGGCGGTGAAGGCTGCGTGCGCGATGTGATTGAACAGACCCTGAAACTGCAGGGCAACTGGATGCTTGACGAAGATTTTGCCTGGTAACTTATGAAATCATTTTTCAAACTAATTCGCTGGCCCAATTTGGTAATGATTGTCCTGGTGCAGTACCTGATCCGCTTTGCCATCATAGAAAGCCTGGCAGTACCGCACGTGCTCAATCATTTCTACTTTTTTCTGGGTGTGCTCTGTAGTGTAAGCCTGGCCGCCGGAGGCTATGTGATAAACGACATAATGGATATCGGGGCCGATACCACCAACAAACCCCAGCGCATGGTTCTCGGGGCCCGCATCAGTGTGGATACCGGCTGGACAATTTATGCGGTGCTCAACTTTATCGCCGTTATAAGTGGTTACCTGGTAGCCCGGCAAACCAGTATCGGTCAACTTTGGCTGATTCCGGTGGTAGCGGCGGCCCTGCTCTACCTCTACTCATCTGATCTTAAGAAGCGGGCCGTTATTGGCAACTTGGTGGTGAGTATCCTCACTGCATTACCCATCTTTTTGGTGGCGGTGTTTGACGTACTGCCGGCAGCAACCGTCAACAACAAGGAACTGGTAAAACCGGTTTTTTTGGCCATTAGCATTTATGCCGCTTTTGCCCTGGCGCTTAATTTCATCCGGGAGATCATTAAGGATGCTGAGGATATTGAAGGTGACAGCGCCGCCGGCTATCGTACCCTGGCCGTATTAATGGGACGCCAAAATGTTCGCTGGATAATTGCCATTCTGATTGTAGGGGTGCTGACTTTCACCCTGGGATATAACTTTTACCTCTTCCAAAGCGATCTCTATTCGGCCCTTTATGTTTCGATTTTCGTTAATCTTCCATTGGCGTATCTGATGATAAAAGTGATGCTGGCCAAAAGCAAAGCCGATTTCTTTAAAGCCAGCACCCTTACCAAGATTATTATGCTTACCGGCATCCTTTCCATGCTGGTGTTCACCCTTTCCATTCAAGCGCGCTTTTGATGAAATTTTTACCCGATCACTATCGCCTCGTTTTAGGCAGTAAGTCACCACGGCGCCAACAGTTGCTGCGCGACCTGGGCTTTGACTTCGAAATTCGCAGTATGGAGGTGGATGAAAGCCATGACGCCGCCCTTACAGGACAGGAAATTGCTGAGTTCCTTGCATCTAAAAAGGCGGCTGCTTTTAAGGAATCGCTTGCCAAGGATGAAATTGTCCTGTGTTCTGACACGGTGGTGTGGTGTGCGGGCGAAAGCCTCGCCAAGGCCCGCGACGAAGCCCAGGCAAGAGCTATGCTTGAAAAGCTTTCAGGCCGTAGCCATGAAGTCATTACCGGGGTATGCCTGCAGTCGGCAGGCCACCAGGAGGTGTTCAGTGATGTAACTAAGGTCTATTTTCGCAGCATCAGTGATGAAGAAATTGACTATTATCTCAAACACTACCGCCCCTTTGACAAAGCCGGTGCCTATGGCATCCAGGAATGGATAGGCATGTGGGCCATTGAGAAGATTGAAGGTTCCTACTTCACGGTAATGGGGCTACCCACTCATCTGATTTCCTCCATGCTCAAGCGCTTTCCGGCCTTAAATCCATAAATCTTCGTAAACTGCGGCCCTTAAAGTCGCAACATGGAGAAGAAACCCAGCTTGCTGGTGGCCCTCATTCCGGTGGTCTTCCTGGTGATCGCCCTGATGTTTAATGTAATAGGAGTATTTGGAGACGATGCCCTGGCGGGTTCCAACCAGTTCATTCTGTTGATGGCGGCGGCTGTAACTGCCATCACCGGTATTTACCAGGGCTTTAGCTGGAATAAAATTCTTGCCGGCATTGAAGATTCCATCAAAAGCACCACCGGTGCTATCCTCATTCTCTTTATGATTGGTGCCCTGGCCGGCTCCTGGATGATCAGCGGCATTGTGCCGGCCATGATATACTATGGCCTGCAAATCCTGAGCCCGGAGATATTTTTACCGGCCGCTGCCATTATTTGTGCGCTGGTGTCGCTGGCTACCGGCAGTAGTTGGAGTACTACGGCCACTGTTGGTATTGCCCTAATCGGCATCGGCAAGGCCATTGGGGTCTCAGAGGCTATGGTGGCTGGTAGTGTTATTTCCGGAGCCTATTTCGGCGATAAGATCTCACCGCTTAGCGACACCACCAATCTCGCACCTGCCATGGCCGGTACCGACCTCTTTACCCACATTAAGTACATGCTTTACACCACCATTCCCTCCTTTATCATCACTCTGCTGTTCTTTGTGATTCTCGGACTCAATTTTGAAAGTCGTGGGGATGTGAATGATATTCAGCCTATACTCGATGAACTGGCCCACACCTTTAACCTCAGCCCCTGGCTATTCCTGGTACCAGGTCTGGTCATCGTTCTGATTATCCGCAAGGTGCCTGCCTTACCGGCTATTGTTATCGGCACCCTGGCGGGAGCCGTTTTTGCCCTCCTCTTTCAAGCAGAGCTGCTGCGCGACTTAAACGGCGCTCAGTCGCTGGACTTTAAGGCATCCTACCGGCTGATCATGAATGCCCTTACGGTAGATATGAACTACCAAGTTAACCATCCGGTACTGGCCGAATTATTGAGTTCGAGCGGCATGGCTGGTATGCTGGGCACCGTGTGGTTGATTATTTCAGCGATGGCATTTGGAGGAGCCATGGAAGCCTGCGGCTTTTTGGAAACCATCAGTAATGGCCTCCTGCGGCTGGCAAAGGGTACCGCCTCCCTCATTGCTACCACCGCCGGCACCTGCATAGTGTTAAACACCACCGCATCAGATCAATACCTGGCGATTGTAGTTCCGGGTAAAATGTACAGCGATGCTTATCGCAAGCAAAACCTGGCCCCTGAAAACCTGAGCCGTACCCTTGAGGACAGTGGAACCGTAACTTCGGTGCTGGTACCCTGGAACACCTGCGGGGCCTACCAAAGTGGGGTTTTGGGTGTAGACACTTTAAGCTACCTGCCCTTCGCCGTTTTCAATTGGATCAGCCCGCTTATGACCCTTACTTATGCGATTTTTAAGATTAAGATCCGCAGCCTGAGCGAATCACAAGGCATGGCCACAAGTTAATTTTAGCGAGACCTAAAACAATTTAGCTGCCTTGCGGGTAATTCATGTACCAAACAAATTATCAAGATCATGAAAAGATTATTGATTGCAGCTCTACTCGTAGTTGCGGGTATCTTATGTGCCAACGCACAAAGTCCGGTAGGCCAAGGAGGAAAACAACTCAATATGGGCGTGGGACTTTATGGCAGGGACCTTCCTCTTTATGTTGGCGTTGACTTTGGCGTTCACCCCGACATCACTATTGGCCCCCAGGCCATCTTTGACCTCGATCTCGATTATTTCGGTCTTGCTTTCAGGGGCGATTACCACTTTAACAGCATTATGAACATTCCCCGCGATTGGGATTTCTATGCCGGCGCCAATGTTGGTATTCTCAATGCTATCGGCAACGACAACATTTATGCTGATGCCGGATTACAGGTGGGTGGCCGTTATTACTGGAATAACAAATGGGGTATTAACCTCGAGTTTGGAGGTGGATCGAGCTTTGGCGGACGCCTGGGCGTAAGCATGCTCTTCTAGGTATTTCGGCGGGCCGTATGAGGCATATTCTTTTTTAATAACTTGTAGCTTCCTAATAACGAAGAATATGGCCTGGCAGGAAGAGTTTCCTTCTTTTGAAAAAAGTTACCACGCCTTGCTGGATAACCTAAATCTCAATGTGCAGGGTGATTTAGACCTGCACCATCGAGGTCGCTTGTTAAAGCTTACCATCAGCCGTGGCTGGAAGGTACTGAGGGTGTTTAGTGAAGAAAACCCTGAATACAATACCCAGATGGAGCATTCGAGCCACTCCATCCGGAAAAGCCTGAGCCTGGATCAGGATCTGGAGCTGAATTTCTCGCGCCAGGAGGTCTTAAAGATGGATTGGGAGATTCGTGAAATTGTAATTCCGGCCTTTCGTGATCTCTATCATTTTTTACGGCTTCAGCTCGAGGAGGACCTTCCCCGCCGCCAGGCCCAATCAGGTTAATTTATTCCAAAATACTTAAGGGGCACTAAAATTATTTCCCTGAGGCTGAGTACTTAAAATTCCATATATTCAGCCCCTTGAAAAATCTGTGGACATAATTTGCTGCTGCCCTTGAACGCTAAAACATTCCTCTACAGCGCCTTGATGCTGATGGTGCTGAGTACTTTCCCAAGCCTGGCCCAAACTACTTCGGTAGTTGATATCGATCGCCTGCCCAACAAGAAAATTTGTAAACTGCTGGCCAAACAAAAGGTAGTTTGCCGCGATGACCTGCAGCAGGTACATGGCCAGTGTTATTCAGCCGCTGATTCACTCGATTTTTTAACCCATTACAAGAGTTTTGTAATTGAAAGCGACCCTGAAACGGTGTGGGATGCCTATAACAATGTGCAGCCGGCAGTAGCCTGGAATTGTAAGGTGGCCCGCTTTGGCTTCTTATATAATAAGAGAAAGGATCAGCTTACCTACCCTGATGACAAATTTGAAGGCCTGGAAGAGGGGCAGATTTTTTACATCAACCTCAACTTCCTGAAATTTATCAATGTAGCCGTGGGAAGTGAGGTGAAGGTTATAAACCCGGAAGACAAAAAAATAGGCTTTTGTTACCTCGAATCAGGAAAGAGCCGTGGCAGTCAGTGGATTCAACTAAGTGAAACTCCGCAGGGCCATACCCTGGTAGAGCACTATACCCGCTATAAAAGCGACTCTCCCTTCCGTGATTCAAAACTCTACCCCTGGCTGCATGGCCTTGTGATCAGCCATTTCCACGAAAATATAAAGTACATCGTAGAACATACCGAGCCCGAAATGCTGGCCCGTAAGAATTAGTTTTTCCGTACCCTTTTCAAACTGAGCATATTCATGGCATTGCCCTCAAGCCCCTCAATTGACCTGGGGTAAAAGCGCAATACCTGGTCGTAATACAATGGCACTACCGGTGCTGCCTGCATCACCAGGCTGTCCATTGCGCGATACAAACTCAACCGCTTCTCCTCACTGTCAACTTTTCCGCTTAAATCATAAAGGCTATCAAAACGGGCATTGCTGAAGTGGGTATAATTAGGGCCATTGGGGGTAAAGTTAGCCTCATAAAAGAGGGAGAGATAGTTTTCGGCATCGGGATAATCTGCTATCCAACTAGCACGGAAAAAAGGCACTTTACTGGTGGCCACGGCCTGACGTAAGGTGGATGGCGGAGTAACTTCTACCTGGATGTTAAAGCCTATGCGACCAAGCTCAGCCTGCATATATTCACATAAATCGAGATAGCTGGCATTGGTTTGCAGCCTGATTTCCGGCAGTCCCTTACCATTGGGATAGCCGGCCTCTGCCAGCAACTGCCTGGCCTTCTCCGGCTGATAGCTATAGCCATAATCAGCCTGATCCCTGTAGGCGGGCAGCCCCTTGGGAATCATGCCTGACTCTGCCGGGGTGCCAATGTTGTTGCGGAGATAGGTCATCATTTTGCGACGGTCAAAGCCATAGTTTATAGCTTGCCGGATCAGGGGATTGAGCAAAGGCGAGTTATTCATTACTGCGGCGCTGCTGTCTACCAAAAATGCCAGGTACTCGGTATTCAAATAGGGTTGCCGGTAGAGCTCAAAGCGATCCTGGTAGCGCGCTTGCAACTCACCCTCAAAGGTCAGCAGTTCATCCTTGTAGGAGGCATCAATACCCGATATCAAGTCGATTTTTCCCTTTATAAATTCAAGAAAAGCCGACTGCTTATCGGGAATAAAGCTCACGGCCACCGCTTCGAGGTAAGGCAATGGCTTGCCATCGCCGTCTTTTTCGTAATATTCTTCATTGCGACGCAGTACCAGTTTCTCATTCTCCAGCCATAACTTAAGGTAGAAGGGACCGGTACCTACCGGGTGACTGCGAAATTCCTTGCCGTAATATTCCACCGCCTCGCGGGGAATCACCGAACAATACTTCATGCTGAGAATGCCGAGGAAAGGCGCAAAAGGCTGCTGCAGCCTGATTTCAAGCAGGGAGTCATTTAGGGCCCTAATGCTGTTTACATTTTTGAAGACCCAACTGCCCGGTGCCGCCAGTTCGGCCGAGCGCAAACGCTCAAAGCTATATACAAAGTCATCAGCGGTTACCCGGCGCTCGCCTTCATTTTCAAAGCATTCGGCCTGATGGAACTTTACGTCATTGCGCAGGTGAAAGCGATAAGTATAACCGCTGTCCAAAATCTCCCAACGACGGGCAATGGCCGGTTGTACCTTGAGCTCGTTATCCATCTGCACCAAGCCCTCATAGAGCTGATTTACCCCCCAGATATTGGCCTGGTTACGGGCAAAGGCCGGGTCGAGGGAGCTGATTCCAGCCGCTTCATTGTAGCGGAAAATAACTTTAGGGTCGCGCTGCGGGGCCTGCTCACAGGCGCTCATAAATAGCAGCAGTAATAATAAAAACGGATAAATCCTCAAGGTGAAATATTTGGGGCGCAAACTAAAAAATTCAAGCCAGCACGTCGCCGTATTTTTCACGTTTATAGGTCATTACTTTTTTGGCAAAAGGGCACACCGGTACTACTTTCATCTTTTGGTGGCGGGCATAGTTGACGGCTTCATCGAGCAGGGCATGGCTGGCGCCGGTGCCCTGCAGCTCCCGGGCCACCTCGGTATGCTGAATCACCAGGCGACCATTACCAAAGAGGGTGTAATGAAGGCTACCCGCCTCTTCCCCACCGGCAATCAGTTTAAAATGTCCGCTGGTTCGGGCGGGTTCATGTTGGATATGATATTCAGGATTTTCCATTTTTCAGCAGATTTAAGCCGGCAACCTTGGCAACCAGTACTTCTGCCAGTTTGCGATTACTTTCGTGGGTCCAGCCTGCGATATGGGGACTTAGCACTACCCTATCGCTCCGGGTAAGATACTGGAAATCGGCGGGCAATTCATGTGTAAACAGTTTTTCAAAAGAAGTCTTTTCGTATTCCAATACATCGAGGCAGGCCCCTTTTATCTTACCGGACTTAAGTGCTTCTACCAGGGCAGTCGTCTTTACCGATTTTCCCCGGGCAGTATTAATCAGGTAAAAGTCTTTAGTACAGGCGGCAATAAATCCTTCGTCAATCATGTGCAGCGTTTCAGGGGTTTGGGGGATATGCAGGCTGATCACATCTGCCCGGGCTTGCAGTTCTTCCAGCGATACTTCTTTAACCAGCTCATTGCCAAAACCAGAGAGGTACTTGTCATAAGCAATCACCTCGGCTTCAAAACCCTTTAACTTGCGGGCCAAGGCACTACCCATATTGCCATAACCAATAATGCCGATCGTCTTCCCCTGAATTTCGTACCCCCGGTTCTCCTCCCTTCGCCACACCCCCTGGCGCACCTCTGCGTCAGCCCGACTTAGGTTATTAAACAACATCAGTAGCATGCCGATGGCCTGTTCACCAACCGCATCACGATTGCCCTCCGGTGCGTTAAAAACCTCAATTCCATGCTCCCCGGCTGCCTCCAGATCAATATTTTCGAGGCCCGCTCCCACCCTGCCGATAAAGCGAAGTGATCCGGCCTCTATAAAATCACGGTCGATTGGGAAGCGACTGCGTACGATCAGACCAGCATAGTTTGCCAACTTTGAGCTTATTTCCTCTTTGGAGGATTCGAAATCACAGTCCACCTGATATCCCAAATCCTCCAGCCCGCTTTGCAGGTTGGGATGGGCGCTATCTATCATCAGTACTTTCATTGTCCGTTTTGCGGGGGTATGGTATTGGGGCCTGGCCGTTCTGCCCGGTAATGCGGCGACATTATTTCCACTCCTTCATTAGCGAAGCCATCCTGGATTAAAGCATGCAAATCGGAGTAAATAACCGCTTGTTTTTCAGGCGAATGGGTATAGGCATTTATCTGATAGGAAACATAAAAATCATCGAGGCTGGTTTGCAATACAAAGGGCCTGGGTTGCTCCAGAATCAGGGGGGTACGTTCGGCAGCCTCTATCAGGAGACGGTGTACTTTCCGCCAGGGCACATCATAACCAATGGTAACGGAGGTATTGATAATAAGCCCCTGGGAGCTTTCGCTGCTGATGCTGTAGTTGATACTGCTGTTATTGAGAATATTGCTGTTGGGCACCGTGATGATTTCATTTTTAATGGTTTTCACCCGGGTGACCAGCAGGTTTTTCTGGATAACGTCGCCGTTAACCTCTCCAATACGCACGCGATCCCCAACCTGAAAAGGACGCATATAGGTAATTACCAGGCCGGCTACAATATTGGAAATAGCCGATGAGGAGCCGATCGAGATCAATAAGCCCAAAAACACTGAAACACCTTTAAAGATAGGGCTATCGCTTCCCGGCAGATAGGGCCAGATAAGCACCAGCATAAAGGCATATAGAACAAAGTTGATGATGCGGGCAGTGGGAACAGCCCAATCGGGAAAAAATCCCTGAATCTTAAGCTTTTCGTGACGTATTTCATCTGCCAGAAAGCGTACCCCTTTGGTGATATAGCGTATAACAAAGAATATCACCAGGATGGTAAACAGATTGGGGATGTAGCCCACAATATTCATGACAATGCGCTTGAGGGGATTTAGCACAAAGCCAAAGAGCATATCAGCAATACCTTCCGTCCATGGAAATATTTTGAGTACCACCGGCAGGGTGAGGTAAAAGATAAAGACCAGGGTGAATATGCGCAGCAGATTGGTAAGCAGTAAAAGAATGGATACTTGGCGGTCAGCATTCAGCATCTCGTAGGAGCGAAATACTACCCCCTTGAGCACCGTGCCCTTCCACTTTTGAATCCTGATCTTTATAACACGGAAGAGACGGTTTACATACTTAATGATCAGAGCCGAGATCAATACCGCCAGGATGGCCATAACAATCTGGATGATGATCGCCTTAATGTCAAGCGCCGAACTAACCGAAGTACACTTTACCCGCAGCGTTTCCGCCCACTGTTCCGCAATTTCACCTGCCGTACTGCCATACCAATTGGCATCAGTAGCGGTAATATTCACCATCAATTTATTGCGGTAAAAAATAGTGGCGAAGGCCGAGTCAGCCCTCACCCTGAAGCTGTCAGCGGCATAATCGTCATTGCGTACCAGGGCCTGCAGGCGCAGATTGACCAGGCTCGCCCGCTCCCTCGCATTAATGCCGTTGATATTGTCATACAGATGAAAAAGGGTGTCATCGTCGAGCACCACCGCCCCACGGGTCTCGTAGAGGGTTGAATCCAGTGCATGCTCTCGGGCTTGGGCCAGGCCACAGCCGTACTGCAGCAGCATTAGCAGGAGAAAAAGTCGTTTCATAGGTATTATATCCCTAAAATAGCCCTTCCTATCATAAAATAGATAAAAAGACCAAGGATATCGTTGACGGTAGTGATAAAAGGACCAGTAGCCAGGGCGGGATCAATTTTGTATCGATCGAGCAGCAGGGGCACGAAAGTACCGATGAGTGCCGCCACGATAATCACACTTACCAGGGAGGTAGCTACCGTAATGGCCATAAGGGTGCCATAGCCCAGAAATAGGCTGGCTCCGATTATAAGCACCCCCAGGATGAGGCCATTAAGTACCCCCACGCTCAGCTCCTTAAAAAGTCGCTTTGACAAAGTCCCCATGGGTGCCTGACTGGCAAGCCCCTGTACAATTATCGCCGATGACTGTACCCCCACATTACCGCCCATAGCCGCAATCAGAGGAATAAAAAAGGCGAGCTTGGGGATAGCCTCGAGATCCCCTTCAAACTTTCCGATCACACTGGCCGCAGCCAGCCCCCCTACCAGACCAATCAGCAACCAGGGCAAACGTGCCTTTACGATAGTGCGCACCTTGTCATGGGTTTCCACCTCTTCGGTAAGACCACTGGCCAGGGCATAGTCCTCCCGCGCTTCCTCCTTGATAAAATCCACCACATCGTCAATGGTGATGCGTCCCAGCAAGTGGCCCAGCGAATCGACCACCGGCATAACAAAGAGGTCGTATTTTTCCATGGCCCGCGATACATCCTCAGCACTGGCAGTAGTCTCAACGCTCTGCACATTTTTGGTAAACACCTCTGAAATGGGCAGTTTAAGGGAGGTGGTAAGCAGCTTTTTAAGCGAGAGGGTACCCAGCAGGCAGTCGTTATCATCCACCACGTATATGGTGTGTACCTGATCCACATCCTCCGCCTGGTTGCGCATTTCGCGCACGCAGCGCATCACTTTCCAGTTTTGGTTCACCTTGATCAACTCGGTAGCCATCAGGGCACCGGCCGTATTTTCAGGATAGATCAGCAGATCAGCAAGGCCTTTGGCCTGCTGTGGATCTTCGATGCTGTTTAGTACTTCCTTCTTCTTGGAGTCGGGCAGCAGGTTAATAAGGTCGGCGGCATCATCCGAATCGAGGTTTTCCACCAGCTCATCGGCAATCTCCTGGCCACTGTACTCCTGGAGAATTTTGGCGCGTAGCTCCTCATCGAGTTCCACCAGGGCATCGGCAGCTTTGGCCTCACTGAGGTTGGTAATAATTTCGGTACTCTGCTCCAGTGGTAACTGCTGAGCCGCCAGGGCGATATCGGCCGGGTGCATTTCCTCCAGCTCCGGAAGGCGCTGCTCAAGATTGCCGTCATTGAGATCGCGCTGCAACTCCTGAATATACTTGTCGTCTACCCGAACTTCCATCATCACTTTTTTGAAATACTGTTGGTAATAAGAATAAAGTCTGCCAGGCTCAGTTGTTCGGCCCGCTTGGGCAAAAGCGCTGCTACCGCAGGATCATCAGGTAAAGAAAGGGATTTAAGGGCATTGCGTAAAGTTTTGCGCCGCTGATTGAAGGCGGTTTTCACCACCGTTTGAAACAGGCGCTCATTGGCCGGAAATTTATCAAAATCCGCTTTGCGGCGCAGCCTGATCACACCGCTGCGTACTTTGGGAGGAGGGTTAAACTCTTCCGGCTCCACCGTAAACAGGTACTCTGAATCATAGTAAGCGGCGGTGAGCACACTAATAATGCCATACACCTTGCTGCCCGGCCCGGCCACAATCCTTTCAGCCACTTCCTTTTGAAACATACCCACCAGTTCCGGCACCTGCTCCCGATGCTCAAGCACCTTAAAAATGATCTGGCTGGAAATATTGTAGGGAAAGTTTCCGGCCACTGCCAGCTGCTGGCCCGAAAAAAACTGGTCGAGCGGGAAATTCAGAAAATCAGCTTCAAGAATGTGATCGAAGCGCAGGTCGAAATTGCCATGCAGGTATTCCACCGACTCAGTATCGATTTCCACTACATACAATTCTTCCTCCCGCTCTTGTAAAAACCGGGTGAGAATCCCCATACCGGGCCCGATTTCCACTACCTTTTCATAGCCCTCACCGCTTAAGCCATCGGCAATCTGCCGGGCAATATTTTCATTTTTTAAGAAGTGCTGTCCAAGATGTTTTTTAGCTCGTACCATAGCGAGGGGTTCAAAAATTTACGGCAAGGCACCACAAAGAAACAGCATTAATCCAATAAGCAGCGCCCTCCCGGGCTAAGTAGAGAAAAAAAACCTGCCCCAGTAAGCCCGTGCGATGACCCATTCCCCTTCGAACGACCTGAGCCACGGCATCAACACTTCTGAAGCAGGTCAATTACTTAATGAGTTGCCACCAGTCCGGCCCGGCGCAGCAAGGCCTCGGGGTCAGCATCTCTACCTCGGAATTCACGATAAAGCTTGGCGGGGTGTACAGTGCCTCCGGCAGCCAACAGCTTTTGGAAACGGGCGGCTACGGTGGGATTAAAAATTCCCTGTTCACTGAAATATTCAAAGGCATCGGCATCGAGCACTTCTGCCCATTTGTAGCTGTAGTAGCCGGCAGAGTATCCTCCCTGAAAAATATGGGAGAAAGCGGTGGAAGTATTGCTGCCGGGGACCGGGGGCAACAATTCGGTTTCACTGGTTACTTCCTGCTCATAGTCATCTACTGTCTTCACTGCACCTGGGTTGGTGGCATGCCAGGCCATGTCAAGGCGTGCCAGTCCAATTTGCCGCACGGTAGCATAACCTTCCATAAAGGTGGCGCTGGCCCTGAGGCGTTCTACCAGGTCGGCTGGTATTCTTTCCCCGCTCTCGTAATGGCGGGCAAAGAGATCAAGGCATTCCTTTTGATAGCACCAGTTTTCCATGATTTGCGAAGGCAATTCCACAAAATCCCAGTACACACTGGTACCACTAAGGCTGGCATAGGTGCCGCGCGCCATAATGCCGTGCAGGGCATGGCCGAACTCATGGAACAAAGTCAGCACTTCGTTGAAAGTCAGCAGCGATGGCTTGGTTTTGGTGGGCTTGCTAAAGTTGCAAACGATACTGATCTGGGGGCGGATGTCTACCCCATTAATTTTTTTCTGACTGCGGTAAGCGGTCATCCAGGCACCGTTGCGCTTGCCGGCACGGGGAAAGAAATCAGCGTAGAAAACGGCCAGATGATCGCCCTTGTCATCCAGCACTTCATAAGTTACCACATCCTGGTGGTACTTCTGAATATCGTTTCTCACCTTGAAACTGAGACCATAAAGCTTCCCGGCCACCGTAAAGGCCCCGTCAATCACATCCTCCAGCCTGAAGTAGGGTTTCAGTTTTTCATCATCAACCTCAAAGCGTTTTTGTTTGAGTTTTTCGGTGTAGTAGGCCAGATCCCACTTCTGCAGTTGCTCGAGGCCATCCTTTTCACGGGCAAAACTCTCGAGCTCTGCCACCTCCTGTTGGGCGGCAGGGCGGGCAACCTTTAGCAGGTCACTGAGAAACTGCTCCACTTTGGCCGGGGTTTCAGCCATACGCTCGCGCAAGGTAAAGTCGGCGTGGTTAGCAAAGCCTAGCAATCGTGCACGCTCATAGCGCAGGCTGGCAATTTGCTTTACAATTTCGGCATTGTTACGCTCATTGTCTTTAAAGGCTCTGCTGCCATAAGCAATGCTCATTTTACGGCGCAATTCGCGCTTATCAGAGTAGGTGACAAAAGGGACGTAGCTGGGAAAGTGAAGGGTAAATACCCAGGCATTGTCTTTCCCTTTTTCGGATGCGGTTTCAGCCGCGGCCTCCACAATATAATCCGGCAAACCTGCCAGATCCTTCTCATCGGTAATCAGCAGTTCAAAATCATTAGTTTCGGCCAGTACGTTCTCACCAAACTCAAGCGACAAACCGGCCAGCTTCTTATCAATTTCGCGCAACTTGGACTTATCGTCATCATTGAGCTTGGCACCATTGCGGGTAAAAGCCCGGTAGCTTTTGTCGAGCAACATTTTCTGCTCCTCATTAAGCGTCGATTGATCACCCTCATAAACGCTGCGAATGCGCTCAAAAAGCTCCTTATTCAGAGTAATGTCATTGGAATATTCACTGAGCATGGGAGAAAAATCACGGGCAATCTTCTGAATTTCATCATTGGTTTCAGCACTGTTAAGGTTGTAAAAGAGCTCCGCAATCCGGCCTACAGCCTCACCGCTATACTCCAATGCCTCCACGGTATTTTCAAAAGTTGCTTGCTCCTTGTTGGCACAAATCTGATCAACCTCAGCCTTGGCATTTTTTATGGCTTCCTCAAGGGCGGGCAAAAAATGCTCCTCCTTGATTTCATGGAAAGGCGGGGTTTCAAAAACGGTATTATATGGTTGTAAAAGCGGGTTTTTCATCATCATCATTTTTTCGGGCTGGAAATACTTATAGCGCGATAGTATTCACTTTGTTTGGATCTCACAAATCTACTACCGCACAGCTAAAATTCAGGCAGATTTTAAAAATGAATGAAAGCTGTTTAACTTGGCCCTAGATTAACTGACCAAATGGAAACACGTTCAGAATTTTTGAGCCGGCTCCGGAAGGATGTCAGCGAAATTCGCCGGGTAGCCCAGCATGACTTCTACTTTCTTGAAGAAGAGGAGTTAAGGAGAAAACCCGCGCCCGGCAAATGGTCTATCAGTGAGGTTTTTGCCCACATAAACCTGGTAAACGGCTTTTATCTCAAAAACATCAGCAAGGCCCTGGAAGAGGCCGAGGATGTGAATCACGATGAGGTGAAGGTAAGCTGGCTGGGACGCATGCTTAAAAAAAGTATGGAACCGCGTGATGGTAAAATTCCCTATAAAATGCCCACCTTCCCTTCCATAAACCCACGTAAGCGGACCGCCAAGGGTATTGCGCTTGATGAAAAGGTGATCTTCCGCGACTTTGTCAATGATATGGACCAGTGGGAAGAATTGCTCATCAAGGCCTATGATAAGGATATCGACCAGCTGCGGGTGGAGAGTATTTTTCCATGGCTCAGGCTGCGCTTACCGGATGCCTTTGAATTCATCATTGCCCACACCCACCGGCACCTGTTGCAGGCCCGGAAAATATTGGATTAAAAAAAGGCTCCTTTTCAGGAGCCTTTTTAGTTTTTGACAGGCGGTGATTACTTCACCACTTTAATCCAGAGCTCGCCATTGTAGCGACCATTCATATTGCTGGCCTTGGCGTTATCGGCCGCCTGGTAGCTGTTATAGCGACGGATAAACACGTAGTAGAAGTAATTACCCGGATCCTGGAACACACCAGCTTCAATGCCTTCCTGGCTTAGTTGACGTAAGCGGCGATCGGCATTGGCCTTATTGCTGAATACACCGGCAATCAGATAATAGCCAGGAGCACCGGCCGAAATCTGGCTGGGCAGTTGGCCGTTATCAACTGCACCACCACGGTTTACCGGAGTACCGCTTTGTCCGCTGTTATCCACCGGCTGACCCTGGTTCTGACCGGCCTGGTTGTTATTGCCACCACTGTTGTCCTGACCGGTATTGCCACCAGTCTGACCGCTGTTATTGCGATTGGCATCCTGAGTTTGCTGGGCAGCCTGCTTAGCAGCTTCCTGCGCGGCATCGTCGGCGGCCTTTTTCATTTCCTCCTTAAGCTCGCGCTTGTACTCATCTTTAAATTCTTCCAGCTTCTCGTCAACCATCTCCTCGGTCTGATCCTGAGCGCGGCGCTGACGCTCTTTTAAACGCTTGATCTCATTTTCGAGACGTTCATTGCGCTTGTCACTGCCAAACTTATACGAAAGCATAAATTCATGCGATGAACCCAGGCTGCTACTGTACTTGTTTAGCGAAAAGTCATAGGCATAGCCCACGGTAAGTTGCTCGGTAAGGTTGATACCGATGTTGCCGGTAACAGCATAATCAGAACGGTACATGGCACCGATGTGGCCATACTCCTCAAGCTGAAACATCACCCCGGCATCCACCTGTATAGGGACATTCTTGGCGGCTCTCACCATTACCATCGGGCTCAGCACCCGGCGATCACCATCAAATTTAAAGTCATACTGGGCATTTACCACATAGTGGCGCAACAGCGAATAAGCTACTTCACGGTTAGGCGTTTCAGCATATTTTATTGACTGACCAATAATCTGGGGAGCAGCACCGCCCAGGGTAAAGTCAGCTATTTTTAAGCTCAGCCCGGCATTGATATCGAAGGTACCGCGGTTGCCATTAGTGATGGTGAAAATATCCCCTTCCTGCTGAGCACGAATGTTATTCACGTCAATCGCATTGTTGAGATATCCGGCTCCCAGGCCAAATGACAACTGTGTATTATCTGACAACTGCAGGTGATAGGCGTAGTTGCCATAAATACCCAGGCGATTGAGAATATCGGTTTTATCCGAGAAGCCGTAAACACTCCAGCCTACCTTTTCCTCGTTCAGGGAACCATCAACAGCAAAGGCCGAAGTTTCAGGAGAACCCTGAATACCGGTCCACTGACGGCGGTGAATGAGGCTAAGCTTGGTGCTGCCCTCAGTACCCGACATGGAAGGATTGTAAATATATGGAGTAAAAAAGTAATTACTATAAAGCGGTATTTGCTGGGCCTTAGCCAAACCACCCAATAAGAGAGCGGCTGTTAGAAGGATTGTCTTATTAAGTTTCATAGAGCGGTTTCTTATTGGTTACGGATAATGGTTACAGCATTCTTAAGGATTACACTACCATCGCAGCTGAGAATGTAATAGTAGGTACCGTCAGGCAGGGGATTGCCTCCCTCATCGTTGCCGTCCCATCCGCCGGCAAAGGTTTCATCAGAATATACCGTAGAGCCCCAGCGGTTGAGAATCTCTATTTCACAGGCATTGTATTCAATTACAATGGAACTGATATCCCAAACATCATTGATGCCATCGCCATTGGGGGTAATCATGTTGTAGGCACGTGACAGGAGACTGATGTCGTCATCTTCTTCCTGAACCACAATCAACAGCAACTGATCGGTATCAGTACAACCGGCGGCATTGGTCACTTCCAGGAAGATAGTAATGGTATCACTCAATACCCCATTGGGTAAGGTGTAGCTGACATTAACCGACTGGCTGAGGAAGTCACTCCAGGCCACCGGCTTATCGGCGTACCAACGATAACTGTTACCTCCGGAACCGCTAAGTGTTACCACTTCCCCACTGCTGGCGGTAATATCAGAACCGGCATTGGCAGTGGTTTGCAGATTGTAAATGGTAACGGTACGGGTAGTGGTACAGCCGTTTACTCCCGTTCCGGTAAGGTTGTAAGTACCGGGGGTACTGAGCCAGCGCTGTGGCCCCAGTACGGTGCCGCCGTCCCATGAGTAAGTTTGGGAATTACCCTGCCCGATCACCAGGATGGAATCACCGGCACAAACGCCCAGCGAGTCTCCCGGGAAGAATGATAAGGTGGGGGGATTGTAAAATTGTACCGAGATGCTATCGGATACGAAAGGACAGCCCAGGAAATTAAAATTATTGAAATAGCTGATCCTTACCCTGAACCAAAGGGTATCAACGCCACTGGGACGGTAAGAGGTATCAACCGATATCCATGGTAAAGTATCATTGGCCTGGGTTACCCAGTTGCCGTTTCCGAGGCTCCGTTCCCATTGGTACATCCAGCCGGGTAGTACGGTATCCACCACCGATAACATTACCGAGTCAGTAAGGCAGAGCTCACGGTCAGGGGTGCTGGTTTGCCCGGGGTAGCGGGTTTCAGTGATAGTGGTGGCCGGAACTGTATCTACCTCGAGGGTAAATGGTCCCAGGGTGTCAATACAGATACCATCATCGGCCGCCACATAATAAGCACCCGACATTCTGCCATAGAAGTCGCGTGCGTTGGCTCCGGGAATAGGGTCTTTATAAACCAAGCCGGTAGCAGTATCAGTACTGTCGCGCAGCCACTGGTACATCATACTGTAGCCGTTGGTAACCATCTGCCCGGGAATGGGGGGAGCAATAAGATGAGCCGAGTCAGTTTCACAGAAATTAAGAGAAGAACTACTGAGCACATTTACCCAGGGATCGTTCGCAAACCGGATACTGTCTTTTGGCTTCCAGCGAATTACCACACTGTCAGTAGTGTAGCTGCAAATGCGGGTACGGGTATGAGGCGTAAGAGTCCATATCCGCAGGCGGTAAAAGCTGAGAGGACGAACCGGCTTCAGGGAAGTGTCAACCTGCAGGCTGTACTTGTCGCCATCGCGATCATAATTGGTGGTATTCACGTCTTCCCACACCGGTGGGGTGAGAGTGGTGTTTAATCGCTGCCATTGAAATTCAAGGCTGTCGGCAATAACTGAAGTTGGGTGGGTGTAGGGAGTATGAAGCAGTACCGAGTCGGTCATACAGATCTCCACATCCTGGGTGGCAGGATTAAGAATACCATTTTCATAGGTCTGGCTGGAGATCATCACGTCAGGAATTGAATCCATATAAGCAAAATATGGCCGTGAGGTATCGGTACAAAAGCCATCGTAGATCACTACGTAAAAGCGTCCGTTATATTCACCCATGTTAAAGGGTGGTGAACTGGCATTTATTGTAAGATTCTGAATACTGTCCAGGCCTCCTACCCGGTACTGCACGGTGTCACCAAAGGAAGTAATGGAATCGGTAAGCCAGAAGTAATCATAAGTAAGGCCTGTTGCCGCTACCGGTGCATTAGCCTGAAGTATGGCCGACTGATCCTCACAAAACTGCAGCGAATCCACCGGGCTGCTGTTATTGGGATGAGGATCATCCATTTGGAAAGCGGTAATGCCGGGATTAAAGAGAATTATATCGGTAGGGGGCAAAAAGGCATTAATGATGGTGTCTTTACTGGTGCGGGTACAGGCACCCAGGCTCAGGGTAACGCTATAGACCCCGGAAGTTTTGATAACAATGGAGTCATCGGTTTCACCGGCAATGGGCATACCGTTGTTATTCCACTGGTAAGAAGCGCCCAACTGAGGTTCTACGTAGAGGTAAACCGAATCACCTTTACAAAATCCCCAATCGTCCACCCCGGTGGTATAGGGGTTTTCAAAGCCAAAGGCAATGCTATCGAGAATGGGCTCATCGGGAATTTTATTCACCACATAATAGAGGGTATCACTGATTTCACCGTTGCTGTTGCGGATGCGCAGGGCAGCACTTCCCACCGGAAAATTACAGGGTATGGCCAGATCGGCCCACTTGGTGCCCACGCCAAAGGTATCTACCGGGGTTACGTTGTTGAACTGGGTCAGTTCCACCAGGTCAAGGTCTACCACCGGACCGGTACTAAAGTTGGTTCCTGGCACGAATTCATAGAAGAAATCGGTGCCGCTAAAACCTGGTCCGAGGCCATAACGTACTTCGGGCACTCCCTGGCTACCGGCACTGCCCAGTGTGTCGCACTGGCAGATACTGCGGGGGTTGGCGGGAGTGTTGTTGGTATTTTGCATTTGAATGGCCTGGGCTGCAAGCCGGGTTTGCCCAAAGAGAATAAAAACGAGGGCGAGTGAGGTCAGGAGTAGGAACTTCCTCATGGATTAAGGATTTAAAAAGGGTTATCTCAATGCCGCAATATAGCTATTAATAAGCTGGAGGGTAATGGAAAAGTCTTAATTTATGAACATGGTTTAGTTAAAGATGTAGGATATATTTTATGCAAATGAGACAAACACAGCCATTAAAATCTTAAAATTGCATCAATTGAGCAAAATGAATTACTACCAGCGCAGAAGAAAAGCCTTTGGTTATGCCATCACCGGTTTGTTGCGGTTTTTTGGTGAGGAAGACCATGCCCGCCTGCATGCCAGCGCCGCCATAATGACCATTGCGTTGGGATTTTGGCTCGAAATTTCAACCCTCGAATGGATTGCGGTGACCCTGTGCATAGGAATGGTACTCACTGCCGAGGCCTTCAACTCGGCCATTGAACACCTGGTAGACCTGGTTTCGCCGGACCACCATCAACTGGCAGGACGAGTAAAAGACCTGGCCGCCGGGGCTGTATTACTCGCTGCCGTGGCAGCATTTGTTATCGGAATCATCATTTTTATCCCTAAAATAGTGGCCCATTTTTAATGAATGAAGCAGAGTTAATAGCGCAAATCGACGGCGTCATTTTCGCTGAGAAGGATCTGAAGCAAAAACTGGCAGAGCTGTGTCGTATTCTCAATAATTTCAACCCTGATTTTAGCTGGGTGGGTTTTTATATTATGAATCACCAGCAGCGCCTGCTTCACCTGGGGCCCTACTGGGGCAATGATACCGAGCACCGGCTCATTCCTTTTGGCCGCGGAATTTGTGGCCAAGTAGCCGATTCGGGTGAAAGCTATATCGCCGAAAATGTGGCCGAGGAATCCAATTACATCGCCTGTAATGTGGACGTAAAATCAGAAATTGTAATACCTATTTTCCACGGAGAAACCCTGGTGGCCCAACTGGATATTGACAGCAATGTTGTCAACGCATTTGGTGAAGAGGAAGTGAGTATACTGAACCGGGTTTGTGATAAAATAAACCATCACCTGAGTGAAGGCATGCACTACGCGAAGTTCTTCGGGTAGAATAGTGAATAATACCCTTTACTGACCGGAGCGAATAGCTTCCACCGGATCCAGTCGCGCGGCCCGGTAGGCCGGTACAAAACCACTGATTATACCAATAAGTACTGATATTACCACTCCCTGCATAACATTAGTCGCACTTAGAGCGAGGTCAATTTCGGCCGCTTTGCTGATGGCCATCATTAAAAAATAGATCACCAGCAAACCCATCAGTCCGCCAACCAGGCAAAGCAAAATACTTTCAAGTAAAAACTGCAGCAGGATAAAGTAATTTTTAGCACCCAGACTCTTCTGAATACCGATCTGATTAGTGCGCTCACGCACACTTACAAACATAATATTGGCTATACCAAAGCCCCCCACCAAAATACTGAAGCCACCAATAAAGGCACCGGCAATTCCCACGATTTTAAATAACTGATCGAGGCCGGCGGTAAGCACCGAAATTTCATTGAGGGCAAAGCTGTCATCAGCCTTGGGTTTTAGCCTGCGGATGCTGCGCATTTTTCCCCGCAGGTCATCCTGCAGCTCTTCCATCTCCACATTGGGATAAGCCTGCGCCATGATAAAGGCCCCATCCTGGTTTTCGACATTCATTATGGCCCGTACAAAGTTGACGGGCACCACCGCAAATTCATCCACATCCTGCCCTACAATGCTGCTACCCTGCTTTTTAAAAACCCCGATCACCCGCAATTTGCGCCCCATCATCTTCACTTCCTTACCAAGAGGACTATCGGCGCCAAAAAGTCCTTCGGCCACCTCGGCACCCAATACCATTACCGGGCTGCCCGAGCTCGACTCGGCATAACTGAAATAGCGGCCAGCGGCCAGCTCATAGGGCCAGATGTCGTAATACTGATGAGACACCGGCAGCACAGTGGCATTTTCTACCGAGTTGCGGCGAAATTTGAGGGTTTTGTTCATCCCAAAGGCGAAAGCCACATTCTGAGCGGTGCTCAGTCTTTTTTCCAGTTCCCTGAATTCGCGATAACCAGGCTCCGGCCGTTGAAAGTACTTCCACCAGGGATACTCCCCTCCCCCCGCTCCCCAGGGCCACTTTTGCAAATAAATGACATCACTCCCCAGGTCAGCCACACTGTTGCGGATATTGCGCTCGAGCGAATCAACCACGGTAAATACCGAAACAATGGTGAAAATTCCGATGGTAATCCCTAAGAGGCTGAGGAAGGTGCGCAGTTTATTTACCACCAGGGCATGTATAGCAAACTGAAGGCTTTCTTTGAGGATCCTGAAAAAAATCATAGTCTTGAAAACTTGTGTAAATATAGCCGAAAAAGCAGGCGGCGAAAGCTTCTATGCCTTTAAAAATGGCTAACTTCGCGGGCTTCAAATCAATCGAAATGACGAATAATTCCCGCAGCGCAACAGCATTAATTTCAGTTTTTTACAAAGACGGTTTGGATAATCTTGTCACTCAACTGGTTGACAAGGGTTACAATATACTTTCAACCGGTGGCAGCCGGAAATTTATGGAGGACCATGGCCACACGGTGGAAGCGGTGGAAGACCTCACCGGCTACCCCAGCATATTGGGTGGCCGTGTAAAAACACTTCACCCCAAGGTATTTGGCGGCATTTTGGGCCGGCGGGAGCTCGAGAGCGACCGGGCCGAAATGCAGGAATACGAGATTCCCAATATTGATGTTATTGTGGTAGACCTCTACCCTTTTGAAGAGACCGTGGCCGGCGGTGGCTCGCATCAGGACATCATCGAGAAGATTGATATCGGCGGTATTTCCCTGATCAGGGCTGCCGCGAAAAACTACCAACACAGCTGGATTATCCCCTCACGGGAGTACTATGCCGAGGCCATTCAAATTTTGAAAAACGGCGGCCCCACTGAAGAGGACCGCAAGCGTTTTGCCGCCGCCGCTTTCCGCATTTCCTCACATTACGACAATGCCATTCAGGCCTACCTGATGGGTACTGATGCCGATAGCCTCAGCCTTAGCTTTGCCCCCTCCAAAACATTGCGCTACGGTGAAAACCCCCACCAGCAAGGCGCCTTTTACGGCAAGCTGGATGAAGTATTTGAAAAACTACACGGCAAGGATCTCTCCTACAACAACCTCCTCGATGCCGATGCGGCCGTAAGCCTGATTCGGGAATTTGAAGATACCACCATTGCCATCCTCAAGCACAACAATGCCTGTGGCCTGGCCAGCCGCGAAAATCTTACTGAGGCCTGGCAAGATGCCCTGGCCGGAGATCCTACCTCTGCCTTTGGAGGAGTAATTATCAGTAACCGCGAGGTGGATGCTGATACCGCCGGGGAAATGCACAAAATTTTCTTTGAGCTGGTAATCGCACCTTCCTATAGCGAGGAGGCCCTTAAAATTTTGCAACAAAAAAAGAATCGCATAATCCTCATTTTAAAGGATTTTGAAGTGCCTGATAAGCAATATCGCAGTCTTCTAAATGGCTTATTGGTGCAGGATCGGGATCATAAAAGCGATAGTTTGTCAGATTTAGAGCTCAAAACTACTACCGAACCCAGTGATAATCAGAAAGATGACCTGATTTTTGCATCGAAAATTTGCAAACATACCAAGTCCAATACCATTGTTTTAGCAAAAAATCGTCAACTTTTTGCAAGTGGTACCGGTCAAACTTCACGCGTAGATGCATTAAAACAGGCTATAACTAAAGCCAAAAATTTTAATTTTGACCTGGCTGGTGCGGTTATGGCCTCAGATGCCTTCTTCCCTTTCCCTGATTGTGTGGAGATTGCAGATGAAGCAGGCATCGCAGCGGTGATACAACCAGGTGGATCGGTCAAAGACCAACTGTCGATCGATTACTGCAATGAGCACAAAATGTCGATGGTATTTACCGGAACCCGGCATTTTAAACACTAAAAGCTACATGGGATTTTTAGACTTTTTCAGAGAAGACATTGCCATTGACCTAGGCACTGCCAATACTCTAATTATTCATAACGATAAGGTAGTGGTGGATGCGCCATCGATTGTGGCCAAAGACCGCTCTACCGGCAAGATTATCGCCGTAGGCCAGCAGGCCCGCCAGATGCATGGCAAAACTCACGAAAACATCAAAACCATCCGTCCCCTGAAAGATGGGGTAATTGCCGATTTTGAAGCTTCAGAGGCGATGATCCGTGAGATGATAAAGAGTATCCCTTCCCTGAAAAAGAGAATGATCCCCGCTGCCCTGCGGATGGTAATCTGTATTCCCAGTGGCATTACCGAAGTTGAGAAAAGAGCCGTAAAAGACTCGGCCCAGCACGCAGGTGCCCGCGAGGTGTACCTCATCCACGAACCGATGGCAGCTGCCATTGGTACCGGAGTGGATGTACAGGAGCCCAAAGGCAATATGATTATCGATATAGGCGGTGGTACCACCGAAATTGCCGTATTGGCTCTGGGCGGTATTGTAGCCGACAAATCCATCAAGGTGGCAGGTGACGTTTTCACCAATGACATCAGCTACTATATGCGCACCCAGCACAACCTCTATATTGGAGAACGCACCGCCGAGGAAATCAAGATCCAGATCGGCTCTGCCCTTGATGACCTTGAAAATCCACCTGAGGATATGGCAGTTCAGGGGCGTGATCTGCTTACCGGAAAGCCCAAGCAGATTATGGTAACCTATAAGGAGATTGCCAAGGCCCTCGACAAATCGATTATGCGCATTGAGGATGCCATTATGGAAGCCCTGTCGATGACGCCACCTGAGCTGGCCGCCGACATCTACAACAGTGGCATTTATATGGCTGGTGGGGGATCAATGCTGCGCGGTCTTGACAAGCGCGTAAGCATGAAAACCGAACTACCGGTATATGTGGCCGAAGACCCCCTGCGGGCCGTAGTACGAGGCACCGGTATTGCCCTGAAGAACATTGCCAAGTTTAACTTCCTGATGACCTAAAACTCTCCCCCCTGAATGCGGAACCTCTTTCGTTTTCTATATCGCATCAGGATTTTTGTGCTTTTCGTCCTGTTGGAAATAATTGCTTTTGTGTGGATTCACAACAGCCGCAGTTACCAGCGGGCGGTTTTTCATAACTCGGCCAATGAGCTGAGTGGCAGCCTGCTTGAAAAAACCAATGAGCTGGATGAGCTCTTCGACCTTTACGAACAAAACGAGCGACTGGCGCGCGAAAATGCCCGCCTGAAGTCCCTGCTCAAAGACTCCTACTTTCCACTTACCAGCAGTGATTCTACCCACATTGATTCGCTTTACCGCGTGCGCTACTCTTACCTCTCAGGAGAAGTGATAAACCTGAGCTACCGCAAAGCGCGCAATTATATGCTGATAAACCGGGGAAAGGTGCACGGCATTGAGAGTGGCATGGGTGTATCCAGCAGCGAGGGCGTTGTTGGCATTGTAAACGATGTAAGCCGCCACTTTGCCACCGTAATACCGCTGATAAATCCGGGCTTTAGTGTGAGCGGCAAAATAAAAGGAACCGGCTTTTTTGGCCCGGTAAAGTGGAACACCAATGATTACCGGTATGCCAGCCTCACTGATATCCCGCGCTACGCCAGCTTTGAGCCCGGTGACACTATTATTACCGATGCCCGCAGCCAGGTATTTCCCGCCGGTATCGCCATTGGTTATGTGGAGAGCGCCGAAATGCAGGACGACCAAAACTTTTACGAAGTGCGGATTCGTTTGGCAGTAGACTTTGCCAGCCTTAATCACATTTACATTATCACCGACAAAATGAAAAAGGAGGCCCGCCGCCTGCAACAAAGCACCCAGCCATGAAGGAGATAAAGCAAATACTGAGCTTTGTTTTTTTGATCGCCCTGCAAATCCTGGTGCTCAACAATATCTTCTTTGCCGGCTACCTCAATCCTTATATCTATCTTATTTTCATTCTCTTTCTGCCGGTAAAAATGCCGAAGGTTTATGTTTTACTGCTGGCATTTATTGCCGGTATGCTGATGGATCTTTTCGAAAACAGTGGCGGTGTGCATATTGCAGCCACGGTACTGCTCGCCTACCTGCGCCTGGGTTTACTTAAGCTTGCCACCCGTAAACGGGGAATAGATTTCGATGAGATCAACATTTATAAACTTGATTTCGGCAACCTGATGTTCTACGCCGCCCTGGGGGTGTTGGTACATCACCTCACCCTCTTTACCATCGAAAATTACAGCTATCGTCATCTTGGTACAGTGTTGGCACGCACTACTTTGAGCAGTATTTTTACATTGTTGTTTATATTGCTCTGGCGCCTTTGGAACATTAGAAAGAAGGTTTGATGCATGGAAAGGAAATATTTGTTCTACTTTTTCTTTATTGGCCTGGCTCTCATTTTCATCGCCCGACTGTTTTATATCCAGGTACTGCGTGAAGACTACCAGCTCAGTGCCGAAAACAATGTAATCCGGAAGGAAAAAGTATATCCCGGTCGGGGATTGATTTATGATCGCGAGGGTAAGCTGTTGGTAGGAAACCAAACGGCCTACGACGTAATGGTGGTCCCACACCAGGTGGATGTGATGGACACGGCAATTTTTTGCCAGCTCCTCAATATCAGCCGTGAAACCTTTGATGAAAAACTGGCGGAAGCCAAGGAGTACAGCTGGCGTAAGCCCAGCATTTTTGTAAAACAGCTCAGCAAAGAACAGTATGCCTATTTTCAGGAGATGTTGCACCGCTTTCCGGGCTTCTTTCCTCAGAAGCGTATTCTGCGCGATTACAATTACACCGCTGGCGCCAATGTATTGGGTTTTATCGGCGAGGCTTCAGATCGTTACCTGGAATCGCATAAAGGCTATCAGAAGGGTGACCTGGTAGGCATCACCGGCATTGAAAAGTCATACGAACAGGTGTTGCGCGGAAAACCGGGCGTGCAATACAAACTGGTGGATGTGCACAACCGGGTAAAAGGCAGCTATCGCGAAGGTGCGCGCGACACACTCCCCCAACCCGGCAAAGACATTGTGGCCACCTTTGACATTGAGCTGCAACAGTACGGTGAGGCGCTTATGAACGGAAAACGGGGCAGTATTGTAGCCATTGAACCCGGCAGTGGCGAAATCCTGGCATTGGTAACCAGTCCCAGCTACAATCCCAACCTGATGGTGGGACGCGACCGCTCGCGCAATTACAGCCGCCTGTATGTGGACAGTATCAACAAACCCCTCTACGACCGTGGTCTGTTGGCAGAATACCCACCCGGATCTCCCTTTAAGGTAATTAACGCCCTCATCGGCCTGCAGGAAGGGGTACTCACCCCTAATACCGCGTTTACCTGCCACCATGGCTTTCATTACGGGCGCCTGCACGTGGCCTGCCACTGCGGCACCAATTACCCTATCGCCGTGCGCACCAGCATCAGTAAGTCCTGCAACAACTATTACTGCACCACTTTTAAGCGCATTATTGAAAATTACCCCAGTGCCCAGGAGGGTATGGACGCCTGGAGTGAACATGTAAAGAGTTTTGGCCTGGGAAAATTCCTTAACAACGACCTGCCCACCGGCCGTAAAGGTTTTGTGCCTACCGCCGACTACTACGACCGCGCCTTTGGCTATACCGGCTGGAAAGCGGTGAGTGCCATTTCACTGGGCATCGGCCAGGGAGAGCTATTGGTAACGCCCATCCAGCTGGCCAATATGACGGCGGCCATTGCTAACCGGGGCTATTACTTCACGCCCCATATCCTCAAGCAGGTGGGTGGCCAGGCTATCCAGGACCCCAACTTTACCCAACCCAAGTACACTTCGGTAGACCCTGAGCATTTTGATGTGGTAATAAAAGGTATGCTCGACGTTTTTGATAAGGGTACCGCCCGCTACAGCCGTCACGACAGTATTACCATGTGTGGTAAAACTGGTACCGCCGAAAACCCACACGGCCAGGATCATTCTATCTTCATTGCCTTTGCCCCGATGGATAACCCCAAAATAGCACTGGCCATATTTGTGGAAAATGGCTACTGGGGCAGCCGCTGGGCCGCTCCCATTGCCAGCCTGATGATTGAAAAATACCTTACCGGCGAAATTGACCGACCCGAAATGGAGCGCCGCATGCTGGAAGGTGACCTGAGCGAAGAGTACGAAAAGCAACTGGAAGAAAAATACGGCAAAAAGGAATTGCTGGCTGAAAACAAGCCATGAGAGAAAACCGCAGCATACTGGCAAATATCGACTGGCCTTTAGTACTTGCCTTTTTCGGATTGGTACTGATGGGCTGGGCCAATATTTATGCGGCGGTGTACAACGAGGAGGCCAGCAGTATTTTTGACATGAGTCAGAAATACGGCAAGCAGCTGCTGTGGATCGGCACCTCAGTAGTACTGATCGCGCTCATACTGCTTACCGATGCGCGACTCTTCCAAACCCTGGCCTATCCCATTTACTTTATTTCCATCCTCAGCCTGGTAGGGGTACTGATTTTTGGAAAGGAAATTGCCGGTGCCCGCTCCTGGTTTGCCTTTGGTAGCTTTAGCCTGCAACCGTCAGAATTTGCCAAGTTTGCCACTGCCCTGGCCCTGGCCCGCTTTCTGGGCAGCAAGGGGACCTCGGTTAGTAACTGGCGCCACCGCCTGGGAGCCGTTTTCATTATGTTGCTGCCTGCTGTTATCATCGTCCCTCAACCCGATCCGGGTTCGGCGCTGGTATACTTCTCCCTGTTACTGGTACTCTACCGCGAGGGCCTATCGGGCAACTATCTCTTTATTGGCTTTGCTCTGGTGCTGCTCTTTATAATGAGCCTGCTTATCGACAAGCTCTACCTGATGATATTTTTGGGGGCTATCACCGCCATTGTAATTGCCCTATTTCGTAAAAACCGCGGTATGATCTTCCGCAGCCTTGGTATCCTGGTGCTGTGCCTGGGCTTTATTCAAAGTGTGGATTACGCCTTTAACAACATCCTCGAAGACCGCCATCGCAACCGTATTAACATTTTGCTCGGCAAGGCACATGATCCCAAGGGCATTGGCTACAACACTAACCAATCGATGATTGCCATCGGCTCAGGCGGACTCAGTGGTAAGGGTTACCTGCAGGGCACCCAAACCAAATTTGACTTTGTACCCGAGCAGAGTACTGACTTTATTTTTTGTACTGTAGGCGAGGAATGGGGCTTTGTTGGCAGCTCGCTGATCGTAATCTTCTTTATACTCCTCTTTTTCCGGCTGGTGATAGTTGCCGAGCGCCAAAAAGACAATTTCAGCCGCATCTATGGCTATGCGGTGGCTAGTATTCTCTTCTTCCATTTCGCCATCAATATCGCCATGACCATCGGCCTGGCCCCGGTAATTGGTATCCCCCTGCCCTTCTTCAGTTACGGCGGATCATCACTTTGGGGCTTTACCCTGCTGTTGTGGATCTTCATTAAGCTCGACAGTTCGCGCATGCAGCTCTGGTAAGACCGGTACGGTATCTGATTATACCCGGCCTTTAAGAAGCTAAAAAAAAAGCGGGCCATACTACTTTCTATATTTCCCCCTATCCGGTTAAAGTCTCCCGCGGTTTGCTCTGTACGGATTGCAACTTCCCCCAGTTTCCCTCGTCCTGCCACCATTATAAGGCAGCTGAGAACGTCTAAACCACAGCTTTACTCCAGCTACTCCCTTTTTGAATTCCAGCTCATCAGAGGAGCTGAGAATGCTGCCAACAGGAATCACAGCCCTAAGCTGGCAGAAGTCAGCCATAAAAAAACCCGGCGGAGTAGGAATACTCGGCCGGGCTATTAATTTTAAATAGTGGAGCTTACTAGTAGAACTTAGCTCTGCGATCTTCGATCTTGGCATTGTCCTTAATGGAGCGATATAATGGTCCTTGAACCCCGGCACGTAAGCTTTGTACTGCTTGCTGCTGCTGGTTGCTATAGTCAGGAAGCTCAACCGCAGGGGTACGGTTATTAACCTGTACCACATAAACCGCTCTTCGGCCTTTGATGGGCTCAGAAATCTTGCCGGTTTTGATGCCGGTCATCACCCCCACCACAGCAGGCTCATTACCGTACTGACCCAGAATGTTGCCGGTAAAATTGGTATTGATGTCTTGTACCGCCACCTGGAGTTCATTGGCAATAGCTTGCAGGTCGTCCTTACCGGAGATGGCTGCTTCGGCTTTGGCCATCAATTGCTCGGCCTTCTTATCCTGCAGCACCGAGGGACGAATGGCTGCTTTTACCGACTCAAAAGTCTGGTAGCCATCTTCGGTGGCAGCGGTAAGGATGGCCACGGCATAGTAGTCTGTAACATCCTGAAACAGCTCGATGTCACCTACCTCCGTTTCTTCATCATGAGCCCACTTCACCATTTCGCGATTGGTTCCCAGTCCGGAAATATTCTCGTCAAACTCTTTCAGGCTGCTTACCTGGCGGGGAGTGAAACCCTTTTCTTCTGCCATTTTGCTGAAGCTCTGCGGGTCATTTACGCTGGCGGCAAAAGCACTGGCCACGTTGTAAATACTGTCGCGGGTCTCCTCGCTGGCCACAATCTCGCGGCTGATAGAAATTATTTTCACCGCTTCTTCCTGGCCGGCCTTATCGAGCACCTGAATAATGTGGTAGCCAAACTGAGACATTACCAAGCCGACATCGCCGGGCTCGTGGTTAAAACTATAGTCAGTAAAGGGGCGCACCATGGTACGTTCGTCGAACCAGCCGAGGTCACCACCTTTGGCGCCGCTGGTAGGATCGTCACTCAGCTCACGGGCAATAGAAGCAAATTGTGAAGAATCATTGCGCAGCACTTCCACCAGGCTATCGGCCATGCTTTTGGCTTCCTCGAAGCTACGGCTAGCCTGGCTGTTTTGAATACCCTGGAATGACAGGAGAATATGACGTGCTTTAACACTGTCCGGGAAAGTCTTTTTGTCAACCAGTTTGCTGAGGCGATAGAAGTTGTTGCTGATATAAGGTCCTTTAATGTAACCTATCTCCTGCTCAAAGATGCTGCTGTCAAGTCCGTCAGGCAGACCATCGGCACGGTAGTACAGACCACCTACCCTCAGGTCAGAATAATTAACGGCAAACAGTGAATCTTCTTCAGAATTCACAAAGTTCTCGAGGGTATCACCATCCACAACTTTTTCAGTGAGGTAGCTGCTGAGTTCATCGCGCACCTCGTTGCGATCGCTGGCAGCGGGAGCTACCGGAAAGTTTACATACTGAATGCTGGCTGATTTTTCAGACTTAAAGCGCTCTTTGTTTTCGTTGTAATAGTCTTTGAGATCGGCGTCGCTGATTTCAATGCTGCTATCGGCAATGCTGAAATACTCAAGCGCCAGAAACTGGCCGCTAACCGCCATATTGCGGGCGTTGTAGTTTTGCTTGGCCAGGGCTACCGGCATGTAAATACCCTTGCTTACGGCAGTGTTGTACTTGGTTTGCAGGGTATTTTGCTTAATGCTGCGCTCAAAGTTGAGCCACTGCTCATACTGCTCAGCCGCCTGTGGATCCATATCGCGGCTACCCTCAAGGTTGTCGAGGTACTGGCGGAAACGCATCTCGTTGAAATTACCACTTTCATCCTGAAAGATGGGGGCCTGACGGATGGTAGGATTTTGCAGCACGCGGCTGTAGAGTTCATCACCGGTCACGGTAAAACCGAGATCGTCATACTGCTCCTTCATCAGCTCTTCACGTACCAGCTCATCCCATACGGCATCAGCCACCTGCTTGTTGGTGATACCAGCAGCCTGCTGGGGGTTGGCCTGACGGATAGCACTTTCGCGCTCTCTCATAAGGCTGGAAAACTCGTTGTATTCAACGGTTCTGCCGTCGATACGGCCTACTACGGTGGCGTCGCCACGGAAGATGGAATTACCGGAACCGAGGAGATCGGTAAGGATAAAAGCCAGCATGGCCAGTCCGATCACTATGATCAGCAGGCCTGAACGTCTGCGAATGCGCTCTAATGTCGCCATGTATGAACTCTTTAATTTTTAAGGTTGCGAATATACAATTGTAGATGAAAAATGGAAGCTGAAGCTACGCCAATTTGTCCGTCAGCACCCACTTTTAAGAAAAAATCCCGCCGGGGGTTAGTCATTGATAATCTTCAGGTGGAGAATTTCTACCCGGGCGTTGCTCACCACCTCGGCCTTGAAGAGGAAATCATCAATGCGCACCTCCTCCCCTTTTTCGGGTATGCTCTCCAGGCGATCGAGCACCAGACCACCGAGGGTGGAGTAATGGTCAGACTCGGGCAGCCCAAGGTTGTAGCGGTCATTGAGATAGTCGATTTCCTGGCGGGCCGAAAAACGATACTCATAGTCGCTGATCTTGATGTCTATCAATTCCTCGGTATCGTGTTCATCGTCAATTTCACCGAAGAGTTCCTCCACCACATCCTCTACCGTTACCAGGCCACTGGTGCCGCCAAACTCATCGAGTACAATAGCGAGGCTGCGGCGCTCCCTGATCAGCAGGTTAAGAATTTCATTGGCCGGCATACTTTCGGGAATAAAGCTCACCGGGCGCAGCACACTGTGGATACCCTCCGGTTTCTTAAAGAGCTCAAAGCTGTGCACATAGCCAATAATGTTGTCGATAGAATCCTTGTAAATAAGGATCTTGGAGAGGTTGCTGTCGATAAATTCCTCCTTGAGTTTCTCAATGCCGGCGGTAACTTCCATGGCAATGATCTCGGTACGGGGCACCATAAATTCACGCGCCTTCTGATCACTGAACTCCAGGGCATTGCGGAAGATTTGAATCTCGGTATCCTCCTCCTTTTCCTCGCTGGAAGCTTCAGTACGCTCGCGGATATAGTTGTCGAGATCCACTTTGTCAAAAGCCTCTTTGGCTTCCTGTTCATCGGAGCGCAGGAAGTACTTCATCACAAAATTGCTCACCCCGATCATGATCCACACCACCGGGTAAAATACATAGTAAAAGAAGCTGGTGGGGATGGCAAAAAGCTCGAGCAGGCGATTACTCTGGGAATTGAAAATTGCCTTGGGCAGGAACTCGGCAAAAATGAGGATGAAAACGGTAGAGATCAAGGTTTGCAGCAGCAGCATAGCATACTCATTGCCCATAAAATTGAGGTAGGGATTGAGCAACTCCGGCATAAAAATACCGTAGACCACCAGGGCAATATTATTGCCCACCAGCATGGCGGCGATAAAGCGGGAAGGGTTCTTTACCAGGTGGCTCAGCAGACGATATACCACATTGCCCTTTTCCTTTTCAATTTCGATGTGAAATTTATTGGATGACACAAAGGCTATTTCCACCCCCGAGAAGAAGGCGGAGAAAAGCATGCTGCTAAGAATGATCAGGACTATCGTCAAGGCCTAAGATTGATTTTCTTCCTCTTTTTTAAGTGCCTCCATCCGCTTGCGCTGACTGCGGCGAATAAAAAACATAAACAGACTAACTACGGCAAAGCCGAGAAATATCCAGAAGCGGTCGGTATAGTCGCCCCACATACGGAAAACTTCCACTGCGGAAATGGCAAAAACCACAATGTAGGCGATTTCGGCCACCCGCAACATTTTATTCATCTTCATCTAAATAGATTTGACCCGTTACCTTGGTAATTTCGGGATTTTCAAAATTCTGGTCGGAAACAAAACCCTCCCCCCAGGTTACAATTTTATCGCTGGTGAGCTTTACCTGTACGTCTGAATAAATCTGCTCCTTGCGTTCATCCCAGTACAACTCTTCGGTATTCAGCTGCTCCCCTTTTTTATTGACCACCACCACGTCGCCCTTGGCGTGCCATAGTCTCTTGTTTACATATTCTATCGCATAGTCGGCACGCAGGCGTGAGTCTTCAGCACCAAATCTATCAAAAAACTTAACATTGATGCCCTCGGGAAACTTGCGGATAGGGTCTTCCAGCTGGGGGTAATTTTCGGCGAGCGGAGCCTGCAACAGCAATCGCATTTCACTGCTATCGCTGTAGGTAAGCTTCAGGTTTTCCTGCACCTCCATGGGGAAATTCTCCTCAGCGGTAATTTCCCGCACCTCTTTTACATCATTGGTGCACGAAAACAAAAAAAGCACTGCAACCGAAGTTGCAATGCTCTTAAGCTTCTTAAATATCGGGATCATATACTATAGTTCACCGTAATGGTCTCACCAATAAAGCAACCGATAGTGTGCTTATCGCCTTCCTTAACTCCCAACTGGAAGATAATGGTTTTATCGGGCAACTGCTGTTTGAAGGCACTGATCAGACTGTTGGCTTTGGAAGCCACCGAAGGATCGATGCTTTTGGCATACTGCGCCTTGTTGATGGCGGCCCAGTAAACGGCTTTCTTTTCAAACACATTGCTGCCACACAAACCGTCAGCCTGGGCATATACACTGGCCAGTACCAGGTAAGGTTTACCCCATCCTTCACGGAAACGGGCAGCTTTTATAGCAGCATTTTTAGCGTCAGCCAGGCGACCAAGTTTTTGGTATACCGAGGCCAGGCGCAGGTAATCGCTGGCTTTGCGCTTACGATCCACTTCCTGCTCAGCCGCTTCCTTCAGATACTGCACCGCCTTGCTGAAGTTGTCATTCTTATAGGCAATAAGACCCACCGCGCGGGCTGCAGTAGCCGATGGTTGCTGCTTGTAAAGAGCCTCGGCCACACTGATAAATACCGGGTTATCGGTACAGTCGGTAGCATCACCATCATCAGTGGTACGCTCGCGGGCCAGCATTTTAGCGGCACGACGCAACCAAACGGTGTCATTCTTATTGGCAGCGAAAGTCTCGGAGTTATAGATCAGTTCCAGCTTATCACAAGTGGCAATGGGCCCGAGGATCTTTTCAATATTGGATTCCACATCGTCATAACGCTCCAACTCGCGCTCAGCTTTCGCCAGTTCCTTGGCCTCCTTATCACCAAGCTCTGCTCCGGTAGAATCATTAGTGCTATACTCGGTAATGGTGCGGTTCAGCGAGTTGGTGTTCACCTCAATACCCTCCATCACGATGTTGTACACATTGAACACATCCGAAATTTCATAAACCTTATCATTAAAGAGGCGCGCAGCGGCAATAAAATAGCCGTTGTAAAAAGCAGCACTCTGCTCCTTTCCACCATATTCCAAAGCCTTGTTAAAATAGCCGATGGTTCTCTTATTGCTGTCGGGGTAGTGTTGCAGGGCATCGAGGGCCATACGGCCATACACGTAACCCTCTTTGCCGGGGAAGTACTTAAGACGTGCTTCATACACATCAAACAGCAGCTTCTTATAGGCAGCCTTCTGGGCGGGGTCTTCTTCCTGCTTTATCATGGCCTCAACAATGTAAGGGCCATAAATCATGTTGAATTCCTTCACCTGGGGGCAGTTGTCAAAAACATAACGCCAGCTTTCGTAAGCTTCCACGTAGTTCTTGTTTCTTGCCAATTCGTAGTAGATGTAGAGGTTATCGCGACATTTCACACTATCCTCACCCCATACAGACTGGGCTGAAGCAAAAGTGGTAAAACCAAATACAGCGATTAATAACCAAAGCGCTCTTCTCATAATTTTACTTTGTTTGTATTAAACGTATGCAGGTTGAATTAAATTGATTACGGTGGTTTAACTTTAAAAGGCTCCGCAGGTTTTTAATTACTAGCGGTATTTGTAGTCAATAAACCATTTGTCATTGAGGGTAACACCTATAAATAGTGAGAGATAGTTCTCACGGATAAGGTTATTATCAAGAGTTCCCCTTCTTCCCAACTTCATTCCGAGGTTTAAGGTCGTCACCTTTACTTCACCGGGGGCCAAACCTCTTTGGCGCACCGGTAGTCCCATTCCAAAGGTCATGCCATAGTCGTCAATGCCCTGCCCGTCTACGCTGATGGGGCTGCGTTCATAGAAACCTCCCAGGCGGTATTCAATATGGCTGAGATAGCCACCCCGCTTGGCAGCACCCTCCCAGGTAAGGGCCGGGGTAAGATGGGCACCAAACTGGGCGATAAAGGCATCACGCAGCTCGGCATTGCCAAACTGGTTGCGAAACTCACTGCCATTGTATATGGTATAATTGGCACTTACACCCCAGGCATGGTGAGCTGATAAACGGGATTTTCTCCCGTAATACAAGCCAAAGGCCAATTCACTGGGCAGGGTATAATTGCCGTCGCGCTCATTTACCTCCTGCGCAGCCGTATCCACCGGTCCCCGCAGGGGATCGAGGGTATACTGGTAGCTTTCAATTTCAATGGGCAGGTTAGAGCTGTTGCTGAAGGTTACCGCCATATTCAGGGTTTGCAACTTGGGTAGTTCCAGATTGTACTGGGCGCCATAATTGAACTTAAAGCCACCTGCGCGTACCCGTTCATCGAATTGGGCAATGTAAACCCGGTTTGCATCCCAAATTACGGTTTGGGACTCCTCGAGGGTACCAAAGAGGTAGGAGGCATCAATTCCCAGAGACAGTCCTTTGGCCACTTCAAAAGCATTACCCCAGTAGAGGCGGTTAAAGCCACCGTTACCGCTAAAAGCATCGGTAATTTCAATATCATCGGGTCCGGTGCGGGTGCGGCTGATGTTATAGCCTTTGGCGCTGTAGGGCTGTAATCCCACGCCACTACCCCACCAATCAGTGAGAGGCAAGGCAAAGGCAAAGTAGCTCAGTCCGGCCGTGTTGTTTTCAATTTTGAGATCGGGATTGGCCTGCTCCTGGTCAATAAAACTGCCATACATCCCCAGCTCAAAAGTGGTGAGTTGGAGGGCGGTGTAGCTGGCCGGGTTGGTATTGTTGATAAAGAGCGCATCGTAATTGGCAAGGGTGGCCCCTCCCATGGCCTGGCCACGGGTGTAATTGGGCAGGCGCATATCTCCCAGTCCGAGGCGCGAGTAAGGCGACACGGAGTTTTGCTGTGCGGAAAGTGAAAAAGTTATAATACTAAGGGAGATAGCCAGGATCCCGTTAAATTTTCTCTGCATGGTATTCCAGAATATAATTCAGCCCGTGGAGCACAAAATCGGGGGCCGCAAATATGCCATTTTTTAATAAGCTGTCAAATGTACTAAGATCACCGCCGGTAATCACACTCAGCAAGTCAGGAAAACGCTGTTGGTAACGGTCTATTGTAGCTGACACCTCATGAAGGAGGCCATTTTGCACGCCGCTGCGAATAGCAGTTTCGGTGCTATCGCCTATTAAAGGCACCTCACTGTCAGCTTCCACCAAAGGCAGGCGGGCGGTATATTCGTGCAAAGCCCTGAAGCGCATCGACAGGCCGGGGGCAATGGCGCCACCGCGATACAGTCCGCTGCGGTCAATAAAATCATAGGTGATGGCGGTACCGGCATCAATCACGAGACAATCCTGCCCCGGGTAAGTGTGGTAGGCGGCCGCTGCTAAGGCCAGGCGATCGAGGCCCAGGGTGGAGGGAGTATTGTAATTGGAAGTAAAGGGCAGTGGCGTTAGCGAGTTGAATTTAAGGATGGGAAAGCCCATTTCAAAAAGCCAGTGGGGTGCCTCCTCGCGGGTAGAGGACCAGATGCTGGCCTTCACTTCTTTTATCCCCACAAATTCGCGCAGTGTCTCTGCCTGCAGCTGGGGCCAGCGTGCCTTCTGCTTTAGTTGGTCGTTATGAAAGAGGGCCGCTTTAATAAAAGTATTGCCCTGGTCTAAAATAAGATTCACTATAAATCAATCAGTTGCCACAAATGTAGGCCACAAGTTGAAAATAATGCTTTGCAGAAAGATTTTTCTTTTTACATTTGCGCCCCGCAAACGAAGTACAGCCTTGCTTTACCGAGTTTGCCATACCAAGGTTAGGTGCCTTAGCTCAGTTGGTAGAGCAACGGACTGAAAATCCGTGTGTCCCTGGTTCGATTCCTGGAGGCACCACCACTAAAACCCATGCCTGCACGGTGTGGGTTTTTTTATTACCTCTTACCCTGGCTGGCCAGATTTAAGCGACTTACAATCCGTCAATGGCCGCCTGGGTAACGCGTTCGCTGTAGCCATTGATCTTCCAGTGCCCCGGGCTCCAGCCTTTTAAAAAACGGTGAAAATCGGCCCAGGCCAGGTGATATAAAGAGCGCCATTCCAACTCCAGCGCCTCATTTTTCTGTGGCAGCGCCGCTTGCAAAAACTCAAAATAGCTGTCTAAAATTTGCGCTTCCAGGCGCTCACAATCGCTTTCGTTAAAGCAGCTTCCCACAAAGTACGCCAGGTCTTTCATACCACAGCCCCCGCCTACGTATTGAAAATCCACCGCTGCCACCGCTCCACTTTTGGAGAAGCAGAAGTTAGCCAGCTTGGCATCGCCATGCACCAGGGTTTTGTAGCGACAGGCATTTAGCCTGGCGTCTATTTGGGCGGCGGTGGCTTTTAATTTTTGATCCTTTAAAGCCTCCCATTCCTGCGGCCGGGTGGCCAAATGCCAGTAAGTGCCCACCTCCCACAAGCCATCAGGCGGCATCCCCAGGTAACTAGCGTGAAATTGGGCCAGCCAGGCCAGGCACTGCCTGATTTCTGGCCAGTTAAGGCTATCCTTACGCAGGGGGTAACCGGCCGCGTCCAGGTCTTCCAGCACCATTAACACGCCTTCGCCTTGCTGCTCTATGGCCAGGCACTGCGGCAGCCGGGCGGTACTGCGGTGGCTGTAGTGGCGGTACCAGTTGGTTTCTACCTGGTAAGACTGCAGCTTGCGCTGATGGCCAATCGCCGTATTCCAGCCACGGGGATGCTTTTGCGCGGCGGGTATTTGCACCAGCTTCACCACCACAGTGGGAACCGAAGCATCTTTTAGGGCAACGCGGATAATCTTACCGTAACCGCTCCACAACTCCTGGATCTCTTCCTTTACCATTAAAGTCGAAGCCCCGGTGGCCTCTAAAATCAGCGCCTGGAAATCTTGGTTCATAGCGGCGCAATTTCTTAAAAGTGGAGCATACAAAACAGCGGCGAGGTCGACTTCAGCTCATTAAAAATACAAGACAGCCTTTAAAATACCCCATTTGGGGTATAAGTACATTGGCACAGCTGACAGATATTTGTAAGGCTTTGAAAGACTCTATTCACACACATCCAGCTTATTAGCGAGCGGCATTCTCTTAGCTCCCCCGGGCAAACAAGCCCTTTCCTTTAGTACTACACAACTTAATAATTAATCTAAATCTTCAGGCTTATGAAACGATTAGCCCTACTAGTCAGTACCCTTTTGTTATTCTGCAGCAGTTGTGAAAAACAGGAAGGCTGCACCGATCCTCTCTCCTATACCTATAATGAGGAGGCCGAGGTAGATGATGGCAGTTGCTCTTATTATTATGGCGGAGCTGAAAATGGACAACTTGACATTGGTGCCCTGAGCAACCTTAATGAAAGCTTCGACATCTACTTTGATGGCAGCTTCATTGGCACCCTGCAAAACTATTTTACCAATGCTGATTTTTGTGGCCACCCGGAAGCGGTAGGCAGCGTTGTGTCGGCTGGTGAAGTGCTGGTAGAAGCTCATGGTAACAGCAGTGGTGAAGTGCTGTATTCTACAGTGCAGGCTAAAGCCCAGGAGTGTACTAGCGCTGCCCTCGACAATTTTCAGTCTAACGGCAACGGAAATGGCAGCTGCGACTGGACTGCTTCTGCCCAATGTATCTCTATAGTTACGGAATGGGGAACCCGCTGTGGTAACCCGAATGCCCTGGAAGTAACCGTCACCAATAACTGCTCCGGTGCCATAAAAGTCTATATCTGTGTGCAGAGGGAAGACGGCAGCTACTCAAACTGGGCCGATGGCACCTTCAATGCCGGCCTGGCGGTTGGCGCCAGCACCAGCGGCTATGCTTGCCCAGCTACCGGCGACTACGTTGTAGGCGCCATGCCTATCCAGGCTTACCTGGACAATAATTGCCCCTGGCCCAGCCAGTGCCAATAGCCGGGAGTATGCCAGCTCACATTTAATGTAAAATCAATTTGGGAGGCCCGTGGCCTCCCTTTTTTGTTTTTAAGCTGCGTAATGGCCACCTTTGAGTATTAACTGAATATGCAAGCATGTGCTACGACGTGGCGGTAATGACCAAGAAGCGACTCGACTATGCCCGCAAGCGGGCAGAAGACCCCGAAACCATTCGCGAGCTGGAAGAGGAGTTTGAAAAGCAGTTTCCTGATTACCCCAAACTGTACCACAGCTCAGGTTTTGCACACCCCTACCTCCCCTGCTTTACCCATGAAAAGCCGTTTAAGCCGCAGCCCCTGTACTGGGGCCTGGTGCCCTTTTGGGCCAAAGACGGCAAGGGAGCCATGCAGATCGCCAACAAAACCCTCAATGCCCGCTCGGAAAGCATGTTTGAAAAACCGGCCTTCCGCGATGCCGCCAAACAAAGGCGCTGCCTGATTTATATCGATCACTTCTATGAACACCATCACCACAAAGGCAAGACCTACCCCTACCTGATAAAACTGAAAAACGACGAGCCCATCATTCTGGGTGGCCTCTGGAGTGAGTGGATCAATAAAGGCAGCGGCGAAATACTGAGCAGCTGTGCTATCGTTACCACTGCCGCCAATGAGCTGATGGCGGAAATCCACAACAACCCCAAACTGGAGGGCCCCCGCATGCCGCTGATCCTGCCGCGCGAAATGCAGGACAAGTGGCTACAGCCGGTGGAGGAAAAACTGGATCAGGAACAAATTATGGCACTGGCGCAGCCTTTTGATGCGGCGGAGATGGAGGCCTACCCGGTGGGAAGGCTACGGGGTAAAAATGCGGTGGGCAATGAGCCAGCGGTGCTGGAGAAGGTGGACTATGCAGAGCTGTTGAAATAAGGCCGGCGCGTTAAGTACCGCTGGCTATTAAAGGAAGCCTTTTTTATTTCTCCCAAGTTAGCGTTTATCGCTATTTTCAAGTATTGCTTATTTTAGGGAGTCTTACAATTAAACTTACTGTCCTGATTTTTGGGGTATCTACAGCTCGTATGTCCAACCGATCAAGTTACGAGAACTTTTAGTTGTAGTACTGTTTGGAACCTTAATCCTGCGTCGTATCGGCCTTTTTATGATTTCGAAGATCATTAA
>CAZUCA010000005.1:0-82163 GCA_964619125.1 uncultured Owenweeksia sp. | reverse complement strand
GGGGTAATTTTAGCTGGAATAACTCAGCCCGTTATAGTTATGAATATGATTCCTTGGGGAATAAAACAGTTGAACTTAATGAAATTTGGAGCATGAGCAATCCGGGTTGGATTAACAAGGATAGGTATTTGTCAGGTTATGATAGTCTTGGGAATGAGGTAGAGCTAATCTGGCAAAACTGGAGTTCAAGCCAGCAAGCTTGGCAAGATGACAGGAGGTTTACAAAAATTTTCAGCAGCAACGGGCGATTGATTGAACGCACCATTGAAAGTATGGTGAATGGTAGCTGGAGTGCATACTCCAGATCTTATTACACATATGACCCTAATGGATTATTGATCAAAATAATTGGGGAATACTGGGATCCAGGGCTAAATTCATGGGTAAATAGTGGTCAGGATAGTATTGTAAATAACCTTAATTGTTTACCCGTAGAACGAATTTATCGAACCTGGAATTCATCCACGGGTTCATGGAAAAATTCATATAGAATTCTTCACAGCTATAATACCATGGGACTTGAGAGTAGCTCTACCATGCAAAGCTGGTCAAATGGATTGTGGAATAACCTGACTAAGGAAGACAGGACATACACTTCAACCGGAGTTTTAACCTTGTGGGAGTACTTTAATTGGCAGGCTACTACTGGGTCGTGGTCAGAGGTTAGAAAAAAGGATTACGTAATCAACTCACAGGGACTTGTGCAGAGCTTTATACAGAAGAATTTCGTTGCTGGGAGCTGGGAGAGCGCGTATAGAGGCACTTATTATTACCAGGCCATGAATATTGATCAATTAGCTGTAGGGCTTATGGTTGAAGTTTATCCGAATCCCAGCGCCGAAAAAATAACAATTCGTTTTGAGAAACCTGGTTTGGGGGATGTGATAATCTTTAATATTCAGGGACAAAAGGTTGGGCAAATCAAAATCAATGGCAGTGTTACGGAGATCGGAATCAATAGCCTGCCCCCGGGTCAGTACTGCCTAAAGTACAGCAGCGGAACAGAAAGCGGTATTACTACTTTTCTAAAAAGATGAGCCAGGATGGTGAAGAGATTGATCGCCGACCAGTCCGCCACAACAGCAGCGATCATGGCTATGCCGCTCTGCGTTTGGGGCCTGGTGCGAAGTCAGGTGCTTAGATTAATTTGAGCCGGTTGGCTAGGTCTGTCGAATCCAGAATTTATAAGCGATTTCATTAGCTTGCCGGCAAAACCCGCAATTAATTGATGAACATTAGTGGTGTACTGGTTCCCATAGCCGTTTCTGTAGTAATGATTCTGCTTATCCGGACCTCCAATCGCCGTGCCCGTAAGTTGGCCAGTGGGGGCTTTCAACTTAAATTACCCATCCTTTACCCAATCATGGGGGCTCTCTGTGCTGGCGGTGGACTGGCAGTGCTGGGCCTTGGCTTATGGTTTTCCCCGGAAGAGTGGCCACTCATTTTTATCAGTTTCCTTTTGGCGGAAGCTCTGGCGTGGCCATTGCTGGGACTTGGTTTGGGAGATCGTATCCGGGTTACAGATAAGGGGATTGAGCAGCTTCGCTGGGGGAAATTTCGCCAGCTAAAATGGGAAGAAGTACGCTCGGCCCGATTCAACACTTTAAGCATGGAGTTAGTAGTGAAAGGAGGGAGGCAAGTTATCAAGGTTCATCGCCATATGCGTGGTTTCCCCCAATTCGCTCAGCATTTGTCTGCCCGGAGTGGACTGAGCCTCACCGATATGGGGGTGATACTTTAGTAAGTCTGTTGCAGCCATGCGGCTAAGCCTCGACTTTTTTAGCTAACTTTTACCCATGACCACACTGGACCAGAAAGCTACCCGGGCTCCGGACGAGCTCGAGAAAAGTGCAACCAAGGAAAAGCTTAGCTACTTTAAGGAGCGGCTTTTTGATTTGCAGAACCTGCTGTACGCCAATAATAAGCGCAGTGTTTTAATTATCCTGCAGGGGCTCGATGCCGCCGGAAAAGACAGTACCATCCGGCATGTGTTTTCAGGGGTAAACCCGATGGGTTGCCGGGTAAAATCTTTTAAAAAACCTACCGAGTTGGAGCGTTCCCACGATTTTATGTGGCGGATTTATCCCCATTTGCCCCCCACTGGTATGATTCAGATTTTTAACCGCAGCTATTACGAGGACATCCTGGTGCCCAGTGTGCACCAAACTCACGATGAAGAAACCATTGAGCACCGCTATCAATACATTAATAATTTTGAGCACCACCTGGAGCGCAATGGGGTTATTATCCTCAAGTTTTTCCTGCATCTGTCGGAGGAAAAGCAAAACAAAAAGCTCGATAAGCGCATTTCTGATCCCAGCAAGCGCTGGAAGTTTGACAAGGCTGACAAAAAGGAGCAGCCTAACCGCGATGGTTATCTTGAGGTATACGAGGAGATTTTCGTCCGCTGTAGTCCTGAAATTCCCTGGCATATCGTACCGGCCGATCAGAAATGGTATCGCAACTTTCTCATTGCCCAGGCGGTGGTAAAGCGCCTCGAAGCGCTGGATATGACTTTTCCCACCCTTGATAAAGCATAGGTACCAGCAGGGTTGGAAAAAGAAAAAGGCAGAACCGAGGCTGCCTTTAATGAATTACAGGAATAATTTACTTGCATTTTTCGATTGTACCCTTGTTTTCGATAATAGTGACCGTTGCCGGATTAGTGGAAAAATCAATTTTTATGGTGGTTTTCATCCTCATTACCAGGTTGGGTGCATTACCCCTGCTAATCAGTCTTAGTGAGTTGTGAATAGACTGAGTTTGAACTTGACTACTAGGGTTTAGCGCAAACTTTTGATGTAAATTTTGGGAAACCTGATAAATAATGCCACTGCTCTGCCCAACCACTTTCTCGCCTTGGATATTAAGATTTACAGAAAACATAACAAAGCCACTCGGCAGGAGAGTCTGGTGGATGACACCTTGAGCACTGCCACCAATAGAAACTAATGTATCGTCCGCACAAGCGTCGTAACTTGATGGTAATAAGCCAATAGGAATAACCTGGGTGCTGGTGGTGGCCTGGGCATAACCGAAGTTTAAGCCAGCTACAACCATGGCAAAGCTGAGGGCAACGACCCTAAATAATCTTGTAGTCATCGTGTTTGTTTTTGGTTTAGGTTAATAAAAATACAGCAACAAGGGCAGTCCACCTAATTTATATCAACATAGAATATTGAAAATCAATTAGTTGAATTTATTATATCTAATTGAAAATAAAAGAGGATGGAATCACTTAGGCTTAAGGTCTTCCGAAAAGCTGAACGGCCGGATTTTGACCCTTCCATCAATTCCCCCGTATATTTAACGCCATGAAAAAATGGCTTCTCCTCTTTCTGTTTATACCTCTGTTAAGTTCAGCGCAATGGCAGCTCTCTGGAACTGCTGAAATACACGTAGTGACCTGCGGTCCCTACCAGGGTGAATTATATTCTGCCTTCGGGCACAGTGCCATCCGGGTAAAGGATACCGAGCGTGGGCTGGACCTTATTTATAACTATGGTGTTTTTGATTTCAACCAACCCAATTTCTATCTCAACTTCGCCCGGGGTCATCTCAACTATCGTCTCGCGGTAAGTGACTACCGGGGCTTTGTAGACTATTACATCAGTGAAAACCGCTTCGTGCATGAGCAGGTACTCAATATCAATGCAAAGGAAAAGCAGCGGCTCTTTGATTTTCTGCAGTGGAATGCCCGGCCCGAAAATATGAACTACCGCTATGATTATTTTTATGACAATTGTGCCACCCGGGTACGCGATGCCATAGAGGATAATTTAGGTGCAGAGGTGGTATTTGATGAGAATTATGCCGAGCCCGGCAGTACGATCAGGGAAATGTGTGACCTGTACCTGCAGGAACAGCCATGGGGTGATTTGGGGATCGACCTCTGCCTGGGAGTGCCCATGGATAAGGAGGCTACCGCCTATGAGTATATGTTTCTGCCGGATTATGTGGAATTGGCCTTTGCCGATGGCAAAATAACAGGAGAAGGGGCGAGCAGGCCCCTGGTGAAGGAAACTATTGTAAGCTATAAGCCCACTCCTCAAGAGGCTGACGGCATACTCTTTTCACCACTGCTGGTCTTTACCCTGCTGCTGCTTTTCGGAGCCTGGCTTACTTATCGCGGTTTCAAAAAAAATAAAACACATTTGTGGTTCGACCTGCTCCTGCAAAACCTGGTGGGCCTGATCGGCTGGTTTTTGCTGGCATTGTGGTTTTTTACCGATCACCAGGCTGCGGCCGGCAATATGAATATCCTCTGGGCTTTCCCCTTGTACTTCCCGCTGGTGTGGCTGCTGTTGAGTAAGCGTCCACCCTCATGGCTGGGGCGCTTTTATCGCATTATGGCCATTGTGCATGCTCTAACCTTGCTTGGTTGGGCCTTTTTGCCGCAGGACTTAAATGTGTCGCTGCTACCACTGGTCATGCTATTGCTGCTGCGCAGTTTATTTATCAGTCAGCGCCTGATGGTGGTGGAGATGTTTGGTTTTAAAGGGCGAAGGACCCAATCTGAAAAGGCCAATTAGGTGAACTCGCCACAGATTTTAAATTTGCATACCAACGTAACCTTTCAGTCAGCTTTTGGAAAATCCCACTATTTATCCCTTTGGAATCCGCATCGATGAACCGGTAACTACTCTAACCGACATACTGGTGGGCATTGTGTGCTTTTACGCCTTTTTTAGATTAGCTAAGCTGCCCTCTCATCCTTTTTTAACCTATTTCAAGTGGTTTTTTGGCTTGATGGGTATTGCCACCGTTATTGGAGGCGTTATTGGCCATGGCTTTCTCTATGCCTTTAATTTTTACTGGAAGTTGCCCGGCTGGTTGCTGAGTATGTTGAGCATTACCTTCATTGAGCGGGTGATGATTGAATATACCAGCCATGTTCTCAAGGATTCCACCATTCGTTTTTTTAAGTGGTTCAACGTGCTTGAGCTTTTGATTTTTGCCAGTCTGGCATTCAGTACTCTTGAATTTCGCTACGTGGAATACCATTCTGCCTACGGGCTACTGGTAGTTGTGCAGGGCTTTTGCATCTATAATTTTTACCGTGGCAACCGGGCCCGGAGCCTGCGCTTGTTCTCCTATGCCGTTTTTCTCTGCATTATCGCTGCGGTAATCTTTAATACCCACCTTTCGATAAGTAAGTGGTTTAACTACGCCGATATCAGCCATGTATTGATGGCACTGGCGAGTCTCTTGTTTTACCGGGGGGCACACGCCAATGCGGTAGAAGAAGACTTTAGTCCTGCCCTGAAATGGTCAGCTCATGCTGGTTAGAGGCGAGGCTGGGAATCTGCAGGCTTAGTTCCTTGAGCTGATCCAGGGCTTCACCGCGGAGACCAAGATGACTGCAGGCGCCGCTAAAAGTGGAGAAGACCTCTACATAGGGGTCCAGTTTGGCCTTCTGAATAATCATCAGGCAAAGGGCAGTGTCAATATTCTTAGTAACCAGTAAGGCATAGTAGGTTGAAGAAAAATAATTGCGCCTGCGCAAAAGGCGGCTGATTAACCTCCATTCGCGGAAGTCAGAGCGAAGTTCAGCCCCGGATAGGTCTATCAAGAATTTAAAGCCAGTCATTTCTTCCACCTCGGCTGTCAGCTGTTCACCAGCCGCAAGGAGCTTACGTAAGCTTAGCTCACCACTAAATCGCAGGTAAATTAGCTGCTGATCCCAACAAATGGTATGAGTAAAATTCATTTGGATGTTTGGTAGCTAGAATCGGGACGAAAATAAATAAAATAAATACTACATAACAGGAATGTTGATAACTGATAATTAAATAGTTGTATGTAGTATTATTCTTTCAGTTCATATTTTCAAGGGAGGCTCTAAAAGGACCGGTAGATACCTAAGCCGTCGTTACATCCGCGTTGATGGGGACTAAATAAATATGGCCGCCGGGATTCATACGGTATAGAAGTAGAAACGGCAGTGCGATTTGGCTGCAGCGATTTAGCCCCTAACCCGTCTGCCCGGAGCAGACAATATAGTCACGGCACTACCTGCTAGCCAGCAGTTCACGGTACTAAAACCGTTCTGGGTTGAGGGCGTTCTTTCTGTTTTATTTATTCCATAAATACCCAATATAGAGTATTTTATAGTAGCGGATTTTTACGGAGCTTTATACCGTGATTTAAATGTGCTCACATTTTTATCCAAACCTTAACCACCTACATTGTGGTTTTACCATCACAGTGAAAAATGCGTCTCTGCAATATGGGTCGCATTTTTTTTGAAAATCAACCGCTTATCGGGGCCACGTCACTTTCTTCATCCCAGATATTATTTTGGGTGTAGGGGTTCCCCTCCATATCAAAAGCACCGCCATCCACAAATCGGTAGCCCTGATCCATATCATCGATCTTGCGAATGTCATCGTGATTGAGCAGAATATCGGCTGCCAGAAGATTCTCTCGTATACGCTCCTTATTGGTAGACTTGGGAATTACCGCCACCCCACGATTGATATTCCAGGCCAGTAATACCTGAGCCTCGGTGATGTCGTATTTTTTAGCAATGCCTTTCACTACTTCGCTCTCCATGGGAATTGGTTCATCTTCTTTTTTAAGGGTCTCCGGGCGATCCATGGAACCCAGTGGGGAGTAGCCGGTGAGATTAATGCCATTATTGTGGCAGTAATCAAGCATGTCCTTTTGCTGAAGATAGGGGTGAAGCTCCACCTGGTTGACCTCAGGCTTGATGGCGGCGATAGAAACGAGGCGCTTTAATTTATCCACACTGAAGTTTGAAACACCGATGTGGCGACAAAGGCCCTCATCAACCAGCCGCTCCATCGCACTCCAGGTTTCGGCAATAGGGACGTTTTCCAGAGCCAAAAAGTCTTCAGCCTTTTCGGGGAAATTTGAGTCTGCTTTCTGGGCAATCGGCCAGTGTATCAGATAGAGGTCGAGGTAGTCAAGCCCCAGATCTTGCAAGGTATTTTGCAGGGCTGGTTTTACCTGCTCCCTTTCATGGGCATTATTCCATAGTTTGGAGGTAACCCAAAGGTCCTCGCGCTTTACTAGTTCCTCGTCGAGGGCCTGTTTTATAGCGGCACCAACTTCGGCTTCGTTTTGATAAATACTGGCACAGTCAATATGCCGATAACCACATTTGATGGCTTCGTATACAGCCTCCTTTACCTTTCCCGGTTCAGATTTCCAGGTGCCCAAACCAAGAATGGGCATACCGTCGCCATTGCTGAATTTTAATGTCTTCATACTCATCGGATGATTTGATTAACAATAAGTTAATGCCAGATTAAACCCGGAGTATAGGCAGTTGTTTGCCAGATAAATAGGCTTAGAGAGAAATTTAGCGATCAGCCCGGGGGAGAGCTGTGATATAGCGGCCTAGCCGTGCTAAGAATGGCCGGCGGCCGCTAAAAAGCCCTTAACAATGGTGCCGTCAAGAGCTTTGCCATCTTAAAAGGGCTAACAGATGTAGGTTAGACTACAGGTGAATTCCTACCGGCAATAATTTCTTGTACTTAGGGTGTCCCCGGAAGTATTGCTTTACAAATTTGGTCATCGGCACGACCCGCATTCCGGTTTCCGCGATAATTTCAAGAACACTTTCCATCATTTCATCGGCCCGGCCGTCTGACTTGAATTTGTCGGGGAAGTCCACCCGGGTGAGGAAATATTTTCTTTCCTGAATCTGATATTCGATAATGGCAATTTCATCGCCATCCCGCACTTCAAAATGGCGCATCTCGGTATTATCTATAACTTCCATCTGAGCTGAGTTTGACATAGGAGAGCACAAATTTAACTATAAAATCACAGTTATTAATAAATAGTATAAAAGCCTGGTAAAATAAACTTTGGCCCTAGAATATGGGATTACTTCATAGTTGTGGGATTTTTACTACCCGTGATGCAATGGCGGGTCGTGCCGGGGGAAATCAGGGCAAAGATCAGCTTGAAACCAGGGGATAAGAAAATGGCAGGTTGACCGTTATTTTTCAGCTGAATATTTAAGAAACATAAAAGCTAAACTCTAAAGCGGTAAATGGTGATAGATAGCCCAAAAATGACAGATACTACCCCCAAGCACAAATAGATGCCAGATACCATGGTTATACTTTAATTGCCGCCAGGAGAAAAAGATGGTGCCGATGGTGTAACTCGCCCCACCCGCCATCAGCCAGAATAATAGATCCTCACTGGCGTGGAGCAGCAGCGGTTTGGCTGCAATAACAATCAGCCAACCCATCAGCAGGTATAGTAGCAGGGACAGCTTTTTAAAGCGGCCGATAAAAAATATTTTGGCTGTAATGCCCAGGAGGGCGATCGTCCACACACTGGCCAGGATAAAAATGCTCCACCAACCGGGCAACACAAACAGGGCGATGGGGGTATAGGTGCCGGCAATAAAGAGGTAAATAGCGGTATGATCAAGCAGGTGGAGCCGGTTTCTGAGCTTATCACCCACGCCATAAGCAGCGTGGTAAAGTGTAGAGGTGGTAAAAGTCCACAACAGGGTGCAGCCGTAAAGAAGCAGGGTGCCCAGCAGCAGGAGGTTATTGTTTGCCAGGCCAAGGCTGCTAAGCATAATTATGGCGATAATACCAGCCACTATGCCGATACCGTGCGTAACGATATTAACCCATTCCTCTTCCGGGCTGCAGGCTTCAAAAGTGGCTTTGCTGTTCATGAAATTATGAAGATGGCGGTAATAATATTTTAAGGTTTCGGGCCAATACCTCCACTTTAAGCTGATCGGTGGCCGGCCGTACCTCACCGTCAATCTGGAAGGCTACCTTGCGACTGGTACGTAAACGCGCTTTTTTGCACTGTATTATTTCCATGTGATCCGATTTTTCATCGGGGATGGTTATGACGTGCTCCGCCAGGTCTCCCAGACTTAGTTTCTTGATTACACAGATCTCCATTAGGCCGTCGTTGAGCTTACCCAACTGGTTGAGTTTGGCGCCGGTGCCATAGGTTTTGGCATTGGCCAGTGCCACCATCACCGCCTTGCCGCTATAATTTTGCTGCTCTGTTTCAATCTCCACCTCAAATTCCTGTTGGTTGGTGAAGTTGTTATAAAGGTTTTCCGCGTAGCCGAAAAAGCCACGCCGTCCACTTTCTTCAAAGTCCCTCACCAGTTCAGCATTCAGGCCGAGGTCACTGATGTGTAAACCCAGTTCGCTATCGTTAAAACAAAGCAGGTCAATCCTCTCAAAGTTCGGTTCTGACAATAGTTCCAGGTTGGCCTCCAGCCCGTTGGGAATGTCCAGCTCACTGGCCATTCCGTTGGCCGATCCCATCGGAATCATGGCCAGGCCGATATCTGTATCACGCAGTAATTCAGCACACATTTTAAGAGTGCCGTCGCCACCCACGCTCAGCACCACCTCGGGGCGGTTTTCACGGAGACTATTCCTCAGGCGTTCCTCATCCCGCTGGCCACTTGTTTTAAATACCTGGTAATGAACGCCTGAACTTTGTGCCCAGCTTTCGATTGTATTTTCAAGGTCTTTTTTGTCGACACCGCCCGCAATAGGGTTGATGACAAATAGTATATTTTGGATCATTAAATGCTATAAAATTATCATATATGATCTCCTCACCCCCCGAATGGGCGAGCTATAAAGATGCCCCCATCAGGGGAGGCCATCTCAAGCGCTGGCTGAAGAGTCGTTTTCGCTATGTCGATTATCCTTTTTTGCAGGGCTTTCGCGGTTTTGGCAACAGCGATTACTATTTTGTTCAGGGACATGTTTTCAGGGGTATGGCTATGGCCAAACCACGTCGCCGCACATCAGCCTTCAAAAATTTTATTTCATTAGTAAAAATGTTCCTGGTAAGGACCATTGCCGGGGCGAAGGTTGAGCTGCATACCGGCAAGGGTATTATAAATACAACTACCACCGAAGATGGTTTTTTTGAGTTTAAGGTTTTCAAGCACAATCTCAATCCCGGCTGGCATACTGTAATGCTGCGGCTGGGCGATGAACTGGTCGAAGGTCAGGAGGAGGTGAGTGTAAAAGTTAAGGTGTTTATTGGCCGGCAGTTTGACTATGGCTGTATCAGCGATATCGACGATACCTTTCTGGTGTCGCATGTTACCAAGGCCTGGCGCAAGTTGTACCTGCTCACTACAAAAGATCCTGAAACCCGCAAGCCCTTTAAGGGAGTAGTGCAGTTGTATCAGGAACTGAGAGGGGGGAGCCATGAAAACCCCAACCCCTTTTTTTATGTAAGTAGCAGTGAATGGAATCTTTACGACTTTCTCCTGCGCTTTATCGAATTCAACGATCTGCCCCGGGGAGTGTTGCAGCTCAAGCAGATCAAAGACAGTTTCACTGATTTTTTCAAATCGGGCTATGGCAGCCATGATCACAAGCGCATAAAGGTGCAGCGCATCCTGGAGATGTACCCTGATCAGCAATTTATATTGCTGGGTGACAATGGCCAGCACGATCCGCATATTTACTACCGGATAGTGCGCGAAAATCCCGGCCGAATAAAGGCTATTTATATTCGAGCCGTGAAGCGCTCTCACAAAAAGAGGGTAAACCAGATTGTGGAAAAGATCATGGCCCTTGATATTCCTATCTTACAGTTTAAGCATTCGGCCGATGCCCGTAAACATGCCCGTGAGCACGGCTTTATATAATTCACCTGCCCAGCTTGGTGGCGATGTGCTTTACCGCAATTTCGGCATGCACCCGCGAGTTTTCAATAAACCATTCGGCAGTTTTTAGCCCGCCCACTATAACCCCGGCCAGATATATGCCCTCCACATTGCTCTCCATGCTCTCCTCATTATAGCAGGGTTTATAGTGAAGATCAGCTTGCAGCTGTACCCCACACTGTTCTAGTAGTCTAAAATCTGGTTGGTAGCCGGTAAGCGCTAATACAAAGTCATTGGGGATTTTTATCTCCTTGCCATTTTGCCTGAAGCTAAGCTGCTTTGCGGTAATTTCGGTAATCTCGGCATTAAAGTACGCCTTGATGGAGCCTTCTTCAATGCGATTGAGAATATCTGGTCGCACCCAATACTTTACCCTGCTGCCGATTTCGCTGCCCCTTACGAGCATACTGACCTCTGCGCCCTTACGCCAGCACTCCAGGGCTGCATCTACCGCAGAATTTTGGGCTCCTATCACCGCCAGCCTTTGCCTGAAGTAGGGATGGGGATCCTGGTAGTAATGCTTCACCTTCGGCAGGTCTTCACCAGGCACCTTCAACCGGTTCTCCACATCGTAAAAACCGGTGCTGAGGATAAGCTTGCGGCATCGGTACTCGCCCCCTGAGCTTACAATTTTGAAAGCCTCTGCTTCCCGCACTACCCGGTGGATATGCTCATAGAAATTGATCTGCAACTGGTATTTTTCGGCCACCCGCCGGTAATATTCCAGCGCCTCCGGACGGGTGGGCTTGGGATTATGTGAAACAAAGGGTACACCTCCGATTTCAAGCTTCTCAGAAGTACTGAAAAAGGTCATATTGTCGGGGTAGTGGTAGAGGCTGTTTACCAAAACCCCTTTTTCAATGATGAGGTAGTTGAGGTTGTGTTTACGGGCTTCAATTCCTGCGGTTAAACCGATAGGTCCGGCCCCTACAATAATGAGGTCAAGCATAGGAGCAAAAATGCTAAATCAGCAGCGCATGTTCATTTTCTGGCGGCAATAATTGTCTATCTCCCATTAGTCCGGCCTGATTAGCTGCTGGTGGTTCCTGCTGAAAAGTGACGGGGTCGCTGAATAGTAATTAGGGTATTTTACCTTTGTGCTCATGAAAAACATTTTCTACTGTGCCCTCTTCGCATTGCTGGCCACGGCCTGCAGCAGGAGGGAGGGAGTTATCGAAAATCAGGCGGTGGGTTATGCTCAGGGTAGCACCTACCAGATTAAATATCTGACGGCTGAAGCGCAGGACTGGCAGTATGCCTTTGATAGTATTTTCAGGCTTATTGATAATTCGATGAGTACCTATCAGCAAAACTCCCTTATCAGCGCCCTCAATCGGGGAGAAACCCGTCCTGCTGATGAGCATTTCAGCAAAGTGTATAACCGCAGTGTGCAGATTTCACAGGAAACCGATGGCAGCTTTGACCCTACGGTAGGCCCTTTGGTGCAATTGTGGGGGTTTGGAAAGGAGAAAACCACCCGCCCAGATTCGGCGGCAGTAGACTCAGTTTTAAAGCTCACGGGCTGGCAACGGATTCGTCAGCAGGGCAATAACTTTAGCCTTGCTCCGGGTAGCTTTATTGATTTTAATGCCATTGCCCAGGGGTATACGGTAGATCTGATTGCAGGCTTCCTGCAAGAGCGCGGAGTAGAGCGCTATATGGTGGAAGTAGGGGGTGAGCTGCGTTGTAAGGGCCTTAATGCCAGTGAGGAAGTATGGCGTATTGGGGTAGACAAACCCAGCGATGAGATTGATGAGGAAGACCGCTTCCAGTTTATTCTTGCTCTGAAAAATGCCGCCCTCGCTACCAGTGGAAATTACCGTAAATTCTGGGTGGATGAGGAAACGGGCCTGCGATATGCCCACACCATCGACCCCAAAAGTGGCTTTCCCGCCCGTAATCAGCTCTTAAGTGTTTCGGTAATAGCTCCCACTTGCATGGATGCCGATGCCTATGCCACTGCCTGCATGGTGATGGGTACGCAAAAAGCCTACAAGTTCATCCAGTCCAAACCTGAGCTGGAGGCTTATTTTATCTCCACCGATTTTAAGGGTGATTGGGAAGTGTTGCAAACGGCAGGTTTTGAGGCCTACCTCATTGACTGATCCGGGATTATCATCCGCCCTTACAGGGCATAAAAAAGCCCCAAAACCGGCTTAATGGCAATGGGGCTGTTATTTTTGAGTTTAGGTGCCGGCCCTCAGGCAGGTGACTTACTAATCTCCTTGTCTTCTTTTTTGCACTGTTGATCGGGCTGAGCGCCACAAAAGCTACAGGCTTCACCTTCTTCGTTAAGAAAGGGACTGTTACTGGCACAGGTGCCTGAAAATTCACCATCCTTCTTGGCCCATATCTTAATGGCGATTCCGGCAAATCCCACTCCTATCAGTACCAGGCTAATCAAAAAAACTTCCATCTCAATTATCTTTCAATTGTAGTTTAATGAACGGAATCACAGCAGGTTTACTTCCCGCTCTAATCGCACGCCAAAGGTACGAAAGACTGATTCCATTATGGCATTACTGAGGTCTTCAATTTCCTTGCCAGAAGCATTGCCGTAATTTACCAGCACCAGTGCTTGTTTTTCGTGTACACCGGCGTCATTCTTGCGATAACCTTTCCAGCCGGCCTTTTCAATCAGCCAGCCGGCGGCCAGTTTCATATTTTCATCGTCCACCGGGTAAGCTACCGCTTCAGGATACTCCTTTCTTATTTTATCAACCTGGGCACTGCTTACCACCGGGTTTTTAAAGAAACTGCCGCTGTTGCCCAGCACCGCCGGATCGGGTAATTTGCTTTCACGAATCGCCACCACTGCCTTGGAAATGTTGTGAATACTGGGTTCAAGACCCATCGCTTCAAGCTGCTTGTTGATGGCACCATACTCGGTGTTGAGTTGGTGATTCTGAAAAGTGAGATTAAAGAAGCAACGGGTAATGATGTATTTGTTTTTTCCTTCTCCTTTAAAGTATGAATGCCGGTAACCAAACTGACAGTCTTCGAGGGTGAAAATCTCAAATTCACCCGTTTCTACATTGAGTGCTTCCAGGTGATGGAAGTGGTCTTTGAGTTCTACACCGTAGGCCCCGATATTCTGAATAGGTGCTGAGCCCACATTGCCGGGGATGAGGCTAAGGTTTTCCAACCCGCCGAGGTTATGATCGAGGGCCCATAGCACGAACTGATGCCAGTTTTCGCCGGCCATTACTGATACCAGCGTATGATCACCCTCGCTGCGCTCAATCCATTTTAACTTCAGGGAAATTTTCAAGACCAGGCCATCAAAATCCTTGGTGAGGAGCATGTTGCTGCCTCCCCCCAGAATGAGCTTGGGCAGTTTAAAAGCTTCCTGATGGATAATCCAAAGCAGGTCATCCATGGTTTGGGCCTCAAAGAAATAACGCGCCCGGGCTTCCACGCCAAAGGTGTTGTAGCGCTTGAGCGAAACGTTTTCCTGTATTACGTGAAAGAGGTTACTCACAGCAGGGTACCGGGATATTTTTTAAGGGCGTCACCTAAGATCTCTACCGAGCGCTCCAGGTCGGCCTGCTTCAATACGTAAGCCAGGCGTACCTGGTTGAGGCCCATGCCGGGAGTAGCGTAAAAGCCTTCGGCCGGGGCCAGCATCACTGTTTTGTTGTTGAGTTCAAAAGTGGAGAGCAGCCATTGCGCAAAGCGATCGGTACTGTGTACCGGCAGTTTTGCCACCGCATAAAAGGCCCCTTTCGGCTTAGGGCAAAATACTCCCTCAATGTCATTCAGGCCGTCCACCAGGATGTCGCGGCGTTTGCGATACTCCTGTTTTACATTCTCAAAATATTCCGGTCCGGTTTGCAGGGCTGCTTCACTGGCAATCTGGGCCAGGGTAGGAGGGCTCAGGCGCGCCTGGGCATACTTGAGCACCGTACTCATAAATTCTTTGTTGCGACTTACCACACAGCCAATGCGGGCACCGCACATGCTATAGCGTTTACTTACCGAGTCAATCATAATGGCATTTTCCTCCAGCCCTTTGAGGGTCAGAATGGAATGGTGCTCCATACCGTCGTAGCAAAATTCGCGGTACACTTCGTCGGCGATAAGGAATAAGTCATGCTTGAGAACCAGGTCGCGCAGCTGTTCCAGTTCTTCGCGGGTATAGAGGTATCCGGTAGGGTTGCCGGGGTTACAGATCATGATCGCCTTGGTGCGTGAGGTGATCAGGCGCTCGAACTCCTCAATGCGGGGCAGGCTGAAATCTTCCTCGATACGCGAGGTTACCGGTACCACGGTTACGCCACTGGAAATGCCAAAACCGTTGTAGTTGGCGTAAAAAGGTTCCGGAATAATAATTTCGTCACCAGGATCAGTGATACTGTTGAGGGTAAATAAAATAGCCTCTGAACCACCGGTACTGATCACCAGATCTTCAAGGCTGATGTCAATACCCACTTTACTGTAGTAGTCTACCACCCCTCTCCGGTATGATTCAAATCCGGCGGAATGGCTGTATTCCAGTACTTTCAGGTCGGCATTGCGTACCGCCTCAAAAGCCTGTGGGGGTGTTTCTATATCGGGTTGACCGATGTTGAGATGATAGACCTCGCGGCCTTTGCTCTTAGCCGTTTCCGCAAATGGTACCAATTTCCGGATCGGTGATTCGGGCATTGTGAGCCCTTTTATGGAGATTGATGGCATTACAACAGTTCTTCTTGGTTCCTAAAAATAAAAAAGCCCCGATGAAGATCGGGGCTGCAAAGGTAATATGATAAAACTCTATTTAGCTTCCTGCATCATAGAAGTTTTAGTTTCATTCTCAGGGGAAGTCTTTACTTCCTTCTTTTCTACCACTTTGCCTTTGATACGCAGTACCTTAGTGGCGGTGGCGGCGTTGGAACTGATGGTTACACTTTTGGTAAATGGTCCTACGCGCTTGGTATCATACTTTACCTTAATAACGCCTTGCTCACCTGGTGCAATCGGCTCGCGGGGCCAGGTAGGAACGGTGCAGCCGCATGAACCTTTAGCATTGGCAATAATCAGTGGTTCTTTACCGGTGTTGGTGAATACAAATTCTCTCTTACCGTCAGAACCCTGGTCGATAGTACCATAGTCGATTGTTTCGGTTTCAAAAGAGATTTCCGCTGCATTGGGATTGCTTTGAGCAAAGGCAAACACACCGGCAAGCATAAAGGTAACGGCTAATACTAGCTTTTTCATTGTAAAAGTTTTTTGTAATTGTACAAAATTAAACTGTTCAGTAGAATTTGTTTGTAGCAATGAGTGAGCCAAAAATGTGCCAAAGACGTCGAGGCTTACAAGGCAAACTTCATAACTTTGGCGGCTAATTTAAAAAAACTGCAAAACCTGCCATTAGATGAGCATTCCGGCTAGTTACGATTATAAGAGTTCAGAGAAGAAGTGGTACCAGTACTGGTTAGACCAAAAAATCTTTGAATCACGTCCTGATGAGCGTGAGCCCTATACCATTGTTATACCGCCTCCCAATGTGACCGGGGTGCTGCATATGGGCCATATGCTCAATAATACCCTGCAGGATGTATTGATCCGCCGCGCCCGTATGCGGGGCTACAATGCCTGTTGGGTACCCGGTACCGACCATGCCTCTATTGCTACCGAAGCCAAAGTGGTAGCTAAGCTTAAGGAGGAAGGAATTGCCAAAAGTGAGCTCTCCCGTGAGGAATTCCTCAAGCATGCCTGGGAGTGGACCGATAAGCACGGTGGCATCATTCTCGAGCAACTAAAGCGCCTGGGGGCTTCATGCGACTGGAGTCGTGAGGCCTTTACCATGGATGAAGCACGCAGCGAGTCGGTGATTAAGGTATTTGTTGACCTTTATAAAAAGGGGAAAATCTACCGTGGCTTTCGCATGGTAAACTGGGACCCACAGGCCCGTACCACCGTTTCGGATGAAGAGGTGATTCACAAGGACGTAAATGCCAAACTCTATCATTTAAAGTATAAGATAGAAGGGGAGGAAGATTATATTGTGGTTGCTACTACCCGTCCCGAAACCATTTTCGGGGATGTGGCCGTTTGCATTAACCCCGCTGATGAGCGCTACCGCCATCTCCACGGTAAAAAGGTAGTGGTGCCAGTGGCAAATCGCGCGGTGCCAGTTATTGAAGACAATTACGTGGATATCGAGTTTGGCACCGGTTGCCTTAAAATTACCCCGGCCCATGATCCCAATGATAAAGAGATCGGGGAACGCCATAATCTTATGATCATTGACTCTTTCAATGACAATGGCACCCTTAATGAACATGGCCTTCATTACGAGGGTCAGGACCGCTTTGTTGTGCGCAAGGCCCTTGTTAAGGAACTGGAGGAAAAGGGCCTGATGGAAAAGGTGGAAGACTATCAAACAGCGGTTGGAACCAGTGAGCGCACCGGCGCGGTTATCGAACCACGCTTGTCGGACCAGTGGTTTCTGCGCATGTCAGAGCTGGCCTCACCTGCCCTGAAGGCGATAATGGAAAATGAGATTAACCTCATTCCTGAAAAATTCAAGAACACCTATCGCCACTGGATGGAGAACGTGCATGACTGGTGCATCAGTCGTCAGTTGTGGTGGGGGCATCAGATCCCTGCCTGGTATTATGGTGAGGGCACGGATGATTTTGTGGTGGCCGAAAGCGAAGCCGAGGCCTTAGCGGAAGCGCGCAGTAAATCGGGTCGCAACCTTAGCCTGGATGATCTCCGCCGCGATGAAGATGCGCTCGATACCTGGTTTAGTAGTTGGCTGTGGCCCATATCGGTATTCGATGGTATTCGCCAACCCGAAAACGAGGAAATCAAATATTATTATCCTACCCAGGATTTGGTAACAGCACCCGAAATTCTATTTTTCTGGGTTGCCCGGATGATCATGGCGGGTTATGAATACCGCGATGAGAAACCATTTAAAAATGTTTACCTCACCGGTATTGTACGTGATAAGCTGGGACGTAAAATGTCCAAGCAGCTTGGCAATTCACCTGACCCGGTTGGGTTGATGGAGAAGTATAGTACTGACGGGGTACGGGTAGGAATGATGTTGACATCACCTGCCGGAAACGATCTGCCCTTTGATGAAGAGCTCTGTACCCAGGGCCGTAATTTCAGCAATAAGATCTGGAATGCCATGCGCCTGCTGCAGGGCTGGGAAGTGTCTTCGGAGGTGAAGCAGGATGAGGCTGCCGCCAGTGCCATAAAGTGGTTTGCTGCCAAAATGCAAGCTACCATTGCCTTTATCGACGATCAGTTTGAAAAATATCGTTTGAGCGACGCCTTAATGGCTACCTATAAATTTGTATGGGACGATTTCTGCAGCTGGTACCTCGAAGCTGTCAAACCCGGCTACCAGCAGCCGATTGATTCAGCTACCTACCAGGCTACCCTCGATTATTTTGAGCAGGTATGTGTATTGCTTCATCCTTATATGCCCTTTATCACCGAGGAGATCTGGCAGTTGTTAAAGGATCGTGAGCAGGGCGCAAGCATTTGTACAGCCACCTGGCCCGCTCAAAAGAATGTTGATGCTGAGCTACTGGCAGATTTTGAACAGGCCAGCCAGATTGTTAATGGTATCCGCAACATCAGAACTGCTAAAAATATTTCCTTTAAGGAGGAACTGAGCCTGTTGGCACCTTCAGAAGAAGGCGTTCCCAGCCGCTTTAGTGCCTTGATCTCCAAGCTTGGCAATTTGTCGGCAATCGAGATTAGTGCGGAGCAGCAGGGTGCGGGTTTCAGCTTCCTGGCTGGTAAGTACGAAATGTTTATTCCTGCCGGTGATGCCATGGATGTTGAGGCCGAGAAAGAAAAGCTGGCCGGGGAGGTAGCTTATCTGCAAGGCTTCCTTAAATCGGTGCAAAAGAAGCTCGCTAATGAGCGCTTTGTGAATAATGCCCCTGAGGCCGTGGTGAACATTGAACGTCAGAAACAGGCCGATGCAGAAGCGAAGATTTCGGCTCTTAAGGAGCGCCTCGCCTCATTAGGATAGGACTTGTTACTGGAGTAATGAAGAAAAGACCGGAACCCTCGTCATCAGACGGGGGTTTCTCTTTCCTCAAGCTGCGGTGCCGGAAAGCTGATAATAAATTCGCTGCCTTCATTTTGCACGCTATGCACCGTGAGTATCCCCTTGTTCTGGCGCACAAAGTCCATGATGATCAGCATGCCAAAACCCGAACCTCTCTCATTGAGGGTACCGGCTTCCGAAAAATGCTCCTTGTCATCCAACAGTTTAGCCAGCTTGGTTTTAGACATACCCACACCGAAATCGCGCATGCTAAAAATTACCTGCCCGTCATTTTCACTGGCCTTGAGAATTATTCTACCGCCGTCATGAGAAAACTTGATAGCATTGCCCAGCAGGTTTCGCAGGATGATTTCGAGTTGGCTGGGATCCACATAAGCTTCAAGCTCATCGGCAGCCACGATATTTAAAGAAAGGTTCTTTTCTTCCAGGGAAGACCGGAATGAAAAAGCGAGGTCTTCAAACAGGCTTTTGATAGTCACCGCTTCCGGCTTGGTAGAGATGCCATTCAATTGATTTTTACTCCAGGTCAGCAGGTTTTCAATCGAGTGCTTTTGCTCTTTTACTGATGCTTTGATGTTTTCAACCACCTCCTGTAGTCCGTTGTCGGGCATATCCATACGCTCCAGCATTTGCAGCAGGGCAATGGTTTGATTAAAGGGTTGCCTTACATCATGTGACAGAATGGAGAGCAGGCGATCTTTATTGGAGTTGGCATTCACCAGTTGATAATTGAGCTGCTTAAGCTCACTCCGTTGCCGGTTGAGAATATTTTGTTTGTGATTGAGTTTGCGGTTGTAACGCTTGATATTGCGGAAAGCCAGAATGGTAAGGGTAAGGAAAATGCTGAGAACGAGGGCCGAGAAAATTAGGAAGTATATCCAGAAGTTATGGGCCGAAATTTCTTGTTGCTGAAGCGTGGAACGCAACTCCAGCAGGTCATTTTCTTTTTTGGATAGAAGGTATTTGGAACGCAGCAACTCTTCGCTGAAGCCGGCCCCCTTCATTCTTAATTCGATGGCGCTTAGCTCCTTGTAATACTCCAGGGCTTTGCTGCTATCGCCCTGCTTTTCGGCCAGCTTGTACAGAAATTCAGCCATGCGCTTGCGGGCCAGGTTGGGGGGGAAATGCCGGCCTTCCCTCAGTACTTCTTCTTTCAGACTTGCGGCCTGCTCCAGTTCATTGGCCTCTGAAAGGTACATACCCAGCACTGAGCCTTCAATAATCAGTGCAAAATGATCGCCATATTGGCGTGCTTCCGCTAAACTTTTTCGCTGTAAACTGATGGCTTCCTTGAGGTTGCCTTCCTTATGGGCAATAGCCGCCAAGATTTCATAAGCATAGATCAGGCTGTTTTTTTGCCGGTTTTCAAGGGCGGTATGAAGCTCTTTCAGCGCTAACACCCGGGCTGAATCCAGTTGTCCCTTTATTTGCAACAAATCGGCTTTAAGGCCCTGTACAGGGTTGCTGCCACTACTTTTTTTGGCAAATCTTTGAAAGAGTTCCTCACACTGCTGCACGTATTTCATGGCACTGGCATAATCACCAATGTCATAATAGGTTTGAGCAATAGCCTGGTAAACAAAAAGAAGGTCTTTCCAGGAGCTGTCGTCATTGAGGTGCTTCTGAGCTTTGATAATAAGATCTACCGCCTCCTCATATTCGCCCCGGAGCGAGGCAATGGAGCTCAAACCGACATAGATATCAACTTTGAGAGGGCTAAAAGTGGTGTCATCACCAATAATCCTCAGGCTTTGCTGGTAAGCATCAATGGCTTTCTGGTACTCATCCTGGTAGTAGTAGGTAAATCCCAGCAAGCTATAGCCCCTGATACCCGCTTCCTGACTGCCATTTTCATATCGCTTTACCAGCTGCCGGCCCACCAATAAGGCCGAATCCAGGTCTGAGGCAATTACCTCATAACCCAGGTCAACCAGCGAGTCAGTACTGATTTGATCGAAATCCTGACCGGTAAGGTGCAAAGGCAATACCAGCCAAATCGAGAGAGTTAACAATATGTTTCTAATGCGTCGCGTAACAGCAAAGGTTATCAAAAAACCTGGCAAACATATACTAAGTTATAGCTTCTTTCCAAACTTTTTTGTTGGTAAGGCGATATCTTAGTTGTTGAGGATCAATATTTTAATTTCACCATCCACCATCAATAGCAATTTCTGGCCCGGATTTTCCAGCGAAATATTTAGTTCTTTTTGATGGCCCGAAATTTCCATCTCCCTAATTAACTGCCCTCCCAGTGTGAAAATTTTAAGCTGCCTCTTTCCAGGCTTTTTTTCGACAAAAATTACCCGTACTGAATCACGGGCAGGATTGGGAAAAACTTCAAAGTTTGCGGGTAGCGCTCTTTCTACCAGGCCAATATTGTTGGAGGCATTGGCCAGTACGTAATCTCCCGGCAACAGGCTATCCGCATCCACCCAACCTTGCATATTACCGGCCGGGCCAAATACATTCACCTGCTGGTGGGGCCATAGCATCCACTCCTGCCATCCCTCTCCGCGGTACAGGAGCACCAGGCTATCGCCGGTGCTCGCCAGCAAATCGGCCTCCCATTCACCGGAAGCACCCCGTATGGGTATTTGGGCAGCCAGCGCTGCTCGTCCTTCAAAATTGCCGGTTATGGTCCAAAAGCGCCGGCCCGAGAGTCTTACGTCAGCAGCCTGCGGAGTTTTGCCTCCAGGCCCGGCCCAGTGTTGGATAATTATGGCCTCGGCAGTGTCCGTCAGGCTGTTTACTTTAAGGTCGATACCTCCATAATCACGGCTTAATATACCGGTAGTGTTGATATTGCGACGGTCATAGGTGTCAGCCGCCAGCAAACCGCCCTCATAATTCAGGGTGGCATATTCCGCATCAAAAGAAAGAGCGGAAATCTGATGCAAGGTTTTAGAGCCATGGTGCATAAGAGTGAAATCTTCTCTTTCCCCGTTACCGCCGAAAAAACTGAGCTTAAGCGCTACATTTTGATGTAGGGAAGGGGCGTGGTGCAGGCGCTGAACCGTGGTGAGGCTTACTTCATAGCCATTGCTGTTCGCACTGCTGTACAGTGAATCGATGGAGTAGGAAGCAAAGCCGGGCTGAAATACCTGGTTGTTAAAAAAGTCAGTTAAGCTGGTTCCGCTCAGGCTGCTAAGCTGATCTCTGAACTCGGTGCTGTTGAGATTACCAAAAGCATTCTGACTCAGCAATTGGCTTAGCGAAACCGCGAAGAGGCTGTCGCCAAGGTAATGGCGCAGGTTATGACCCACCATAGCTCCTTTTTGGTAGACGTGCGCGCCATAAACGTACTGGTGATCTAAGCCGTAAATGGCCTTGTAGCCATCGTCGCGCTTATGCGCCTCAGACAGTACAAAGTGCTGGTTGGCTCTTACCATCGCCAGGTATTGTTGGCGGCTGTCAACCGCTTCAGTATAGAGGTGACTGCTGTACTCAGCCATGCCTTCGTTGATCCACATGTCGGCATCCGTCTCGCAGGTAACCAGGTTGCCCCACCAGTGATGGGCAAGCTCATGAGCAATGATATCTTCACCCTGCCCGTTGCGTACCAGGTTTACCGGCATATGGATGCTGGTGGCGTGTTCCATGGCCCCGGTAGTGGTGGCGGCATAGCCAATTTTTTGCCAGCGATACGGGCCGAAACTGGCCTCCAGGGCCTGGCTGATGGGGAGAAGGCGGTCAAAGCTTTGTATCAGGGCAAGACTGTCAGCAGGGCGGGCCATTAATTGTACCGGCACCGGACGCTGCATCAGCGCAAAAGTGTCATGCACCTCAGCATAGTTGCTTATAGCAACCGAAGCCAGGTAGCTGGGAATGGAGTCAGTCATCTGCCAATTACTGCGCAGGCTGTCACCTCCCAGCTTTACCTCAGACACCAATAAGCCATTGGCGTAGGCCTTTAAGGGACTCCTGGTCAGGATTTCAAAATCGTAAGTGGCTTTCTCCACAAAATTGTCAAAGCAGGGGTGCCAGGCCCGGCCATAGGGATGAGGGTTTGCCGCGAAACCAACCCCCAGGTTAAAGTAGTAACCGTTATTTTGGTGCCAACCGCCCCAGCCACTGCCATCTCCGGGTGGGTTACCCTGGTAGAATACGCTGATATCAAATTGCTGCTGAGTGGGTGTGCCGGGGAGCAGATCCACACTGAGGATGGTATCGTTGTGGCTAAAGCTTACGGCCTGGCCATTCTGCCAAACAGAGTCAACCTGCAGTTGCAGCAGGTCTAGATTGAGCTTGCCTTGGTGATTCTGTAGTGCTTTAAGACTTATAGTGGCTTTGCCCTTAAGATAGCGCGAGGGCAGGGCAGTAAAATCGAGTGCCAGCGCAAAGTGCAGAATATCAAAAGTGTCGGAGCGAGCGCTGTAGTCAAGGGAAGGATCACTACCGGCCGCTTTTTCTTGCTTCCACTCCTGGCAGCGGAACTGGGCTTTGAGGGAGGAACCGAGGCAAAAAAATGCCAGGCAAAAGAGCAAGCTGAGTTTTTTCATCATACTAGAGATTTTAGCCGCGCTGGCGAAGCAGCTCGTAGAGAATGGCCCCGGTGGCCACGGACACATTCAGCGAACCGATATTGCCGTGCATGGGCAGTTTTACCGAGTGAGTTACCAGTTTCAGGTATTCGGGTGAAATGCCGTTTTCTTCAGAACCCATCAGGATGCAGGCTGGCCCGCTGAGGTCGCTATGGTATACCAGATTCTCCGCCTTTTCGGTACAGGCAATTACTTTAATTCCTGAGTTCTTAAGGAACTCGATACTTTCCTTGAGGTTTTTTTCACGACATACCGGAATATAATTCAGGGCGCCGGCCGAAGTTTTGAGAGCATCAAAATTTACCGGGGCACTGTTACGGGTGGGAATTACAATGCCATGTGCACCCACACATTCGGCGGTGCGGCTGATAGCGCCAAAATTGCGCACGTCCGTGACACGGTCAAGCATTAGCAGCAGGGGATCTTCGCCATTCTCATAAGCCCGGGCCACAATTTCCTCCAGCTTATGAAAATTGACTGCCGCCGTAAAGGCCACCACCCCCTGGTGATTTTTGCGGGTGATGCGGTTGAGCTTTTCTACCGGCACGTACTGATAGGTAACCTCGTGCTCCTGGATAAGAGGCCAGAGTTCACTAAATGTTTGACTCTGTAAGCCCTTCTGGATAAAAATTTTGTCGATCTCCTTTCCGGCCTGCAAAGCTTCCAGTACCGGTCTAGTACCAATAAGGAGGTCTTTGCCGGTAGCGGTTTTGCTCTTGTTCATTCTGTTCTTGCTTTATGTCGTTGGAGTTGTAAACATGACCGTTGCGCCATGATTCAATGGCCTGGCCCCAGCCGTACCGGTAACTGCCCGAACGGTCGAGGGAGTAATCGTTATCGGTAAAGGGGTTACTCACTTTCAGAAAACTGAAGAGGTAGGACAAGCTAGAGTTTTCGTCGCCATACACCCAGCTTTCCCCCGTACTGCTCCGATAAACTTTGTCTGGCGGACCGTAAACGGTATAAATGATGCCCCGGTCGGTTTTCCAGCCTTCGAGGTAGGAACTGAAAAACATATTGGCCTCCTGCACCCGGCTGTAGTAGGCTTCCACCAACATCTGACTGCGTTCAATGCTGCCTGCCCGTTTCAGCCAGAAGTCATCCACCACCTCCTTGGCAGCAGCAGGATCTTCGAGGGCCGAGGCCAGTTCTTCAAACTCGCGTTTGGTGGTAAGGTAGCGCAGGGGAGGGGCCATATGCAGGCGGCGGGCCACAAAGGGAAATTCATCGTAAAATGAGTACAGGGTAAATCCATCCCATTGACTGGTATCGAGCCGGATGTGATAAAAGGCATTTTCGGCCAGGCTGAGGGGACGGGATAGATTCAGCACATAGGTGGTATCGGGGCTTAAATCAAAGGACTCTTCGCGCATACTGCTGTAGGGCGGTAAGGCAATGGGAAAATCACGTTTGTACACGCTTACATAACTACGCGAAAGATCGCGGCGGCTGTGATGAATTTGAATGGGAACCCCCTTTGGCACGTGGTTTTTAAAAATCACCTGGCCGCTGGTATCGGTCAGCAGGTAGTATTGATTACCAAGCTCAGAGGTTTTATTGAGGCGCAGAAAGTTGTCGAAACTCACATTGCGGTTGAGGTCAGTGAGGGTAATCTTCACCACAAATTGCTTGCTCTTTTCTTCCCTGGGAGTATTTACGGTAAAATTGCCAATCAGGGCTTTCTGGGGTGGCGCCTGGGCGCGGTCGGTCAGATCAATGGAGCCACTGTCAAGTACCGTGGTATTTTCAAAACTGGGTATGACCTGGTAGCGGATTTTAACTTCGCTGTAGTAGTCATTTTTAACGGCATCCCTCATATAGAGCAAATCCACCGCGTTGATGCGGTAGTGAATCTCGCTCTGTTCTTCATTGAGGTGATAAACCACAAAATTGGGACGGGGCGCCAGTTCACGACTGTCATATATATAGGAGATATCGCTGGCCTGATAGCCTTTTGAACTGCCACAACTGCTTAGCAGGCCGAAAATGGCCAGTAGCGACAGCAGGCTCAGTAGTCCTTTTTTCATGACGGATAAGTTTTTTGATGCCACATTCTACCTCTTGTTAACGCCCTAAATTGCAAAAATATTCAAAAGCGGCAGCTTTAAAGCAGTGCTCAAAACTGATTGACATAGCCGAAATGTACTTTGGTGGTCCGCAGGTCAAAATTAGTGTCATCACTTTTGCCAACCGCAAAAAACAGGGAAAAGATTCCTCCCCCGGTTTCGAAATTGATACCGGCACCCAGTCCGGTGAGCCAACTCTGGCGATAGGGAGCTACCCGGTTTTCAGTGTAGGCAATATCGCTGAATAGTCCCAGATAGTCGTAATTACCAATGCTAAAACGGTATTCCAGGGTGGCAATACCGTAGGCGCTGCTGTAAATACTCTGCTCGTTAAAGCCGCGCAGGCTTCTGAGCCCCCCGATGCGATAAACTTCATTGCTTAGATAGTCAGGGCTAAACAGGGCGCTACTGTTGAGGCCTATTTTAAAAACATGCCTGGTCCAGGGATTGAAATAGGCGGCTGACTGCAGCCGGTAGTCATATTGATTTATACTGCTTCCTCCTGTTTGGCGGTCGCCCCGCCCTACCGCCGCGCGCAATTCGTAACCCCGCTGAGGCAATAACAGGCGATCGCTTTGGCTTAACTCCAGTCCCAGGCGATAGAAAAGGGCGTTGAAAGTCGATAATTCATTAATGCCCTCAGCTCCCTCAAGCGCACTGGAGCCTTTGTATTCAATTCCACCGGTCAGGAATTTACGGCTGCTCAATAGATATTTAAGATCACTTTGAATGGCAAAATTGACAAAGCTGCTGTCCTGCCGGAAAATTTCCAGTTGGTTTCGCCACCATAGCGGGCTTCGGAAGAGATAGGGCACTTCCACCAGCAGGTTCAGTGATTGAACACTTTCATCGGGACGGCGCCAGCGCAGTTTTATCTCTTCACCGCTTTTAAAGGCGTGTAACAGCCTTAGCTGAAAATCACCATTGAGGCTTACCTTGCCGTTTTCATCGGTGTTTAGACCTAACACTCCATCTACCTGGTTGCCTTTTCGCTCTTGCAGATAGAGGTATAAAATGCTTTTGCTGCGGGTAAAGGCCACTGCTGGTGCACGCTGGCTTTGCAGGTATTCTACCCCTTCTACCCGGGCCGGCAGCGAATTGAGGTAGCTCTCACTGTAGAGCATACCCCGGCGGTAAGCCAGATCGTATTTCAGCACACTGGGCGAAAAGCGGTCAAACCCCTTTATGACCAGACTGTCGAAACGGCGCAAGGGGCCCGGTTCAATTAACCATAGCCCTCTCAGGGTGTCCTTTTTAAGACTATAGCGGTCCAGCTTTATTTCTGCAAAGGGATAGCCGTGATTCTCAAGAAAGTTAAGGTAGTAATTGCTCTCTTCTTCAAAGTTCAGCGGTTGGTATAATGACTGGCGGGGAGGAGGGATTAAGATGTTTTGGTCGTAGCTCAGTTGAAAGCGCTCCTGATATAGGCGGGGACCGGGGTCAATAGTCAGTCTGATAGTATCGGCGGCGAAACGGCTTTTTATTTCCGCCAGGTAATAGCCCTGCCGGTAAAGCAAGTTCTTGAGGTCGGTAGCCATAGATGGTGCTTGAGCTGAGTTGGGGGTGGCTAACAATTGCCGGATATCGTTTTGGAGGTCATCGGGCAAATCAGCGCTATTATCCAGCTGGTAAACCTGAGCCTGCAGGCCCAGGGTCAAAAAAATCAAAACAGCGCCCCAAAGTGCTTTCACAATTGCCAGTTTATGGGGGGGTGACCCTGCTCCTGCAGGATGGCATTGATGTTGGAGAAAGGGCGGCTGCCGAAAAATCCCCGGTAGGCAGAGAGGGGCGAAGGGTGTGGTGCTTCTATGAGGTGATGTGGCGGAGTGCTGATCAGCGGCTTTTTTTGTTGAGCAAGACTGCCCCATAAAACGAAGATAACCCCCTGCTTCTCGCGGTTAATGGTGCTGATAATGGCATCGGTAAAACGGGACCAGCCCAGGCCGGTATGAGAGCCCGCGGCTTTTTGGCGCACCGTTAAACCGGTGTTCAGCAGCAGTACTCCCTGCCGGGCCCAGGGGCTGAGATCGCCACTCCTGGGGTAGGCCTGGCCTAGATCTTCCTGTAGTTCCTTGAAGATATTGCGCAGCGAGGGTGGGTGCTGCACCCCTTCAGGCACTGAAAAGGCGAGTCCGTGGGCCTGTCCGTCACCGTGGTACGGATCTTGCCCTAAGATTACTACTTTGACTTGTTCTAAAGGTGTGATTTCCAGGGCCTGAAAAATTTTATCGGCCGGCGGGTATACCGTGTGGGAGTTATACTCGTTTTCTAGTTCCTGCGTTAAAGACTTGAAGTAGCCTGAGCTGAATTCACCAGACAACTTTTGGCTCCAGCCTGCGTCATTTATTACGGTAAGGTTTCTCATTCTCAAAAATTACCGTTCTTTATCGTTCGATTAGTAAGCAATAATAAAGCTGGCAATTTAACTAACTTTGCCAGCAAGAGTCAGAAACATCAAAACTTAGAAAGATGAAAAAGCTTATTGCAGTGTTAACGGTTGTGGCCCTGGGTATATTGGCGCAGTCGTGTGGTTCAAGTGAGAAATGTCCTGCCTATTCGCAAAACTCTACCGTAGAGGTTGATAATGCGTAGATGAATTTTATAGAATTAACTGACAAGCAGCAACTTAAGGAGATTGATGACCAGTCACGGCAGCGTGACAATGGGGTGTTGATTTTCAAACACAGTACCCGTTGTGCTATCAGTAGTATGGTTTACAGCCGCTTTCAGAGGGGCTGGAACTTAAGTGTGGAAGAATTGCCGGTGTATTACCTCGATCTGATCCGCTACCGGGAGATATCCAATGCAATTGCCCGTGATTTCGACGTTCAGCATGAGTCACCGCAGGTTCTTCTTATCAAAGACGGCCAGTGTGTTTATCACCGATCTCATCAGGCTATTGCGCCACAGGAGATTATTAATGAGGCGACGAATGCTTAAAAGATTATTCACCCTTATTATTGTTTGCAGCGGCTTTGCATTGCAGGCCCAGCTGGAAACTTCTGCTGACTTTCGCCGGCAGGTGTATGACCGTGAGTACACTTTGGGGCTGATTGGTCATTCACGCGGATATGCCATTAATGGCCGCTACCTCAAATTTATAGATGGTTATAACAAACAGGGACTCGAACTTGATCTGGTGAAATTGCGTCACCCCAAGGAGGTGAAAATCCAGCCGGTACGGGCAGCAAACAGCCGGGGGTTCGTGTATAATCGGATTAATTCCTTTTACACTCTGCGCGCTGGTTATGTGCGCGAAAAAATTCTCTTTGATAAAACCGATAAAGGCACCGTTTCCATCAGTTTAATCTATAGCGGCGGGCTCTCTCTGGGGCTCTTAAAGCCCATTTACCTCAATATTCAAAGGGGTTTAGAGGATGGACAGGTAGAAAATGTTGCCGTTCGATACAACCCTGAAGACTTTCAGCCGTCTACCATAATAGGTGAAGCCAATTTTTTTAAGGGAATTGGTGAAACCAAATTAAGACCGGGGCTTTATGGAAAGCTCGGATTTAACTTTGATTATCAATTAATTGAAAAGAAAGTAACGGCATTAGAAGCAGGAATGGTCTTCGATTATTTTTTTAGTGAAGTTCCCATCTTTTACGAGGCCCCGGGCGAGGATGTCAACTGGGCCAGTTTCTTTCAGATGTACATTGCTTTCAATTTCGGATACAGAAAAAATTAATGAGCGAATTATTGGCTGACGCGGCTCTAAAGCCGGCAAAGCGTAGTAAACCCAGGTGGTTAAGGGTAAAGCTGCCCACCGGAGAGAATTATAAAAATGTTCGCAAACTGGTTGACAATTACGGTTTGCACACCATCTGCCAGAGTGGAAACTGCCCCAATATGGGCGAATGTTGGGGAGCCGGAACGGCGACCTTTATGATACTCGGCAATGTGTGTACCCGCAGCTGTGGATTTTGTTCGGTGAAAACCGGCCGTCCGGATGCAGTGGATTGGGACGAACCCGAGCGGGTGGCGAGATCGGTGAAACTGATGGAGGTAAAGCATTGTGTGCTGACCTCGGTGGATCGCGATGACCTGCGCGATGGCGGATCAATCATCTGGGCCGAAACGGTAAAAGCGGTAAGGCGGATGAGCCCGGGCACCACCATGGAAACCCTTATCCCTGATTTTAAGGGAGAATTTAACAATATCGACCGTATTGTAGCGGTGGCTCCTGAGATTGTAAGTCACAATATGGAAACAGTGCGAAGGCTTACCCGTAAGGTTCGCATTCAGGCCCGGTATGATCGCAGCCTAGCCGTTTTACGTTACCTCAAGGAAGCTGGCCTGCCCCGTACCAAAAGCGGTATTATGCTTGGTTTGGGAGAGCAGGAAGATGAGGTGATAGAGGCACTACAGGACCTGCGCCAGGCCGGGGTAGACATTGTGACCCTGGGACAGTATCTACAACCAACCCCACAACATTTGCCGGTTCAGGAGTTTGTGAGTCCTGAACAATTTGAAAAGTATAAAGAAATTGGCCTTGAGATGGGCTTCAGGTATATTGAGAGCGGGCCATTGGTGCGCAGCTCCTATCATGCCGAGAAACACATGTTTTAGGGCTCAGTTAAGTCTTTGTCAATTATATTTGCGCAATTCGGAAAAATCAGAATAACTAGTACAGCATGAAAAGAGGATTATTTTATGGTCTTTTGGCCGCTGCCGGAGCCGGGGCAATCGCCACGGTTACAATGAATTCGGCCGAAAAGGACTACTACAAACCAAGGATGCATGAGCAGCAGGAAGGGCAGGAGTTTGCCGGTGCTGCTGAGTGGTGGAAAATGGTTCGTGCAAACAAGGCTACCGGTGAGGTAAGCATTGAAGAACTTTTGGCTGGGAAAAAGCAGGTGGCAGAAATGCAGAAATTTGCTAAAAAGTCCAGCGTCAATTTCAACTGGATGCCGGTTGGCCCTGATAATTTCGGCGGTCGCTCACGTGCTTTCCTTATCGATAAAGACAGCAGCAATGTACTTTACGCGGGTAGCGTAAGCGGTGGCCTCTTTAAAAGCACCAACTCCGGCGCCAGCTGGACCGAACTGACTACTGATCAGCCCAACCTGGCCGTTACCTGTATAGACCAGGCTAGTGATGGTACTATCTATTTTGGTACCGGTGAAGGTATGTATGGTAGTTATAACGGTAACGGCAATACCACTACTCCCCAGGCTACTGGTGGTGGAATTTATAAGTTGAGCACTTCCGGTCAGATTAGCATCCTGCCCAGCACTGTACCTACTTCTACCGGGGCAGAGTTTGCCAATGTGGGTAAACTGGAAGTGGATCCCAATAATCCTCAACGGCTTTATGCCGCTACCAACCGCGGACTGCGTCGCAGTGATGACGGCGGTGTTACCTGGACCAACCCATTGTTGAGTCTTGGGGTACTGCAGCAAGCACCTGATATGACCGTTACTCCTTCGGGGGCGGTATGGGTAAAGGCAGGATCGGCCATTTACAAGTCACCAAACGGTAACGATAATTCCTTTGTACAAATCACTGGTAACGGTATTCCTACCAATGCTAACCGCATGCGGATTGCTGTGAGCCCACAGGATGAGAACTACGTTTATGTTACTTCCATTAAAAACAACCAGTCGCTCGATAAGGTATATCGTTCTACCGATGGTGGTAGTAGCTGGTCGGTAATTGGCACCGGTGGCCCACAGCTTAATATCCATGCCAACCAGGGGTATTATAACAACGCCCTTACGGTTGACCCCAATAATAAGGATCGCATTATTGTAGGTGGTCTTGACCTCTACGAGTGGAGTGATGCCAATGGCTGGCAACAACTTTCGCAGTGGTTCCTCGACCCAACTCAGCCTTATTACGTTCATGCTGATAACCACAATATTGTATTCGGTAAAAACCCTGGTACCTTTTATATTGTAAACGACGGTGGTATTTTCAGAACTACCGATAACGGCCAGACTTTTTCGGCCTTAAATAAAGGTTATCAAACCACCCAGTTTTACCATATCGGCTTAGGGCCAAACAATATGGTGATGGGCGGTACCCAGGATAACGGTACTTTCCTGATCGACCCCTCAGGCTTTTTCCCTATGAATGGTAAGGAAGTGCGCGGTGGTGACGGTGGTTATGCCCAGATGTCACGCCTGTCGCCGGGTATTGTGTTTTCCGAATCACAGCGCGGTACCATTGCCCGTTCTACCGATTATGGTCAGTCTTATGACAATTTTATTGATCGTCCCCGTATGGACTGGGGCTATAACAGCAACAACCCCTTATCTTCGGTAATTGGTACCTCCCAGTGGTCTAACTGGATTATGCCTTACAAGCTGTGGGAAAAATTTGATGACCCCAACAGTACTGACTCGCTGCGTTTAGGTGCAGATCCGGTAGTACTCAACCTCGGTGTTGGCGGTGGAAAAACCATCTTTGGCGACAAGTTTCCCCGCCCTTACAGCTACCGTTACATTGATTCCATTACGCCCAGCAATGACACTCTGTGGGCACGTGACTCAAGCATCTTCGTGCCTTCTTCAATCGAGATTTCGGCCGGCAACCAACTTTTGACCTGGGACAACGCCAGCGGTGAATTACGTGGTGATGGCGAGGGTACCTTTGATCCTCAAACCGGAGCGTTTACCGCTATTTTCAACAATCCGGTAAACAGTGCCCAGGTATTCGCTAAAGTGGACGTGCGCTACGATGCCGGTACCGTATTGCGTTTCTTCAGTGCTAACGGTGATATTCCGGTTTACGATACTTTGCCTATGGCTCTTTCTCCCGGTGAGGAGTACCTGTTTCAGGATCCCCGACAGGCCTTTATGGTTATTGGTTTGCGCACCATTCGTCGTTCCTTCGGCAACCATGACGGCGGTATTTGGATGACCCGTGAAGTACTGAGTGATGTATCAGGAGTGCCTGAGTGGTGGCATATCGCTGCCCTTAGCAATAATGAGGCACCCACTTCAATTGATGTGTCAGGTGATGGCGATATGGTGGTGGTAGGTACTGATGCCGGTAACGTATGGCGGATTTCTAACCTGATCAACGCCCGTGATTCGGCTTCTGCTGATATTGACAGCCTTTATACCGGTACCACCTTCCTGAGAGGCAGTACCTCAATTGTGAAGAAAGACCTGATTTACAATTCTAATGGTCAAACTGTTACAGGCGTTGCTTTCCACCCCTTTGATAAGGATAAGCTGGTAATTACCATTGGCAATTATGGCGGTTCTAACCACGTAGTGTATGTACCCAATGCCAGTGCTGCCAGCCCTTCTAACATTCAGGTGGGTAACCCACAAAGTGCTTCAGCTTCACCATTCCCGGCTATCCCTGCTTACTGTGCCATCTTTAACTTCAATGACCCTGATGCTACAGAAGTACTGGTAGGTACCGAATACGGTGTGTTTGTAACTGATGACATTACTAGGGGAACCGCCACTGAATGGGCTCCTGCCAATGACGGTTTGGGTAATGTAATGGTACTGTCGCTGCAGCAGGATCTAACTGTGCGCTATGACATTGGTAAAGAGTGGGAAGGTGGTATCTGGGCCGGAACTTACGGCCGTGGTATCCATCGTTCCAATTATGCTGCTGATTATGTTCAGTATAAGCCGGTAAGTTTGGCTGAATATGACGTTAAAGAGGCCGCTGCCCAGCTGAATGTGTATCCAAACCCCACCGCCCAGGATGTGAATATCGAACTCGATCTTCAGAACCGCAGTGACGTGGAGGTAAGCATCCGCAACATTGCCGGCAAGCTGGTGAAAACCGCCCGCTTCGACAAGCTTAATCCCGGCGTGGAAGAAATTAGCGTAAACGTTTCTTCACTGCCGCGCGGTACTTATGTAATCAGCATGACTGCCAATGGTAAAGTAACCAGCGGTAAGTTTATCAAGTACTAGTTTATAGCTGTATAAATTCTGAGGGCCGCCCCGACCTGGCAAAGACCAGCGTCGGGGCGGCTTTTTTTATAGCCTGGGGGAGCTTGCTGCTTAACTTAACTTAATTTAGTATCCTTGTTTTAAACAAAACACTACTCATGCTATCTAAACCCTTCCATACGGTTGCTACTGCTATTGCCTTTTCCCCTAATATGGAGGCCAATATCAGTGAGTCCATCAGGATTACCAGGATGATCGGCAAAGAACTCTTACTTATCCATGTCGGCGACTTTGACGCTGAGATGGAGAAGAAGGTCTGGAAAGCGGTAGAGGCGGCCGGTGGTGATCGTGCGGCCACCAGCCTTATCTGGGAATCGGGCGACCCCACCGAAGCGCTGCTGAGAGTGGCCGAAAAGCACCAGGTGGACCTGCTTATTGCCGGTGCCCTGCCGCGCGAAGGTTTATTGCGCTACTACCGGGGGTCCATCGCCCGCCGCCTGGTACGCAAGGCCAATTGTTCCATCCTGTTGATGACCCACCCTCATCAGTTGCAATCTAACTGCGGCAAGATAGTGGTGAACGGACTGCGCCATCCTAAAACCGAGCACACCGTGAAAACAGCCCTCGCCGTGGCGGAACACTTTGGTTCCTCCGAAGTACAGATTATTGAGGAGGTGGAAGACTCGGAGGTGGGTACCCGCATTGAAGATGATGCCTCGCTGGTGCAGGCCAGTGAGGTAAAGCAGGAGATTGAGGTGAAGGAGCAAACCCGCATCAAGCGTATCCTCGACGAGGTACAGTACGATCCTGAATTATATGTAAATCAAAAAGTGATCTTTGGCCGCAAGGGCTATTCTATCGGCCACTTTGCCCAAACGATTTGTGCCGACCTGTTGGTAATGAACAACCCCGATACCAAGCTCGGCTTTCTTGATCGGGTCTTCACTCATGACCTGGAGTATATCCTCTCTGAGTTGCCCTGTGATTTATTGATTGTTCATAGCCGAAAAAACTAATGTGACCGGGTTCATTCAAAATATCAGGAAAAATATATTCCCCGGTTTCGTGGTATCGCTCATTGCCTTACCACTGGCACTGGGCCTGGCCTTAGCCTCAGGAGCACCGCCCATTTCGGGGATTATATCGGCGATTGTCGGAGGTGTTCTGGTGTCGGTATTGGGAGGGTCACACGTCACTATTACCGGTCCCGGCAATGGCCTGGTGGTGGTAACACTGGCTGCCATCAGTACCCTTGGTGCGGGTGATGCTTACCAGGGTTATCTCTATACCCTTGCCGCCATCATTGTTTCGGGGGGGCTGCTGTATCTTTTTGGTCTCCTGCGTCTGGGGTTTTTAAGTGATTTATTTCCCTCGGCGGCAGTACAGGGAATGCTGGCAGCCATTGGCCTTATAATTATGGCTAAGCAGCTCCATGTAATGCTGGGTGTGAGCAATCCAGAGGCCAGTACCACCATCGGTTTTTACCTGGCCCTGCCCGATACCATTGCCCGGGTGTTTAGTGGCAATGTGCCGTCGCCAGCCATATTTACCGGCCTTTTTGCCCTCGGTATCATGATTTTTTACTCTAATGTGCGGCATCCTTTATCTTTCATACCGGCACCGGTGTGGATTGTGCTTATCGGTATAGCCGCCACCCTGATGTCTCGTCACATTATCGATATCGAACCTTTGGGCAAGGAATACCTGATTAGTATCCCCGACAATATTTTAACTGATCTCGCCCACCCTGATTTTGCCAGGTGGCAGAGCGGCGATTTTTGGGGAGTGGTAATTGCCTTAACCCTGATTGCCACCATTGAAAGCCTGCTCAGCATTAAGGCAGTTGATAAACTTGATCCTCTGCACCGGCGTTCCAATGTAAATAAAGACCTGCGTGCCCTGGGGCTTGCTACTATGGCCAGTGGCGCAGTAGGCGGCCTTAATGTGGTAACGGTAATTGCCCGCAGCTCCGTAAATGTCAATAACGGTGCCCGGGGCAGAATGTCTAACTTTTTTCATGGCTTATTCCTCCTGCTCTTTATTCTCCTCCTGAGCCATGCCCTAAATTTATTGCCACTCTCCGCCCTGGCTGCTATTCTGGTATTTACCGGCTACCGCCTGGCCGAACCGGCAGTATTTCAGCGTATTGCCCAGGTAGGTAAAGGACAATTGCTGATATTTCTGATCACCTTGTTCAGTACCATTTTCCTCGGGCTAATAAGCGGTATCGCCACCGGTATTGTAGCCACCTTGGTGCTGCAGTTTATTGTAACCGGCCGCATTCGCCTTTTGGTACGTTACTTTTTCAAACCCAATACCCTTTTGTATCGTGAGGAGGGTAACATCTACCACCTGAGTGTTAAGGCTTATAGCAATTTCATCAACTTTATAGGGGTGAAGCGCAAACTGGATAGCATTCCTCCTGACAGTTCGGTGATTGTGGATTTCAGCCTGAGCGACTTTGTGGACTACTCCGTAATGGAGCAGTTGCACAGTTATCATCAGAATTTCAGGAATGGAGGTGGCGATCTGGAAATTATCGGGCTCGATGACCTCAAGAGCAGCTCGGCACACCCACTGGCTCCTAAATTGCCATTATCTGCCAATGTTACCAATCGCTCAGAACTCAGCCGCCGCCAAAAGGCTTTACGTTTATACTCCAATAAGCTTCATTGGCGCTTCGACGCAGATGAATTCTTTGTGTTCCCCAAGTTCAGCCGCTTCCAGTTCTTTGAAACCCGCCTCATTGACCGTGGTCGCAACCGGGTACAGGGTAGTGTAGGCAGGGTAGAGGTGGAGCTGGCCGATATCGATTATCATGAAGGTGAATTTATTGCGCGTGAACGTCGCCACAGTACCATGCTGGTGCTCACTTTGCCCTATCTTATACCAAGCTTTGTGATGGATAAGGAGAACCTGCTCGACAAAGTAGCGCACCTGGCCGGTTTCCACGATATCAACTTCGCTAAACATCCCGATTTTTCGCGCACCTTTAAGGTTAAGGGACGTGAACGGGTTGAAATCATACACTTTCTCGATGATCAACTGATCGATTTTTTCCAGAGTAATAAGATTTATCACCTGGAAAGCAGGGACAACGCTTTGCTTATTTTCGAAAAAGAAAGAATTGCTACTCTTAGCGAAATCAAACAAATAGTTAGCTTTGCCAGCCGCCTGGCCGGGATTTTAAATACAAAACACAAGAGCAATGCTGAGACTGAAACTGCCGACCGATCCGAGGTGGGTAAACGTAGCAGAGAAAAACATTGAAGAGATACTCACGGATCATGCTTATTGTGAGCAAAAGGCGGCTTCAACCGCCATATCCCTGCTCATTACTTACCCCGAGCACTCGGATTTGGTAAGCGAAATGGCTGCCCTGGCCCGGGAAGAGATGAGCCACTTCGAAATGGTGCATCAGCGCATTCTTGATCGTGGCTTAAGCCTGGGACGTGAGCGCAAGGATGAATATGTAGGGCGCATCAATCAGTTTTTCCCTAAAACGGGCGATCGCAATGAACGTCTGATAAACCGCTTATTAATAGCAGCCCTGATCGAAGCCCGCAGTTGTGAACGCTTTAAGGTACTTTCTGAAAATATCAAGGACCAGGAGTTGGCCCGCTTTTATGCCAGCCTTATGGCCTCTGAGGCCAACCACTACACCATGTTTATTTCGCTGGCCCGCAAGTATGGCCAGCGTGAGGAGGTGGATGAGAAATGGGAAGCCCTGCTCGATTTTGAAGCAGAGGTGATGAAGGATTTTGGAAATAAAGAGTTTATTCACGGATAGATATTTATGGAGCACTTCAAGTCGCCGATAGACCTGTACCGACAAATGGCAGCCAATATTCCTGACTGCTCCATTTACATTTTTGATAAGAATTTTGATTACCTCCTGGCCGAAGGAGAGGAAATCGCTAAGCTCGGCCTCGACCCCCAGGCATTTGCCGGCAGTAATTTTTTTGAGATCTGGCCACATGAAATAACTTCGGAACTGGGGCCTTATTACCAGCAAACGCTGGAGGGCAAACGGCAGAAAATTGAAAAGCAACTTGAGGGAGCCTTTATCATTCAGCATTTTGTACCCATTTTAGGTGAAAACCAAAAGGTACTGGCGGGGATGGTGGTTTCGCAAAATATCTCCGAGCTAAAAGACACCCAAAGCCGGCTGTCCGAAACAGAGCTAGAGCTCAAGCAAAACCAGGTGTTGTTTGAAGCTGTGGTAAACAGCATTGGCGAGGGGATCATCGTAGCCGATAAGGCCGGTAAGATTCTGCTTAAAAACCCGGCATCTGAAAATATCCTCAAATCCAGCCTCAGTGTCCATTCTTTACGTGATCTCGAAAAAAACCTGCTCATTAAACGTCATCCTCAGGGGAAGGAACTCGATCCGGCAGAACTGCCGCTTTCCATTGCTTTTGAAGGTGGTAAAGTGGATGGTTTTGTTACCTACAATGAGACCCGTAATAAGGACCATAAATTTTACGTAGAGAGCTCGGCCAGGCCTATTCACCTGGGCAAGGACAACAATCCGGCTGCGGTGATTGTGATGCGCGATATTTCCCATCGCAAGGAACTCGATGAGATTGTTGAGGACCGCCTGCTTAGCCTCCAGAATCAGGTAGATCGCTTTAAGAAAATGCTGTCTATCCTGGCCCATAATATGCGCGGACCCTCAGCCAACCTCAGCATCCTGCTGTCATTACTCGAGAAAAGCCGTGATGAAGAGGAGAGGGCATTATTTCTTTCCAAGATAAATGAAGTCAGTGGCGAATTACAGAAGTCTACCGCCAGCTTAGGGGCAGCGATATCGGCTTATGCCGAAAATGAGGATGAATGGGTTCACAATAATTTTGTAGAGTTGCTCGATCGTTTCAAGCAGGAATGTGAGGATCTGATCCGCACTTCCGGAATAGAAATACAGGCAGACTTCAGCGAAGCACCGGGTATAATCTATCCCACCAGCTACCTCAAAAGCATTTTCTTTAACATTATGCGTGATCTCATCATGGTTGACAGCCAGAGTGGGAACTCCAAACCGCTGGTTATCAAGAGTTATTTGGTAAAGCAAAAGGTGGAATTACATATCAGCAGCGATCAGATTGCCACCCGCCTTTTAAAATATCTTACCAGTAGTGGGGAGTTGCGCAGTGAACGGGATACCCACAAAGTGGGTTATGCCATCGCAAAGAATCAGTTGCACCTGATGGGAAGTGCAGTTGAAATAAAGGATTCCGAGAAAATTGTTATTACCTTTTAATATTACGATATGGCATTATTCCGAAAAGTATGGTTGGTAGATGATGATAAGATTTATCGCTATGCCTCAACACGCTATATCAAGGAAGCGGACCCGACCATTGAAGTAAGGGCTTTTGAAGAGAGCCAGGACGCGCTTGATGAACTCAGGGGAATGACAGATGAGGATGAGCGCTTGCCCGGCCTGATTTTGCTGGACGTAAATATGCCCATAATTGATGGCTGGGATTTTATGAATGAGTATGAGCAGCTCTCCGCTCAAAAACGTGAGAATATTAGTATTTACATAGTGAGTTCATCTATTGATGAAAACGATATGGAACGTGCGGCTGCCAATCCTGATGTGAGCCGTTACATTACCAAGCCTGTTATGCAGGAAGATTTTAAGAAACTTTTAAAAATATCACCAAAAAAATGAAGTCGATTCAGTTAGAGAAAACCCACCAGGACCTGGGCGCTAAAATGGTAGCCTTTGCCGGCTACAATATGCCGGTACACTATGAAGGTATAGTGGCCGAACATAATCATGTGCGCGAAAAGGTGGGCATATTCGACGTTAGCCATATGGGTGAATTCCGCATAAGCGGTGATAATGCCGCGGCTTTTTTGCAGAGAGTTACCAGCAATGACGTGAGCAAGCTGGTACCCGGCAAAGTGCAGTATTCATGCCTGCCCAATGAACAGGGTGGTATTGTGGATGACCTGCTGGTGTATTGTTTTTCAGATAAGGAGTACTTGCTGGTAGTGAATGCCTCCAATATTGAAAAAGATTGGAATTGGCTGCAAACACATAACGAGGAGGCTGCCCTTATGGTGGATCAGTCTGATGAATATTCACTTTTTGCCGTGCAGGGTCCCGATGCGGTAAAGGCTCTTAATGGATTGAGTGATATAGACCTCGCAAACATGAAGTATTACACCTTTGAGGAGGGAACTTTTGCCGGGGCAGACAATGTGATTGTTTCCGCTACCGGCTATACCGGCGCCGGGGGCTTTGAGATTTATGTGAAAAATGAAGATGCCCAAAAGGTGTGGGATAAAATAATGGCTGCCGGACGGGAATTTGACCTCAAGCCTATTGGCCTTGGGGCCCGTGATACCTTACGTCTGGAAATGGGGTTTTGTCTTTATGGCAATGATATTGACGATACCACCTCACCCATTGAAGCTGGCCTGGGCTGGATTACCAAGCTTTCGACCGGCTTTATTAACGCGGAAGAGCTCAAAAAACAAAAAGAGAATGGCCCCGCGCAAAAGCTGGTGGGCTTTGTAATGGAAGATCGTGGTATTCCGCGTAAAGACTATAATATTAAGAATGAGGCCGGTGAACTAATCGGCAGGGTTACCTCAGGTACCCAGTTGCCATCAAGCAAAAAAGCGATTGGAATGGGCTACGTGAAAACAGAGTACAGCAGTCCTGACACCGAAATTTATCTGGATATCCGCAACAAGATGCTTAAAGCTAAGGTGGCCCGCCCGCCCTTTAAGTAGCCTGATAGCCCAATTGTATTAGCGAAGCACATCCCTCCGGATGTGCTTTTTTTTTTGATTTAAAGCCTGCTACTCCCATAATTTCATCGATGGCTAAGTGTGATGGTCTAATAATCAATGAATATTACGGTTAATTTATTACTTTAAAGCTTAAATATATTGATGGTCAACTTCGTACAAATTCCAGCCAGCTGTTAGTGAGAGCCTTAGTTGTCCAGGCATGAAAAGTTTATTTTACCCTCTTAAATTAGCTTAATACTTTAACTCAAGTGCTTAATTTCCAAGGGGTTTTTTTAGTAATCTTGCCACGCGAATTATTTATTTATTCAGAATTTCCAATATGATGAAACTGCTACCCTATTTCCCTAAGTTCATTAGCGGGCCCGGTCATTCACCTATGGTGACCAGGATTTTCCTCAGCTCGCTCTTTCTGTTCGGATCACTGCTTGTAAGTGCACAAAACATTGTTCCCAGTTCCGGGGCCGATACCAGTACGGCCTGTGTCGGAATTCTACGTGACCCCGGTGGAGCGGCTAATTACCCCAATTATGCCGATGGTACCTTTGTGATAGACCCACCCGGAAACAGTACTGTATCACTTGTATTCAGCCAGTTTAACTGCTACTATGGCGACTATGTGTACCTCTATGACGGGGTAGGAACTTCAGGAACTTACCTGGGTAGCTATAGCGGCACCAGCTTGCCCAACAATGGCAACTCCATAACTTCTACCAGCGGAGCCATTACAGTGCGCTTTACTTCTAACTCAAGCAGCAACAATATTGGCTTCACCACTACCTGGACCACCAATAGCAGCAGCGCTCCCACCGCCTCATTTGCTGTAGGTAGTACTTCACCTGCTTTTAACACACCGGTTTTGTTTATCAACACTACCACGGGTGGCGCTGATTACATCTGGGAGTTTGGTGATGGCAGTACTTCCACCGCCGCCAATCCTACTCATGCCTATACCACTACCGGAGCAGTGCAGGTGCGGCTTATCGCTACCAACTGTAGCGGTTCTGATACCAGTGCCTATACCACCCTCAATGTGCAAAGTGCCCCCGCCGGTAACGTTTCTGACGATACCGTTTCTGTAACCGTTCCCTGTGGCAGTTCAAACTCCACTTCTCTGACCATTAGCAACTCGGGTTCGGGCAATCTCAACTACAGCCTGAGCCTGGAGCAGCCTACCTCCAATCTGATTTTCGATGAGGACTTTGAAAACAGTAGCCTGGGAGCCTTTAGCAACAATTCTGCTACGCAAACTATCAGCTACGGCACCACCAATGCCCCTGAAGGTAGTCGCTATCTTGAGCTAGGTGGTTACGGATCAGTGTACAACGGTCTTTTGGGCAGCTTTACCCCTTCACAGCCCACCAGCTATAGCTACTATACCAAAACCGACAGCTACACTTCTTATCACGGTTATAATTTCCTGGGAGGACTGGATCAGTACGGCAGCTTCAGAGAGATTTTCTACAGCTATTTCCGCTATAACGACTTACGCCTGGTTTACCGTCAGAATGGCTATTACAACACTTACTATCACACCATCAGCACCGGTAGCTGGGCTAAAATCGAACTGAAGAATATCGATTTTACCAATGAAACTTATGACATTTATGTAGATGGGGTTGCGGTGGTAACCGCGGCTGAGTTTCTAATCTCGGTGACGGAGCTAAGTGAAATTCGCATCTATAACAACTATACTGCAACTGTTGGACTGGACAAGGTAGAGCTTAGCTCACTGGACCTGCTGGACAATGTCACCTTTAATCCCAGTAGTGGCAACCTTAGTAATGGTTCCAACAACGTTATCTTTATTAATGCTGATGCCAGCGATCTGCTGGCTGGTGTTTACTGGCTCAATTTTGTACTGCAGTCAAACGACACTGCCCTCGACGGTATGGTGATTCCTCTCCGCCTTGAGGTTACCGGTCAGTCTGAGTTACATCAGTCGGCCAGCTGCCTCAGCTATGGCAATGTTTATACCGGTATACCGGTAACTGACTCAATTCTGGTATGGAACACTGGCTGTGATTCACTGCAGCTGGACAGTGTTTATTCCACTGATAGTGATATCAGTTTCATAGGCGCACCTTATGTATTGGGAATGGATGACAGCACTTATGTGAAGGTACAGCTCAACTCTACCGCCATTGGTAGTTATAATGACACTATCTCCATTTTTGACGCCGATACCAGCCTTTCCATATGTATCACAGGCCAGTCGGTGCTTACACCGGTAATTGGCACCGACTCTACTGATTACACACTATCCTTTACCGGATGTAGTGATTCGGCCAGCTTTCAGTTTATCATCAACAACAGCGGCCAGGGCATCCTCAATTGGTCTACGAACTCATCAGTAAGTCAGAATGTAACTGATGATTTCGAAGCCAGCAGCTTTAACACTTCCCTGTGGGCAAACTGGTCAGGCGGGGTAGCACTCAATACCAATTGCGGTGTTATTTCAGGAAGCCAGTCCATGGTATTCGGATCCAGCAGTGGTCCCAGGTGGATAGAAACCGTTCCGCTCAATACCAGCAACGGCGGCACCATCAGCTTCACTATGAATCAGAGTTCTTGTGATTTTGCGGAAAGTGGCGAAGGTATTTACATCAAATATTCAACTGACAATGGGCTTAGCTGGCAGCAGGTTAATTACAACTACACCAGTTTAAACAATACCAACTACCCGGTTTCGGTGGCCATACCGGCTGCTGCCCAGGGTACTGGTATTAAATTTCGCCTCGAACAGACCTCCAACTCCGGTTCCACCTATGACTTCTGGATGGTCGATGATTTTGCCATTACTTCGCAGATCAGCAATGCCCTGGTATTTCACCCTGATACCGGCAGCATAGCGGCTAGCTCTGCCGACACGCTTACTGCTAAAATCGCCATTGCGGGCATGGTATCAGGTACATATAATTTTACCGCCAATATTTTCAGCAACGATCCCCTTAACCCGGTGTATTCGTTCCCGGTAACCTTGTATCTCAATGGCATTCCCAATGTACAGCTGCCTGCTGCCTGCACTGATTTTGATACGACCATGGCCGGTACCACGGTTCAGGATTCAATCCTGCTCTACAATGACGGTTGTGCCGATCTGGTGATTAGCAGCCTTAATGTCAATCAGTTTGACTTCAGCGTAATGAGCGTGCCACCTACCATCGCTCCCGGTGACTCAGCCTATATTCAGCTGAGCTTTAACCCCGGCGCCATCCTTGGCCTGCGCCAGGACACCTTATCGGTGATCAGCAATGACACCACCGGCTATATCTGCCTTAGTGGCTATGCCATAGGGGCGCCGGCGGCCACCCTGGATGTTACGCCTATCACGGATACGATATTCTCCTGTAATGACTCCATTCTCATTCAGCGGAATCTCGGTAATTTACTGGGACTTAATGATCTTGCTTTTAAGGTCGGCGGCCAGGACGGTAGCGGGCTGCAGGATGTGCTCGATACTTTTAAGGCGGCCCATAGTAGTTTGGTAAGCCTTATACCCAGTCCTTATTACTTTAGTGAAGGAACCCTTGGTTATCAGATCAACGATGGCGGCGGCGATATGTATGATGGCGGCAACATGCTGTCTACCAACATCGGCGGCCCTATTTATTATTCCGATGACCTGCTTACAACTTCCAGCCATCTCGGCAGCAATGGTGAATACTTTAGCTACAAAGGCTCAGGTATGTGGTTGTTCGCCGCTGATCTGGATGGCGTTAGCAGCTTTACCATTGACGGCAACCTCGGTGCTGATGGTTCCGGCATCAGCAATGCCACTATTTTGACCACCACCCGGGGTGGCGTAAGCTATAAGGGGTTTGTAAAGCGGGTTTATAATGCTTATGACCCATCTGTAAATCACCTGGTAATTGTAGAAGACCAGCCCGGCCTAAGCCATAGCTATTCCACTAACACTGATTATGACAATCATGTTATTTCTGGTCTTGCCAACACCACTCGAATCTATTACCTGCTATACGCGGGGTCGGGTGGCAGTTTTATTGACGACACCACTACCGCTAATATCATGAATGGCTTCCTCGACCTGGTTGAAGGCGATGCTCTGCCTGACTGGATGAGGGTAAGCCCGGATTCGGGTCAGGTGGCACAGGCCGATACTACCATGCTCAACATCTGGCTGAAGTCGGCTGGTTTGGCTACCGGTACCCACAACTCTCAGGTGGTGGTAAATACCAACGATCCCCAGAATCCGACCCTTACCATTCCGGTGCAACTCACCGTACAGGGTAGTGCGTCGGTTAATCGCCTCAGTAATGCCTGTATTAGCTACAGCAATGTGCTGCAGGGAGCAGTGGCTAGCGATACGGCCTGGGTGCACAACGATGGCTGTGATACCCTGCATATCACTGCGGCCAGTGGTAGTCTGTCAGTGTTTGGTATTGCTAACTTGCCGGTGGCAATTTTACCGGGAGACACCGTACCCCTTGTTACCACTTTCTCACCTCAAACAGTGGGTAGCTTCACCGATACGCTACTGGTGGCCAATAACGATTCGGTTTTTGAAATTTGTGTGAGTGGTACTTCCCAGGGTGCTCCGGTACTTGATTTACCGGTAGACAGCCTGGTGGTGGAAGTGAACTCCTGTAACCTCATTAAATATCAGTCCTTTAAACTGAATAACACCGGTCAGGGCAATATGAATTACAGCCTTGATATTGGTGGCTACCAGGGAGTGTCGCAGCAAGCCTACAACACCAATTCGGCTACCACCACCCACAGCTTCTCCGGGGTGTCGCAAAGTGATACCCTGCGTCTGCGGATAATCCTGCATGGCGATTATGACACCTATTATGAGCGTACATACCTTACCATTGATAACAGCTATTACTACGGTACTGTACCGGATAATAATAAGAACTATGTAAACGATACCATCGATTTGCTCTTCTACGGTACCAATGTGCAGAACTGGACTTCGGATGGGGTAATTAGTTTTGAGCTTGACAACACCTATGATGTGGATGGGGGCACTGGTTCTTTTCACCGGGTGGAAGTAGAGCTAACCTCGGCCGTAAATTGGGTATCGGTGGTAGGAAGTAATAGTGGTTCGGTAAATGCCGGTGCCAGCGCAAACCGCAATCTGCTGTTTAACTCAGTAGGGCTCAGCCAGGGTAGTTATCACACTAATCTTAATATTAGTACCAATGCCCCGGGTGCGGCGGTAACCACCGTTCCGCTAACGATGAATGTGGTTTCGAAGCCTGAAATTGCTCTCAGCGATACCTGTTTATTCTACTCCCAAACCTTGGTGGGCGATACGGCAACTTATCCCCTGAAGGTGTACAATGATGGCTGTCAGCCCCTTAATGTGAGCAGTATCATAGCCAGTAACCCGGCTTTCGTGGTAAGTCCTTCCAGCGGTACTATTGCGGTTGGTGACAGTCTTACCGTTCAGGTTAGTTTTGTTCCCACCACCAGCAATACCTTCTCGGCCTTGTTGTTGATCAATAATAATGATACTAATCGGGTGGTCTGCCTCAACGCCAGTAGTGCTGCTTTGCCAGTGGCTGACTTCCAGTATGTGGTAGCTGACAGTTGTACCGGCCAGGTGGTATTCACCAACGAGTCGCTCAACAATAGTGGTAGCTCTTACTGGGAGTTTGGTGACGGTGGAACCTCAAATCAGATTGATCCGATTTATCAGTTTAACAAACCCGGAAGCTACCGGGTAACCCTGAGAGTTACCAACTCGGCCGGTTTTGATACCATCTCCAAGGTAATTCAGGTGAATCCGCTGTATGCCTATTTCAGCATGAGCGCTGATACGGTAAGAATTAACACTACGGTGAACTTTTACGACAGCAGCCAGGTGGCCAATTCCTGGACCTGGAATTTTGGCGATGGCAGTACCAGCAGCCTGCAGAATCCTGACCACGCCTTTGCTGTGAAAGGTAAATATGAGATCACGCTGAACGTTACTGATGCCCGCGGCTGTGCCCGCAGCATCAAGAGGGATCTCTTTGTATTTAACGACATATCAATTGCTGAGTACAGCGTGGATGGCGAGCATTATGAGCTCTACCCCAACCCGGCTGACGAGTGGGTACTGCTGGCTTCAGAATCAATTGACTGGCAGGATTATGGCATAAAGCTTTTTGATGCCACCGGCAAGCTAATCATGGCTCCTCAAAGTGCCCAAAATGCTGGCGAGCTTAGATTAGATCTCAATGGATTGCCGGCTGGAATGTATCATTTGCTGATTGATAAGGCTGGAGTACTGAAAAGCTCACGAAGCCTGATTGTGAAATAAGATCAGATCCCCCAGGGATATAGTAGAACGCTCCACCTTTGGTGGGGCGTTTTTTTTGGGAGGAGGGAAACAGGACAAAAAAAAAAACTCCAGTCAAGTGACTGGAGTTTTATCATTTTAAAAGCTTTAACCTACTAGTAGTAGCGCTTGCGTCTTACCTGGGCTATGTACTTGCTCAGGCGGATAACCTGACGGGTATAGCCATATTCGTTGTCATACCAAACGTAAAGTACCAGGCTTTTACCATCAGGAGAAACGATGGTGGCGTGGCTGTCGTATACTGATGGGCATGAGTTGCCAACGATGTCAGATGATACCAGTTCGTTGCTCATCGAGTAGCGAATCTGCTCCACCAGGTCACCGGTAAGGGCAGCCTTGCGCATAATCTCGTTCACATCCTCCTTGCTGGTTTCCTTATTTACGTCCAGTTTAAGCAGTGCCAATGATCCATTGGGCACAGGTACGCGGATGGCATTAGAAGTCAGCTTGCCTTCCAGTTGGGGCAGTGCCTTGGCTACCGCTTTTCCGGCACCGGTTTCGGTGATCACCATGTTAAGGGCAGCCGCACGTCCACGGCGGTATTTTTTGTGCATATTGTCCACCAGGTTCTGGTCATTGGTGTAGGCATGCACAGTTTCGATGTGTCCTTTCACCACACCCAGGGTATCGTCAATTACTTTCAGCACCGGGGTAATGGCATTGGTGGTACATGAGGCCGCAGAGAAGATATCCACCTTAGCAGGGTCAAAATCCTTTTGATTCACACCGTGCACAATGTTGGGAACACCTTTGCCGGGGGCAGTAAGCAGTACTTTTTCTGCGCCCTTTGCACTCAGGTGGCGGGCCAGGGCTTCTTCATCGCGGAAGGCACCGGTGTTGTCAATGATCAGGGCATTATTGATGTCATAAGCCGTGTAGTCGATATCTTCGGGTGCATTGGCACCGATAACCTGAATTGTACGGCCATTAATGATCAGGGCATTATTGTCGATGTCAGCCTCCACGGTGCCGGGGAATGGTCCGTGTACTGAATCCTCGCGCAGGAGGGCAGCGCGCTTCTCCAGGCTAAGCGCATTTTCACCACGGGTAACAATGGCGCGCAAGCGCAGCTGCTCGCCTTTACCTTCCTGAGCCATCAGCTCACGGGCCACCAGGCGGCCAATACGTCCAAAACCGTATAAAACTACGTCTTTGGGGGTGGTACGTTGCATATTGTCTGCACCGATAAAATCGGCCAGTTTGTCTTCCAGAAATGCTCTTTCGCTGGCATAGTTGCCTTTTTCGTTGAGCCATTCGCTGGCCAGGCGTCCGATATCCATACGGGCCGGAGCCAGTTCCATCTCCACCAGTTCGCTAAGCAGGGCGAGGGTATCGTTGATGGTAATGTTTTGTCCTACAAACTTGCGTGCGTATTCGTGCAGGTTGAGGATTTCGCTCACTCGCTGGTCAATAAGCTGGTTGCGGAAGAGCACCATTTCAATTCCTTTGTCCAGATAGAGTTCACTGATTTTTTTCAAGAAATCGGCAGCCGCTTTTTCCTGCGCAATGCGGTCAGCTACCAAGCTCTGATAGTCTAAAGTTTCAGCCATTTTTAGTGTGCCTTATGGTTTTTTTGAAAACTGCCGCAAATGTATCTCTTTTAAAGGGGGTAAACAACGGCAGTAAGAAAAAGTAAAAGCCTCAAGGAGAGGCTTTTGATTTATTAGTCTTTTGGGATGATATATGCCGGGCTTAAAAGCCAAAGGCAAAATATTTATAGCGGCCACTGGGCATAAAACCTTCAATAACTACCGGGTCGCCCTGGCGCATTTCCCGTACCGCCTCTTCAATATCGTTTACATCACGAATAGGGCGGCGGGCAATTTTGGTAATTACAAATCCCTGCGGAATGCCCTGCTCTGCCAGCAGGCCGTTGCCGGGCTCTGTAACTTCCACACCATAGTCGATGTTGAGTTTCTTTTTTGAGCGTTCATCAAGGGGCTCAAAGCCGGCGTCGAGCCGCTGCACAAAAGTATTGCCGCTGGCGCGCCGTACTACCTCGGTAGTGCCATCCAGATTCCTCAATTTTACCTCAATATTGCGCTGACTGCCGTCGCGATGTACGGTCAGGATCACTTTGTCACCGGGGCGCTTGCGGCCAATCAGTTCCTGTAGTTCACTGCTCTTGTTTACCCGGCGCTCGTCTACCGCCACAATTACATCACCTTCCTTAATACCGGCATCGGCGGCAGCACCGTTGGGGGTGAGACCGCCTACATATACGCCGTTGTTGATGTTGAGTTCGGCCTGTTCGGCTAATACCGGTGTAACATCGGCAATATTAATTCCGATAAATGCCCGTTGCACTGTACCGTATTCGAGGATATCCTCAACCACCTTTTTCACAATATTGCTGGGCACCGCGAAGGAATAACCTTCATAGGAGCCGGTATGGGTGGAAATGGCGCTGTTGATACCGATGAGCTGCCCCTCTGTATTCACCAGGGCACCACCACTGTTACCGGGGTTTACCGCGGCATCAGTTTGAATAAAGGATTCGATGGCCGAACGCTCGTTGATGATACCGATGCTGCGGCTTTTGGCGCTTACAATACCGGCGGTAACCGTGGAGGTGAGGTTGAAGGGGTTGCCCACGGCCAGTACCCATTCACCCAGTCTTACCTCGTCGGAATTGCTAAACACCATATAAGGGAGATCCTCGGCGTCTACCTTCACCAGGGCGATATCGGTGGTAGGGTCAGCGCCTACCACCTCGGCCGTATATTCCTCACCGTTGTTTAGGGTAACCTGAATTTGGCGGGCATTGGCAATCACGTGGTTATTGGTAACGATATAGCCATCGGCCGATACAATCACGCCGGAGCCGGTTCCCATTTGCATGCGGGGAGTATAGCCACGCGGCTGGCCAAAGAAAAAGTCAAGCGGACTATTGGCATAGGGTTGACGGCTCTCTACCGCTGTTTTTACGTGCACCACTGAATTGACCGAGTTTTCGGCCGCTTCCACAAAGCCGGCCTGCACTTCTTCCGAAAATCCGGCTGTACGGACGATAGGAGTGGGGGAGCTTTCAAAAATGGCGGTTTGCTCTTCTTCGAAAAATGCTTTGTAAGAGCCGAGAGTGATGGCGCCACCCAGGGCTGAGACCAAGACAATTTTAATTATGTTTTTCATTAGTAACGAAAGCTTTTAATTTGCAACTTCAAATGGTGAAATCACCTTTTCAATAACTATTCCATCACTGAGCTTATTGTCAGGCTGACACTGGTTTTAACAGGATTTTAACGAAGCTTTTATGGGGCTGTCATTTTACAAATACCAAGGTACGGGAAACGATTTTATAATGCTTGATGGACGCATCAGCAAGCTTGATTTTTTGACCCAGGCACAAATCGAAAAACTCTGTGACCGTCGCTTTGGCATTGGTGCCGATGGCCTGATTATCCTGAATGAGCTCCCTGGCTATGATTTTGAGATGGTGTACTTCAACAGCGATGGCCGTCAGAGCAGTATGTGTGGCAATGGCGGGCGTTGTATTGTGCGCTTTGCCCATGACCTGGGGATCCATAAAAGCGAGTATCTCTTTAAGGCAATTGATGGCGATCACCGTGCCCGTATTAAGGGCGACACGGTCAGTTTGGAAATGATTCCGGTGGGGCAGCTACAGCAGCGCGATGACAGCAGCTTTTTTCTCGATACCGGTTCGCCGCATCACGTGGCCTTTAAAGCCAGCATGCCCGGTGCCGAATTTGTAGATCAGGCGCGCAGCATCCGCAACAGTGAAAGCTACCGCCGCGAAGGCGTTAATGTGAATTTTGTGAAAGCCTTAGATGATGGCCTGGAGATGCGCACTTTTGAGCGCGGGGTGGAAGATGAAACCTATAGCTGCGGCACCGGTGTAACGGCAGCGGCCCTGGCCGCCCATTACAGCAGAAGGGTGGGGGATAGCCCGGTGGCGGTAAAGACAGCCGGTGGCAATTTAAGTGTTAGCTTTGAAGCAGCTGACCACGGCTATCAGAATATCTGGCTCAGTGGTCCGGCCGGGAGGGTATTTGAAGGTATGATTGAATTATGACTTGGCTCAAAGGGAAAACCATAGCACTTAGGGCAGTAGAACCAGCTGACCTTGACTTGCTGCTGAAGTGGGAAAACCATAGCCCTTACTGGGAACTGAGCGGTACCCTCGCCCCCTACAGCCGCAACCTGATGGAGCGCTATATCGATAATGCCCAACAGAGTATTTACGAGGCCGGGCAGCAGCGATTTATGATTGACACCAAGGATGGGCAAACCATCGGCACCGTCGATATTTTTGATTTCGACCCTTTTCACCAGCGCGCCGGTATTGGCATTCTGATTGGCGATGAAAAGAAGCGTAACAACGGCTTTGCCTCCGAGAGCCTGCAAGTGCTGATAAACTACTGCTTTGAATACCTCAATCTCAGGCAGCTTTATTGCAACATCCTTGAGGAGAATCAACCCAGCATCCGTCTCTTTCAAAAATGTGGCTTTGAGATTACCGGCCACAAAAAAGCCTGGATTCGCAGTGGTTCGCGCTATAAAGATGAGTACTTTTTACAGCTATTGCGCCAAGATTAATGAAGTGGAAAGTACCTACAGTTCTGGTGTTGAGCCTGATTACGGTTTTGGTGATGACACTGTCGCACTGCAACAGCGATACCAGCACTGCCCTTGAACCCGCCGGCGAAGAAGGTCCACGCTATCTAAATCACAATGATACTGTTGCTTACCTTGGCATTGACGCCTGCCGGCAGTGTCATGCCGAAATCTACCAAACCTTCATTCATACCGGTATGGGCTCTTCATTTGGAGTGGCCGATACCCATAAGAGCATTGCCAGTATTGGTAGTAACAGCCTTTTGCATGATCCCAATCTCAAACTCACTTACCATCCTTACTGGGAGGGCGATTCCCTATATCTGCAGGAATTCCGCCTGCACGACTCCGGCGATACCCTCTATCAGTTCATCCAGGCCATTGATTATGTGGTTGGAAGCGGTCAGCATACCAATTCCCATATTATCGAACAAAACGGATATCTCACCCAGGCACCCTTTACCTGGTACGCCCAAAAGCAGCAACTCGATTTACCCCCGGGGTTTGAGGGGGGAAACAACAGTCGCTTTAGCCGTAAAATTGGGTTGGAGTGCACCTCCTGTCATAATTCCATACCTGAAGCTTTTGTAAAGGGCTCTATTAACAAGTATGCTAAAGTGCCTATGGCCATTGACTGCGAACGTTGTCACGGACCGGGCGAATTGCATGTAAAGCGGGTGAGTAGTGGCCAGTTGGTGGATACGGCCCGCGATACCGACTATTCCATCGTAAATGTAAAGAAGCTGCCTGCTGACCTGCAGTTTGAGGTTTGCCAGCGCTGCCACCTGCAGGGCAATACGGTATTGCAGCCCGGCAAATCTTTTCTGGATTTTAAACCGGGTATGAAACTGAGCGAGGTAATGGAAGTATATCTGCCCCGTTATTCCAATGCTGATGATGAGTTTATCATGGCCTCACATATCGATCGCTTTCGCCAAAGTGAATGCGTTATCCAGGGTGCGGAGGGATTCAATTGCATCAGCTGCCACAACCCTCACATTACTGTAAAAGAGACCAAAATTGAAAAATTCAATTCCACCTGTGGCAACTGTCACCGCGGTGCACCGGCCCACGAATGCACCGAAGAGGAGAGCAAATTGAGAGCAGCTAATTTCAATTGCGTGAGCTGCCACATGCCGGCATCCGGTTCTACCGATATTCCTCATGTCAGTGTGCATGACCACAAAATAAAAATACCGGGGCGGGTAGTGGATACCAGCGGTTTACGTGAATTTCTGGGCCTGGTGGCGGTTAACAATCCAAAGCCCGCTCCCCGCAATAAGGCGGTGGCTTACCTGCAGCAATTTGAGCGTTTTGAGGCTAAAGACTGGTATCTGGACAGCGCCCTGTTTTTTTTACAAAAAGCAGGGGATCCTTCCCGACATCTTAACCAGTGGTTGCAGTATTACTTCCTGAAACAGCAACCGGCTGAGGTAGTGGCCCTGGTGGAGCGAATCGGGCAGAGTGAGGTGCTGCAGAAGTTGAATAAAGTCTCTTACGATAATGAGGATGGCTGGGCGGCTTACCGCATTGGGGAAAGCTACCAGCAAAGGGGAAAAAGCAGTAAAGCCATGTTGTTTTACCAGCGTGCGGTGGAACTGGTGCCCCATGCCCCCGATTTCAGGCTGAAACTGGCCAATAGCTTACAGCAGTTGGGACGCCACAATGAAGCACTAACTGCGTACCGGGCTATACTAAAGGAGCAGCCCTATCATGCCGAGGCCCTCAACAACCTTGGGTTTTATTATCTGCAGCAAAAAGAGTTTAAGCGGGCCGACCGCTATTTCAGGAAGGCCCTCAGCCGCAATCCTGACTATGAGCTGGCGTGGCTTAATCTGGCAAATTCCTTATTGTTGCAGGATAATAATGAGGAAGCGCTTAAGGCGCTGAAAGAGGCCTTGCGTATTAATCCGCAAAATGAGCGGGCGCGGCAGGCATTGTCATATTTAAAGAAAAGGAATTGAAGAAGGTACTGAGGATTATTGCGGCCCTGTTGCTGCTGTTGGGGCTTTATATCGGCTATGACTATTACCGGAAGGTTTGGGCGGTAAATACCACCATGAAGAAGGATGAGCAAAAGGTGCTCTATATCTATAGCGGGGCCAGCTACCAGGAAGTTTTGGACAGCCTCAGGGCGAAAGACATTCTCAGGAAGGTGGATAATTTTGACTGGGTGGCCCGGAAAAAAAACTATCCTTCCCTGGTGAAGCCCGGGCGCTATGTATTGGAAGGGAAAATGACCAACAATAAGCTGGTGAATAAACTACGGGCCGGCGATCAGGATCCGATCCGGATTACCTTACACGATATCAGCGGTATTTATGAACTGGCCGGCAAGCTGGGTCATCAGTTGGAGCCTGATAGCCTAAGTTTTCTCACCCTTTTTGAGAGCAGTGATGCCCTGTCGGCCTTTGGGGTGGACAAGAATACGGTGACCGCTTACTTTCTGCCCAACACCTACGAGGTGTGGTGGAATACCTCTGCTACTGCCTTTCTCAAGCGCATGCGCCAGGAATTTGACCGTTTTTGGACGGAGGCCCGCCTAAATAAAGCCGCGGCGCTTGAGCTCAGTCCGGTTGAAGCGGTGACCCTGGCCTCAATTGTGGAAAAGGAGACGGTGCAGCCCGACGAAAAACCGATGGTAGCCGGCCTTTATCTGAACCGTCTGAAACGGGGAATGCTGCTACAGTCGGATCCTACCTCGGTGTATGGCTATAAGCTTGATCATCCCCATGAAACCATACGGCGGGTGTACAACAAGCACATTCGCTATGATTCACCCTACAACACTTATATCTACCCCGGCATTCCCCCCGGACCGATTAAAATTCCAGCTTTGAGCAGCATAGATGCGGTGCTCAACCACAGCGACCACAATTACATATTTATGGCGGCAGATCCTGAGCGCCCCGGTTACCACAATTTTGCTACCAATCTCCGTCAGCACAATATTAATGCCCGCAAGTACCGCAACTGGGCCAACCGTGCCGGGGTACGATGAAGCAGCTGGCGCGCATAGCACTCTTGTTGTGGCTCAGCCACACTAAGCTGTATGCGCAGCCGCCTTCTGATACAATTTCTTTTTTTGAACCTTCGCCGGTTTTTGACAGCCAGCGTTTTTACAGTATTATCGGTACAGAGGCGGTTTTGCTTGCTGGTAGTTACCTGATGCTGAACCGGGCCTGGTACAGCGGCTATCCGCAAAGTGATTTTCATCTTTATAATGATGGCCAAAACTGGCTGCAGGTTGATAAGGTGGGGCATGCCTTTACTGCCTACCAGGTAGGCTATGCTGGTCTGGAGTTCCTGGAATGGAGTGGGGTGGAAAAGCCCAAGGCCGCTTTGTATGGCGGCAGTCTTGGCCTGGTGTTTTTAAGTGGGATTGAACTGCTCGATGGGCATTCAGCGGCCTGGGGGTTTTCCTGGGGTGATATGGCGGCCAATGCAGCCGGCACGGCACTACTGCTGGGCCAGGAGGCCGCCTGGCGGGAGCAGCGTATAAGCTTGAAGTTTTCATACCACCCCAGTCCCTATGCCGCTGAATACCCGGAACTCCTGGGATCTAACTGGAGTGAGAGTCTGCTGAAGGACTACAACGGTCAGACCTATTGGCTGTCAGCCAATCTGCAGAGTTTTACTGATTGGCAGCCCATACCTGACTGGCTTAACCTGGCGGTGGGCTACGGTGCCGATGGTATGATTACTTCCTTTTACCAGGAAGGGCTTTATCAAAATAATCCCCAATATAAGTTTCAGCGACAGTTTTATCTTGCTCCTGATATTGACCTGCGGCGCCTGAAAGTGAAAAAGCCTTTTTGGCGTGCCCTGTTTAAGACGTTAAACTGTGTGAAACTGCCGCTGCCCGCCCTTGAGTTCAATGAAAAGGGGGGAGTGCGGTTTTACCCGATTTACTTTTAAGATGAACATCAGGAATAAAATTGGTGCCTGGCTGCGCGATAAGCTGGGGGTTACTGAAACCAGGCTGGAATTTGAAAAGCAGCTGCAGTACCTCAATAGCTATCTGCAACTGGTTACACCGGATAAAATCACCTTCAGCCCTGTTCTGCATAGCTATCTGCGGGAACGGGCCAGCAAAGAATTCGGGATAGCCGATTTTGACAGCAGCGTGCATAAGAACGACCTTATGTTTCACCACCAGCTGCGCCGTTTTCCTGACTCCTCTGCCGAGGCGGTGTACAAGTATTTCCGGGTAGGTATGGTGGCCGCTAAAAAGCTTTCGGCTTTGCTGCCCGAGGATTTTGAGGTGGGGAAATTACTTGATTTTGGTTCGGGATATGCCCGTTGTTCCCGCTTTTACCCCGCCTTTTTTCCGGCGGCCGAAATCCAGGTTTCGGAGATCAAGGAACAGGCCCTGCGGTACCAGCAGGAGACTTTTGGCTTTAAAACCCTGTTACATGGCAGTGACGCTAATAGCCTCAACGCGTCCAACTACGATCTGATCATTGCTATTTCGGTGTTTACGCACCTTCCTGAAGCCCTCTGCAGGGAGTGGTTACAGAAGTTGTTTTACCATTTACGTCCCGGCGGTAAACTGATTTTCACCTATGTTAATATCGACCTGGCCCCAACAGCGGCCACCGGCGATTATCATTTTACCGATCACAGCGAAGATGCCGGTGTAAGCTGGGTAGGCGACCGCATAACCGATACTTCGGTGTATGGCTCAACCTTTTATAGCGATGACAGATTGCGAAAGCTCATTATTGACGAAACCGGGAAGGAGCCTGAGCTGTTAAAGGCCTTCCTCGGCAAGCATGATGCGGCGGTGCTGAATAAGCCAATCTAAGGCTGAAAAAATAACCCCTGGCGAGCCGGGGCCGGTCAGGGGTTACTGAATGATCATTTTAAAAACTGCTTAGGAGATCTCCGGCAATTCGGCCTGCTGGTTGCGGAAAACCAGGCGATCGTTTTCGAGATCTATTAAAATCAAACTGTCCTTGTCTACCGAGCCGCTGAGGATATCCCTGGAGAGCTGGTTCATTATCCGCTTTTGAATGACCCGCTTTATCGGCCGGGCCCCGAACTGAGGATCGAAACCAATATCGGCGAGGTAGCTGATCGCATCTTCCGTAGCATCAATCTCAACCTGTTGCTTGCGAAGCATACGTTGCAGGATATTGATTTGCAGGCGTACTATCGCTTTCACATCTTCTTTGCTCAGGGGCAGGAACATAATCAGTTCGTCAATGCGGTTGATAAATTCCGGACGGATATTGCGGCGCATCATCGCGAGGATTTCTTCACGGGTTTCCTCATACACCTCGTACTTATTTTCTTCCGTTAGCTTCTCAAACTTCTCCTGGATGAGGTTTGAACCCATATTGGAAGTCATAATGATGATGGTATTGCGGAAATTGGCAGTGCGGCCCTTATTGTCGGTAAGGCGGCCTTCATCAAGCACCTGCAGCAGGATATTGAAGGTGTCAGGGTGTGCCTTTTCGATTTCATCAAGCAGGATCACTGAATAGGGTTTGCGGCGCACCGCTTCGGTAAGCTGGCCGCCTTCATCGTAACCCACGTAGCCGGGAGGGGCACCCACCAGGCGGCTTACGCTGTGGCGCTCCTGGTATTCGCTCATGTCGATGCGGGTAATGGCCTTGTCGTCGTTAAAGAGGTATTCGGCCAGCGCCTTTGCCAGCTCGGTTTTACCAACCCCGGTAGTACCGAAAAACAGGAAAGAACCGATAGGACGGTTTTCATCCTGCAAACCGGCACGGCTGCGGCGCACCGCATCCGACACCGCCATGATGGCTTCCTTCTGACCTACCACGCGTTTGTGGAGCTCATCCTCGAGCTGCAAAAGTTTTTCACGTTCACTCTGCAGCATGCGTGATACCGGCACACCGGTCCAGCGGCTTACCACATCGGCCACATCCTCGGCATCCACTTCCTCTTTGATCAGGGTTTTACCTTTTTGCAGATCCTTGATCTGTTCTTCAAACTTGGCCTGGCGTTCCTCGGCTTCTTTGATCTTGCCGTAGCGTATCTCTGCTACCTTACCGAAATCCCCGGCCCGTTCGGCCTGCTCGGCTTGCAGCTTCAGCTCTTCAATGTCAATTTTGGCTTTCTGGATACCTTCCACCAGTGCCTTTTCATCTTCCCACTTGGCGGCGAGGCTGTTGCGCTCTTCGTTAAGGCCGGCCAGTTCGCGCTTGATGTTGGTCACTTTGCCATCATCACCTTCCCGCTTGATTGCTTCCAGTTCCACTTCCAGCTGCAGAATTTTACGATCGAGGGCATCGAGTTCTTCCGGCTTGGAGTTGATTTCCATCCGCAGCTTTGCGGCCGCTTCATCAATCAGGTCAATGGCCTTATCCGGTAAGTAGCGGTCAGTGATATAGCGCTGCGAAAGCTCTACCGATGCCAGGATAGCTTCATCCTTAATGCGCACTTTGTGGTGCGCCTCGTACTTGTCTTTGATACCGCGCAGAATGGAGATGGCCGAATCGGTATCGGGTTCATCCACCATTACCTTCTGGAAGCGGCGTTCCAGGGCCTTGTCTTTTTCAAAGTACTTCTGGTACTCGTTGAGAGTGGTGGCACCAATGGCACGCAGCTCACCCCGGGCCAGGGCCGGTTTCAGGATATTAGCGGCATCCATGGCCCCTTCGCCACCACCGGCACCTACCAGGGTGTGAATCTCATCGATAAAGAGTACGATGCGACCTTCACTGTCTACCACTTCTTTTACCACCGCTTTGAGGCGCTCCTCAAACTCACCTTTATACTTGGCCCCGGCTACCAGGGCGCCCATATCGAGGCTGAATAACTGTTTTTCCTTCAGGTTTTCAGGCACATCGCCTTTAATGATGCGGTGCGCCATACCTTCAGCAATGGCCGTTTTACCCACACCCGGTTCACCAATCAATATGGGGTTGTTTTTGGTTCGGCGGCTGAGGATTTGCAGCACCCGCCTGATTTCTTCGTCACGGCCAATTACCGGGTCGAGTTTGCCATCGGCTGCCAGCTGGTTGAGATTGCGGGCATACTTATTAAGGGAATTATAAGAGTCTTCGGCGCTGGCGGTAGTTGCTTTTTTCCCCTGTCGCAATTCGTTGATGGCACTTTCCAGTCCCTTTTCGGTGATGCCCTGGTCTTTCATTAACTGGCTCACACTATCGCCTGATTTGAGCATAGCCATAATTATGTGTTCGAGGGCCACATAGTCGTCACCAAACTTTTTGAGCAGGGTTTGAGCACGGGTCAGGGTGTCCTGGCCGTAGCGCGACAGATGCACATTACCACCTTCCACCTTGGGGTAGGACCTTATAATGCTGTCGAGCGCCTGCTTAAATACCGAAACATTTACACTGAGTTTTTTGAGAATAAAGGGCAGTACATTTTCGTCCACCTCAAAAATCGCCTTGAGGAGGTGACCATTTTCAATGGCCTGCTGCCCGTTTTCCATCACCAGCTGCTGTGCGCGCTGGATGGCCTCCTGGGCTTTTATTGTGAATTTATTGAAGTCCATTATTGCTTTTTTATAGCCTCTGCTCAATAATAATTCCCAAGCCTCTTTTTGGTTGCTGAGAGGTCAATTTGGCAGCAGTTTCCAATATTTGCTGAATTTTTGACAGCACAAAAAAAGCCCCGACCATGTGGCCGGGGCTTTCCAGTAATACAGGGTAAGAAAACTTATTTGGCGATCACCAGCTTGCGGGTAATCATCTTGCCGTCATATTCAATATTCACAAAGTAAACGCCACTTCTCCAGCTGCGGGTGTCGAAGTCGAAGCGGTGGGTTCCTTCGGTAAGGTTAACTGAGCGCTCTTCAATCAGCTGACCAATGGTATTCACCACGCGCAGCTCAACATCAGTGGGGCTAGGGAATACGGCACTGATCTGAGTTTGATCACTGGCCGGGTTAGGGGTAGGCAAACCTATCACCTCTTCCTCGGGCAGTACATTTTCGCCTTCGCCGAAGTAGTACTCAGCTCCTGAATTGGTCTTAAAGAAGCAGAAGTCGTCGATAGCCCATCCTTTATCCTCAATATCCTGATCAGAACCAAAGCGGATACGGAAGATGATCTTGGTGGAAGCACCGAAGTTCATGCTGAGGGTGGAGTTAATCCAACCTTCGGTATCGCCACTCCAGCCTGGTTTAATCTGATCGAGAGCACTTACAAACTGGGTGTTGTACCAGGGTTTGCCCTGAATGGCCCAGCCAATGTGCTGCCAGGTGAGGCCACCATCTTCAGTAAATTCAATATTTCCACCATCGTGCAAGGGTTCTGATTGCATCCAGTGCCAGAAGTCCATTACGTAGGTCTGGTTGCTATCGATGATAAAGATAGGGGTGTATAATGAGGATCTGTCTCCTTCACGGTAATTCTTCTTGAGATCGGTCATCCAAACCTGGTTACCACTATGGGCATTGGGTAATTGGGAAGTGTCCGGTATTCCCTGACGCCAGGAGTGAGCCAAAGGCGTATCGGGATCGAAAGTAATCGAATTAGTAGCAAACCACTTAAACAAATTGGGGTCAGTTCCCTCAAAATCATTACAGTAGCTGGTATCAGGACTATTGCTGGTTAAATCGATTTCATCAAAAACATCAATAGTCCTACAGTATTCATCGTCAAAGGGGTAGGCATCAGGCTTGTTATTAGGGCGTGAGGTTTTCACACAAACCTGGTGCGGTCCTGCAGTCACGGTGCTGGCCGGCCAGGGATACTTAAACTGGAATGTTTCGGTTGGAGACCAGATAGTATCATAATTACCGCCACCAAGAGGAATCAGGATAGAATCGGCGCGATAAAGCAGCTTTTTCGCTTCATAGAAATATGCACTGCCCAGTGAATTACCATCTACGGTAACTTCAACCTTGAAACTATCGAGCACCTTACCACCAGTATTGCGAACGGTAATCAGGAAATGTTGCTCCACATCGGGGAAGGGCAGGTTTTTCACGGTTCTCACCTTCATCGGCGCGGCACTGTTTTGCGGAGGCACATAGAGTGAGAAGTCATCGATTGCCCATCCGGCACCGGCATTGAGCGGGTTCATATTGGCATCTGACTTAAAGATAAACCGCATGATCAGGTCATTGGTAAAATAGTTGAACTGATCCAGCGGATAGGTAGAACGGATCCAGCGGCCATTAGTGGAATTTACAAAGGCCGGGGCACCGGGGCTGCTGCCGTTGGCAAACAAGGGTGATGATGGCGTAGCATAGATACTCGACCACCAGTTGGTACCTACACTTGAGTTAACCGTACCGAGGGTTTGATAACCACCGTTGGTAAAGTACTCCACCGTACCGGCAGCCATAGAACTGCTGCTGCTTCCGAAGTCGATATTGTGCCAGAAGCGTACCTCAGCCTTGCTGATAGTGTCAAACTCATTGAGCAGGGGCACCAGCAAGCGCTCGGTAGTACCGATGCGGAACTTGCCGTCGAGGTTGGTTACCCAGGCATTGGGTGCACTGTGGGCACCATTAAAGCCGAAGGTAGGTGTACCAAGTTCCCACTGCAATAATCCGTTACCACCGGCAAAGAAGCCATTGGCAGAGTAGTCGCAGGGATCAAAGTTGTCGTCAAACTGAATCGCGATAGGATCGCCGCTTATAATAATATTGCGGCTGATGGTGTCATTAAAGGAATAGGAGTCGCCAGAAGCGGTGGTGTACACGGTTAAGCGGTATTCACCGATATCCCAGTCCCAGTTTACACTGTTGAAGTTTACGTTGCCACCTTGAGCAGGAGCAATGTTCTGGCTGGTGTAACTCTGGCTATAGCTGCTGGTCACATTTTGGTTGGGACCGCACAGTGGCGTTACATCCAGGTGAACGGTAAAGTTATTAAGGGTGCTGCTACCATAATTCATAATCCTGAATTGTGGAATCAGGGTCGTGTCAAAAGTACCAATCTTACTGGGGTTAAGAATAGAGAAAGCACCGGCATCAGTTGACAGTAGGTCGTAAATAGTAAGGTTGTCAATCGCAAAATTGGTGCGGTTGGTACCTGCCTTTCTCTTGATGGTAAAGCGCAGTTTAATAGACTGACCGGCATAGGCGCTAAGGTCTACCCGCTTCAATTTCCAATCATCAAGCTCATAGTTTGAAGAAGGGGTAATGCTGGCACCGGTAATGGGGGTCCAGGTTCTGATATCCTCATCTTCTTCTGATACCTGAATTTCGAGCCTGTTAATGTCAGGCGCGTAGTCGTGATAAAGGAAATCGAGGGTGGGATTAGTCATAGTGGCGGGTATATCCACACATACCGTACGCAGGTAGGTTTCACCAGCGGAGCTGGTACCACCGGCCTCGGCATAGAGATACTTGCCGTTCCAGTAAAAACCGCTGAAGGGACCGGTTTTGTCGGCGGCAGTAAGTTCCTCACCCACTGTCCACTTAAAGTTGGGAATAAATTCATCGTCGAACTTCAGGTCACTGTTGTTGATGTTCTGTGTACCTACCACGCCATCTTCAAAATCCTCGATGTAGGGGAAGCTGTTGATGGGATTATACACATTAATTACCTCACCGTAAACGGTGTCATTAGAGTTGTCCACATCACCGGGCATCTCTACCCAGGCTTTTACCTGGTAAGTGCCAGGGTTGGTAAAGTTGCTGGCAGCCTGAGCGTTAAAGGTGTGATTAAGGGTGTCACCGCCCAGGGGCATGCTCAGGTTAGAAATGGTATCGCGATAAATGGTGGCCTGAGGTGAACCATTAAATATCACCTGGTAGGCAATAGGTACGTCTGTGGCCGATACACAACCGTTGTTCTGCACCGAGATGGTTACATCCTGGTTGGTGGAATAGTTACACAATCCATTTACGGGATAAGATTGCTCTATGGCCATCATATCCACGGGGTCAGGCGCGAAGATCTTGATATCGTCAATCGCCATATCAGCCCGGTCTTTGGTGATGGGGTTGGTACGGTCAAAGGCGGTAAAGCGGATCTTGATGATTTTATTGGCAAAGGGCTCCAATGAAATCACCGCACGCTGCCAGGGGTCATTCTGGTTATTGAGGTGGGGACCATTGATACGACCGTAAATAGGCCAGTATTGCCCTGGTGCATCGGCACCGGTATCGATATCTACCCTGATAAAGCTTACGTCATCCCCAAACATATGGTAATAAAACTCCAGACCGAGACAAGCGGTAGACTTGGTGAGATCAATACAGGGAGTGATAAAGGATGAGGAGTTATTGAAAACGCTGTTAGTTGAACTCTCAAAGTAAACATAGGTTCCGGTTCCGAATTGGCCGGGGGTATGGTCTCCGGCAGGACCGGTATAGGGGTGACCGCCAGTGGTACCGCTACGCAGGCTCCAGCCAAAAGCTGAGGCACTAGGAGTAGGGGATACGGTCCAGTAACCGTCAGGGAAGGTAGGCCAGGTGCCGCGATGGGTAAACACCGAGGGGTCATTACCGGTACCGGTTCCTACGCCCCATTCATTGCCTTCAAAATCCTGAACCCAGGGATTGGAGGCGTCGATAATGGTTGGCGCCAGACCGCAGTTAGGCTGGCCACATTTGGCCGGAGACGCCTGTTTTATATAAAAGGTATAGTAGCTACCCTGCAGTTGGGTGGGAACGCGGGTAGAGTTAGGACAACCCAGGTCAAAGGCCACTACATAATAGCGCACCGTATCGCCGGCCAAAATGTTGGTAAAAAAACCCTTGTACTCACCAGCAGCACCGGAAGTGTTGCGGGGCATATTGATGGTGTCGTTTGCACTCCACACCCCATTACTTAGTTTTTGATATACGGCTATTACACTGTCGATACCGGTATCAAAGAAGCTGGCGGTATCGAAGGCCACCACGCCCACCGGGTAACTGTTGGAAAAGTCAAACTCAAGACCGTTTTGGGGCTTGTTGGCGTAACAGCCGCTCACCTGGGTAAAGTTAAAGGACACCTGGGGCGGTGAAACCTCACAGCTGTTACCAATCACTTCAATATCGTCAACAAACCAGCCGGCGGAAGCACCGGTGCCCGGTATAAAAGTGGCGTAAGCACGGAAGCGCAGCTTTACGTTGGCATAACCGGTAAAGGGGGTTACTGAGGTGTCAGAGGCCACGCCGGTAAGGTCAAATTCTTCGGTAATCCACCAGTTGTTATTAGGAGTTACACCACTGGACCACACTGCATGTGAAGCTTCCTGGAAGTAGCGGGTTTGGGCAAAGTTGGGGCTGGCACCGCGATAGGTACGCCCGTCAAGAGTATCCCAGGTAACGCCGTTGTCAACTGAAATTTCAATATAGGCACGGTTGGTAGGGAAAAATTTTACAATCTGGTTAAAGGAAAGCAGAACATAAGGGTTACCCAGGGTACTGAAAGCGTCAGTTTCGAAGGTGACAATTTCATTGGCCTGCTGATTCTTAAAGTGATAAGACATCGAGGGGGAGGTGCTCAGAAAGTTGGTGTCATTCCAGGCGGAGCTGGAAGTAGTGGGGATAACTGAGTTGGTCACCGAATCGGGGCCACTGGTGGCGTCAAAATTCTCGTGGTAGAGAAGATTGAAGCTCTGTGACCAGGCCATAGACGATGTAAGCAGACAAAGTAATAGAAGAGTAATCTTCCTCATGTTAATTCGTGATTAGCGTTATGTTACTATGAGAGACCTACAAATATAGCAAGACAAAGGAATTGGCCTCATGTAATTTATTCTGTGGGCTAGATGATTATTTTACGTTCAGGCTTAGCACTTCCCGCTCTTCCAAAATGAGTTTCAGACGGTCATTCACAGCTACCGGCCCAACCCCGGCCGGAGTGCCTGTAAAAATGAGGTCTCCGATCTTCAGGGTAAAGAAAGTGGAAATGTAGGCGATCAGGCTATCAATGGAATGAAGCATTTGGGCACTGTGCCCATCCTGGGCCAGTTCGTTATTTTTATAAAGCTGGAATGAGAGATCGTTTACAGCCGGAAGTTCTTTTTTATCGATAAACTTCCCCACGGCCGCCGAGCCGTCAAAAGCCTTGGCCTTTTCCCAGGGCAGTCCCTTTTCCTTCAACTCAGACTGCAGGTCACGGGCGGTAAAATCTATGCCCAGGCTCAGTTCATCGTAGTATTTATGGGCAAAATTCTCATTGATATGTTTTCCCAGGCGCTTAATTTTCACCACTACTTCAGCTTCGTAGTGCACCTCTTTACTGAAGTCAGGGATAAAAAAAGGGTTGCGCTTCGGTACCAGCGCCGTTTCGGGTTTAATAAAAAGCACCGGCTCCTTGGGCACTTCATTCTGAAGCTCCGCCGCATGCTTAGCGTAGTTACGTCCTACACAGATTATTTTCATGCCTGGCTCATTCTAAGTTTTATACGGGTAAGGATTTTTTTGGTGTAGAGTGGGAATTCGGCGTTGAGTATCCAGTTATAGTAGCCGGGATTTTCTTCCAGCACCTCCACCACAGTGCGGTTGCGGTATTTACCAAAGCTAAAGCACTCCTGGTCATCTTTATTGAGAATGATAAAGCCGGCGCAGTCCACGGCGCGAAAGCGGTTGCTGTATTCGGACAGGAAGTCGATATCGTTTTCAATATCCTCATAGCGGTCAATCTGGGCCTTCAGGATTTCGTAGGTAGCCAGGGTATCGGCTTCAGCGGTATGGGCGTTTTCCAGGGTTTTGTCACAATAAAAGCGGTAGGCGGCCTCAAGGGTACGCTTTTCCTTTTTGTGAAAAATATTCTGCACGTCCACGGTGCGGCGCTTAGAGAGGTCAAAGTCAATATCGGCACGCATAAACTCCTCCACCAGCATAGGCACATCAAACTTGTTGGAATTGTAGCCGGCCAGGTCGGCATCCTTCACCATGTCGTAAACGCGGTGGGCCAGTTCCTTAAAGGTGGGCTCATTGGCAACCTTTTCATTGGAGATACCATGAATAGCGATCACTTCGGCTGGAATTTCCATCTCGGGGTTTACCAGCCAGGTACGGCTTTCCTGGGTGCCATTGGGATATATTTTAAGAATACCCAGCTCCACGATGCGGTCGGTGGTAACGTTTACCCCGGTACTTTCGATGTCAAAGAAGCAAATGGGTTTTTTGAGTTTCAGTTCTGCCAAAGCAAGATGTGTTTTTTCGGTTGTAATATAAGATGTCCGCGGTACGGACTAAACAAAAAAAAAGAATCATCCGGCAGCGGGGCGGGATGATTCTTCAAAGTTATACGCTATTATGTGACTACAAGCTTTTTTCTCAAAAATCGCGATTGGGATCGAAGTTTTCGAGATAATCAGCCACCCGGCGCACAAACATGCCACCCAGCGCTCCGTCAACCACGCGGTGGTCATAGGAGTGGGAGAGGAACATTTTGTAGCGGATGCCGATAAAGTCGCCATCAGCAGTTTCAATTACCGCCGGCTTCTTGTTTATACTGCCGGTGGCCATAATCGCTACCTGGGGCTGGTTGATAATAGGGGTTCCTAGTACGTTGCCAAAAGTACCTACGTTGGTAACGGTGTAAGTGCCGCCCTGAATTTCGTCGGGCTTAAGGGCATTGTTGCGGGCGCGATTGGCCAGATCATTTACCTTTTTGGTAAGACCGATAAGGTTGAGTTGGTCGGCATCGTGAATTACCGGTACAATGAGGTTACCACTGGGCAGGGCCGCCGCCATCCCGATATTGATGTGCTTGCGCTTAATAATATTGGTACCATCCACCGAAACGTTGATCATGGGGAAGTCCTTAATGGCCTTCACAATGGCTTCGATAAAGATGGGGGTAAAGGTGATTTTTTCACCCTCTCGTTTCTGGAATTCATTTTTCACCTTATTGCGCCAGTTCCAGATGTTGGTAACATCGGCCTCTACGAATGAGGTTACGTGAGGGGAGGTATGCTTGCTCATCACCATGTGATCGGCAATTTTCTTGCGCATACGATCCATTTCAATAATCTCATCGTCGCCACCAATTGATACAGGGGCAGCCTGTGGTACTGGCGTGGAGGAGGTAGGGCTTGGCTGGGCTGTTTTTTGCTGCGGCGCTGATTTTTGCTGAGGGGCAGGGGCCGAACCACGGTTTTCGAGGTAGCCCAATACATCTTTTTTAGTAACGCGGCCTTCGGCACCGCTACCTTCAATACTGTCCAGTTCCTCAAGGCTGATACCTTCTTCCTTAGCGATACTGCGAACCAGCGGTGAATAGAATTTACCATTGGCGCTGCGGGGAATATCGCTACCAGCAGTTTCGGCACCGGCCGTCACCATTTGCTGGGCATCAGCCGCAGCGGCAGGGGCAGCATCTTTCTCTTCAGCGGGGGCCTGGGCTTCTTCAGCGGGGGCCTCCTGTCCGTTACTGCCTCCTTGGGTTTCAATAATGGCAATGGCCTGGCCTACTTGTACTACATCGTCCTCACCAAAAAGCTTTTGCTTAAGTACACCTTCAGTGGGTGAGGGTACTTCGCTGTCTACCTTGTCAGTGGCAATTTCCAGCACCGACTCTTCCGCTTCGATGGTGTCGCCCTCTTCTTTGAGCCATTTAATGATGGTGGCCTCGGCCACACTCTCACCCATCTTGGGCATAATCAGTTCCACTTGTGCCATTTCTTATTTCGAATCTTGTTTTGTCAACTTGTTGAAAGGGGGGGCAAAGATAAAAATAGAGAACGAAAACAACCGCAGCAGGTTTAGTTCCCCAAATGCTTTATTCCACCCATTATAAACTGGAGGTCATTCCATACCCGGTAGTTTTTGGCGTACAGTTGGTTTATATGGTTGATAGCCTTGTCGTTGGCGCTGCTCAGGCCAAAACCAAGGGTGGTTTTGAGCACCCCGTCTTTTAGCCGTGGAAGCTTGTCGGTTGCTATCTGGCGGTCATAACCCACCCAGCTTTTTTGCCCCAGCAATACCCTGAAACAGTTGGCTAAAAAGCGCGCTTTATGGTTTACAAACCAAATGAGCAGGGGAGAGCTGAGGATAAAGAGTAAAGCCATCACCAGGTCTAGCAGGCGCTTGGCCCGGCGGTTGGCCGGTTTGGATATTTCATTAAACTGAATGGTATACCAGGAACCCTGGCTGTCGATAGTGTTGCTGCCAATTACAAACTCACTCTCGGAGGGGGCAATTTTTATTTCCACCTTCAGGGGGTTGAGCTCACTCATCTTGCTGAAGATTTCGTTTCCCCCCAGGTCTTTGCTGCAAAAGATTACTTCCTGTACCGAAAATACACGTACGATCTCCGTCAGGTCGGGCAGGCTGCCCACGTACTGATCGTGGTTTATTTCGTTGTTATCGGGTGCCACAAAAGCCAGGTATTCTATTTCGCCCGCCGATTGTTTTACCAGTTCTTCCACCCGCCCCGCTTCGGTAGGGCTTCCTACTATTAATACTCTCTTCTTTTGCCGGGCACCGGCCAGCAGGCGCAGTCCGCTAAGCTTTTGGATCAGGGCCCGCGACAGGGGCACAATCAGTGCTGCCCACACCGAGCCCAGCAGGGTGATGGCCCGCGAGAAGCGATAGCTTTCATCCACCAGGCTGTAGCCCACTAAAATCACCACACTGCCAATAGCGATGGCCTTGAGCAGGTTGGCTACCCGGGCGGGTTTTTCATAGCCCCCATAAAGAAATAGGGCCACAATCCAGGCGAGGGCATAGAGGGGGAAGGCTGTCCACACCAGCTCCGCCGGATATTCACCGCCGATTATAAAGCGGTTGTTTTGCTCCCAGTATTCTTTAATATAATGGAGGCCCCCCAACATTAGCAAGGCATCCATCAGCGGCAGGGCGAGGGCATTGAGGATTCGCTTCAGCACTGACAGGCCTGCCCGCAGGTAAATAGCCAGGCTAATGAGGAAATTAAATACCGAGGCATAGCTGCCGCTGAAGTGCTTGCGGGCAAAAATCACCATGGCCTTGTAGAAGATATAAACGTAATTGAGGCTCCCTTTTTTGGTGCTCTCCCCTTTGTAGTGGATTATGCTGGTATCGGCGAGGTAGTAGTTTTTGTAACCCCCCAGGGTGATCCGGTAGGAGAGGTCAATGTCTTCGCCGTACATAAAGTAGTCTTCATCGAGGAGACCTACTTTGTCGAGGGCTTCCTTGCGCATAAGCATAAAAGCGCCGGCCAGGATCTCAATTTCGTGGTTCTGATCTTTGTTGAGATGCCCCATGTGGTAGCGGGCAAAACGGGGTGAGCGGGGGAACAGTGAACTGAGGCCAAATATTTTGTAGAAACTTACCCAGGGGGTGGGGAGGCCACGCTTGCTTTCGGGCAGGAAGTTTCCCTTGCCATCCATCATTTTCACTCCCAGGGCGCCGGCTTCAGGGTGGGATTCCATAAAGCTGATACACTTTTCAAAGGTGTTTTCCTGTACTACCGTATCAGGGTTGAGCAGCAGCTGGTATTTGCCCCTGGCCACCCGCAGGGCCTGGTTGTTGGCTTTGGAGAAGCCTACATTTTCATGGTTGGCGATTACCTTTACCTCCGGAAATTTGGCTCTCAGCATAGCCAGGCTATCATCGTGGGAGGCATTGTCAACCACAAACACTTCGGCCTCAATATTTTTAACGGCCTCCCTTACTGAGAGCAGGCATTGCTCCAGGAAGTACTTCACATTATAGTTTACAATGATGATGCTGAGCGTCATGGTTGGATGAGCGGTTGGGCTAAAGAGTCGGCAAGATAATGACCTCTGATTTGTGCGTTGGCTTCGTTTATTTCCGGGAGGTAGTAAATATCATAATTCTTCAGGCGGAAATGCTCTAATTCGGTTTCAGTTAAATAATAGCGCAATTTAAGCTTGCTGGTGTCGGCGGTTTTTAGCACCAGTTCGGGCCAATACCAGCCGGCAATCAGCACTAAGGGGGCAGGCACCGCCTGCATTTCTTCCTGCACCTCCTTCACAAAGGCTGATTTCTGATGGCGCTTGTACAGATCGATCAGCGCCGGCCCTTGCCAGGGATCGAGAAAGAGGCGCTTGCCCCCGGCCTCAAAAATCCAGGCATTGCTACCCGGGGTAGCCCCTCTTTGGGGAGAGGCATAGTCAAAACCAAAACCCAGGCATGAGATAAGGGCGATCACGGCCAGTAAACGAATCTGTTTACCGCGTAAGTACATACCGGCAAGGAAAATTACAAAGGGCACCAGCGGGATAAAAAATTCCGACTTGAAGGGTAGCCTGATAAATACCGCCAGCTGCAGCAGGGCTATAATGGCAATTCCAATTAACATTTGCCGGCTACCAATAATATTTTCTTTAAGGCGCCATTGCTGACGACGTTTGAGCAGGATATAGATAGCGGCCCCACCCAAAAAGAGCAAGAGCGGCAGGCCCCAGATGCCCAGGCTCAGTTTATAAAGGCTGTGGGGCCAGGAGATAAGTGGTGGTTTGTGAAAGTCAAAAAAACCACTGCCATAGCGTAGCAAGGGGGGCAGAAAGCTCAGAAAAGCCACTGCTCCGGCCATCAGCCATAGTTTGAGGTAGGCCCTGAATTCACGCCCGGGCCGATATAGCATAAGGCTATAAGGAAGCAGGAAGGCGAGGGAGGAAATGCGGAAGCCGGTGGCTATACCCAGGAAAATACCCGCCCAGAGGTATTGGCGACGGATGAGGCAGCAGAGGGAGATTAAAATAAAAAGCAGGGCATAGTTATAATCAATGGTATAGCTGCCGGCAATAAAAAATACCGGCACAAAGCTAAAGGCCAGCGCCAGGGTGAAGGGGTTTTTAAGATCGAGGCGCCGGGCAATTTTAAAGAAGAACACTACCGCCAGGGCGGTGACCACAGCCGATAATAGATTGAAAAAGAAAGGGCTGTGTTCAAGGGGCCACAGGCCAGCCAGCAAAAGTTCCAGCAGCGGGTGGCCGGGCAGGCGCGATACCTGGTACTGTCCACTTTCCCAAATTACTTTGGCATTGAGGGCCTGGGCCCAGGCATCTTCCTCGCGGCCATAGCCGGCATTCAAAAACGGCAGATGGCAAAGCAGGCTAATAATAAAAAGCACGGCCGAGGAGAGCGTTTCTTTGGACAGCTTCAAGGGCACTTAATTTTTGGGGAGAGAACTTTCATAAGGTACCCGGTTGCTGATGCTACGCGCCAGGGTTACTTCGTCAGCATACTCAAGCTGATCGCCGATGGCAATACCGCGGGCAATGGTACTCATATTGAGCGGCAGTTCCTTCAGTTTTTTAAAGAGATAAAAGGTGGTGGTTTCACCTTCCATAGTGGTGCTGAGGGCAAATATGATTTCGGCGGGCTTTTCATTGCGGGCTTTTACCACCAGGTTGTCGATGTTGAGCTCACCGGGACCCACCCCTTCCATGGGGCTGATTACGCCGCCCAGCACGTGGTAAATGCCTCTGTACTGGCCCGTATTTTCAATGGCCATCACATCGCGGATATCCTCTACCACGCAAATCAGGCTGTGGTCGCGCACCGGGTTGGCGCAGATGTCGCAAAGCTCAGTGTCAGAGAGGTTACCACAGCTCTTGCAGTGCTTCACCCGGTCCTTGAGGTCCATCAGTGATTCGGCCAGGGCACTTACCTGTACGCGGTCCTGCCGCATCAGATGCAGGGCCAGCCGCAGGGCCGTTTTGCGACCAATGCCGGGCAAGTGGGCAATTTCGTCCACCGCTTTTTCCAGGAATTTAGAGGAATAGTTCATTTCTTTTGGAAAAGTGCAAAGGTAGCCACTGCCTTTTAGAGGCGAAATATTATTTCTTTGCTCAAAACTCGCCCGCAATGAGCCCACTTCTGATTGCTGCTATCATCCTGCTATACTTTGGCATGCTGGTAGGTGTATCCTTTCTTACCCGTGGTACCAATGACAATGACACCTTCTTTTTGGGTAACCGCCAAAGCCCCTGGTACGTGGTGGCGTTCGGCATGGTGGGAGCCAGCCTTAGTGGGGTAACCTTTATCTCAGTGCCGGGCTGGGTGGCTGATAGCCATTTTAGCTATATGCAGGTAGTGCTGGGCTATTTTTTTGGTTACCTGGTGATCATCAATGTTTTGCTGCCCCTTTATTACCGCTTGCAACTCACCTCCATCTATACCTACCTGGAGCAGCGCTTTGGGGCCTCCAGTTATAAAACCGGCTCTTTCTTTTTCCTGCTCTCACGTATAATAGGGGCCTCCTTCCGCCTTTACCTGGTGGCCATCGTGCTGCAATTCGCAGTGTTCGATGCCTACGGCGTACCCTTTTGGGTGACGGTGATGGTTACCATTCTGCTTATCTGGATCTACACCTTCCGTAGCGGTATCAAAACTATTGTGTGGACCGACACCTTGCAGACCTTTTTTATGCTGGGGGCGGTGATTATCACCGTTATTTTTATCAAACAGCAGATGCTGCCCGACACAGGGCTGATTGAATATGTAGACCGCTCACCGATGAGCAAAATCTTTCACTGGGAAAACTGGCGTGGCGAGCATCACTTCTGGAAGCAGTTCCTCAGTGGGATGTTTATCACCATAGTAATGACCGGGCTTGACCAGGATATGATGCAGAAAAATCTCAGTTGCCGCAGCCTGGCTGATGCCCGCAAAAATATGTTTTGGCTCAGTCTCACCCTGATTGTGGTGAATCTCATTTTCCTGGCACTGGGGGTTTTACTTTATGATTTTGCGGCCATGAATGACATTAGTGGAACTGCCGATAAACTCTTCCCGGCGGTGGCCCTTAGTGGCGAACTGGGCCTGGTAGTAGCCGTATTGTTTATCATCGGCCTTATTGCGGCTGCCTACAGCAGTGCCGATTCGGCCCTGGCCGCCCTTACCACTTCGTTTTGTGTGGACATCCTCGGTACTAATCGCATGGCTTCGGAGCGGGCCACTGCTATTCGTAAACAGGTGCATATTGGCTTTTCGGTGGTGTTGCTGGTGGTGATTATACTATTTAAATATACCATTGATGAAAGTGTAATTAAGGAACTCTTTGTAGCAGCCGGATACACTTATGGTCCTTTGCTGGGGTTATATGCCTTTGGCCTTTTTACCCGTTGGCAGGTAAGAGATAAGTGGGTGCCGGTAGTAGCCATTGTAGCACCGGTGATCAGCTATATTCTTAAGGACAATTCTGAAGCCTGGTTCCACTACAAGTTTGGCTTTGAGTTGCTGCTGGTAAACGGGGCGCTCACTTTTATTGGTTTGCTGCTACTCAAGACAAAGGACCACTTGCACAAGGGCATAGTGACTGAGGAACCGGTGGTAAAAGCCTGAGCGGGCTGGTAGATAAAATGAGCGGCCGTGGCAGAGTAATACTGCTACGGCCGCTTTTATTTTTCTGGCTGTTAGAGGATTTTATTCCTTAACTACCATTCTGAAGTTTTTGCTACCCACTTCGGTTTCTACGTTCACAAAGTAAACGCCAGCCGGCAGGGAGTTGCTATCAAAGCGGATGTCCTCATTACCGGCAGTACTGAACTGGCGCTGGTAAATCAGCTTGCCACCCAGGTCGGTAATGTAAACGGTGATAGTGCTGATACCATTACCTACCCGCAGTTTAAAGCTGCCCTGGTTAGGATTGGGGTAGAGGCTTAGTTGCTGCAGCCGGCTGTCTTCCAGGCTGAAAAAGGGGTTTACGCTGACCGAATCGCCACGGGTAAACTGGCCACAGCTGTTGGTGGTGGTAAGAGTTACATAAAAAGTGCCGGCAGCAGTATAAGTATGCGAGGGGTTCTTCTGGCTGGAGGTGTCACCATCGCCAAAATCCCACAGCCAGGCGGTGGGGTTAAAACTGCTGATGGCGGTAAAGTTTACCGTACCACCACTTACCCCATACACGAAGAGGGAGTTTGAGAGGCCGTCCACATCCAGAGGCATGGTAGTAAAATCAGTGCCACCGGCATTAGTCACCGTCAGTTGTACAGTTTTGCGCCCGCCGCTGTTGTACACCACCTGGTGCGGGCCAGCAGTGCTGGCCGTGGCTGGGCTAGCCCCGTTACCAAAGCTCCATTGGTAAGTGTTGATGGCGCCGTTGCTACTGTCGCTAAATACCACGGTGTCGCCCACACAGTCTCCGGCTGCGTTAATAGAGAAGTTGGCGGTAGGAGCGGTCACGGTGGGGTCATACACCTTAAAGTCATCAATCGCCAGATCTGACTCAAAGCCATTGCCCGTTTTCCCGCGGAAGCGCACTACCACCTGCTGACCACCATAGGCCGAAATATCAATAACCACCTGTTGCCAGCTGGAGAGGTTCACCCCTTGTATGGTGGGGATGATGTTATTGACCACACTGTCTTCGGTAATGAGGTCCACGCTGAGGGTACCCATATTACCACCATACATATGATACCAGAATTCCATCTGGATATTAGCTGAGAAACTGGTATCAAGGTCGAGGCAGGGCGACATTAAAATGGCCTCTGCGCTGTCGCATCCACCTGATGATTCGAGGTAGAGGTAACGGCCGCTTATATTGCCCAGGCTATGGTCAATGGAGGGGCCGGTGTTGTTGGATGGGGTAGCACCGGCATGAGTACGCCAGTCAATTTCATCAAACACGTTATTGCTCAGGTTTTGCCAGCCATACTTAAGTCCACACACTGTAGCGCCGCAGTTGGTGGCGGTGTTGCAGAGATTAAAATTATCGAAGCCTTCGAAGTAGGGCAGGGACTGGCTAACACCGCTACCGATACTGCGTACTTCTATCAGGGTGTCGTTATAGGGGTTCTGATCAATAGTATAGCTGATCCATATCTTCAGGGAGTTGTAGCCCGGGTTCAGGGTCAGGCTGTCATTAAAGGTGTAGACCAGGCTATCGCCACTGGCCAGGACCTGATTTATAGTGTCGGTAAAAACCTGACCGTTGTTGTGCCGGTAGCTGATGCTGAAGCTTCCCGCCGAGTCAATGCCAGGATTGATAATTTCCACGGTCACCGGCAGATCCGTTAAGGGGAAACAGCCACCGGTTACCGCTGGCCCCGGGGCCAGCAGTTGCGAAACCTCGAGATCTTTTTGCAGAATGCAGTTGTAAAGTCCCTGGGGTTTGAGCACCGCTACTGCCCGCTTGCCTACCACACCGTCAACCATGGCGGCCACGGAAAACCATTCCTCTGTGGTCACAGAATTCTGGGCAAACTGAAAACTGGTATTAGTGGTATAGCCAATGGAGTCCATATACATCGCGCCGAGCTGGTACACAATGTAACCTTCGGCACCATTTACACTGTCCCAGCTGATGGTAGCTGAGTCAGGGCAGCTTTGAGGAAAGCTGAGATTAGCGGGAGTGTGGATAATACTAAAGACGCCGGGAGTTTCGCCTGTGTTGCCACCGCGGCTCACCCGCACTTTTGCTTTGCCATTTATGGTATTGGGTACTGACCAGGAGTAGTAGCGCTGACCACCGGGGGCAATGCCGATGTTGGTCCAACTTTGGCCACTGTCTACCGAATATTCCATCGTAAAGTTGCCCACGTTGGTACGGGGCGCATCCCAGCGGATAATGGCGGGTTGAAATGGCTGCAGGCTTTCCCCTCCGGCGGGGTAGGTCACCACGATCTCGTCCATTTCAAACTGGTAGGTTATAAAATACTCCTGGCTGCCGGCGGGCAGGTTAAAGGCACTCACGTCAACGCTAATGCTGCTGCCACTGGGGTTACTGATGGTGATTTGCTCGGCATTGTTGAGGCTGTCGCGCGCCTGCACGGCAGCGCTGTTGAGGTTAGCTGGCACCGGGGTGGGGTCGAGCACCCAGGGTTGATAGCTTACCCCGCCATGGGTAATGGACAGGTCGAGGTCGTTTACTAATGCCCGGGCCGCGACCGTAGAGGCGGGGGCATCGGGCCAGTAGAGCATTATCCGCACGTTTTTTACGCTGCCCTGGCTGGGCAGGCTTATTACATGGCTGTTGGTAGTGGCAGTACTGCTGATGCTGTCGCTTATCCAGCGGTTATTTTCAATTACTTCCGCGGCACTGCGTGCATTTACCCGGCCATAGCCATAGCGAAAATCGGGTCCCGCGCCTCCCAGGTCCTCGGCGGTATTCATAAGAATGGCTTTGAGCAGGCCGGCATGGGCAGGGTCATTTCCGCCATGGGTAAGGCGATAGGCCTGGTAGAGGGTGGCGAGCACTCCACTCACTCCGGGACAAGCCATGCTGGTACCGGTTTTATTGGTGTAGGAGTTAGGGGCAGGTATGTCGGTGGTGCTATATACACTGGTACCTACCGCACCCACGTCGGGTTTTATGCGCCCATCGCTGGCGGGGCCACGGCTGCTGCTATTGGCCAGTCCGTCGGTACTGGTGAGGTTGGCTACCGCAATCACATTTTTGGCAATTTTATGACCACCGGTCACATTACCCCAGCCCGAACCGGCGCCATAGCTACAGTTTTGGGTACCGCTGTTGCCGGCGGAAAATACGTGGATCATTTCCGGGTTATCGATAGCGTCCTGATCCATCTGCGCCGTAAAATTGGTGTAGCCGGCATTGCAGCCATTGGAGTAGCTCGAAGAAGTGATACGTACGTTTTGAGTAACAAAGTTTTGATCGGCGTCCTGCAGGTTGTTGGGGTAAGACTGGTAGTAGATCTCGGCGGCAGGGGCCATTCCCCGTCCGTCGGGATCGCGGTTGCCGGCGCCAAAGATAGTTCCGGCCACGTGATCGCCATGATCGCCGAGGGAGCTGCCGGCATTTTGGATAAGGCGTCCTTTAAAGTCAATGTGTTCACCAATGGCACCGTCATCACCATGGCCTATGGTCACCCCGTCGCCGTCATAGCCGGGAGCACCGTTATAATCGGCCTGGAGATAGCTTACCCGGTGGCTGGCACGGGCCTGGAAGTTTTCGGGAGTACCGGGGTCTTCCTTTTCCTGGAGGTGCAGTACAAAGGGCAATCGGGCCAGTTTTGCCGCTTCATCGGGGCGCGCAGCAATGGCAATTGTATGCGCTTGCTGGTTTTCACGCAGCAGCTGGTAGCCGAGTTGTTGCAACTGGGCCCTTACTTTGAGCGGGGAGTAGCCGGGCACATAGCGCAGGCTGATTTCAATTTCACTATCACTGAGCCAGGCCCAGTCAGGAATGTCGTTAAAGAATAAGTTGTGTGATAGTTTCCACTCCGCTTTAAAGGGAAGAATGATGGCTTTTTTGCTGCGTAGGAATGCCTCGGCAGCCTCATGTTGATTGAGATCGATTACCGCCACAAAAGCATTTTTTGGCAGGTATTCCAGAGTTTTAAAACCGGGATATTCCTTTGCGATTTGCAAGCCGGGGAGTTGAATGATACGCAGCAGTTGTTGATCAAAAACTTCCCGGGGATGATAGTCTATCTCCGCTTCAGTTTGGTATTCAGTTGTAATGCTGTGATTAGTTAGCAGGATTTTGCCATAGTTCGTCTCCTGGGCCGAAACAAAGACGCTAAGGCCAAATCCCATGGCCGCCAGTAGCAGTTTCTTCATCATCTTCTTTAGGGTTAATGCAAAATGAACGCCTAAATTAATGATTGAAGGTGGAATGGCCTTGTAAATTAAACTGAACTGTGATTGAGAAAACTGATTAGTAAAAGGCAGCCTTAAAATTTGTGAGCCAGGTGGGATTATTACTTTTGGGGCAAATCCTTGGCATGAAAAAAATACTTTCCCTGATATTCCTGATGATAATGGGCTTTACGGGCAATGCCCAGAGAAGTTCCTCCGCCCAGATTTTACACGAATTACAAAAATTACAAAACCCCACCCGGGTGCTGTACCTGGCCGCCCATCCTGACGATGAGAATACCCGCCTTATCAGCTGGCTGGTGAATGAGGTGGGCGCCCATACGGCCTATCTTTCCCTGACCCGTGGCGACGGTGGTCAAAACCTGATTGGCACTGAGCTGGGGGCAAAGTTGGGGGTGTTGCGTACCCAGGAGCTTATGCAGGCCAGACACATTGATGGCGGTCAGCAGTTTTTTAGCCGGGCAGTGGATTTTGGCTACAGCAAAAATGCCCGGGAGACGCTTGAGTTGTGGGATGAAGAGGCGGTGCTGGCCGATGTGGTATGGGTGATCAGGAAGTTTCGTCCCGATGTGATCATTACACGTTTTCCTCCCGATGGCAGGGGAGGACATGGCCATCATACAGCCTCGGCCATGCTGGGCATGAAGGCCTTTGACCTGGCCGCTGATAAAAATGCTTACCCCGGGCAACTGCAGTGGGTAGACAGCTGGCAGCCGCGCCGCATTTACTGGAACTCCAGTGTGTGGTGGAATCCTGACCTGGATTCAATTGCCAGGAACAATCCCGATTATGTGAGGGTAGATGTTGGTGGCTACAATGCGGTAACCGGACTTAGTAATAATGAGTTGGCCAGTCTTAGCCGCACCCAGCATAAGAGCCAGGGTTTTGGTGTATCGATGGCGCGCGGCTCGCAAATGGAATATTTGCAATACCTGAAGGGTGAGAAGGCGGAGAACGGCATTTTTGACGGTATTGACCAGCGCTGGGAACGCTATGATTTTGAGGATGGCGACGAGATGCTGGCCGAGATCATTGAAGATTTCGATCCCCGGCAGCCCGCCCGCTCTATTCCCGCGCTGTTGGAATTGCGGGAGGAGGCTGATGATATTGAAGGTGTGGTGGAGCGCGATTATTTCAGCAGTAAGCTGACAGAGATCATCCTGGCAGCCGCCGGCTGGCATGCGGAGCTGCTGGCAGAAAAAGAGTTTGTTCAAAATGGCGAAAACCTACCGCTAAAGCTGGAAGCGATAAACCGAGGTGATTTCCCCCTGCAGCCCAAGCGACTGGAAATCAATGGTGAGAGGGTGGCCCTGAAGGACGAACTACTCACGAATGAAACCTACCATCATTCTTTTGAAGTGGAGGTAAAACAGCCCCTGTCCCAACCTTACTGGCTGGAGCACCCATACACCACCCTTTTTGAGGTGAAGCAGCAGCAGCAGATCGGCAAGGCGGAGAACGACCCCAACCTCAAGGCCGAGTTGATATTGCAGGCCGGCAAGGAAGAGCTCAGGGTGTCGCTGCCGGTGTGGTATAAATTTTCAGACCGGGTGGAAGGTGAGATTATTCGTCCGGTGGCGGTAGCCCCGGCAGTTACGGTAAACCCCAGCCGTGAAAACCTGGTGTTTGTGAGCAACGAGCCCCAGGATTTGGGTTTGGAGATCCGCTTTTTTGGGGAAGGCGAAACTAATATTAGTCTTGAGGCACCGGGATGGCACATCAGCCCTTCCACTCTTTCGGTGGCGAAACCTGAAGGCAGCGACCGCATGTTGCAAAAAGTGAAGGTGGCTCCCAATGGGGCCGGGCCTTCCACTTTGCAGCTCACGCTAAGTAACGGCCAGCGGGTAAAATCACTGACTGAGGTTGATTACGATCATATTGATAAGCGGCTGGTGTACGAAGAGGCAGCGGTGAAACTCATTAACCTGGAGCTGGCTAAGAGAGGCACCCTGGTTGGCTATATTCCCGGTGCTGGTGATGAGGTGGCCTCCGCAATCGAGCAAATGGGCTACCGGGTGGTGACCCTTGATGAGAAGGCTCTGCAGAATCAGGACCTGAGCCAGTACCAGGCCATAGTGGCTGGTATCAGGGCCTACAATACCCAGGAGTGGCTTCCAGGGGCGAAAGCCCGCCTGATGGACTACGTACAGCAGGGTGGTAATTACATTGTACAGTATAATACGGCTTCGCGGGATTTGCTGAGTGAAAACTTAGGTCCCTATGAATTCAGCATCTCGCGAAAGCGCGTAACAGAAGAAAATGCCGAGGCAGAATTTGTAATGCCCAACCACCCACTGCTCAATGTGCCCAATAAGCTAAGCGATGCGGATTTTGAGAACTGGGTGCAGGAGCGGGGACTTTATTTTGCCGATAGCTGGGATCAGCATTTTGATACGCCACTGGGCTGGCACGACCAGGGTGAGGAACGCCTGGACGGGGCTTTGCTGGTAGCGCCTTACGGCAAGGGAAGTTTTGTTTACACCGGCATTTCTTTTTTCCGCCAACTACCTGCCGGGGTGCCAGGTGCCTATCGTTTATTGGCGAACATTTTAAGCTTTAATCCTTCAGCTGGCAGTAATGAGCAGTAAATCGCGCTTTAAAAACTGGGGGCAATTTTATGCCCTGGTATTACTGTTTTTGCTGGTCCAGCTTATCGCCTATTATTTTATCACAAGCTACTACTACTGATGGCGCTGATTGATTGGATTGTATTATTTGGCACTCTCTTCGGTATTGTGGGGTTTGGGGTGTGGAAGACCCGGCAAAACCAGACCGCTAATGATTACCTGCGCGGAGGAAACTCGATGAACTGGTTTACCATCGGGCTTTCAGTTATGGCCACCCAGGCCAGTGCTATCACTTTTTTGAGTGCGCCAGGTTTGGGTTATGAAAAGGGCCTGCGCTTTGTGCAGTTTTACTTCGGGCTGCCGCTGGCGCTGATTATCATTTCGGCGGTTTTCATACCCATTTATTACAGGCTTAAGGTGTATACCGCCTACGAATACCTGGAGCAACGCTTTGACCTGAAGACACGCCTGCTGGCGGCATTCCTCTTTTTGGTGCAGCGGGGCCTGGCGGCCGGTCTCACCATTTATGCTCCGGCCATCATCCTTTCGACCCTGCTGGGCTGGCACCTCAATTTTACCAACCTCTTTGTGGGGATACTGGTGATCATTTACACGGTAAGTGGCGGCACCCGGGCGGTAAGCCTTACCCAGAAATGGCAGATGGGGGTAATTATGCTGGGCATGGCGTTGGCCTTTGGGATTCTGCTGTATAAAATCAGCGGTTTTACCGAGTTGTCATCAGCCATGCAGTTGGCCGGTTCGGTAGGCCGGCTTGAAATTCTCGACTTCGATTTTAATCTTAATGAGCGCTACACGGTATGGAGCGGCCTTACCGGGGGGCTTTTTCTGGCCCTGTCATACTTTGGCACCGATCAGAGCCAGGTACAGCGCTATCTCACCGGGCGCAATGTAAAGGAAAGCCGCCTGGGGCTGATGTTTAACGCCATTATTAAAATACCGATGCAGCTTTTTATTCTGCTTACGGGAGTGCTGGTGTTTGTATTTTACCTCTACGTACAGCCGCCGGTATTTTTTAATGAAACGGCGCTTGACAATATTGAGGGGGAGGAGTACCGCCTGCGGCTGCAGGATATTGAGGGCCGCTATGATGTGCATTATGATGAATTGCAGGCGGCTCGTGAAAGCTATGTGAGCGCCCTGGAGACCGGGCCAGCCAGTGCTGAAAGAGCCGCTTTTGAGGAGGCGGTGGCTGAGGATGGCGCTATCAGGGGAGAGGTAAAGGACTTACTGCTGGAGTCAAACCCCGATTTTAAGATTAAGGATACCAATTATGTATTCCTCAATTTTGTGATGGATTATTTGCCGATCGGGGTGGTGGGATTGATCATTGCGCTGATTTTTTCGGCGGCCATGTCATCAACTTCGGGTGAGCTCAACGCCCTGGCTACCACCACCTCGGTTGATTTTTACCGTCGCCTCTTTAAGCGCGATGCTTCGGAGCGGTTGCAGGTATTTATGTCGAAGGTATTAACGGTTTTCTGGGGGATTTTGGCTATCAGCTTTGCGCTGGTGGCGGAGTTGTTTGACAACCTCATTGAAATGGTGAATGTACTGGGATCGCTATTCTACGGTACCATTTTAGGGATTTTCGTGGTGGCTTTCTTCCTGAAGTGGATTCGCGGTAATGCCGTTTTCTGGAGCGCTTTGGTGGCGGAGACAGTGGTGCTGCTGATTCACTTCGGGCGGGTGTATGAAATTGAGTTTTTCATGCGCTACGAGGTGGAGTACTTGTGGTATAATGTGATTGGCTGTGGGGTGGTGGTGATATTGAGTGTGTTACTAAGCTTTTTAAACACAAAAAATTATAGTGGAAAACACTCATAATCAGCCTATAATTTTTCCGTAGAGGATCAAGGAATTTTCCGTTATGCCTTAACCAGAGAAGGGGAGTTTTTTATTATCTTGACAGAATGTCTTTCTCCCGTTCAAAACCACATGTTAGTTTGGACCATTGGTGGCGCCAGGGTGAATGGCAGATTGGAATTCACTTTGATGACAGCCTGGAGTTAGCAGGCATCACGGAATACCTGGGGGCTGAATGGAGCGGCGATGAGAATTGCTGGTTTATCCCGCGAGATGTGAATACTGTTAACGAAATTATCGAGGCTTTTAAAGGCTATGCCTGGGTAGATGCCAGTGTGTTTTTTGGCGGTTCTACATTTAGATACGATCGTCCCTCAGCCTCTCGAAGGGAGGTGAGTGCGGCCGAGCAGGAGGAAGGTATTAAACCGAGAAATTATCCATTAGTAAAACCGGTTCCTGAAGCCTACAAACGATTACTAAAGCTGAGGCGCTACGGCAGGAGTACTATTCGGACCTACTGTAACTTATTCAAGCAGTTCATAAATTATTTTCCCGACCAATCTCCTGATGATTTGTCTAGCGAACAGATACATGAGTATTTGCACTATTTGGTAGATACTCGGCAGGTATCCTTCAGTACTCAAAATCAATCGGTAAGTGCTATCAAACTGTACTATGAGAAAGTTTTAAAAAGGCCCCCGGAGGACCTGGAGATTGAACGTGCCCGCAAGGGTCGACATCTGCCAGTTATTTTAAGCAAGGAGGAGGTGCGGAAGATTCTCGAAGGAATTAGAAATATTAAGCACCGGGCTATGCTCACCTTAATTTATTCGGCAGGTCTACGGAGTGGAGAATTGATAAATTTAAAAGATGGTGACATTGATAGTGACCGTATGTTAATTCACATTAAATCAGGTAAGGGATGCAAAGACCGACTTACTGTTTTGTCTTCCCAGGCGCTTGAGCTCTTACGTAGGTATTACCAAATTTACCGGCCAAAGCGTTGGCTTTTTACCGGGGTAGGAGGAAAGCGATATTCTCATGCGAGTTTAAGGTCAGTTTTTCATCGGGCGGTTGCACGGGCCTCAATTACCAAAAAAGTGCGCTTACACGATTTGCGTCACAGCTTTGCCACTCATTTGTTGGAAGGGGGAACTGATCTTCGTTATATTCAAGCGCTCTTAGGACATAACAGTAGTCGCACCACCGAAATATACACGATTGTTAGTCAGGCGCATATCGGGTTGATTAAGAGTCCTTTAGACGAGTGAATATATAAGGTACATAAACACAATACGTTTATACAATAGTTGGCCACCATTTAAATTGAACCGGATAGCATTTCCGCAGAGCCAGTCGATTGAGGATTTACAAGCGAATCGCTAAGGCCGGGCAGGTATTACATCCAGGAAGCAGCTTAGGTTTTTAAGGAGATTGTAAGCGAAGTCGCCATAAAATTGAAGTTTGGAGATTTTAAATCAAGACCGGAAAACGGAGTTGATGAGAATTTTAAATCAAACTCCTTGTCCATCCGGACAGCCTGCCCTCAATAAAATCGGAAGCTGCATTCGGTTTGAAAAAGGAATTAAATTGAAAGAAATAAAAAC
>CAZUCA010000004.1:0-83747 GCA_964619125.1 uncultured Owenweeksia sp. | reverse complement strand
TCGAACCAGTGACCCCTACCCTGTCAAGGTAGTGCTCTGAACCAACTGAGCTAATGTCCCGTAACACCCCAAAAGTACTGTGCTCACCCGAAACTCCAAACCCGAAGGTGAAAATAACGGTCATAAAAAAACCGCCTCCACGGAGCCGGTTTTAATTTCTTTCGGGCTAAGCGAAGTTAGTCTCGGCTGAGGAAAAATGAGATCACATACCACAGCAGTAGCATAAAAGACGCAAACAGGCCCAGCGAGGCCACAACATACTGCGAGCTGTCATACTTATGCATAATATTGGAAGTCTGGTAAAGAATAGAGGCCGATGCCAGCAGAATCATACCGCCCATAAACACCAGGCCCAGGTCAAAGCCAAAAACGATACCGGCGCCAATAATACAAAGCGCCACTATGCCACCCACCATAATAGCGGTACGCAAAAATGAAAAGTCCTTGCCGCTAAAGAATACCACTGCGGTAAGGGCAGTAAATAAACCCAGGGTAACCACTAAAGCTTTATAGAGCAAATTCGGATCGCCGGCATAAAACATGGCGACGTAAAGCAGGGGCACAAAAATGAAGGCCTCTGCCACTATATACAGGATAAAGCCCAGGTACTGCATTTGAGGATTGCCAGTACCGGCAGCCCATCTTTCGGCAAAATTGGTAACCAGCATAAAGCCACCAAGAACAATCAGCCAGGTGTATCCCTGCGTCATGCTAAGACCAAGGTCCACAATGGCAGGAGAACTCAGAAAAAAAGCTTCAATAACGATAAAGAGAAGAAAGGCCATAGCCAGGTGACCATAGGTTCTTTTATAAAAAGTTGCCCTCTCTGCTGCCTAGACCTGGCTTAAGTTTAGATTAGGGTTTTCAAGGTTTTCCATCTTGTTTTGAGATTGATTTGAGCAACAATGTATAAAAAACCAGCCTTTTGCAACCTGCTACTGCAGGGCATAAAAAAAGCCTTAGCGTTTTGCTAAGGCTTTGGGTGTGAAAGTGGGAGCTGAGGGATTCGAACCCCCGACCCCCTCGGTGTAAACGAGATGCTCTGAACCAACTGAGCTAAGCTCCCTTTCAATCTTTATTTCCCTCGAAATGCGCTCATCTCTCAAACGGGACGGCAAATATACAACAGTTTTGATTTCGACAAAGAGGTGTCCCGAAAAAAATTAAAATTTCCACCAAAAACATTTCTGGCTCTAAGCATGTACCTTTGTAAGCCCAATCCAATCAAGGTTTTGAAGATTCCCAAAAAATTTCATAATTCTCTCGAGGAACGGCCCTTCGTCCAGTGCTCCATCTGCGACAGGCCTTTTGATGAGCAGTCGGAATATATGATTGAGAAGGCCTATAAACGGGCCGACAACGGCGGCGAGCAGCTGATCTTTGAATATGCGATCTGTCGAAGCTGTGCGGAAGATTTACGCAGAAGCCTGTCGCAGGAATCACTCCAGGCCATTCAGAACTATTTTAAAGAGCGGGTACAGCAACAGGCTCACCATAATCCGGCCCTGCTTGATGATCAGATAGAGCAATGCATGATAAGTGGCAAAGCGCTTAATGACTGCTCAGAGTACCAGATTTATGCCCACTGCCGCGGCTCGCAACTCATGCCCATGGAGGGTATGTATATGATAAGCGGTGAAATTGTGGAGGAAATCCAGGAGCTGCTATCGAAGAGCACCCGTGATGAGCTCAACCGCTTTATGCAGGAAAACCTGGGCGGCCCGCCTGAACTGCGGGAGCTCTTTTCGGGTGACCGGGTACTGCTACTCTAAAAGCGGTAACTGATGCCATTGGTCCACTCAATGGTGAGTTTGGGGATTTGCGACTCACTATAGGCCGGAAAGGCGTCATAAGCCAGGGTAAGGGTACTGATAAAGGCCAGGTTTTTAAGGATTTTAAAACCAAGCTGGGTCTGAAGGCTAAGCCGATAATCTTCCCATTTATCAATGCGCGGCTGGTAATAAGCCACAGTATTGAGGCTTAAACTACCCTCAGTGCGATAACTGAAAGCGAGGTAGGTACTTAGCCGCAAGTCGTGGTGCACCACTTCCCGCTCCAGCTCCGAATCTTCCTCGTACAACAGCAGGCTTCCCAGATTTAATGCTTTTCGCTGCTGCTTAAGGAGGGTAAAGCGGGGGCCGGCCCCGGCCAGTATACGTTGTTCTATTTTCAGGGGCACATTGCGTTGGGCCTGCAACAATGCTTCGTAGGTAAGCCATTTATTTTGCCGATAATTGTAGCGCAAATGGCCCAACAGCCGGTTTTGCAACACCTGCTGGTTGGCATAGGATCCGTTGATGGTATTGAGAAAGAGCCAGGTACTGCGGCCCTTGCTGAATTTTATGGCAAGATTATGGCTGAGGGTAAAAAGCTGGTTGGTGTTTTTAGTGTAGTTGGCACTGAGGTTCCAGTTGCCCGACCAGCCAATCGAGTCACTGTTAAAACGCTGCGACTCAATATTTATAATTTGCGCACTGGCGGAAACAGAGATAAAAAAGATGAGAATGGCCAGCCGGAAGCTGTGTACTAACATAAAGGGAGTATCGTTTTTTAAGATGGCTGTAAAAATAAAAAGCCTCTCCGGGCGGAGAGGCTTAATAAACCTAAAAGGTCAAGTCATGAAACATTTGAAAACTCTACTCTGAGACAAATATAAGCCGAAAGAATTTAACTAACCAAACAATTTTTAATATTTATTTTCAGACAGTTAGATTTAATTGCTGTTGAAAATCTTATAACCCTAGAGTATGACTACGAAAACCCCCTCTGCTCCCCTTATTTTTCTCCTGGCCATAATTTTTTTCAGCCTTGGATTACAGGCCCAGAACGACGAGCTGCGACAAAAAGTAAAGGCCTTAAAAACTGACTTTGAGGAAAGTTACGAGATGAAATACCTCAATATCAAGGATCCCGACATGGGTTACATCGACGACACCGATCCGGAGTGGAAAGACAAATTCATGCTCAAGAGCAGGGAAAAGATTGAAAACAACCTGGGCAATCGCGGTTACAGTAAGTTTTATTTTTCAGTGTACTCCTACCCCACCCTGCTCGACCGCCAATATGCCCTATCAGACTGGCTTGAGGATTTCATTGGCCACAAAAAGCTGCGCCCCGGACGCAATATGCGCACCTACGACTATGCCAAGCCCACCATTATTCTCATCAACGATCTCAGTATCATCACCCTTACCTATGCCTGCTCCGATTATACCGAAGAAAACTTTAAGCTCTGGAAAAAAAGCCTGCTCGATTACTTCAAAGAAGACAATACCATGGTGATAGAAGTGCTTTGTGATGGCCCCCTTGAATGGACTAAAAACGCACCCGACCCCCGCACTACCAGAGGACTGTTTTAAGCCCCTTATTAACAAAGCCTAAATGCCCGCCTAGCGCGGGTTTTTTTATTTGATTTGCTGGCCATCAGCAGACCAGCTTTACAACAGAATGCATTTCTTATTCTCTATTGCATATATTGCAGTCAACTTGAATATTTACCCTAAGTCAAACTAATGCTGCTTTTTACCAACCGACTGATCCTCTCAGCCACTATCTACGCTGGTGTTCAGGCCCTTTGTGCTCAGAATCAACCATCGTTTTCACTCGTTTATTCAAGCGATAGCATCGCTAAGGGAATTGAATACCATGATGCCGCTAAATATGATAGTGCCCTTGCACTTTATAACTATGTGGAATTGGGTGACACCAACTATGCTTTGGCGCAATACGAAAAAAGTCTTTCCTATACGGCCCTGGAAGATCATGAAAACGCTTTGAAAAGCGCTCAGGAAGCCATAATACATAGCGATAGTGCTAATTCTGATTATTTTACCGCAGTAGGTAATGCCCTGGATGATCTCGGACAATCTGATGCCGCTCTCGCTTTGTATAACGATGGCCTGGAGCGCTTCCCCCTTTCCTACCTGCTCCATTTCAACCGGGCCCTAACCTACATTAACCGGGAAGATTACCAGCCGGCCCTCGCCGACCTGAAGCGGGCAATCGAAATTAATCCCTTTCATGCCTCATCGCACCTGCAACTGGCCCAACTGGCTCTCAATGAGGCACAGTATGCCCAGGCCCTGCTTTCCGTCGGCTATTTCCTGATGATTGAACCAAACTCAGGGCGCTCCAATGGCATTCTGGCTCTTTACAATAAAGCAGTATCGGACCAGATAGAGCTGGAAACCAAGGGAATTAAAATCTCGGAACATCAGGAGGATTTTAAGAAACTGAACCTGCTGATAACCAGCTACGCCGCCCTTCGTAAGGACTATAAGTATGAGAGCGACATTGACCTGGGCATAACCCGTCAGATGGATTTGACCTTTAAGCAGTTGGCCAAAATGCCTAACAGCAAAGACTTTTGGGTGAACTATTACCAACCGTTTTACCAGGCACTGATAGCAGAGGAGCAATTGGAAGCTCACAGCTATTTAATTTTATTGAGTAGCGCCAGCGATCGCCATCAGAAGGTTATTACCAAAAATGCTGACGATATCAAAGCATTTATAAACTGGGCTACCGCAAAACTGCGCAGCGTACACAGCCTGCATCACGAGGGCTATCAGCCCGATAACCCCCTGGTGAAATACTGGTTTTATCAAAACCGTAGCCGCGTGGAAGCCATTGGTGCCGTAAAAGGAGATGACACACCCCACGGCCGCTACCGCTTTTATTATCCCGATGGGGCCCTTAACTCGGAGGGTGAATTTATTGAGGGTGAGAAACAGGGTTCCTGGACCTATTACTTCGGGGATGGTAGTATCTCTTTTCGTGGAGAGTATAAAGACAATGAGCTCGATGGTGCTTCCACCGGATATCACAGTAACGGCCGTCTGCAAAAGAAGGCTACTTATACCGGCGGTTATTACCAGGGCATCACCCGGATTTATGATCGCGGTGGCTATCTCAATCGCTATATGTTCCACCAGGAGGGTGCCATTGAAGACAGCCTGGTATATTTCTATGCCAATGGTCAAAAGTCAGCTTTCCTCCCTATGGCCGAGAGCAAACTAGATGGCGAGGCCAGCTATTATTATGCCGATGGTCGTAAAAGCAGTGATCTTCAATTTGAGCAGGACAATCGCCAGGGGGCTTATACCGAATATTTCACCGATGGTAGCATAGCTACCAGGGCCAGCTATAACGAAGGTGAGTACCATGGGCCCTATGAATCCTATTATCCCAACGGCCAGCTGAAATCAAAGGGCAGTTATAACAATGGCGCCCGTATCGGCAAATGGGAGTCCTACTATTACGATGGCACCCTTAACAGCCGTGCCGAGTACGATGAGAGCGGCAAGGAAAACGGGCACCAGGAGCACTACGCCCGCAATGGACTGCTCGAAACTTCATTTGAGTACCTGAAGGGAGAGGTGAAGGAATACCGCAACTACGATCGTGAGGGCAACATTACGCACCAGGACAAGCGCAAGTGGGGAAAATTCTGGTACGAGGGTTATAGCCTCGATGGTGTGAAAACGGTGGAAGGAAACTATGTGGGTGACCACAAGGAAGGCTTGTGGAAATATTACAACGACAACGGCCTGCAAACTTCCACTGAGATGTATAACGACAATGGTGAACTACATGGTCTTAAGCAAGACTTCCACTACAATGGTGAGCTGTCTATGACCAGTCGATACCAGCGAGACAGCCTGAAAGGCTATTACGCTGAATACTACAGCAATGCTCAGCTGAAATCTGAGGGTTATTACCTCGATAACGAAAGGCAGGGCCCCTGGTACGAGTATTACCCCGATGGCACCATGGCCAGCCATGGCTTCTACAACCAGGGCAAGCGCAATGGCGTATATCGCATTTTTGATCCTGAAGGTCAGCTCATGCGCAGGGAACATTACCGGGCTGGGGAGATCTACCGCACCGACAATATCGCGGTTGATTCCAGCCAATATCGCAGCACCAGCTTTGACATAGCCGATGGGAATGAAGTAAGCTACTATCCCAACGGGGTGGAAATATATAAGCTTCCTTATAAGGGAGGCCGGATAGATGGCCTGGCCCGCTGGAAATTTGCTAATGGTCAGCTCGAAACCGAGGGACAACTGATTAATGGCAACCGCCACGGTGACTGGCGCTGGTACCACCCCAACGGACAGCTTGCCACCCTGGGTCACTACGATTTGGGCCTGATTTCGGGGCTTTGGGTTTCATATTACGACAATGGCGACACGATGATCGTGCGCAATTACGAAAATGGTGAGCTTCACGGGGCCTACCGCTATTATCAGCGGGGCCAGCTGCTCGACTGGAGCGCCAACTATGACCAGGGCAGCTTTGACGGCCGCCGCATTTTTTACGATGCCCAGGGTAAGCCGGCTCACTTCCGCTACTATGACCACGGCCGGATAACCGGATATGCCTATCTGGATAAAAACGGGAAGGAAACCGAAATTATTCCCCTGGCCATGGAGAGCGGTGACGTTAAAAGTTACTTTGATAATGGTCAGCTTGAGCGCAGCTACCAGCTGGAAAAGGGTGAATTTAATGGCCTCTACCTCGAATTTTACCGCGACGGCAGCAAGCGCTCTGAAACCCTTTATTCCGGAGGCGAAAAGAATGGCGCTTTCAAGGCTTTCGGACCTAAGGGTAATTTGCTGGAAGAAACTTATTATGTACACGGCAACCTGCACGGTGAGTCACTGCGCTACCACCCCAATGGTCGGCTTGCGAGCCGCAAAAATTACCGGCACGACAAATTACACGGACCGGTGGAGTATTACGATAAAAATGGAAAATTGACGCATCGTTATCGCTACCGCAATGGAGATCTCTATGAAGAACTATAAATCTCAGTTTATTCTCAGTGCTGGTATAGCTTACTGCCTGCTGCTGTCATTGGATTGCCGGGCGCAGAAAGCCCCCAGCGAATACCAGGCCCTCTACGCCAATGAATATGCTGTTAGCCTGAATGAGAATACCAAAACTTCGATAGCCCTGAAACGGGGTGAACTGGAGATCACGGAAACCATTCAGCGCAGCCGCCTGCTGATGGATAAGCGCGCCAGTGGCCATGCCAAGGTTAGCCTTGAGTACGACCCTGCCTTCAGCCGAATTGAAGATGTGGAAGCCTACACCCTGGTTCCCAATGCCGCTAAGGATGACTACGACCGCATTAAAGTGCGGGATATCAGCGATCAGAAATTGCTGAGTGATGATGTCTTCCACGACGGCACCCGGGCGAAGGTCTTTCAGTTTCCTTCGGTACAAAAAGGTGCCATTACCGTGATGAATTACACCCGTCATATCCTTGACCCCCATTTGCTGGGAAGTGAAATTTTTCAGGGCTACCAGCGGGTGGAGCAGCAGGATTTTATCCTCGAATACGATGAAGCGGTTGATATGGACATTCGCTACTTCAATTGTAAGGAGCAGGACTTTATCTATACGGTAGTGGAAAAAGGGGGCAAAAAAATTCACCACTGGCGTAGCCGCAACCTCGATAAACTCAAGGACGAATCGATGATGCCGGCACCCTTATCGCTCATTCCCCACATAGTGTACCGCATCCGCTCCTATGAATACAAAGGCCAAACCTACCCGGTTCTGCGCGACGTAAATGACCTGCACGAGCAGTATAAAGGTTTTATTAAAGACGTGCGAAAGGAAAGCAGTCCTGCTATCGCACGCCTCGCCGACAGTTTGGTTACCGGAGTTGACGACCCCAGGCAAAAAGCGGCCCTTATTTTTAAATGGATGCAGGAGAATGTGCGCTACATCGCTTTTGAGGAAGGGACCGGCGGTTTTATACCGCGCCCACCCGCCCTGGTTTTTGACCGTCGCTTTGGCGATTGCAAGGATATGAGCTGCCTGATGATTGCCATGCTCAACCAGGTGGAAGTACCGGCTTACCACACCTGGATTGGTACGCGTAAATTGCCCTATAGCTATCATGAGGTGCCATCCACCATGACCGACAATCACATGATTGCCACCGTGGTTATTGACAACGAACTTATTTTTCTGGACGCTACCAGTGAGCATCTGCCCTACCCGCTACCCTCCAGCTTTATTCAGGGCAAAGAAGCCTTAATAGGCTATAGTGAGGACAGTTTTAAAATTGCCACGGTGCCGGTGGTATCCGCCCTCAGCAACCTCAACAGCGACTCCCTTATGCTGCAACTCGAAGGCAGCCGCCTGAGCGGCAGTGGCCGTCGTAGTTACCACGGCTATTATGCCGAAATGATTAATGCTATTGGCAGCCGCAACGATCAAAAAGCGGTAAAAGAACAGTTGGAAAGCCACGTAACTAAAGGAAGCAATAAGTGTCGCAGTAGTAATTTTAAGGTAGCGCGCGAACCCGAGCAGAGCCATATCACCTACGACATTGATATTCCCGGATATGCCTACCAAAGCGATGATGCCCTGTATATAAACCTCAACCTCGAAAAATTAATGGCCGAGGCCAGCCTCGAAGATGATCGCAGTCACCCGCTGGAACATGACTATTGTTTTGCCCTGCAGCGACATTTCATCCTGGCAGTACCTGAAGGCTACCGGGTAGATTACCTCCCCCAGGGGATGGATTTTCACAGTGAGGATGTAAGCGCCAGTATCAGCTATCTGCAAAGTGGCGATCAGCTTCATTACTACCTCAATATTGAACTGAAAAGCCTGCAAATAGGTCCGGAAGGTTTTGACAACTTTAACCAGATGATCAAGGAACTCAACCGCCAATACCAGGAAACAATAACCCTTAGAAAAATATGAAAGCATTATATCCCCTTTTGCTTGCCCTTCTAATTGCAGGCAATGTCCGCGCCCAGTTTTTTGACGCCAGCAATTATGACTGGGAGCAAGCGGTATACGACCTGGTGGAAGTAGATGACAGCACTGATAGCTATTACCTCTATGAGAAGTATCTCTACAACTATTATTTTGATGAGGAAGATAAATTCGCCCTGGAAAAGCTCTTTCATCTCAAGGTACACCTCAACAGCGATGACGCGGTGGAAGGCTTTAACCGTATTTACGTAGCCCAGTCTGCCGACCTGGGTGGCCTCCGCAAATTCAAGGCCCGGGTTATCAGCCCCGATGGCAGCATCAGGGAAGTAGGTGAAGATGATATCCTCACTGGCACCGACGAGGAGTCAGGTGATGAATATAGCTACGTGGCCCTGGAAGGCCTGGAGCTTGAAAGCCAGATCGAATATTTTTACATAAAGCGCATTGGCCTGAGTTATAAGGGCATCCAGGTGGGACTGGAGGGCTACGCCCCTACCCGGCGCTTTGAGCTCGATGTGATCAGCCCGGGGCACCTGGTATTTGAAGGGAAGGTCTACAACAGCGATAGCATTCAATTTGAACGTGACACTACCCTCGAGGAGCAAAACCGCATTTATGTCCATGCCAATGATATCCCCAGGGTACCATCAGAGGTCAATGCCTTCCGCGATGTAAACCTGGCCGGCGCCATTTTTAAACTCGACCGCAACCTCTACAACGGACAGTCAGATATAAGCTCCTACAGCCACACTACCCAGGAAATTATTGATGCCGTAAACCGCGAATACGAACGCAGCGAAGAAAAGGCCCTGGCCAAAATCGTCAAGAAAATTGATGATTACCGTGAGAGCGCCGAAGGTTCTCAGGCGCGCATAATTGAAGATTATCTTAAAGACAACTACCACTTTATTGCCGTTAGTAATCCTGAATTGGGTAACCTGGCCTCGATCCGCAGCAATAAGGCCTTTAATTACTACGGTGCACTGCGTTTGTACAGCAGCCTTTTCCGTCATTATGAAATCCCCTTCCAGCTGGTATACACCTGCAACCGGGCCGATCACATTCTCGATGAAGACTTTCACAGCTCTATCTTTCTCGATGATCTTCTTTTTTACCTGCCTGAAGAAGATGATTATCTGGACTACAGTAGTGTTATCTACCGCCTGGGCATGATCTCTCCCTTAAACCGGGGCAACTACGGTCTCTTTATGGAAGAAGTGGATCTTGGTGACCAGGTGGTAGGCCTGGGAACGGTTAAGTACATTGAACCGACCCCCGCCAGCTTTACGGTTGACAGCCTGATAGTACAGGTGCAGTTTTCACCTGATCTCTATGATAATGAATTGGCCATCCGCCGGGTGCTAACCGGCTACAAGGCTTTTGACTACCAGCCGGTATTGGACCTCATCCCCGATGAGGAAGACCGTCGCAAATTTCGGGAGACCCTCCTTACCTATGTAAATGAGGAAGCTGAAGTAAAGGAAATGGAGCTTGAATATGCTTCCGCCAGAGATATGGGCAAGCATCCCCTGGTTGCTGAGGGTGTGCTTAGTGAGGCCAATTTTGTGGAAAAAGCAGGGCCCAACTACCTCTTCAAGCTCGGTACCTTAATTGGGCCACAACTGGAAATGTACCAGGAAAATGAGGAGCGCAACATGCCGATTCAAAGCCGGGCTACCAAGACCTACCAAAGAATAATCCGTTTCGATATTCCGGATGGATACCGGGTATCAGGCCTGGAGAGCCTTGCTATGGACGAGCAACTGATGTATGAGGGTGAAATTTCGGCCCGTTTTATTTCGCGCTATGAGCGTGATGGCAACAGCATTGAAGTGGAAATTACTGAATACTACAACGAAGTGGAGTACCCCAAAGAGCTTTTTGATGATTTCAAGAAAGTGATAAACGCGGCAGCCGATTTTAACAAAAAAACCCTGCTGTTTGAAAGAGAATCCTAGCGGACAGGCCGCTAAATTCCTTATGAAAATGCCGAACATTTAGTCCGCTATTGACCTTGCATAGGCAAAGCAGCTCCATGAAGGCAATGTTACTTGAAAAAGCCGGGCAGCCGCTGGTGGAAAAGGAGGTTGAAATACCTCATCCCGCCGAAGGTCAGTTACTGGTGAAAGTTAAATCATGTGGAGTATGCCGCACTGACTTACACATCGTAGATGGTGATCTCCAGGATGGGAAGACCCCTTTAATTCCGGGCCATGAAATAATTGGTGAGGTGGTAGAGGTTCCCAAGTCCACTAACCACTTTAAGGTGGGCGACAAGGTGGGGATACCCTGGTTGGCCTATACCTGCGGACGTTGCCACTTTTGTCTCAGCAACCGCGAAAACCTCTGTGAAAATGCCGAGTTTACCGGCTATACCATTAATGGTGGCTACGCCGAGTACACAGTGGCATATGCCGACTACTGCCTGGCCATACCTCCCCGTTATTATCACCCCCGCTACACTCCGCTGCTATGTGCCGGCTTTATTGGCTATCGCAGTTATCGCAAATGTCTACCCGATCAAATTCGTAGCCTGGGCCTCTACGGCTTTGGGGCCTCGGCCCACTTGCTTAGTCAGGTAGCCCTAGATGACGGCAAAAAAGTATATGCCTTTACCCGCGAAGGTGATGTGGCAGGCCAGGAATTTGCCCGCAAATTGGGATGCCACTGGGCTGGGGCCTCCACGGAACTACCTCCCCAAAAGCTGGATGCGGCGATAGTGTTCGCCCCGGTAGGATCATTAATGATTGCAGCCCTCAAAGCCACCAATAAAGGGGGACGGGTGGTGTCAGCCGGAATCCATATGTCTCCTATCCCTGAGTTTGAATATCGTCTCTTGTGGGAAGAGCGCTCCCTGCACTCAGTGGCCAACCTGGAGCGCCGCGATGGTCATGAATTTATGAAGGCGGCCAGTAAGGCCGACATTCAGACTACGGTTAGGGAGTACGGGCTCAGCGAGGCCAATGAAGCTCTGGCAGACCTGCGCAATGGTAACCTTCAGGGAGCAGCGGTACTGACCCTTTAAATTAACTTTGCTACAACTTAGTTCCCGGGCTGCGGATTAAAAATTTCTAAGGCTCAAATCCGGCATTGGACGCTGACAACCCAAGACAGGAATTCAGCTTTGGCCATACTTTACCCATGCTATCCCATCCAACCCTCCCGGTCAAGGCTGCGATACTGGATAGCCTCGGCCAGGAAGCCACTTTCTATCGCCTCACTGCTTTCCAAATCAGCAATGGTACGGGCTACTTTCAGGATACGGTCGTAAGCACGAGCGCTGAGATTGAGACGGTCAATGGCATGGCGTAAAAGTTCCTGCCCGGCTTTATCGATCTCACATACCTCCCGCAGCTGGCGACTTCCCATCTGGGCATTGGCATACACTCCTTCATGGTTTTTGAAGCGCTCCACCTGCAACTCACGCGCCCGAATCACCCTTTGGCGAATAGAGGCACTCTTTTCACCATCCTGCCGGGAGGCCATCTCATCAAAACTTACCGGGGTCACTTCCACATGCAGGTCGATGCGATCGAGCAAGGGGCCTGAGATTTTATTGAGGTACTTCTGCACTACACCGGGCGAGCAAACGCAGTCGCGGCTGGGGTGATTGAAATAACCACAGGGACAGGGATTCATGGAAGCCACCAGCATAAAAGAGGAAGGATAGTCAACCGTAAAACGGGCACGGCTGATGGTCACCTTGCGGTCTTCCATCGGTTGACGCATCACCTCCAGCACACTGCGCTGAAACTCGGGTAGCTCATCGAGGAAGAGGATACCATTGTGCGCCAGTGAAATCTCCCCTGGCTGGGGAAAACCGCCGCCCCCTACCAGGGCCGCGTCCGAAATGGAGTGATGTGGGCTCCTGAACGGCCGTTGTGCAATCAGGCTGGCATGGTTACCGAGCTTACCGGCCACCGAATGGATCTTGGTGGTTTCGAGCGCTTCATTGAGGGTCATGGGTGGTAATATGGAAGGCATGCGCTTGGCCAACATAGTTTTACCGGCACCCGGTGGCCCTATCAAAATCACATTGTGGCCACCAGCCGCGGCTATTTCCAGCGCGCGCTTTATATTTTCCTGGCCCCGCACCTGGGCAAAGTCAAACTCGGGTTTATCGAGATGCTGAGCAAACTCCTCGCGGGTATTAACCACGGTGGGCTCCAGTTGCAGTTCCCCTTGCAGAAGATCCAATACCTGCTGCAAATTTTCCACCCCATACACCAACAGGTCATTTACAATCGCTGCTTCACGCGCATTTTGCCGGGGCAGAATAAAGCCCTTGAAACCTTCCTTGCGCGCCTGAATGGCAATGGGCAGAGCGCCCTTAATTGGCTGCAGCCCTCCATCCAGCGACAGTTCTCCCATAATAATGTATTGCTCCAACCCTGGAAGTTCAAGCTGTTCCGAAGCGGAGAGAATGCCAAGAGCAATGGGAAGGTCGTAGGCCGAACCTTCCTTGCGGATATCGGCCGGGGCCATATTGATGGTGATACGGCGGCCCGGCCATTTCATACCGTTGTTTTTGAGGGCAGCGGTAATGCGGTGCTGACTTTCTTTTACGGCACTATCAGGCAGCCCTACCAGGTTGAAGTTGAGGCCCACATCGATGTTTACCTCGATGGTGATAGTGCTGGCATCCACCCCAAAAACGGCACTGCCGAAGGTTTTTACAAGCATAGCATTAAGGTTTGGCCCGGTTGGTTGATGCCCGCAGGCCCCGGCTTCACTCCCTTAATTTAAGAATACTGAAATTAAATAGGGCAAATGACTGCGGAAAGCTATCTTTAAATTTTCAAGATCGCCCCGCCGGGCTCTTACCAATAATTATATTTGCCAATCTTCAATACGATTCAAAACAATTCAGCATATGAGTGATGATAAAAGCGCCAAACTGAAAGCGCTTAAACTAACGATGGACAAGATGGATAAAACCTACGGCAAGGGTGCCGTAATGCGCATGGGCGATAGCGCTGTGCAGGAGGTGGCCTCTATCAGCACCGGCTCTATCGGTCTCGACGTAGCCCTTGGTGTGGGTGGTTATCCCCGCGGTAGGGTAGTGGAAATCTACGGTCCGGAATCATCCGGTAAAACCACCCTTACCCTGCACGCTATTGCCGAGGTACAAAAAACCGGTGGCATTGCCGCCTTTATCGATGCCGAGCACGCCTTTGATCGCTATTACGCCGAAAAACTCGGGGTAGACACCGAAGAACTGATTATCTCTCAGCCCGACAATGGCGAGCAAGCGCTCGAAATTGCTGACAATCTCATCCGCTCCGGTGCCATCGACCTTTGCGTAATTGACTCGGTAGCTGCTCTCACCCCCAAGGCCGAAATTGAAGGCGAAATGGGTGACAGCAAAATGGGACTACAGGCGCGTTTGATGTCGCAAGCCCTGCGTAAACTTACCGGTACTATCAGCAAAACTCACTGCTGCTGCATCTTTATCAACCAGCTGCGTGAAAAGATCGGGGTGATGTTCGGCAACCCTGAAACCACCACCGGTGGTAACGCATTGAAGTTCTACGCTTCGGTTCGTCTGGATATCCGCCGCACCTCACAGATCAAAAGTTCTGACGAGGTGGTAGGCAACCGGGCCCGGGTTAAAGTGATCAAAAACAAGGTTGCTCCACCCTTCCGCCAGGCCGAGTTCGACATTATGTACGGACAAGGCATCAGCAAAATGGGTGAGATCATCGACCTGGGAGTGGATCACGATATCGTAAAAAAATCAGGCTCGTGGTTTAGCTATGGCGACACCAAGCTGGGTCAGGGTCGTGATGCGGTACGCCAGCTGCTGCTGGACAACCCCGAACTGGCTGAGGAGATCGAAGGCCAGATTCGCGAAAGTATCAAAGCCGGGGCCTAAGTCCTGAAATCATAAATTTGAAGTCCGTGGTGTACGAGCCACGGACTTTTTTAGTTTTTATAGCCATGAAAAAGCTGATTTACTTTTTGATTATCGCGCTAGCATTGAGTGCCTGCCAGCAAAATCAGGCTGGTGACAGCAGCGACAAGCAGCCCGACACGGCAACCGGTAAAAAGTCCAATGCTGATCAGGGTGTGAGCCGTCGTGACTCACTGAGCTTACTGATCAACGAGAACCCTGATGACGCAAGCCTGTACGCCGCCAGGGCAAAGTACAATCTCGGCATAAACCGCATGCAGGAAGCTTTGAATGACATCAACCAGGCGATGGCGCTCGACAGCAACCTGGCCACTGCTTATGAAGCCCAGGGCGAATACTATTTTGCGGTAAATCAAAGCCGTCAGGCGCGAAATGCCTGGAATCGTTGCCTCAAGCTCGATCCCAACAACAGCGAATGCCTGATGAAAATGGCCGAACTGATGATCACAGTGCAGGATTATGAACGTGCCCTGGAACTGGTAAACCGTCAGCTCGATATTGATAACAAAGATCCCCAGGCCTATTTTATCAAAGGGATCATTCTCCGCGACCGCTATAAGGACACAGCAACTGCTTTGCAGTATTTCCAAAACGCCATGGACCTCAAACAAGACTACCTGGCGGCGATCGACATGATGGGTACCACTCTGCTGCAAAAGCGAGATACCATGGCTCGCTATTATTTTGAGCGGGTGCTTGAGATCAATCCCAACCGTGATGATATCTATCACAAGCTCGGTATCCACTACATGAATAACGATCAACCGAACCGGGCCCTGGAAAGCTACAGCAAGGCCATCCAGCTCAACCCCAACAATGCCGATGCCTATTACAACATGGGCTATATGAATACCACCTGGCGCCAGTTTAAGGAAGCACGGGGCTATTTTACCAAAGCCATAGAAGTAGGCGATCAGGATTACAAATCCTATTTTGGCCGCGGACTCACCTATGAAATGACGGGGGATATTCTCAATGCCCGCGAGGACTATCGCCGCGCCCTAAAAGAATTACCTGTGTTTAAGCCGGCCAGTGAAGCCCTGGCCCGCGTTAATGCCATGATTAAAGAAAGTGAAGCAGGACAGTAACTGGCACAGCCATACATACTGGAACGAACATACTCACCAAAGCTTTTATGAAAAGCTGCGGGAACTACCGGCTGTTGAACAACGGGAAGCTATAATCCATCAGGCCCGCAGCCTAAGCCTCAATGCTAAAAAGCACCCAGAGAACCTGCCGGCCGTGGAATCACTCCTCAGTTACCTGTTGCAAAACATCAGTAATACGGCGCAGGAGAAGGAGGAGGCGGCAAAATTGATTCAAGAGCTCAAGCAAAAGATGAAGGCCTGAGTGGCCAGCCTGTTAGCGATTTTTTAGCTCCGGGTAGTCGGTAATAATACCATCCACACCCAGCTCCAACAACTGATCTGCTGCCGCACTGTCATTAACGGTCCAGGGAATGAGCTTCATGCCTTCTTTCCGGCACAGCGCTACCAGTTTTTTATCCACCAGGAGGTAATAAGGAGAGTAGATAGCGGGCACAAACCCCAGGCGCAGCAGGTGTTCAGACGGCGGTAAGCGGTCCTCAACCAATAAAGCCAAATGTACCCCGGCACCTTGCTGATGCAGGTATTGCAGGGGACGATAGTCAAAACTCTGAATGATGCTACGCTCCATCACCCCGCCCTCTTTAATTTCACGCATCACCAGGTCAGCATACACAGCAGGCACCGGGTGGTACTCTGCATCCCAGGCGGGGCGGCTTTTGATCTCGATATTGTAGTAAGGAGGTTCACGATCAAGCTCCTCTGCCCACCGCTCGGCTTTACGGATAACCTCCCCCAATATAGGCTTGAAGGTTTTCTGTTTTTGCTGTTCAGGGAAGCGTTCATTGCCTTTACTGCCACAGTCGAAAAGCTGTACCTCGGCATAGGTCATCCCGAAAATATTGAAGCTGCGCTCCTCACTGGCGGCAATCTCTCCACCTGCAGCATTTAGGCAAATAGCCGCACTCATAAAGGGCTCGTGGCTTACCACTACCTGTGAATCGGCGGTGATTACCACATCCATCTCCAGGGTGGTCATGCCCTGCTCCAGGGCATACTTAAAAGCGGGTAACGAGTTTTCGGGGTACACCCCCCGGGCGCCGCGATGCCCCTGCCAATCAATTTGGCTGATGGGCTGATTTGATTGCTGACAGGCCATTAGAGTTGTAATAAACAGGGCAAACAGTCGTGCCATGATCAGCTTTTGGCCTTGCGGGTCAGCTCGCCGATCATATCCCAGCCCTCGTCGGGAATTACCTCCAGAAAATTCATTTGCCCGGCACCCTGCAGCCATTCACCGGCGTCAATGGTAACGATCTCCCCGTTCATGTAAGCCGCAAAATCACTCACCAGGTAGGCAGCAAGGTTAGCGAGTTCCTGCCGTTCACCGGCCCGGCGCAGCGGAATTTCCTTTTCAAGATTGAGCTTTTCTGACAAGTTACCGGGCATAAGACGCTCCCAGGCCCCCTTGGTAGGAAATGGCCCCGGCGCAATGCCATTAAAACGAATGCCATATTTGGCCCATTCTACCGCCAGGGATTTGGTCATGGCGGCCACACCGGCTTTGGCCATGGCCGATGGCACTACAAAGGCTGAGCCGGTCTCCGCATAAGTGGTTACAATATTGAGCACCACTTTATTCTTCTGCCCTTTTTCAATCCAGTGCTTGCCAAAGGCGAGCGTGCAGTTTTTAGTGCCTTTAAGTACAATGTCAATAATGGCATCAAAGGCCCCTGGTGACAGGCGCTCCGTAGGACTGATAAAGTTTCCGGCGGCATTGTTGAGCAGCACATCCACCTTGCCGTAGTGCTGCAATACCTGGTCGCGCAGGGCTTCCACCTGCGGATAATCACGTACGTCGCAAGTGGCATGAAATACTTCACCACCGTGGCTGGCCATCATTTCCCGGGCTGCTGCCGCCAATACTTCCTCCCGGCGACCACAAATAGCCAGTCGGGCGCCAAGGCTGAGAAAATATTCACCCATAGAACGGCCGAGGCCGGTGCCACCCCCCGTAATGACTATGACTTTTCCCTTTAATGCGTCCTCGCGTAACATTCCCTGGGTATATGGTTTATCTTCCATGCTGTAAAAATTACATTTGCCGAAAATGACAGTAGCCTTCCGATTACTGGCCTTATTAATGATTACAGGCCAATTAAGTTGCCAAAATATGGAAAAGACCACGAAAGAAACTCCCCGCGCCGAAAAGTTCGACAAAGAATTAGTACTTCATGGCGATATCCGCCAGGATCCATATTTCTGGTTGAGGGAGCGTGAAAATGCCAAGGTAATCGAATACCTCGAAAGTGAGAACAGCTACCGGCAGGAGGCCATGAGTCACACAGAACCACTACAGGAAAAGCTCTTTAAGGAGATTAAAGGCCGCATAAAGGAGGACGATGAATCCGTGCCCTACTTCAAAAACGATTATTGGTACTACCTGCGCTACGAGAAAGGTGAAAGCTACCCCATTTTTTGCCGCAAAAAGGAGAGCCTCGATAATGAAGAGGAGATTCTGCTCAATGTAAATGAAATGGCGAGAGACCACAGTTACTACAACGTGACTGGCCTTAGCATCAGCCCTGACAACAAAATCCTGGCTTTTGGCGAAGACACCCTGAGCCGGCGTATTTACAGTATTCGCTTTAAAAACCTGGAAACAGGCGAGTTTCTGGACGACCGCCTGGAGTACACCACCGGTGGTGCCGCCTGGGCCAATGACAATAAGACCCTTTTCTATACCGTAAAAGATGCCAGCCTGCGCCCCCATAAAATCTTTCGCCACCAACTTGGCGAAGACAGCCGTAACGACGTGGAAATATACCACGAGCAGGACGAGACTTTTGTGAGTGTGGTGTACAAAAGCAAATCACGACGCTTTCTGATCATCGGCAGCAGCAGCACTCTGAGCAACGAATACCGCTACCTTGATTGTAGCGATCCACTGGGTGATTTTAAAATAATTCAGCCCCGCGAAAGGGAACTTGAATATAGTGTGGCCCACTTTGAAGATCATTGGTACATCTATACCAACAAGGACGGCGCTACCAACTTTAAGTTGATGAAAACTCCGCTTGGCGCTACCGGCAAGGAAAATTGGCTGGATGTGATTCCCCATCGTCAGGAGGTTTACCTGGAAAATATCGAAATTTTTAAAGACTACCTGGTAACGGAGGAGAGGCGTAATGGCCTGACCAGCATCCGCATTATGCCCTGGAATGGTGAGGCCGAACATCGTATTGAATTTCCGGAAGAGACCTACACCGCTGGCATTGGGCAAAATCCTGAATTTGACACACCAATCCTGCGCTATGGTTATTCATCTCTCACCACCCCGGCTTCAGTGTACGATTACAATATGGCCAGCAGGAAGCAGAAACTCATGAAACGCCTGGAAGTTATCGGCGGCCATGACCCTGAGCTGTACCAGTCAGAGCGAATTTGGGCCACCGCCGCCGACGGCAAAAAAGTGCCCATGTCACTGGTCTATAAAAAATCGCTGCGCAAAGAAGAGGGCAATCCCCTGCTACTATATGCCTATGGCAGCTATGGCCACACCATCGACCCCAGCTTTTCATCAGTGCGACTGAGCCTGCTCGACCGTGGCTTTGTATTTGCCATTGCCCATGTAAGAGGAGGGCAATACCTGGGCCGCGAATGGTACGAACAAGGACGCATGCTGCACAAGAAAAATACTTTCAGCGATTATATCAGCTGTGCTGAAGAACTGATTAATAGCCAGTACACCACCCCCGAGCATCTGTACGCCATGGGGGGCAGCGCCGGCGGGCTATTGATGGGTGCAGTGGTAAACATGAAACCGGAGCTCTTTAACGGGGTAATTGCAGCGGTGCCTTTTGTAGACGTGGTAAGCACTATGCTCGACGAGAGTATTCCACTTACCACCGGCGAATATGACGAGTGGGGCAACCCCAATAACGCCGAGTATTATGAATATATAAAAAGCTATTCGCCCTACGACAATGTGGAAGCCAAAGCGTACCCGGCCATGCTGGTTACCACCGGTCTGCATGACAGCCAGGTACAATACTGGGAGCCGGCTAAGTGGGTGGCTAAACTGCGGGAGCTCAAGACTGATCAAAATCCGTTGTACCTCTACTGCAATATGGAAACCGGCCATGGCGGAGCCTCCGGGCGCTATGAAGCCTATAAGGAGACAGCCATGGAGTATGCCTTTTTACTGGATCGGGAGAATATTACTGAATAGCCGCCGGCCCTGCCCCTATAGGGCAGGACTCAACCCTTGCAAATCAGCTCTTTGTTTTTTATCTTAATAGGACTTTTTTCACCAATAAGTCCTGACCATGACCAAACCAAACCTAAGAGGACTGAGGTGGCTGGCTATGCTATGCATTTCGTTGTCGCTCTCCGCGCAGCACGCTGGCCCATACGACCTCAGCAGCTATCAGTACCTGCAGGCAGAAGGGCAGATTCCTCATGAATTTCTCACCACCGCCGATCAGAAATTTGAAAGTATAGTCGACAGTCTTAGTTCTGTCAGCGACGGTCGCCGTGACCTTAAGCAAATGGAGCGTTACTGGCGACATTACCTTCATTATGTTTCGTTTACCCTCAGTAGTGGGCAGGTTATTTTTGGCGATCCTATCACCATATATCTCAATGAAATTAAAGACCGTTTGCTGGCCGGCGATCCCCGGCTTCAATCCCGGATAAAGGTGTACCTGGCCAAGGATCCGGAGGTAAATGCCTTTGCCGGTGGTGACGGTAAAATATTCGTCAACCTGGGATTGATGGCTCATATGCAAAGCGAAGATGAGCTTGCCTTTATTCTGGCGCATGAAATCACTCACTACCGGGAGTCGCATGGCCTGGAAGCCTTCCGCCACCGAGAGGAGGCTGAAAACGATGGCTTTTTCTCTTTCGGCCGCGAGAAACCTTTCGACGAATTTACCCGCTTACGGGACCGCAGTCAGGCCGATGAACTGGAGGCTGACATCAAAGGGGCCGAGCTTTTCCTGAAAAGCAGCTATCGACCGCAAGCAATGATCAGTGCTCTCAGTAACCTGCATCGCAGTTATTTACCCTTCGCCCACACGTCCCTGACGCCTTCCTTTATACCGCTTAAGAGTCAGACCGAGCCTTCGGTTTATCAGCTACAAGAACTCAGGCCGTTATCAGAAAATGAAAATTTTGTGGATGAATCGCACAGCCATCCCAATATTGCCCGCCGTAAAAGGGCCCTGAGGGAATTGTATAGCGAGCAACTGGCGTCCAGTGATAATTCCGCGTCCAATGATAAAAGCCGTTTTACTGAGTTGCAGCTATTAGCACGCTTTGAGCTGATCCGGCTGCAAATGATCTACTTTCAATACCAAAGTGCTCTTTTCAACCTCAATGAATTGATGCAGCAGTATCCCGGCAACAGCTTTTTGCTTGAAGCTAAGGCCCGCAGCCTGTATGCTCTGGCCATGTACCGCGTTAGCGGCCAGGGCGATCGGGTAATTTCGGGCTACAGCCTGGTAGAGGGAGAAGCCCAACAACTGGCCTACCTGCTACGCCAAATGGGGAAAGATGATTTTTATGCCGCAGCAATGCAATCGCTCTACGAAACGGCCCAGGCTTTACCCCAAAAATCAACTGAGTTCAGGGAACTGGCCACTATTCTCACTGCTTACTACCGCTATTTCGCCGCAGTCGACAAAGAAGCAGGGCTCAAAACTGCACTGGCCGGAAGTATTATCGGCATTAGTCCGGCCCTTTACCAGGACTGGCTACCGCAGCTGTGGAGCGAATCAACTCCCCTTCAGCCACGCTTTGCCTCTAAGGAATGGTTTGATAAAGAAGAGAGAAGGGAGCTGGCGGAAGAAAAAGAGTTAAAACGGAAAAAAGTACTGAGTGACTTACAGGGTAAGTCCATTAATGTAATCAGCCCGGACATAATACTTGCCGAACCGGAAAACCTGGAGAGCCAGGAAATGATGGCGGCTGCCCAGCTGGATCTGGAAAACAGTGCTACCAAACTGGCGCGTAAGATGAAGCCCGGCCAGTTGAACATGTTTCTGAGTCGCAATCTTATAACCGCTGACGTGGCGGCCTACAATCAACGCAGCCGGCTGCTGGAAATTACCAATCACCAGTTGGCTTTTAATAACCGGGGTCTGATCCCGGAAAGCGCCGGCAGTGATAATGCTGACCACCTGGCCCTTGCCAGCCCCCTGGTTATGGTGGCCAGACTCGATCAGGATTACTACGGTTATCACCTTTACCACAACTGCATACTTGATATTAACAGCGGCCAAAAAATAGTGACTCTGGAGGAAGAGGTAGGCCAGTTTGAAGTTAATCAGCTCGCCCCCACCATTATTGATAATCTCAAGGCTTTAAAATAATCAGCCCCAAAATTTAACGCTATGCGATACCTAATCATTCTGCAACTTATGGCCGGGGTATGTTTCGGTCAGCAACTGGAAACCGGTCCCTCTGAAAAGAAACGTTACCGCTACCCGGTTATTCCGGCCGAAAGTGAAAACCATGCCTTTATCTGGAATAGTGTCCCTCAATACTACCTCAGCAATGATATAGTCTACCCCATGACCATTGCCAAAAACACCTATTTGAGTGTCGATAAAAAAACCCTTGAAATAAGGGAGCTTAAACCCGATGAGCAGCTCAAGAAAAAGGTGAAAAAGCCCGATTTGAAACACTTTGGCGGTGGTAAGGAAAGCATAAGTTCGCTATATGAGAATAGTGAGGGAGTGGGCCTCGCCTATTTTGAACCGCAAAAATTAGTGAGCTACACCACCCTGTGGCCCACCGCTGATTTAGGCCCGGATTTTACCGCGGCTGAAGGTGAGCGTTTCAGGCAGGTATACAGCAACCGCACTGGAAATTTCTTTCTGGTTCAGGAAAGCTATTATAACACCATTGCCAAAGGTCCTAAGGAGCTTTATGAAGTGAAGGATTACTATATGCTTTTTGACCAGAAAGGAAAACTGGTGCACAAGAACCACTTCAGCTTTAATTCACTGGGAGAAATTAATGATGATATGGCCCGCCGTATCAGCCCGGCAGCCCGCTATGGCATTCTTGACTCAGGGGGAAGCTTTCTATTTATGGCCGGGGGTACTATTGCCCTGCTCGACGCCAGCGATGATTACGATTTAAAAACATTCCCACTAGCCCTTAACCAGCCCCGTTTAGGTGCCAAGCTTAAGCGGCCGCATATGCAAATTACCGCCAATGGTGACCTACTGGTGGCCCTCTCCTACACCACCGTCAAAGACATGGAGACTCTGCCATTTTTTGGCGTCACCCCCAACGAGAAGTCGCTGGGCATTTTTCTTCAAAAACACCGGGCCAGTGACAAGGAGATTATTGCTTTTAACCTGGTAGAACTCAGCAGCAGCAATGAAGGGCTCTCCTCTCAGAGTCAATCGGCACTCCAGGAAATGGCCGAAACCAACAGCCTTAAAATTCGCCGGGTACTTGACGATGGGGAAGGTGGTCACCTCCTGCTGGTTCAAGAAGAGATTGAAAGTAATATTATGGGATCTACCAGCCTTTACGAAGGGCGGGTATACCTGCTGGCGGTTGATGCCGGTCTGCAGCCAAAATGGGCTTCACAATTACCTGTATCTCAAGAAAATGTAAACGCGCTGGCACGCCCCCTTAACCCCCTGATACTGGCTAGTGATAGCGAAATATACCTGCTGGCAGCCAATAAAATGATTGCCAACCAACCGGAACAGGGCGCTTCCCTATTGACCTTTAACAAAGAAAGCGGTGATTGGCGCCAGAGTGAGTTTGAGCTGCCGCTAAAACTGGCCGACTTTAATGTGATTGCCGTTACCCCTGGTAGTAATTACCAGGAGCAAATAGCCCTGGTTTCCAACGCCGAGGGTACCCACGCCATAAGATTCAAACTTTGAGCCATGCCAATTCACCGCTTACTGCTACACGATCTCCAGCAGCTTCTCAGTAGGCCGGCCTATGGCGGCCTTATCGCCGTTCACCAGAATTGGTCGCTCCATTAAACGGGGTTCCTCAATCATAGCGAGGATATACTCGTCATGAGTCAGTTCCTTATCGGCCCATTCGTCCTTCCAGATCTGTTCCTTTTTGCGAATCAACTCCTCGGGAGAGATGCCGAGCTTGTCAACTATGCCGCTTAACTCATCTACACTAAGTGGCTCCTCAAAATACTCAATCACCTCGGGGTCATGACCAGCGAGCTTTAGAGCTTCCAGTCCCTGGCGGCTTTTGGTACATCGGTTATAATGATAATACTTCATCGTTCAGATTCTTAAAAAATGACTTATTCGGTTTCAGCACCCTGACCTTCCTTCATCAGGTAGCTTTTAATAAAGGCGTCAATATTGCCATCAAGCACATCGTCCACATTACTGGTTTCAGTGCCGGTGCGTACATCCTTTATCAATTTATAGGGGTGCAGCACATAATTGCGAATTTGTGAGCCCCATTCAATTTTTTTCTTGCCAGCCTCTATCTCGGCGCGTGCTTCGTTCTTTGCTTCCATTTCGAGCTCATAGAGTTGTGACTTGAGCAGCTGAATCGCTTTCTCCTTATTCTGAAGCTGAGAACGACTTTCAGTATTTTCAATGATAATACCTGAGGGTTTGTGCTTGAGGCGCACTCCGGTTTCCACCTTATTTACGTTCTGCCCGCCGGCACCACCCGAACGGAAGGTATCCCACTCAATTTCAGATTGATTTACTTCAATTTCGATGGAGTCATCAACCAGCGGAAATACATACACGGAGGCAAAGGATGTGTGGCGTTTGGCATTACTGTCGAAAGGTGAAATGCGCACCAGGCGGTGTACCCCGTTTTCCCCCTTCAAATAACCAAAGGCAAATTCGCCTTCAATCTCGAGGGTTACCGTTTTGATGCCGGCCACATCGCCATCCTGGTAATTCAATTCGCGTACCTTAAAATCATGGCGTTCGGCATAACGGAGGTACATTCGCATCAGCATACTGGCCCAGTCGCAGCTTTCAGTACCGCCGGCACCAGCGGTAATCTGCAACACCGCACTTAGCTGATCCTCCTCCCCGCTCAGCATATTCCTGAACTCGAGGTCTTCAATCAGGTCCATCACCTTTTGATGAAGTTTTTCCACTTCTTCCTCAGACATTTCCCCCATTTCGTGAAACTCGATGGCCAGTGACAACTCCTCGCGCTGGCTCATGGCTTCCTCAAAATTCTCTACCCAAAACTTCAGCCCACGGATCTTTTTCATCACCGTTTCAGCGGCTTTATGATCATCCCAAAACTCAGGGGCTGCTGTTTTTTCCTCCTCGTTAATGATCAGGATCTTTTTCTCATCGATGTCCAGGTAAGCCTTCAGCGCATCGAGGCGCCGGTCCAATTCCTGTAGCTGTTCACTTGATACCATGTCGCAAAAATACAGCTTATGAAATGGAATTATCAGCCCCCTTGTTCTCAAGGATTATGAAAAGAATTACTGATCATATAATTGACCGCGCCACAATTTTCAAATAGATGCCGGTAGCCCGTCCTGCTTTTTTACTTTTGCAACGGATTAAAAAATACTTTACTTCCGATGACCGAATTTGATGTAGCCGTAATCGGCTCAGGACCTGGTGGCTATGTAGCTGCTATCCGTTGCGCCCAACTTGGCATGAAAACCGCCATTATTGAAAAGTACAACAGCCTGGGAGGCACCTGCCTCAATGTAGGTTGTATTCCTTCCAAGGCCCTGCTCGATTCATCCGAGCACTTTTACAATGCCCAGCACAGCTTTGCGGAGCACGGTATTGAGGTGAAAGACCCTAAGGTGGATTTCGGTCAGATGATTAAGCGCAAAGCTGGAGTGGTTGAGCAAACCGTAGACGGCATCAACTACCTCATGAAGAAAAATAAGATTGAGGTGTATACCGGCTGGGGCTCCTTTGAGGATGAGCACACGCTGAAAATCGCGAAGGAAGACGGCGAAGAAAAAATCAAGGCCAAAAACATCATTATCGCCACCGGAAGTAAACCTACCGAGCTGCCCTTTGCCAAGTTCGACAAGGAGCGCATTATCAGCAGCACCGAAGCCCTCGAACTCAGGGAAATTCCCAAGCACCTGATTGTAATCGGTGGCGGCATTATCGGCCTCGAGCTCGGCAGTGTATATCGCCGCATTGGCGCTGAAGTAACCGTTGTGGAGTACCTCGATCGCATCATCCCCACCTTTGATGGTGCCATGAGTAAAGAGCTGATGCGCAGCCTCAAAAAACTGGGCATTAAATTCAATCTAAGCCACAAGGTAACCGAGGTAAGCCGCGATGGCGACAAGGTGGTAGTGAAAGCTACCGACAAAAAGAACAAGGAAGTAAGCTTTGAAGGTGACTACTGCCTGGTGGCGGTGGGCCGCAGCGCTTACACTGAAAAGCTGGGCCTTGACAAGCTAGGCATAAACACCGACGACCGTGGCCGCATTGAAGTAAATGAGCAGCTACAAACCAAGCATAAGCATATTTATGCCATTGGTGACGTAGTAAAGGGCGTAATGCTGGCCCACAAAGCCAGCGAAGAAGGAACCATGGTAGCTGAAATTATTGCCGGTGAAAAACCCCATATCAACTACAACCTCATTCCCGGGGTGGTATACACCTGGCCTGAAGTTGCCAGTGTGGGCAAAACCGAGGAGCAACTCAAAGAGGAAGGCGTAGAAATAAAGAGTGGCCAGTTCCCCTTTAAAGCACTGGGCCGGGCCCGTGCCAGCATGGATATTGAAGGCACTGTAAAGGTGATTGCCGACAAAAAGACGGATGAGATCCTGGGCATGCATATGATTGGTCCCCGGGCCGCTGATCTTATTGCCGAGGCAGTGGTAGCGATGGAATACCGCGCTTCCGCTGAGGATATTGCCCGCATGAGCCACGCTCACCCCACCTATGCAGAAGCGATAAAAGAGGCTGCCCTGGCCGCAACCGACAACCGTCCGCTGCACATTTAATTTGCATTTATTATAAATTTTTATATTAGAGGCGACCCCTGTGGGTCGCCTTTTTTTATTGACCGAACCTAATTGAAACCTAAACTCTACTCTCTTGAACACCAGAAATATAAAGGTGATAACCAGCCTTTACGTGGTTGTTACCGTTGGTGTGGCCCTTACGGTCTACGTAATCTCCAGGTCAGACCAACTAGCGCTCGACCGGCTTCAGGGAGAAATGAAGCGCACCATGCAGAAGGAAGAGCTTTTGCAAACTACCCTGGTGCATTCGGCTGAGTATCTGAAACGGAACCAGTCAACAGCTACATTTTGCGGCCATATTGCTGACATCAGCCTGTTTGGTAGTGAACTCCCTGGCCCGGGCATAAGCAATGCAGGTGAAGAAAATATACCCGATCTCAGCCATTTTTATGAAATTTTTGATAAAACCCGCCGGCAATGCGCAGCTCTTACCACCGAGGACTTCACTAAAACGGTCAATCAACTCAACTCCCTGAGCGGTGAACTGCTGCTAATCGCTTCGCGTCGCAACCTCGTACTGCAAAATGCCCAGAGTGAGCATCTCCGCCAGGCCAAAACCCGAACCCACTGGATTTTAGGGGTAGTGCTTTTCCTGTACCTCTTGTTTACCTATTTCTTTCTCAAGCCATTTTACCGTAACCTCCGCCATCACAACCTTCAAAAAGAACGGGCGCTAAATGCCCAACAGGGCCTGAACGCCAAGCTGGCCCAAAGCCGTACTAATCTGCAAACCAATCTCCGCAAACTGGATGGGCTAAATCACGCCCTGGCTGAGAGTGAGGCCCGCCTGCACACCCTGATGAATTTCAGTCACCAGGAAATCTGGTCTATTGACCGGGAAGGCGTACTTAAAAAGTATAACACTCCCTTTGCCAAAACTTTTGAAGCCATTTACGGCTATGCACCACAGGAGGATATTACCAATGTGCTGGAGCTGGTAAAGGAGCCAAAACGCGCCAAGTGGAAAAATGCTTATCTCAAGGCCCTATCAGGTGAGAAGGCCACCTTGCAACATGAGTTCAGGAAACAGGGCAAAATTATAGAAGTATATATCAACCCTATTCTCAACGACGAGGAAGGGGTAATTGGTGCCGCCGGCTTTTTGATTGATATTACTGATAAGATCACCATCCGCCGCGAAATTGAATTGTCGAAGGAGCGACTTAGCACCGCCCTGGAGCACTCGAAACAAGGTATGTGGGATTGGTGCCTGGAGACCAATGAGGTGGTCATTAACAACCTCTTTGCGGAGTTGCATGGCTATGAGCTGCCTGAAATTGAAAATCCCTATCATTTCTGGTTGGAACACATGTTGCCGGCAGGCCGCAAAACCTTTGACAAGGCCATAAGTGACGCTATCAATCCCAATACCCCACCCACCGCCGCTTTCGACTATCTGGCTCGCAACAAGGATAACGAGGAAATATGGCTGCGCTTTATGGGCAAGGTCACCGCTTCTGATGACGGACGCCGGATGGTGGGAACCCTGATGGACATCACCGAACGCAAGCAAAGTGAGCTGAACCTGGCTGCTCTTTACGAGCGGGAACAAAGCCTTAATGAAGAGTTGACGGTAAGGGAAGAGGAACTCACTTCACGGGAAGAAGAGCTGCGACAGTACGTGGAGGAGCTCGAAAAAACCAAGTCGGAACTTGAGGAAAGCGAAAGCCGCATGAAGGAGGTAGTGGAGAACCTTCCCATCGGTGCCGTGCTGATAGAAGGAGACGCCTTATTTATGAATAAGAAAGCCGCCGAAACCATGGGCTACGAAGTGGAGGATATCCACTATTTTGATGAGTGGTTTGAAAAGGTCTATGGCGAAAATGGAGAGGAAATTAAGGCGCAGTATTATGACTTACTAAGAAATGGCGGCAACTACATCGAGCCATTCCTCTTTCCCATTTTCACGAAAACAGGTAAGCGCAAGATAGTGGAAGTGGGCGGCTATGATTTTGGCAAAGGAGTGGTGTGGACTGTGCTCGACGTTACCGATAAGCGCCGTGCCGAGCAGGAACTTATACGCAGCGAAAAGGCCATCCGCAAACTCTATGAATTATCGGTAAACAACGAGCTGGAATTTGAGGAGAAGCTGCAGAAAATTCTGGAACTAGGCTGCCACCATTTCAAACAGAAGTTCGGGATCATATCTCAGGCCAGGCCAGAACTCAATGAATATTACATCGAGCACTACTACCCCTCTGATCAGGAAATGCCGGTTAAAACCCGTACCCTTCCTCTCGACGGCACCTATTGCTCTGCTGTGATCAATTCGGGTAAGGCCCTCGCTATCGAGGATATCAAAAAAAGTGAACTCGCTAAATTATCCTCAGCCGGAAACTTCCCGGTCCGGGCTTACCTTTGTGCGCCGGTGATGGTGTCAGGTCAACTGTATGGCACCCTTACTTTTTTCAACGCCAAGCCCTTCCGCTTTATATTCGGGCAGCGCGATAAAGATTTGCTGAATCTCATTGCCAGTTTCCTGGGCGCCGAGATCGAAGCGCGCCAGCGCCGGGAGCAAATCCTCAAAGCTAAGTCTATTGCTGAAGAAGCGGCGCGGGCCAAAAGTGAATTTCTGGCCACCATGAGTCACGAAATACGCACCCCGATGAATGGGGTGATTGGTATGACCAGTCTCCTTTTACAAACCAGCTTAAGCGAGGAGCAGCTCGATTACGTACAGACTATCCGCCTCAGTGGCGATACCCTCCTGTCAGTGATCAATGACATCCTCGATTTCAGCAAAATTGAATCGGGAAATATGACCCTGGAGGAGTTTCCTTATGAAACCAACCAGGTGGTGGAGGAAGCGATTGAACTGGTCTCACCCCGCGTTACGGAAAAAGGTATTGAACTCATTTACTTTATAGACCCCAAGGTGCCTGACATTATGGAGGGTGATATCACCCGTATCCGGCAGGTGCTTATCAACCTGCTCAGCAACGCCATAAAGTTCACCAACGAGGGTGAGATTATTATCCGTGCCGATCTCGACCACTACCGCGATGGCAAGGCGGTAATTCAGTATTCAGTACGCGACACCGGCATTGGTATTGACGAACATCAGCAAGCCAAGCTTTTTGATGCCTTTTCGCAGGCCGACTCCAGCACTACCCGAAAGTTTGGTGGCACCGGCCTGGGGCTGGCAATATGCAAACGCCTGGTAAACCTTATGGGGGGCGAAATTTGGGTAGAGAGCGAAGCAGGCAAGGGCTCTGACTTTATGTTTACCGTGCAACAAAAGGTAATTCAGCAGGATCATCACTCGCCCCTCGACACCTCCCATAGGGACGACCTGAAAAACCGCACTGCACTGGTTATTGATGACAACCTCACTAACCTCAAAATCCTTAAAAAACAGCTGAAGTTATGGGGCATTGAAAGCGAAACTGAAAGCGACCCCAACTCCGGCCTGCAAAAAGCACTTGAAAACGATTACGACATTTGCCTCATCGATTTTGAAATGCCTGTTCTCGATGGGGTTCAACTCACACAACAACTTCGCAAAACCAAGCCCCTGGATAAGCTTCCGGTAATCTTCCTCAGTTCGGCCTATCCCGACCTGTCGCCGGCAGAGAAAACCAAACTCTTCTCCGCTTATTTTATGAAACCCATCAGGCATAGCTTACTTTTTAAAACCCTGATTAGCACCCTGGGTAAAAGCGCTGATGACCAGGCAAAACGCCAGGCTGAAATAAATGCAAAAATGAAACTCGCCGACACCTACCCCCTTGAAATCCTTTTGGCTGAAGACAATGCCGTAAATCAGAAACTGGCCGTATTAAGCCTCGAAAAAATGGGCTACCGGGTGGATGTAGTCGGCAATGGCATTGAGGCGGTAGAGGCAGTAGCACGTCAGCGCTACGACGTGGTATTTATGGATATTCAAATGCCGGAGCTGGATGGCGTAAGTGCCACCAAACAAATCCGGGAGAAAATTGCTGCCGACAAACTGCCATATATCGTGGCTATGACCGCCAACGCTATGGAAGGAGACCGGGAAAAATTCCTGGCCGATGGATTAGACGACTATATTAGCAAACCCATTCACTTGGATATTGTGAAAGCCGTACTGCGCAAGGTCGGCATGATGAAATTGAAGAAGAACTGATGCGGAATAAATTCACCATTGCTTCACCTCCCAGCCACTGTCGTGAAGCTTTGCTGACCCTTTGCTCTGGATATGAGCACGCGATTTTTCTGGATAGCAACAATCGAAACGATGCCTATAGCCGCTTTGAATACCGTTGTGCTTTTGGTTGTCTGCAGCAACTGGCCGCCACTGAAAATTCATTGGCCCGCCTTGGAGAAGCCCTGCAGCGCCAGCCTGATTGGTATTTTGGCCACCTCACCTTTGACCTCAAAAACCAGCTAGAGGATTTACACAGCCGGCATCGCGATCGCTTTGACTTCGCCCCGCTGGAGTTTTTCCGGCCCAAAACCATTGCCACTTACCGGGAGGGCAAACTGGAGGTGGAAAGCAGCGAATATGAGCATGCTGATGATTTTTTAAGGGCTTTACCAACTCCCAGCCTGCAGACTCCTGTCCATCAGCAGGTAGTGCTTAGCGCCACCACCAGTCGTGATCAGTACCTGCAAAATGTAGCCGCCCTGAAAGAACACCTGCAATTTGGCAATATCTACGAGGTCAACTACTGCATTGAACTGGCCGGTGAGAATATCAGTATTGACCCTGCTGCCACCTTTAAGAGGCTAAATGACAGTGCCAGGGCTCCCTTTGCTGCTTTTTACCGCCGGGGTCACAACTTCCTGATTTGTGCCAGCCCTGAACGCTACCTGCAAAAAAAGGGCGACCGTCTTATTTCACAACCAATAAAGTGCACTGCTCCCCGTGGTAAGTCAGCGGAGGAGGATGAGCAACTAAAAAACGACTTGCTGGCCAGTGAGAAGGAACGGAGTGAAAATATAATGATCACGGACCTGGTCCGAAATGATCTCAGCCGAACCGCTGCCGCTGGTAGTGTAAAAGTGGAGGAGCTCTTTGGCCTCTATACTTTTAATGCAGTGCACCAGATGATTACCACCATCAGTTCCCAACTGGCCAAGGGTAAGGGTATTGCCGAGGTTTTGGCAACCAGCTTTCCCATGGGCAGCATGACCGGTGCCCCCAAGGTGAAAGCCATGGAGTTGATTGATCAGCATGAGAATTTTGCGCGCAGCCTCTACAGCGGGGCGGTGGGCTACATCAGCCCTGAGAGTGATTTTGACTTTAACGTGGTTATTCGAAGCCTCCTCTACAACAGCCGGAGTAAGTACCTTTCCGCCCGGGTGGGAAGTGCCATCACCATTCACTGTGATGCCGAAAAGGAATACGAGGAATGCCTCCTCAAAGCCGACAACCTGCTTCAGATCCTGCGCGACTGACAAATCTGGCTCACTCGCTGTGCTCTGCTTACATTTGTGAAAATTATGGAAAGCTCCATGCGCCAACAGCTACGATCATTTTTAGAGCAACATAGCCCCGCCGGGAAAAAATACCTGCTGGCCATCAGTGGCGGGGTAGATAGCATGGTGCTTGCCCACCTGTTGATTAGCCTGGAAGTGTCATTTGAACTGGCCCACTGCAATTTCAAACTGCGGGCCGCCGCTTCTGACCGGGATGAGCATTTCCTGCGAAAATGGACCGCCGATCACGGCCTGACTCTACATTGCCAGCGCTTTGACACCAAAGGCTATGCGGCAAAAAATGGTCTTAGCACGCAAATGGCGGCGCGAAAACTGCGCTACGCCTATTTCGATGACCTGATGAAGGAACGCCAGCTGAACTACCTGCTCACTGCCCATCATGCTGATGACGTACTGGAAACACTGTTACTAAAAATAGGTCGGGGTAGCGGTATGGAATCGATGCAGGGCATTGCGGAGCACAGCGGTTACATCCTGAGGCCCCTGCTGCCATTCAGCAAGGCCCGGCTGCTGACCTATGCCGAGGAGAACAGCATCGAATGGCGGCTAGACAGCAGCAACGCCAGTATTGACTATCAGCGCAATTACATCCGTCACAAGGTGGTACCTCCCTTGCGGGAGGCCTTTCCCAACTTCGAAAAGAGCTTTGCCCTTAGCCGCCAACAACTGTCTGACGACTGGAAGCTCACGGAATTCCTGCTGGAGCAGGAATTGGAAAAACTAATAGTAAAGGATGACCGCCGGCAAAAACTGGCTTTGGAAAGCCTCAAAAGATACCCTTCGCCCCAAAGCCTGCTGCACCACTGGCTAAAGAGTTATGGCAATTTTGACCTCAGGGCAATAATCAGCGCCTGTAGTCAGCCCGCCGGCCAGGTCTTCCACAGTGAAAACTATCGGCTGCTGCTGGATCGCGATTACATTTTACTGGAAAAGAGCAGCAAAAAACGGTCTGATGCCGTGGAAATTAGCGCCTCTCAGCAGATACTTGACCGGCCGATTGGGCTGGAGTTTGGCAAAAGCAGCGCGGAGCAATATGAGTTTTCACCTGATACCAAGGTCGCTGCTTTTGACTTCGATCGCCTCCAATTCCCACTACAGCTAAGGCGTTGGCAGCACGGCGACCGCTTTCAACCCCTGGGTATGAAAGGCCACAAAAAACTCAGTGATTTCTTTATTGATCAAAAGATTGATCGCTTTGAAAAAGAAAAGACCTGGCTTCTTTGTAATGGCCATGAAATTGCATGGGTGGTAGGGCAGCGCATCAGTGACCGCTTTAAAGTGACTGAGAAAACTAAAACTGTTTACTTTGCACGTCTTAAATAAACCTCTAAGCATGAGAAGTTTTCTTCTTTTGGCCAGCTTTTTTATTGGCTTAAGCCCTCTCCTGGCGCAAATTCAGGATCCGGTAGACCTCGAGCATTCTGTAAAGCGCATCAGCGATACCGAAGCAGAACTGCAAGTGAAGGCCACCCTTGATGAGCACTGGCACATTTATGCCACCGACCTGCCTGAAGAAAGCTTTGTAATTGCCACCGAATTCAATCTCACTCCTGCCAAAAGCTATCAGAAACTAGGTAAGCTTAAGGAACCCAAACCCATTGAGGAATACGACCCCAACTTTCAGGAGGTACTGCGCTGGCACGAAAAGGAAGCCGTCTTCAGCCAGCGCATAAAAGTGCTCAGCCAAAGTGATTTTACCGTGAAAGTGGAGTTTGTATACCAAACCTGCAACGAAGAAATGTGCCTGCCGCCGGAATACGTCGACCTTGAATTTGCCGTGAAAGGAGCTCCGGCTGCAGCTATCGAAAAAGCTAAGAGCAACCCTGACCAGCAAAAGCTGGGTGCTACAGAGGCGGAAAAGCCTACTGGCGATGCCCGCGATGTGGCACCCGGGGTAGAGCCCGAAACCCTGGAAATAGATTATGCCGCAGTAGAGGAAGCCGACAGCAGTAATCTGACCGAAAGCGATACAGAAACTGATGCCGTCAGCGGCGATGAGGATAGCAGCCCCCGCTCTATGTGGGGTATTTTTATTATCGCCTTTTTGGGAGGTTTCGCAGCCCTGCTTACCCCTTGTGTTTTCCCCATGATACCCCTTACAGTTAGCTTTTTTACCAAGCAGAGCAAAAGCAGAGCCAAGGGTATCGCAAACGCTATGCTGTATGGAGTGGCTATTATTGTGCTATATACCTTCTTGGGCTGGCTTATCACCTGGATTTTTGGCTCTGATGCCCTCAACGCATTATCCACCAACCCATATATCAATATCTTCTTCTTCATTATCCTGGTGGTGTTTGCTATCAGCTTTTTCGGGGCTTTCGAAATCAGGGTACCATCATCCTGGATCAATCGCTCTGATCGCGCTGCTGACAAAGGTGGTGTTATTGGCATCTTTTTTATGGCCCTTACGCTGGCCCTGGTTTCATTCTCCTGTACCGGCCCCATTATCGGCGGCTTGCTGGCTGAAGCAGCCTCAGGTGGGGTGCAGGGTCCCCTGATCGGGATGTTTGGTTTTTCCCTGGCCCTGGCCATGCCCTTCACCCTCTTTGCGATCTTCCCCGGCTGGCTCAATTCACTGCCCAAGAGCGGTGGCTGGTTGAACTCAGTAAAAGTGGTATTGGGCTTTATTGAACTGGCCTTTGCCTTTAAATTTTTGAGTAATGCCGATCTGGTTTGGGATGCCGGCATTCTGCTGCGGGAGCACTTTATTGCCATCTGGATTGCTATTGGATTGTTGATGGTGCTGTACCTGCTGGGCAGCTATCGTATGCCACACGACAGCCCCACCGAAAAGGTTTCTGTTTTCCGCCTCATCCTGTCGGTGGCAACCCTCACTTTCGTGGTGTACCTGATCCCAGGTCTGTGGGGCGCTCCCCTTAAATTGATCAGTGGCTTTCCCCCTCCCATGTTTTATGCTGAAGCACCAGGTGGTTTCAATAAATCCACTGCCGTAGTGGCCGCCAGCGATATACCAGAGGGGGCTCATCCTGATGAATGTCCGCATGGTCTCAACTGTTTCCACGATTTCGAAACCGCTAAGGCCTACGCCAAAAAAGTAGACAAACCGATACTGATTGATTTTACCGGCAAGGCCTGTGTGAATTGTCGTAAGATGGAAGAACAGGTCTGGATCGACCCCAAGGTTCTGGAAGTGCTACGCGATGATGTGGTGCTGGTAAGCCTTTATGTGGATGATCAAAAAGACCTGCCCGAGGAGGAGCAATTTGTATCGGCCGTAACCGGGAAAAAGATCAAAACTATTGGCAACAAATGGAGTGAATTCCAGGTAAAGCACTACCAGACCAACAGTCAGCCCCAGTATGTATTTGTAGACCATCATGACCTGGAGCCGCTCATTGAGCCTACCGCTTACGACCCTGATATTGATAAGTATCTCAACTGGCTGCAGCGTGGCATTAAAGCTTTTGAACAGCAGGAAGAAGAGCAGTAAATCAAGAAACCATTTATGGGATGGCGGAGTTTAACTTTGGATGACAACTCCCGAACCTCGCTTCAGGCTTAGAGACAGTGACAAAATCGTGGGCTATATGCGCAAGATAGCCGGCACCATGATTATGTACTCCCGGGACAGCTTTTGGTGGACCGGGCGGAAAATACGCTATAACGAGATTGACGAGTGGACCGGCCTGAAGGACAAAAACGGGCGCCACATCTACGAATGGGATATTCTTCATTATAAAATGGATCCCGACCGCGATTATGAAAAAGGAGTGATCCTGTGGGAAGGCCACAACGAGGAGTTCGGGATCCGCAATATCGAAGACGGCTCCTTTATTCCCCTGCAGGTTGATGGAGTAAAAATGTTTAACGAAAGAGAACTGCAGGTCTTCAGTTATCTCTTTCTAAACCGGGACCTGCAGAAAAGGCTGGGAGTGCGCGATTAATCGTAAAGCGCCATAATCTGCTCTGCCGACTCCTTGGTTTTCACTTTTTTAATCACCTTTTCAATCTTCCCCTGTTCATCAATCACGAAGGTTTGACGGTGAATACCTTCATACTCACGGCCCATAAATTTTTTGGGTCCCCACACCCCGTAGGCATTGATCACCTCCTTGTTCTCATCGGCTATGAGCGTAAAGGGCAGGTCGTACTTACTGATGAAATTCTGATGTTTTTTCTGTGAATCAGCGCTTACCCCTATCACCTCAAAGCCGGCTTTCCGCAAATCGGCGTAATGGTCGCGCAGGTTGCATGACTCGGCGGTACAGCCCGGAGTGTTGTCTTTGGGGTAGAAGTAAAGGATCACCTTTTTGCCTCGATAATCACTGAGTTTCACCTCATTGCCATTTTCATCCAGGGCGGTAAAATCAGGGGCTTTGTCGCCTTCTTTTAAATGTGTCATTACGTTTTATATGGAGAATTTAAAGTATAAAATTGCAGGGCTTGCTAAAAGCTATAACTGATCACCTTCTCGGTACTGGCTATTACCCGGCCATTGGTTGGAGCTACCAGGGCTATCCGGTAGGGCAGGTTGATCTGATCGCCGCCACAGCCTAACACCATATTTAGTTCTAAGTTCCCACTATAATCAGGTGTTACGATAAAGGTAAACTCATTGGTTACTGACCTCTCAATTTTCACCTCTACCTCTTGCATCCAAAGTGAATTCAGGTTGTCTCGTAAAGATGGCTGAAGCGCTAGTTTAAATCTGGCATTACATAAAGGCGTGTTGTTACCCGATATCGTATCGAGTATCTCTACCGAGAGTATATCGAGGGCAGCCTCCTGATGAAACCGGCCACTGGTATAATAGTCCGATTCCTGAAAATTGAGTTTGTCATCGTAACCCTTCAGGACATCTCCCTTCAGGCAGGAGGTAAATATCGAGGAAACAGCAATCAGCATGATTAATTTGGAAAATACTTTCATCAGTTAGGTCTTTGAAAACTTCTAATTAAGACTAATATTGACGCCCATCATCACGCCACTTCCTGGTCCGGGAATTGGAGCTACTCCCACACTATTCAGAGTCAGTGGGTTTTTAACAGCTGGTAACTCCGGAGCGGGATTGTTTTTTACCCACTTTATTCCCTTCACCAGAAAATAACCGGATACTGCCAGTGAACCATAGGCTACAAACTGACCGTAGTAATGCGCCCGGTACGACCGTTGGAGCTCATTGTAATTATTGCGGCTCTCCTCCAGGTTATAACCGGCATATCTATACTCCTCCTGAGCCCTCGTCAGCTCATCATATATTTTATTTCCTTTTACATACAGATAGGCTAAGGCAGCACCGCTTGTGGCCGTTATGGCAGCCGGCAATGCCATTTTTTTTATTCTCTGTCTCCGATAACGCTTACTTTCTTGCTGAAAGGCGATATATGCCGGTGTTGCTTCTAGCTCATAATTAAAATTGTAAACCTTTACTTCATTGATATTTATCACAGTATCAAGCATGGTGTAGTAAGGTTTCCATAATTGAATCCGATGGTCGCCGGGGAGTACCGGCATGGTATAACCATGCTTTAATTCTTTATCGTCAATGACAATAGTCTCCGGTGTAGGACTTACATATATTCGCAGATAGCTTTGCTCCTGACCTAAACTCACAAAGCCACACACCAGAAATATATTTAATAGAATAAATCGCACAGGTTTCAGGTTTAATTATTCAATAAAATCGACAGCGGAAATTAACGGTTATTCAGTTTGACAAATAAATAAAAATATAACTGGGGTTTGAGTCTGATAAAAAATAATCTTCCCCAACCGGGGAAACCTAAATACGATCCGATGACCAAAGCGGAAAAAGTAGCATATCTCATTGAAGAATTGGAAAGACTTTACCCGGAAGTACCCATACCCCTTGATCATAGCGATCCCTATACCCTCCTTATCGCCGTGCTCCTATCGGCCCAGTGTACGGATGAGCGGGTAAACCGCATCACGCCGGAACTATTCAGGGTGGCTTCTACCCCTTATGAAATGGCCAGGTTGAGCCAGGAGGAAATTGCCGACATCATTCGCCCCTGCGGGCTCACCCCGATGAAGTCGAAAGGCATAAAAGAGCTTTCACACATCCTGATTGATAAATATGAAGGAGAGGTTCCGGCAAATTTTGAAGCATTGGAGGAACTACCGGCGGTAGGTCACAAAACAGCTTCGGTGGTTATGAGTCAGGCCTTTGACATTCCGGCCTTCCCGGTTGACACCCACATTCACCGCTTAATGTTTCGCTGGGGGCTGAGCAACGGTAAATCGGTAGCACAAACCGAAAAGGATGCCAAGCGACTTTTTCCAAAAGAAAAATGGAACAAGCTGCATCTGCAGATTATCTTTTATGCGCGGGAATACTCTCCAGCACGTGGCTGGACCTTAGAACAAGACCATATCTCCGCCAAAATCGGCCGCCGTAGCTTGCTTAAAAAAACCTTTAAAAGTCAGTTCCAATAGAAAAGGTGAACTGGCGCGGCAGCATAATGCCATCTTCTATGGGCCAGGCCCAGTCAAAGCGCAGGAAATAACCAAACAGGCGGGTGCGGGCACCAATGCCGTAACTACCCACAATGGGTTCTTTCTGACTGTCAAGCACAATCCGCGAACCACTTTCGGCGTCACCATAAGGAACAATGCGGGTGTTGATGGCATTCTCTTCCGCATAGGGTGAAATACCGTTCCAGGCAGTACCAATATCCCCGAAACCTATCAGCTGGAAGTTTTTAATAAAGTCACTGCGAATGGGCCGTCTGATAAGATAACTAAAGAAAGGTAATCGCAATTCCGAGTTAATTACTGCAAAGCTGTTACCATTACGTACATTCTGATAAAAGCCCCGCATATTGGTCACCAGCGTCTGGTAAATGTAATTATTCTCGTAGGCGATGGGGGTAGTGGGATCAGTCTGGGGGTTAAAGGCATTATCAACCCCTCCCATGATGTAAATCAGCTTTTCAGGCCCAAATGAGGTACCGGCAGCAAAGCGATTAGCCCAGATAAAATTGCGGTGAATAATGGTGTAATTTCTCAGATCTATTCCGGCGGTATGCAAGCCGGTAGGCTTCATAAACAGGTTGCGGTAATACTCGGTAAACAACTTGTAGCGCAGGCCTGAATAAAGGTTAACCCCCAGTTTACGGGTATTGTCATATACATAGGACAGTTTACCTATAATAAAGTCTTCATAGGAGTTGGGCAGAAAGGTGCTGAAATTATCGCGGGCCAGTAATATCCCCTGATCAAGGCGGTAACCGGCAGTAAAGCGCAAAGACGCTACCGGATTGAATGGATAACTGAATTTACCGGTAATCTGGTGGGTGATAATGCGTATATAATCAAAACCCGGGTTAAGAATACGACTGCTGCGCGAGTAAGTATATTCCTTATCGATGCGCTCCTTATAGTCGCCCAGGCCTACCAGGAAGGTGGCATTGGGGGCAATGGAAGTACCATTAAGCGGCTGAAATCCGGTACGCATGCCAGCTACCACACGATAATCGTGCATGAGGTCCATCACCCCGGCCTTAAACTGAGTGTTAAAACCTGCATTGAGATAATCACTGGTTACCACACCGGTAAACCGCTGATACTGTGGCAGGTCAAACATATTATCAAAGCGGACAGTAAAATCATCCTGGAAGAAAGAGAGAAAGTAATTGCGCTTAGGAGGTATATCGAGTTCTTGCTCATCCGGCTCCACCGCAAGGTCAGCCAAGGCCGTGGGTTGTGGCAGCAAGGGTACTTTTTTAGGCTGGGGTTTTGACCGCTTATTGCGGGGGTCATTTTGCCCCTCAATACCAAAGTCATAATTGTAAATATTCACCTCAAAACCCGAAGGCCTTACGCCCGGATAATACAGCGGAACCGAAGTACTGTTGCTGGGTATAAAACCGGAGCGATCTTCGCCAGTGGGTGTGGGCCGCGCCGCTTCGGTCTGATCAGCCTCTACCTCCACCAACTGAAGTTCCTCCGGAGTTTCAAAGGGATGGAGATAAATGCGATAGCGATCATTAAAGAACACCTTATCGGCTATCAGGCCCCTCTCGGGCAGGTAGCTCTCACCCAAAATACTGCGCTGGTAATTGCTTACCGCATACTCCTTGAAAGAATACTGATAGTGAGTGGTGGTGTCTACATATGATACAGCACTGTCAATGGCCAGCAAGTGGCGGTTAACAATTCCCTGGCGATCACTCAGAAAGCCAATATAATTCTCATAGTAGGCTTGCGGTGAGCGCTCATCGATACCCATGGTATTGGTAAGTTGCCAAATGGAAACTGTATCCTCCGGTTCATAGGCCGGCATACTATAGATGTCATGCTTGTGTTTGGGAAAATCGGTAGCCTCAAGATTGTCAATCAGGCTGTCGCCCACCCGGTTGCTGCTCCACACCACCCTCCTATCACCCATGATAAAGGCAGGCTCGAGGTCGTCATAGGTGTCATTGGTGAGCTGCTCTACCTTGGTATTGAGAATGGTATAGACAAAAATATCGCTCTGCCCGTCCTTTACAGCCGACATCACGAAGCGCTTACCGTCACCTGAGTATTGAAAGGAAAGAATCTTGTCGAATTTGAAAAACTTCTGCTTCTGCCATTTCCGGTCTTCAAAGTTGTAATAGCTCAGCCAGATAAAACCCTTCTCTTCAGTAATCATGGCCAGTATCTTTCCGTTGGGATTCCAGGCCAGTAGTGGATAGCTGTAGTCAGCATTCTGGGCAATGCGATATCCCTGGGTCAGTAAGCGTTTCTTCTTTTCTTTCTGAAAGTCGTAAGTGTAAAGCTTATAACGCCCAAAGCGCTGGGTTACATAAGCCAGATAGCGTCCATCCGGACTGGCCTCCATATGAGTGACCAAATGATGTTTACGCGCCTTCACAAATGATTTTTTCTCAAACTGATCGAGCTTGCTGTTTTTACTGTATTTGTCCTGGAGGTAGGCTTTCCAGTCCTTTTCTATCGTTTTGATATCCTTGCCCAGGATGTATAAAAAACCACTTTCGATATTGCGGTTTACTATGGCCATATAAAGCACATTCTTTACCACCTTTTTACCGTAGGTTGATACAATATAATCCCAAAGGCTATGGCCGGCATGGCGGGCATCATCACCGGTGAGATTGTTTATATTCCTGAATTTACGGGTGAGATAGGCATCCCTGATCATGGTTTTAACCGTAGGGTCATCGTTATAACCGATATAGCTGATCAGCCCTTCGGTATACCATTCGGGTAAATTAAGCAAGGCGGAATTGCGGATGGACTGGGTAAAGCTGCCGTAGGCGAGATTGCTTAACACCACTTCGGCGAGACGCGCCTTCAAATCATTCTCCAGCTTGGTATAACTGCCCTCAAAATAAAGAAACACCCGCCTACCGCTGATGCGGGTTACCCCGCCGGTATTGTACTCCTCCTCATCTGAGGTGTTAACATTACTTTGCTTGAGGTCGGAAAGGTTATTGAAGATGAGAATTTGCACCCGCTCATCCAGGGCAGCATCCAGCAATCCCTCTACCTGCGGCAATTGCTCATCAGTCATGCGCGCTACCTGGGCCGCCAATTCATCATTACCCCGGTAAAAATACACGTCAAAGCGCTCAAAGCGATAAAACACCCAGTCGAAGTCATTAAACTGAACCCGGTTTTTGCCATAATCCTGCCGGATGCCATAGTAAAACTGGGCATAGCTGGAGTAGCTCAGGGCCATAAGGGCGATAAGCAAAACCAAGCGGGGGAAATTTATGGAGTAGCGCTTTGTCTTCAAAAAACGAAAATTTAAAACAGCAATAGACTAAAGCAAAAGGCTTTAATCAGTAATCAATTGGGGCGACCAACCCTTTGAAAACGAAGATAACCATAAATCAGGTATATGCCTGCCCCTATTTGCTTTTAAGCTAGGTCCCCCCCTTCAATTTTTGGATGGCTTTGACTTAAAGCAGACTCAGTATTTTTTGCTCCACCCGTTCGGAGTCCCAGTCCTGTTCAATATCATCCATTTTCATTACTTCAGCCATAATGGCATCCTGCCGCTGCCCTTCGGCGAGAGCTTCAGCATAGGGGATGTGGCTGAAGGTAACCATACTGTACAGGGGAGTCCACTTATCGGGATGCCGGTTGGCAAAATGCTTTTCAATTTTTTTGCGCAGGAGAAATTCCGGTTGGCCGGTAAGGTCACGCATCTCCACGAAGTTACGCATGGCCAGGTCGGCGATGGCGTCGGCATTGGGTTTACGACTGCTTTCGAAGGCCTCCAGCATAGCCTTCCAATCATTGCCATAGCCTTGCATCATTTCATAAAATACCGAACAGTCTTCAAAACCGCTATTCATACCTTGACCGTAAAAGGGTACAATGGCGTGGGAGGCATCTCCCAAAATCGCCACCTTGCCGGCACGGCTCCAGGGAAAACAGCGAATAATTACCAGGGATGAAGTGGGGTTTTCCGCCCACTCCTGATCGAAATGGGACATCAGCGCCAGAGCATCGGGGAAATGCTCAGCAAAGAAATTCCGGGCCTCGGCCACCGCTCCGATATTGGCAAAGGAATAAGTTCCTTCAAAAGCCAAAAACAAAGTGCAGGTAAAGCTGCCATCGGGATTGGGCAAAGCTATAAGCATAAAATTGCCCCGGGGCCAGATGTGCAGGGCCTCACGCTCCAGCTTATGGGTTCCATCCTCATTGGGGGGAATGCTGAGCTCCTTATAGCCATGCTCAATATATTCCTGCGAATAATTGAAGCGATCAGTCTTTTGCATGCTTTTGCGCACCGCACTAAAAGCACCATCGGTACCAAAAACCAGGTCACTTTGCACCTCCTGCTTCTCGCCGCTGGCATAGGAGCGGAATTTCACACTCGGCTTGTCAAAACTCACCGACTCACACTTCTGGTCGAAGTGAATCTCCACGTTGGGATGAGCTTCTGCGGCATCCATGAGCATGGCATTCAGGCCGGAGCGGCTTACCGAGTAAATGGCCTCATCCTCCTTGCCATAAGGCTGATAGCTGAGGCTACCATCTACTGCATGCATCACGCGCCGGTACATGGGAATGGCCGTCTGGGCCACGGTATCCTTCACCCCCGCCAGTTCCAGGGCTCTCCAGCCCCGGTTGCTCAGGGCCAGGTTAATGCTGCGCCCGCCATCAAGTGTGGTATTGCGCAGGTCAGGGCGACGCTCATAAATCTTTACATTATGACCTTCCTTCCCCAGTATGCATCCCAGTAAGGAGCCTACCAAACCGGCTCCACAAATGGTAATGTCTTTCTTTTCTATGCTTGCTTGAGGCATTCTTCCAGTATTTTTCCAAATTGATAAACGTCGCTAAAACTATTGTAAAGAGGCACAGGAGCCAGGCGGATCACATCGGGCTCACGCCAGTCGGCAATCACCCCCCGGGCCGAAATTTTATCAAAAACCGACTTCCCTACTCCGGGCACCACAATTGACAGCTGGCAACCCCGGCGCTCCTGCTCTGACGGTGTAAGCACCTTCAATTTCACTCCGGTATTACTGCGCACTTCGGCGGTTACAAATTCAAGATAGGCGGTGAGCTGCACTGCCTTGGCCCGTAGGTTTTGCAGGCCTGCTTCATCAAAGAGTTTAAGGCTTGCCAACAGCGGGGCCATGGCAAAAACAGGCGCATTACTCAGCTGCCAGGCCTCAGCGGTAGGAATAGGCTGAAAACGATCGGGCATGGCAAAGCGGCTTTCCTTATCATGACCCCACCAGCCCTCAAAACGGGGAATATCGGCCTGGCCATGATGGCGCTCATGAATAAAAACGCCACTTACACCACCCGGGCCTGAATTCAGATATTTGTACCCACACCAGGCGGCAAAGTCTGCACCCCAGTCATGCAAGGCGAGAGGAATATTACCCACCCCATGAGCGAGGTCCCAGCCAATGATTGCGCCGGCGGCCTTGGCCACCGCGGTAATGCGTTTCATATCAAAAACCTGTCCCGTGTAATAATTTACACCCCCAATCATAACCAGGGCCAGCTCATCGGCATTATCCTCAATAGCCTTAACAATGCGGTCGTCTGCTATCAGTTCAGTATCGGGATCTGGCTCAATTTCAATTAGCTGCTCTTTGGGGTCAAGGCCATGAAAGCGCAACTGACTGGCCAGTGCATATTGATCGGAAGGAAAGGCTTTACCCTCACACAGTATTTTGGTGCGTTTGCCGGAAGGACGGTAAAAACTAACCATCAGGAGGTGAAGGTTGGTAGTGAGACCATTCATGGCCACCACTTCAGTTGGCTTTGCACCGGTGAGGCGGGCAAGGGAATCGCTAAAAAATTCGTGATACTTAACCCAGGGACGACGTGAATGGGTATGTCCCTCCACTCCAAATTGCCGCCAATCCTGGAGCTCCTCTTCAATGACCGTGGCTACCCCTTTGGGCTGCAGTCCCAGCGAATTACCGGTAAAGTAAAGCGCAGGCTGACCGTTGTGTTGTGGAAAATGAAACTCTTCGCGGAAGCGCGCAAGCTCGTCCTGCTGATCCATGGCAGCGGCAAAATCACTCGTAAACTGGAAATCCATGCTAAAAATTTGAGCCAAAAGTAGCTAAACCACCCGGTCTGCTAAAAAAAGCTGTGCACCAGCCACATGAGGCCGAAAGTAAACACGGGCACCCCTTCTATCCAGAAGGAAAAATGTAGGTCGCTGCTGGCGGGAGAACTGCGGTGGATTAACCAGTGCGCCGTCTCGAGACCCAGTATGAGCGCAAAGGCCAGCGGCAAATCCATAGTAAATATTAAAACCCGGCATACCACCCACAGCTGGTATAGCAATAAGAGGAATAAGCTCAGGTTGACCGCCCCCCTTATTCCCAGTTTTTGGGGAAGGGTCATCATTGTTCCCGGATCCGTCTCACTGTCCCGAATATCAAAGGGTATAATAAGTGCTACTATAAGCAGGCTTCGAAAAACGAATTCAACTCCCAGCTCGAAGCTCCAGCTATGGCCGGCCAGGGCAGGAAGGGCCACCGTTACATAACTCCACACCATGGCTATTAATAGAACCTTAATCCCGGGCAGGCTGCGCAGGGAGGTAAACTGACCGAAAGCATTGCGAAAGCCGAGGGGATATAGCAAGGACACCAGGCCGGGTATAAGCAGCAACCAGATCATCTCCGCCTTGTAAATCCGCAAAAACTGGATGGCCGTCAACAGCCCCCAAAAAACGGTGAGAGATATCAGCCACAGGGGATGACGCGCATACCAGCTTTTAAAGCCGGCCTGCCCCCCGCTTTGGTAACTGGGTAATTGCACCAGGCGCATATAACTATACACCAGTGCGGTGGCAGTACCAATAAAAATAAGGATGGGCAGATTAAAACTCAGCAGATCAAAGGTGGTAATTGCCGCCAGGCAGGCCACCGCCAAACCCACCCAAAGGTTGCTATACACCAGTAATTTCAGGATTAATTTCAAGCGGGCAGGTATTTATATAAAAAGCTTATGAATCATAGTGCTGGCTGCTTACACACTACCGTCTTAATAGTTACTTTTGCCACATCAAAAATGAAAAAAATAAACTCATGACGACAGACTCGTTTGCCTTCAGGCATGTGGGACCCCGGGAAGAAGATGTAAAAGCCATGACCGAATCAATCGGTGTAGATTCCCTGGATCAGTTGATCAATGAAGCCATTCCGGCCAATATCCGCACTAACAAACCCCTCAATCTAAGCGAGGCCTATTCAGAACATGAGTTTTTGGCGCGCATTCGTGAGATCGGCCGTAAAAACAAGGTGTTTAAAACCTATATCGGCCTGGGTTATCACCCCACTATTTTGCCAGGGGTTATTCAGCGCAATATTCTGGAAAACCCGGGCTGGTATACCGCCTACACCCCCTACCAGGCCGAAATTGCCCAGGGCCGACTCGAAGCCCTGCTCAACTTCCAAACCATGGTGAGCGACCTTACCGGCCTTCCCCTGGCAAACGCCAGCCTGCTCGACGAAGCTACCGCTGCCGCTGAGGCCATGAGCATGTTTCACAGCAGCATGAGCCGAGGCAAGAAAAAAGCCGGGGCCAACAAGTTCTTTGTAAGCATGCATTGCCTGCACCAAACTATTGAACTTCTAAAGACCCGCTCGGAGCCGATGGGCATTGAACTGGTAATCGGCGATCACCGCGATATCAATCTCACCGACGACTTTTTTGGCGCCATGCTGCAATATCCGGCTGCCGATGGGGAAATTTTCGATTACAGCGAAATGATTGAAAAAGCTAAGGAGCATGATATCCAGGTGGCGGTTGCCGCTGATATTTTGAGCCTGGCACTGCTTACCCCTCCCGGTGAATGGGGTGCCGACGCCGTAGTGGGTACTACACAACGCATGGGTATTCCCCTTGGGTTTGGTGGCCCTCACGCTGCCTATTTTGCTACCAAAGAAAGTTATAAGCGCGCTATTCCCGGCCGCATCATCGGCGCTACGGTAGATAAAGACGGTGACTATGCGTTGCGCATGGCGCTGCAGACCCGTGAACAACACATTAAGCGCGAAAAGGCAACCTCCAATATTTGCACCGCCCAGGTATTACTGGCGGTAATGGCCGGTATGTATGCCGTATACCACGGGCCGGAAGGAGTGAGAAATATTTCCTCCAAAATTCATCATTCGGCAGTAACCCTTGCCGAAGCCTTACGCAAACTCGGGTATCAACAACTAAACCAGGCCTTTTTCGATACCCTAAAAGTAGAGTTGGGTAATGTAAGCTCGGCCGAATTGCGCCAGCTGGCGCTTGCGCGGGAAGTAAACCTGCGCTATATCGACAACCACACCGTAGGCATCAGTCTCAATGAAACTACCAACCTTACTGCCGTGCGGGAGTTGGTGGAAATTTTCGCACAGGCCAAGGGTGAAGAGGCTCCCGAAATCACTGAACTGATAGAGCTTCAGGCCACCCCGGCCCAGCTCAAGCGCAGCAGTGCCTTCCTGCAGCAGGAGGTGTTTAACCGCTACCACAGTGAAACGGAGATGATGCGCTACATGAAGAAACTGGAGCGCAAAGACCTCTCCCTTAACCACTCCATGATTCCACTGGGTAGCTGCACCATGAAACTGAATGCCGCTTCCCAGATGATTCCCCTGAGCTGGCCGCTGTTTGCCAATATTCACCCCTTTGCTCCCAAAGACCAATCACAGGGATACATCGAACTGATATCAGAGTTGGAGCGCGACCTGGCTGAAATTACCGGCTTCCATAGTGCCAGCCTGCAGCCTAATTCAGGTGCCCAGGGTGAATATGCCGGATTGATGGTAATTCGTGCCTATCACCACTCCAGAGGTGACAAACACCGCGATATCGCCCTTATTCCGAGTTCTGCCCACGGTACCAACCCCGCCAGCGCCATTATGGCCGGTATGAAAGTAGTGGTGGTGAAGTGCGATGAAAAAGGGAATATCGATGTAGACGACCTGCGCGACAAAGCAGTACAGTACAAGGACCGCCTATCGGCCCTGATGATAACCTACCCCAGTACTCACGGAGTATTTGAGGAGTCGGTGACCGAAATTACCGATATTATTCACCAGTACGGCGGCCAGGTATACATGGACGGCGCCAATATGAATGCCCAGGTAGGTCTTACCAACCCCGGTGCCATTGGCGCCGATGTATGCCACCTCAACCTTCATAAAACCTTTGCCATTCCCCACGGTGGTGGTGGCCCCGGCATGGGACCCATCGGCGTGGCCGCTCATCTGGCACCCTTCCTGCCAGGTCACCCCCTGGTAAAAACCGGTGGTAAAAGCGGAATCAGTGCCGTTTCAGCCGCCCCTTATGGCAGTGGGCTTATTCTGATCATCAGCTATGGCTATATTAAAATGCTGGGCGCCGAAGGATTGAAATCGGCTACCGAATTTGCCATTCTCAATGCCAATTACATTAAGAGCCGCCTCGAGGACAGCTTCGACGTGCTGTATACCAATGAAAAGGGTAGGGTAGCCCACGAAATGATTGTGGATTGCCGCAGTTTTAAGAAAGATGCCGGCATAGAAGTAGTCGATATTGCGAAACGTTTAATGGATTATGGCTATCACGCTCCCACCGTTTCTTTTCCGGTAGGTGGCACCATAATGATTGAACCAACCGAAAGTGAAAGCAAACAGGAACTGGATCGTTTTTGTGATGCGCTGCTCTCGATCAGGAAGGAAATCGATGCCATTAGTAAGGGCGACTTTGACGAGAAGGACAACCCTTTAAAGAATGCGCCACACACCTTGCGTATGGTGACTTCCGACGAATGGAAGCAGCCTTACAGCCGGGAGGTGGCCGCCTATCCCCTGCCCTATGTGATTGAAAACAAATTCTGGCCCAGCATTCGCCGGGTAGATGATGCTCTGGGTGACAGAAATCTCATTTGTACCTGTGAACCAATTGAGTCATATGCTTGATATCACTGAGGCCTGATAGCATATTTTATTGCTATCAGGCTAATCAGGACTTTGATTTTAGTTCTACTTGGTTAAATTTGTGAAATCTTAACGTTTATCTAACAAAATATTAATTATGAAAAAAGTTTTACTAACCCTCTCAGCCATGGCAATGGCTACTACCTGGGGAAGTGCACAAAACAACGGCTCAATTGCCGAGCCTCCAGCTACTTTACAGCTGCAGGAAAATAAAGCCCCTTTAGTTAAACAGTCTCAAAAGCCAGAATCAGTTGCTGTTATCTGGAGTGAAGACTTTTCAGGTGGCATCCCCAGCGGATGGACCAACGCCGGATTTACCGAAGATGCCAGTGGTAACCTCGTTCCTAATGCCAATGCGGTTTGGGAATTCCGTGGACCTTCTACCACCCCGGGCAATACTGTAGGATCACGTGGTGCTTTTGCCGCTGGTACCGGTGTAATCCAGTCAGCTACTCCAGCTAACTTCGTGATCTTCGATTCTGATTACCTCGATAACGGTGGTACCACAGTATTTGGATCAGGACCCGCTGCTGCTCCTCACGTAGGCACCCTTACTACTGACACCATTGACCTTACCGGTCACCCTGCAGTAGAAATCGCTTTCCATAGCTATGCCCGTAAGTTTGTTGCCGAGTTTGAGGTAGCTATTTCTACTGACGGTGGTTTGACCTGGACTGACACTGTTGAAGTTCACCCTTTCCTGGGTACCAACAACTCAAGTGCTCTGAATGGCGTGGTAACTGCCAACATCTCATCTGCCGGTAACTCAGCTAACACCATGCTGCGTTTTATCTTTGACGGTAGCTCAGGCAACAACAGCAACCCTAACGGCGACGGATACTACTTCTGGCAGATCGACGACATCGAAGTGCGCGATCTTCCTAATAACTTCCTCCGCTTTACCGAAGCTTTCGACGCTGACGGTAACCGTGTAGCGGGTGAAACCAGAATCATTTATGATCCTGCTTCTCCTGTATACCACCCTTCTTATGGCTTTGTGCCCATCGAGCAGGTTGTACCTATCGGTTTCTCTGCCAACATCGAGAACTATGGTGCCAACACTCAAAACAATGCCCGTCTTGAAGTTGAAATTCTGAGCGGTGGTTCTACTGTAGCTACTCTTAGCTCTCCTACCTTCAGCATCAACAGTGGTGAAACCTTTACCCTTGATACCGTGCAGACTGCCAATACCTGGACTCCTACTGCTGCCGGTACTTACGGTGTTGTTTTCTCACTGGTTTCTGACAGCATTGGTGGTACCACCGGCAACACTCCTGTTACCGACACCACTACCATTGTAGTGACTGACGAGAACACTTCTAACTACGCTTACTCTGTTGACCACGGCAACGTGAGCAACTACTTCGGTACTAACTCAGGCGTTAATGCTATCGGTGTTGCTTACTGCTTCCCCGAGTCTGACGCTGACTCAACCGGTTATGTAGGTGTGAAAAGCATGTCTGTACTGATGAGCTCACTTACTGACGCCAACGGTACTATCATTGTAAATGTGTATGACACTGCCGGCATGGAATACGGTAGCAGCAGTACTGGTCCTACCGGACAGGTATTCAGCAAAGCTTTCCAGCTTACCGGTGCTGAAAAAGGCCAACTGTGGGAATTTGATCTGATGACTCCCGTTCCTGGTAACGAATATGGTGTTAAAGATCCCCTGACTCTTCAGAGTGGTAACTGCTACTACTTTGTGATGAACTTCCTGGCCAGCAGCAATGACTCTGTAATCCGTATTGGTAACGATGCTACTATCGAGCCCGACGGACGCGTAGATATCGCTACCGAGTCTGTAATCTTCAATAGCAGCAACGGCGGCTGGTTCTCAGGCTTCCTTAACAGCTATACTGTAAATGCTCCTATCATGCGCGTTAACATGTTTGACATGGCTACCATCTCAGTGGAAGAGTATGCCAAGCAAAACGCTCTGAAAGTGTATCCTAACCCAACTACTGATGGCCGCGTAAACGTGGAAATTGGTCTGGGTGGCCAGTACACTCTCGAGGTAGTTTCACTTACCGGCCAGGTAATTCACACTGAAGAACTGAGCCTTAATGGTGCTGAGAAACTGGAAAGAGACTTCTCTAATCTTTCTAACGGTATCTACATGATGACCCTGAAAGGTGAAGACTTCCAGACTACCAGAAAACTTACTATCAAGTAAGTGACTATAGATAAACAATAAATAAAACCCCCGCCGGGCTAAGCCTGGCGGGGGTTTTTCTTTTAATGCCAGCTCGCAGCATGGCAAGCCTGAGCAGGACAACTGTGCACACTGACAGCTTCTTCCTGCTAAATTCTATAAGTTCTTTTTGATCTTTTTAAATAAGGCCGAGGAATAGACAAAGTCATTGATGGCATCATTATCGGTTTCCAGCAGCTCCTCACTACTGCCTTCCCAGGCCTTGAGGCCATTCTTAAGGTAAATGATATTATCACCGATTTCCATTACTGAGTTCATGTCGTGGGTGTTTACCACAGTGGTAATATTGTACTCCTGGGTGATCTCCTTAATGAGGTTATCAATCACAATGGCCGTTTGGGGATCAAGCCCTGAGTTGGGCTCATCACAAAAGAGATAGCGCGGCTTCATAACGATGGCGCGGGCAATGGCCACCCGCTTCTGCATTCCACCGCTAAGCTCTGCCGGGTACTTTTTATTCACGCCAGCCAGGTTTACCCGTTCCAGTACAAAGTTTACCCGTTCCAGCTTCTCCTCGTCAGTCATTTTGGTAAACATCGACAGGGCAAACTCCACATTTTCCTGAATAGACAGGGAGTCGAAGAGGGCGTTGCCCTGAAAAACCATCCCCATTTCGGTACGCAGGCGCGTGCGCTCTTCATCAGACATAGCCCCGAGGCGCCGGTTATCATAAATAATTTCACCCTGGTCAATCTCAAACAAACCCACCAGGCTTTTGAGGAACACCGATTTACCCGCACCGGAAGCCCCGATAATAAGATTGGTTTTACCTTCGTGAAAACGGGCATCTATGCCCTTTAAAATTTCTTCCCCGCCAAACCCCTTGTGCACATTGTTAACTTCAATCATCAGCCTAAAAGAGTTTGAGTAAGAATATAATTAGCCACAATAATGGCTACACTGCTGCTTACCACCGCCTTGGTGGCATTTACTCCTACTTCGATGGACCCGCCCTTTACATAATAGCCGTAATAGGCCGATATGGTGGTGATGATAAAGGCAAATACCACCGTTTTGATAAGGGCGTAGGTAATATAAAAGGGGTTGAACTCAAGTTGCAGTCCCTGGATGAAATCGGTCGGTGAAATATCGCTAACGTAGAGGCCGGCCAGGTAGCCACCGCCAATACCCACAAACATACTCATGATGACCAGGATGGGGTTAAACAGCATGAGTCCCACTACTTTGGGAAGAATAAGGTAACTGGCCGAATTGATCCCCATCACTTCCAGCGCATCAATTTGTTCACTAACCCGCATACTTCCTAGGGTGGAAGCAATATTGGAGCCTACCTTACCGGCCAGGATCAGGCTTACCATGGTTGGTGAAAACTCAAGAATAATGGATTCGCGGGTAGCAAGGGCAATGTAGTACTCCGGAATAAGGGGGTCTTCGAGGTTGTTGGCGGTTTGAATCGTAACAATGGCCCCCATAAACATGGAGATGATCACCACAATCCAGATGCTGTTATAACCCAGCAAGTCCAGGTCACGGGTAAAGGTTTTCCAGTATTCCTTCCAGCTTTCAGGGCGCTGGAAAGTCTTGCCAAGCAGAATAAAATAAGTACCTACGGAGCGAATCGCCTGCGTGAATATCATATCGCTAAAATAAAAGTAATTTTGTCTCGCCTAAGATGTTATTTAAGCAGTTAAAATAATGGGGAAACTCAAGCTATCACTATGGGCTATTGCCCTGGCCGCAGTGCTTTCGTGCGGGGCCTGCAAAACTCTGGAAAAATGTAACTGCCCGGGTAAAACCTCTCAATCTGTCTTGTTTTGAGTAAAGCTTCTGAAGTTCTGAAGAAATACCTGCCCGAAAAAGCTATTGAACCCGCCCTGGCCCTGCTTCGCAGCGAGCCTATCGACCTTAAAATTTCAAAGCCCCGCAAAACCAAACTGGGTGATTACCGCTTTCCCAAAGCGGGTAGTATGCATCATCGCATCAGTGTAAATGCTGACCTCAACCCATACGCATTCCTTATCACCTTAGTTCATGAGGTGGCCCACCTCAAGGCATTTAAAGCCTATGGTAAAATGATCAGGCCTCATGGTGCTGAATGGCAAAAGTGCTTTATCGCCCTGTGCGAGCCCTTTTTTGAACGGGAAGTATTTCCTGATAAAATAGCGAAGGCATTGCGGCAGAGCCTCTACAAGGGTACGGCCAGCAGTTGCACTGACCTTGAGCTATACCGTTGTCTCAAACAATATGACCAACAAAAAGGTAATTTCTGCAGCCTGGAGCATATTCCGGACGGAAGCTATTTTGAACTGAACAACGGGCGCCTGTTCAGGAAAGGCCCCCGCCTGCGCAAACGCTTCAAGTGCCTGAACCTGACCAACGGAAGAGAATATATGGTACACCCCCTGGCGGAGGTGCTACCGGTTAACAAAGAAAACCAACATAAAAGTGCATAACAACAAGAATTACTTCTCCAGCGATTTTAAGCTGGGAATCCTCGGTGGAGGCCAACTGGGAAAGATGCTGCTAACCGAAACGCGTCGCTACGACATCCGTACCAAAGTAATGGACCCATCGGAGCTGGCCCCCTGCCGTATCAGCAGTAATGAATTTGTTCTGGGGGACCTTACCGATAAGGAAGCAGTCTTGAAATTCGGGGCCGATTGTGACGTGCTCACCATCGAAATTGAAAATGTAAACACTGAGGCTCTTAAAGAATTAGAGGAACAGGGCAAGCGAGTTTACCCCCGTCCCCAAACCCTGGAACTGATCAAAAATAAAATTGATCAAAAGCGCTTTTACCGCGACAACAAAGTCCCCACTTCACCCTTCTTCAGTTTTCAGAACCTGGAGGAAATGCGGGACAAGCTGGCCTCCAAGGACTTTCGCCCCCCTTTTGTGTGGAAGGCGGCCACCGGTGGCTATGACGGCCGCGGCGTAGAGATCATCAAGGATGAGATAGATTTGGAAGGCCTGCCTGATGTACCGGGCCTCATAGAGGAAGTAGTTCCCTTTGACCGGGAAATAGCGATAGTGGTAGCACGTAATTTCTCGGGAGAGATCAAGTCCTTCCCCCCCGTGGAGATGGACTTTCACCCCACTGCCAACCTGGTGGAATACGTATTCAGCCCGGCTGATATTGACACCCGCGTTAGCAACGCTGCCAATAAGCTGGCCGAAAGCCTGGCCGACAAACTGCATCACGTAGGCCTGCTGGCGGTAGAAATGTTTGTTCTCCAAAATGGTGACCTGCTCATCAATGAAGTGGCCCCAAGAGTGCACAATAGCGGTCACCTCACCATCGAAGGTAATACTACCTCACAATTTGATCAGCATCTGCGGGCCATTCTCGACCTGCCGCTGGGCAGCACGGAGATACGCCAGCCCTCAGTAATGATCAACCTCAACGGTGAGGAAGGTCACCAGGGCCCGGTACTTTATGAAAATATTGAAAAGGTCCTCGGCATGGAGGGTTGCTACATCCACCTATATGGCAAGGCCGAAACCCGCCCTTTCCGAAAGATGGGCCACGTTACCATTACCAATGAATCCTTGAGTACCGCGCGCTCACAGGCACGCGAAGTAAAAAACAGCATTAAAGTTATCAGTCAACAATGAGTGTAGATGTAGGAATTATAATGGGCAGCAAATCGGATCTGCCCATCATGCAAATGGCCGCCGACGTATTAAGCGAGTTAGGAGTAAGCTATGAAATAAAGATTGTCTCCGCCCACCGCACTCCGGAGCTGATGTATGACTACGCCCGTGAAGCCCATACAAGGGGTTTAAAAGCCATTATAGCCGGCGCCGGTGGTGCAGCCCACCTTCCTGGTATGACGGCCAGCCTGAGCCCCCTGCCGGTAATCGGGGTACCGGTAAAATCACGCAACTCCATTGACGGTTGGGATTCGGTGCTGTCGATATTGCAAATGCCTGCCGGGGTACCTGTTGCTACGGTAGCACTGGATGGCGCCCGCAATGCCGGTATTCTCGCTGCGCAAATCGTGGCGGCGGGAAAACCGGAAGTGCTGGAAAAACTGCTTCAGTTTAAGGAAGAACTGAAAGCCAAGGTGCTTGAATCGGCCAAAGATTTATAAGTTTTTGAGGGTACTGAGCAATTGCTCTTTTTTGCGGTTGGCCACCGGAATTTTACTGCCATCCTCTAAAATAAGGTAACCGCCATCAGTTTGCACGTAGCGTTTGAGGTAATTCATATTTACCAGGTGCGACTTGTGGATGCGCTGAAAGTTGTAGCCGGCAAGCATATTGTCAAATTCCTTGAGCGTTTTGGAGGCAAGCAAGGACTTCTGGCCATTGAGGTGGAAAGTGGTGTAGTTGCTGCTACTCTCAAGCCTGATGATGTCGGTAATTTTAATAACGTGCATACCATCGCTGGTGGGTACCACAATTTTCTTGGGTGAATCAGAAGCCTGGCGGATATTTTCCACCAGAACGTTAAGGCTGGCCGCTTTCTTGGGCAAGCCTTTCTCGTCTTCCACCTTGCGTACAGCGCGCACCAGTTCCTCAGGGTCTATGGGCTTAAGCAGGTAATCGAGGGCACTGAATTTTATGGCCTTTACTGCAAACTCATCGTGAGCGGTTATAAAAATAATGCGGGGATCAAGCTCGTCGTTGTCGCGAATGCTCTCGAGGATATCAAAACCACTTTCGCCAGCCAGTTGAATGTCGAGGAATACGGCATCGGGATGATTGCTGCTGATGGCTGCCACCCCGGCTTTTACATCACCGGCTTCCGCACATACTTCCACCTCAGGACAAAACAGGTCGAGCTTTCCACGCAGGGTTTCGCGCGAATTCTCCTCGTCATCAATAATTACCACTTTGATCATAACAGTTCTACTTTTAGAATTTCATTAAATACTTTTTGCCGGTAAGCGTATTATCACTTTGGTTCCACCCGCCCGGGGCAAGTCAATTATCTTAATATCCACATTTTCATTCATGGCCTTAGCCAGGAGCTTTAAGCGGTCTTTGTTTATGCGCGTTGCCATGCTGCGATGATCCTTCCGCTTGGCCAGCTGCCTTGAAGCCGCCCTCCCGATGCCATCATCCTCCACTTCGCAGATTAACATCTCCTCTTCTAAGATAAAGCGAATCGTTAAATGCGCTTTTTCTTTCTTGGGTTTAATCCCATGCAAAATGGCATTTTCCACATGGGGCTGGATCAGCATGGGCGGGATACCAACATTGTAATCAATTTCATCATCCAGCTCAATCTGATAATCAAATTTATCCCTGAACCGCAACTTCTCCAGTTCAAGGTAGTTCTTTAGAATTCCTACTTCAGTCTCCACCGGATGAAGGTGCTCCATTGATGATTCAAGTGTGAGCCTCATTAATTTTGCGAAATTATTGAGATACCGTACCGCCTGTTTGGGATCGTTTCTGAAGATGAAACTACTGATCGAATCGAGGGCATTGAAAATAAAGTGCGGGTTCATCTGCAGGCGCAATGCCTTTCGCTCCATTTCCATCAATGAATTCTCCAGTTTCAGCCGTTGATTGCTGCGGCTGATCCTTTCATGTAAATAGAGGTAAATAATGGCGCCGGCCACTACCACTATCGACACTACAAAATACCAGCGCTGCCAGAGCGGTGCGTTTATTTGAAACGGATAACTGACCTGGGTATTACTCCAGTCATCGCCCGTGCGTGACACCTGGGCCTCAAAGCGATAACTACCGGGGTCGAGATTGGCAAATACAGCCTCCCGTCTGCTACCTGCTTCCGTCCACTCACCGTTGCCCTTAATGCGGTAGCGGTAAATCAGTTCTTCGGGTTGATAGCCACTCAGGCCGGCCAGGGTGAAACTGAGAAAGTTGAGATCGTGTGGCAAAATCAGGGATTGGGGAAGATTGGTGAAGGCGGTGGTACCCTCCGCATATTCCTCCAGTCCCGATACTTCGCCAAAAAACAATTCCACATCAGTGATAATGAGCCGTGGATCGGGCCGTGAGCGTAACTCCTCCTCAAGCTCTATTAGCAATAAACCGTTTTGGGTGCCAGCCAGTAGCTGACCACCGGCGGCGTGAAGAGCGCTAATGGAAAAGCTCCCGCTTTCAAGCAACTGAGTACTCTGATCACGGCGAATACTATAGTCGTCACCACTTTTTTGTAAGTGGTAAAGGCCTTTATTGGTGCCCAGCCAAAGGCGGTCTTCGGCAAAATCCATGGCTAGTATTTCAGCAAAGTCGAGGCGATCAGGGCTGAGATGATGCACCTTATCCCGGGTGAAATGATACAGCCCGTCATTCAGGCTTCCTGCCCACAGTTCATTACTACCCATCGCCTTAAAGCTGCTAAAGCGCAGGCTGTCAAAAGCCACCCCTCCCATTGCTTTCCGCAATGACCATTTCTGTTTTTCTTTTACGATAAAGCCACTGGTATAGGTACCAAACCAAAGGCTGCCATCGGGAGCCTCAGAAATCCCATAAATGGTGGAGACCGGTAGATTTTCGGCAGTAGTAATGTCAAGAAAGGCTCCTTGATGGTAACGCACTATACCACTGCCGGTACCAATCCACAAGCCCTCCTGATTGGCATAGAGCGAAAAGATAAAATCATTGCCCTCCGCCGATAGGCGCATTTTGCGAAAGCGCCGGCCATCATAGCGAAGAAGGCCACTTTCGGTACCCAGCCAGATGGCACCTTTATACTCGGCAATAGCCAGAATAACCCCAAAAGCGGCACTTTCAGGAAACTGGCTTAATCTTCCATCCCCATCGATCCGGGCCAGGCCCCTGGAGGTGCCCAGCCATAGTTCATCTTGAGCCCTGAGTACCGACACCACCTCCCCAAGACCACTTTTTGCCCCATATTTTCGCACTCCCAGTCCCTGAAATTTTACCAGGCCCTCATCAGAATACAGCCATAGCATGTCACTATCATCCAGGTAAAGACCATTATAAGCCAGGTCTGGCAGGCCATTACCGGCGCTCAGCACGGTCATGGCACCCTTGTAGGGAATAAAAAGGCTGTCGCCGCTGAGGGCGGCAAAGCTCCCCTGATAGCTGGTAAGAAATACCCCGGCGCGATTTAGCACCACAGAGGGCACAGTATCCTTTTCAATTTTTACAACCGCCCCGGCCGTGGCGGCATACAGCACCCCATCGTTCAGCAGCAGTTGCCGGCAAAGGCCGGCCTGCAGCAACTCTCCATCCGCAAAAAGGCCTTCTGCGCCAGCCTGGTACCAATGTCCTGCGTAAAAGCAGTAGTCGAGAATAAGGCCTGTGGTAGAGCCCGCCAGCAGGTAAAGCGAATCTTTTCGCAGCTCATACACTTTCTGGCTGGTGGCTACCCGGTGTCTTCCCTCCGGCTGCAGGGCAATGGCCCGGATACGTCCGGCGCCAGCCGGCAAACTAAACTGCCTGAAGTTATGGCCATCGTAGCGAATAAGGTTGTTTTCGCTACTCAACCACAAATTGCCACTGCTGTCTTCTTCGATATGATCTATTACCGGACGCCAGTCAGAGCGGTCTGGCTGCACTTGTCTGAAGTTGAAACCATCGTAAAGTACCAATCCCGCGCCTTCGGTGGCCAGCCAGTACAGACCGCGTTGGTCCTGCAACATATCGTTGACCCGGGCGGAAGGGATACCCTGCTCAAGGCCAATCTTTTGAAATACATACTGCTGAGCGGAAGCCACCCCACCTATCAGGTTCAGGAGACCCCAAAAAAGTATGGTGCCAAAGGCTGCTATGGGAGCGCTGCGATGCAATTTCACGAGTCTAAATATTGCTTAATAAAATCTTAAATTACAATGATGATTGTGCGAATGTTATTGATAGGACTTTTTTTACCGCTAATGAGCGGCGCACAATATTTACCCAGCCAGGCATCAGGGCGCGCCACCGGCCTGGCTTCCAGCACCCTAACCCTGAGTGACGCCTGGTCACCCTGGCAAAATGTTGCTACCACCGCATTTATTGAAAATCCCCTCGCCGGATTCGGCTTGAGTCAGCGCTATTTTCTACCCGAATTAGCGCTGTTTCAATCCAGCTACCTGCAGCCCAGCTCCCTGGGTGTATTCAACCTTGCCGCCCGCTATTTCGGCTTTGAAGATTATAATCAAAGTACCCTGGGATTGGGCTATGCGCGCCAGTTCTCGCCCTATTACTCCTTTGGGTTACAGCTAAATTATCATCATCTTCACATTGCCGAGAGCAGCCACAGCTCACCCTCTTCCATTACTTTTGATGTGGGCATGCTGGCCAAGGCCACCGACCAACTTCACTTTGCCCTTTCCATCAGCAATCCCAGTTATTTTTATCTCAATGAACAAACCCAGGAGCGACACCCCCTGGTGTGGAGCCTTGGCAGCAGTTACCTGTTTTCGGAACACTTTCTGCTCTGCGGCAGTCTGGAGAAACAGCTTGGAAAAAATGAACGCTATGGCCTGGGGGCAGAGTACCTCCCCCTGGACCTCCTGAGCCTAAGAGCTGGTATGCGCTTCCAACCCCATAGCAGTCATTTTGGTATTGGTCTTAATTATCACCTTTTACATTTTGACCTGGGCTATGAATATGCGGGACCACTTGGCAATAATGCCGCTGCTTCCTTCCAATTCGACTTTTAATGCGGCGGCTGGTGGTCATAACCGGCTTTCTTCTTTTTAAGGCTGTTTGTGCCCAAACCCCAACCGAATCACTGGAACTACAACTGGAATCCCTGGCAGAACAATCAGAGGAGGGCACTGCTGACCTTATCCAGCTAGCAGAAAGGCTGCAGATGTTAAAACAAAACCCCATCAAGCTCAATTTCGCCACAACCGAAGATTTACTTCAGATTCCCTATCTCAACATTTTTCAGGCCGCCAATCTCATTCAGTACCGCGAGACTTCCGGGGTGATATACTCAGCCTATGAACTCATGGCCGTTAAGGGATTTGACCAGGAGACGATTGTGAAAATCCTGCCGTACCTTAACTTTAGCCCCCGCCAGAGTTACCCCCTATTGCGGCTCCAGCGCATTGTGAGCTACAGTCGTCACCACCTGCTACTGCGTGGCGGTCGTATATTACAAGAAAGGAGGGGATATACGCCTGAGGCCAGCTCGCCCTACCTGGGCAGCCCTTACCAAGGTTATTTTCGCTACCGGGCCAATTACGGCAATCTCTTATCCGCCGGACTGGTGCTCCAGCAAGATGCCGGCGAAGCCCTGGCCCCTTCCGGACAAAAAGCACGGGTCGACCATTGGTCGGGCCACCTGGCGTTGCGCAACTATGGTAAACTGAAGGCTGTAATTATTGGCGATTATCACGCCAGCTTCGGGCAGGGGCTGGCCTTGTGGAGCAGCCCCGCTTTTGGTAAATCAGCTGAAGCGACTGAAATAAAACGTTATGCCCCGGGTTTCACGCCCTTTACCGGTAGTGAGGAAAACCGCTTTTTACGGGGTATTGCCACCACTTACCAGTTGGCAAAATCATGGGAGCTCAGTGCATTTTACAGCAGCCACCGCCAGGATGCCAACCTCCAGCCTGATTCGAGTGGGGCCACTACCGAAGCCAGCTCCCTGCAGAGCACTGGCTTACACCGAACCGAGGCCGAACTGGCCGACCGCCACAGCAACCGCCTGCGCTGTTTCGGCGCCAATCTCAGCTACCGCAAAAATAATATGAGTGTGGGTGCTACCGCGGTAAACTACCAACTTGATCTGCCGCTTGAGCCCGGCCGGCAGCTTTATCAACGATACCGCTTTAGGGGCAATGATCTCAGTAATTTCTCCACCGACTTTAACTGGCTCTATCGTGATCTCAACTTCTTTGCTGAAATGGCTATTGACCAGAATGGCAAAGGCGCTTTTACGGTTGGTTTGCATACTAATCCGGCTGATGGTTTTTTCCTCAGCCTTCTCCATCGCCGGTTTAGCACCGGGTATACACATTTTTATACCGCTCCATTCGCCGAAAGTGGCCAAAGTGGCGAAAGAGGAAGTTACCTGGGGATCCAGTGGTTGCTGAGCCCGATCTTCACCCTGCAAGGCTATGCCGACCTCTATTATTTCAGCTGGCCTCGCTATCGGGTATCGGCTCCTTCTGAAGGAGCGGAACTCATGGCGCAGCTGGAAGGCTATTTCAGCCGGCGCTTTACCGCCTACCTCCGGCATAAATATGAACAGAATGCTTATGATCGCTCCTCAACCGAAACACTGCCACAGGTCAGCGATCGGCACCGCAGCAGCACCCGCCTTCACCTGGCATATCGGCTGTCAAGGAGCCTGGGGCTCGCCACCCGTTTTGAGCGTAGCAGGTATCAGCATGCCAGACAGGACTCCCATGGCCTGCTGATCTTTCAGGATATTAAATATCGCTTTCAAAAAACACCTTTACAATTAACCGGCCGCTATGCTTTAATTGAGGTGGAAGACTATGATGCCCGTATCTACGCCTACGAAAATGACCTCAGCTATTCTTTCAGTATTCCACCCTATTATGGGCGGGCGGTGAAATTTTATCTGCTGGCCGACTTTGAGTTTAGTGAAAAGCTGGAACTGCAGTTTCGCTACAGCCAAACACGCTTTTTTGACCGCCAGAGTATTGGCTCCGGAAACCAGCAGATAAACGGTCCTCTACTGAGCGAACTAAAGCTGCAGCTGGCGCTTAAACTCTGAGGACGCGTCCTTGTAACCATTACCGAACTATCAGGCCGATTTCATAGTTTAAACTATGACCATAACCGGATAGGCGTATTCCGGCTGAAAAGTATCATCAACCAAATGTCAGAAAACAATAACGGTATTCTCAGCAAAGCCGAACAATACGTTCAGGAATTACTGATTGAAAAACTCCCCGAAGAATTTGTCTTTCACAACTTCGATCACGCTCAGGAAGTGGCCAGCCAATGTGCTGACCTGACGGAGGATTCAGAGCTTTCTGAGGAAGAGCGTGAAGATCTTATCCTGGCCGGCTGGTTCCACGACGTGGGATTTGTAGGCGGCAAAGACGGGCATGAGGAACGCAGTGCCCAACAGGCACGCAAGTTTTTGGAGCAGCAGCAACATCCTAATGAGCGCATTGAAAGGGTGGAGCAACTGATTATGAGTACTCATCCCGATCACGAGCCTAAAAACGAGCTTGAATGCCTGCTATACGATGCCCGCTGGTCATTTGTGGGCCGCAAGCGCTTTGCCCGCCGGGGGGAATTGCTGCAAATAGAAAAGGAAAAACTAGCGGGTGAGGAAAAGTCTCTGGAGCAGAATGACCGGGAACTGCTGGAGCTACTGCTGAGCACGCGCTTTATGACGCCAGAGGGCCGTGGCGAATATGCCACCCGCAAAAACAAAAACATCGCCAAGCAGCGTGAGCAGATTGTAAAATCAGAAAAGAAAACCACCCGCCGTAAAACCGGTAAAGACTTCGGACGCGGGGTAGACACCCTCTACCGCACCACTTTGCGCAATCACATCGACCTAAGCAGCATTGCGGATGGCAAGGCCAATATGATCATCAGCATCAACACCCTGGTTCTTTCGATACTGATTACCGTAAGCACCACTCAGCTGAGTTTCACCGATCTCTCCGGTTCACAAAATGTTTACATTCTGGCACCGGTAATAGTATTGATGATCACTGCCCTGGCCACTATCATTTTTGCGGTTTTTTCAGCCATGCCCAAAGCCTCAGGGGTGAGCTTCACCGAAGAGGATGTAAGGCAACACAAAGTGAGCCTGTTATTCTTTGGAAACTTCCTGCAAATTCCCAAAGACCGCTTCGTTGATCACCTCAATTCACTGAAGGAAAACCAGGAGCTGCTGTATGATGACCTGTCAAAGGATCTCTATAACCTCGGCTTTGTACTGCGAAAGAAATACCGCCTCCTGAACATCTCCTATACCATCTTTGTAGGCGGCCTGGTACTCAGCCTCATCACCCTTTTTGTGAGCTTCTGGCTTCAGGACGGGGCTTAATCACCGCTGGTCAGCTGCACAATTTTCCGGTGAATCTCCGTGTTCAGGTAAATGCCGCTAAACAGTTCGGCTCCCGGACCAAAGGCCAGCACCGGCACCATAGTAGCGCTATGTCCATCGGTACTGAAAGTAGGCGCAATTGAATGGTAGTCATTTTTAAGACCCTGAAAAGGCACTCTTTTCTTTTCACTGCTGAGGCTAAAACCACCGGTTTCGTGATCGGCGGTTACAATCACCAGGGTATTGCCATCTTTCTCAGCAAAATCGAGAGCTCTGCCTACCGCTTCATCAAAATCAATCACCTCGCGAATAATGTAATCGGCATTGTTGGCGTGCCCGCCCCAGTCGATTTGTGATCCTTCCACCATCAGGAAAAAACCCTCTTTTTCCTGGTCTAGGAAGTTTATGGCTATTTCCGTTGCCCGTGGCAAAAAATCGCCCCGGCCTTCGGCCATGGCGGGCATACCGCGATCGGCCAATAAAAAGCCATAACGGCCAGTAGACAAAGGCTCTGGTGCCAGCAGGCTATCGAAGTTAAGAGTAATACCCTGTTTGTTTGCCTCCTTAATCAAATCAGAGTTAACACCCTCGCTAAAATAGCGCTGGCCGCCGCCGGCAAAGAAGTCAACCTCAGAGCTGACCAGCTGGCGGGCAATTTCATCTTCTTTGCGGCGTGATTCCACATGGGCATAAAAGCTGGCCGGGGTAGCATGGGTAATGGAGGAGGTGGCAATAACACCCGTCATTTTTCCTCTTTCCTCAAAGCGCTCCACCAGAGTTTCCACGGGATCCTTCTCATCATCAACCCCGATGGCCCCATTGTAGGTTCTTTTACCGGTTGCAAAGGCGGTGGCCCCGGCAGCCGAGTCGGTAATTTTTTCTTTGGAAGATGATGTCTGACTTAAGCCCACCACCGGAAAGCGTGAAAAGTTGGGCGCACCATTTTCCTTATAGAAATAGGCCGTACTCATCTGTGCCAGCCCCATACCATCTCCAATGAGCAAAATTACGTTAAGGGGTTTCTCCTGTGCCCGGGAAGTGCATACTGATATTAGGATCAGGAGGCTAGCAAAATATATCTTCATAGAATTTAGAATCTAGGGTTAAATGAAACAGATTGACTTTAAACCAAGCTTAATCAGGTGTTAATTGATAACCTGCTGACTCCAGGTGCTGCCAAAAGTGGGGGTAGCTTTTTTCCACTACCCCGGGGTCCTTCACAATAATTTCTTCGTGTAGTGCCAGCGGTGCCAGGGCCATTGCCATTCTGTGATCCTGGTAGGTCTCAAACTCCAGGCCACGAATCGATTGAAGGCCTGCTTCAACCCGCAGGAAATCTTCTCCAATCTCAATTTGCGCCCCGCCCTTTTCCAATTCTGTTTTTAGCGCCAATAGTCGGTCAGTTTCCTTTATCCGCAAAGTTTGCAGGCCTTTAAAATGAGCCGGTAAACCGGCGGCCGCGCAGCCCACCACCAGGGTTTGCGCCAAATCAGGAGTTTCCACCAAATTCAGCTGCAAGGAAGTGGGCCTTGCCCCGTCTGACTTATGGACCCGATAACCGCTGCCGATAAAATGGGAAGTCACTCCAAGCTTTTCGAACATACCGCGGAGAGCGGCATCACCCTGAAAGCTCAGCTCCCTGAGGGACGGCAGGTAAAGTTCAGCCTGGTCAGCTAACAGGGCCTGCAGATACCAGTAACTGGCGGCACTCCAATCAGCCTCAATGGTATATAATGGCGGTGCCTTAGGGATTAAAGCTGCCACGGAGATCAACTCCCCTTTGATGCTAAGGCGGAAACCCAGGCGTTCCATGATATTGGCAGTGAGATAAATATAGGGCGCCGATACCGAAAAGCCTTTCAGGCGAAGGATTAGGCCCTCTTCCAGGGCCGGTGCTATCATCATCAGAGCCGAAACATACTGGCTACTCAGGGAACCGTCAATTGACACCTTACCGCCCTTTAGTTTTTTGCCCCTGATTTTCAGCGGTGGATAGCCTTCCTGCGCAAGGTATTCAATATCGGCCCCAAGCTCACGCAGGGCCTCCACCAGGTGTCCGATGGGCCGCTGGTGCATACGGGCTGTACCTCTTATTTCACATTCACGCCCTTCCTGTACCGCCAGGTAGGCGGTCATAAAGCGCATAGCAGTGCCGGCATCACCAACATTCACTGTGGCAGTTTGCGCTGTCAGCGCTTCCTGCATAACGCGGCTATCCTTGCTATCGGACAGCTGCTTTATTTCCAATTGAGGGAAGAAGAGCTTCTGCAAGAGCAACAGGCGATTGCTCTCGCTTTTACTACCTGGCAACTGGATTTTAGCCCGAATTTTCCCACTGGGGTGACTGATCCTAAGCTTCCTCACGACAGCCATTTTGAAGAAATTCTATCGCCTGCAGTAAATCTTCCTTCCTAAGTGGGCAATTGGGCGTGGCCTGCCCGATTTCCGATAGTAAACTGAGGCGAAACTCTCCCGCCTCATTCTTTTTGTCACTGGCCATTATGGAAAGTAATTCGCCGGAATTAAAGTCCGGCAATGGCTCGGGGTAAATTTCCCGGAGCCGGTTTATAACCTCCTCCCCCTGAGCGATGTTAAGGTCATGGTGCCGCATGGAGAGGTACACTTCGGCCATCATTCCCAGGGCAATGGCCTCCCCGTGTAGTAATGCTCTGGTACTCGCCAAACTAGCACTTTCAATGGCATGACCTACCGTATGACCAAAATTGAGCACCTTGCGCAGCCCGCTTTCGCGATAATCGGCCCCGGTAATAGCTGATTTTATTTCGATGGAGCGTTGGATCAGGTCGAGACCCGGAACTTCCTCATCGATCGGGAAGGAGGCACACTGCTGCCAGTAATCGGCATCGGCAATAAGGCCGTGCTTCAGCATTTCGGCAAAGCCGCTTTTTCTTTCGCGCTGCGGTAATGTGCTAAGGAGCTGAGGAAGTATGCCCACCGCGGTAGGTTCGAGAAACAATCCCACCCGGTTTTTAAGGTTGCTCAGATTGATACCATTTTTACCGCCCGCAGAGGCGTCGACCATAGCCAGCAGGCTGCTGGGAATATTTACGAAGGGCAGTCCCCGAAGGTAGGTCCCCGCTAAAAATCCTCCCAGGTCGCTTACCACGCCACCGCCGAGGTTAATAAGCAGGGCCTGGCGGTCGGCTTCCAGCTCCGATAAGGCCATCCAGAGTTGTACTAACACCTCTGCACTTTTGGCCTCCTCCCCTACCGGTACTTCGAGCACCTCGTTGGCAGGAAGATCCCCCAGGTTTTGCAAAAGATAGGGCAGGCAAAATTGATGGGTATTTTCGTCGACCAGAAAGAAGATTTTTGACGGTTTCTGCGCTTCAATAAGGCGGTTCAGCTCGCTAAAAACCTGATTTTCATACCAAATTAAAGCTACCTCAGGGGCATTGTCCATAGGCTTTTGTAAAATATCTTTGTCAAAGGTAGAAAACACTTAGGCAGCAGTTTTCCTTCTACCCTATTTGAACTCTAAGAAGACTTAATAATGGTAAATTTCGACGACACCAAAACCGCTTTTGTCACCAAAAGTGATGCTCAGCTGCGCAAGGCCTCCTGGCTCTTCCGGCTGGTAGCAAATCAAAAACTGGTATCCTTCGGCAAGTGGTCTTCGGCCCTGGCCATGAAGGTAGGCTTACCCATCAAGGGAATGGTTAAGAGCACGGTGTACGACCAGTTTGTGGGTGGTGAAACCATCGATGAATGTATGAAGACCATCGATGAGCTTTACCAGTACGGGGTGCATTCCATCCTCGATTATTCCGTGGAAGGTTCTCAGAATGAGAAGGACTTTGACAGTGTTACCGAAAAGACCATCGAAACGATAAAATTTGCCAAAAAGAAGGAAGGAATTCCCTTTGCCGTATTTAAGATGACCGGGGTGGCGCGTTTTTCCCTGTTGGCCAAAGTAAATGCCGGCAAGGTGCTAAGCGATAAGGAGAACAAGGAATACATCCGCGCCAAAAAGCGGATCGAAAGAATTTGCCGTACCGCCGCTGACAGCCATATCTCTATTTTAGTGGATGCCGAGGAAAGCTGGATTCAGGATGCCATTGACAGCATTGTGGATGATATGATGCAGCTCTTCAACAAAAAGGAATGCATCGTATACAATACCCTGCAAATGTACCGCTGGGACCGCCTCGATTACCTCAAGGAAGCCTACGAACGGGCGGTGAAGAAAAATTACTACTACGGCATAAAGCTGGTGCGCGGGGCCTACATGGAAAAAGAGCGTGAACGCGCTTATGACCTAGGTTACAAATCACCGATCCAGCCCGATAAGGAATCAACCGATCGCGACTATGATCTGGCGGTAGAATTCGTAATGGAGCATACAGATCACCTTTACCTGATGGCCGGCAGTCACAACGAGGAAAGCACCCGCACCTTAACGGAGCTTATGAAGAAGAAAGGACTTGAGAAAGGTGATCGCCATGTTTGGTTCAGCCAACTGTATGGGATGAGTGACAACCTCTCTTTTAACCTGGCCAAAGAAGGTTACAAGGTGGTGAAATACCTTCCCTTTGGACCGGTAGAGAAGACCTTACCCTATCTCATCCGCCGGGCAGAAGAAAACACTTCCGCCGCCGGACAAACCAGCCGTGAGCTGGCCCTGATTGAAAAAGAGATGAAGCGTCGCGGCCTCGATTAAGGACGACGCCGGATTTCCATTAGAGTAAGGCTGCTGTCGCAATTGCGCCAGTGGCCTGAAATTGCTGCGTCTTCTACTCTTTCAAAGTCAATCCAGTAGGTTTTGCAGGAATCTTCCTGGTCGGTATTGCTACGTCCGAAATCGACATCGCCCCCCAGCAGCATTGCCGAAATGTCAGCGGTGTCAATCTCCAGTTGTTGCATTGCACGCCTGGCTTCCTGGCTATAGCTCACCTGCTTTTTGCGCATGTCGTAAAGTACCCGGTCATTGGGGAAGTAGCTGCATTGAATATCGCGATCGCCAAATAAGAACATTACAATCAAAGTTCCCATACCTGCTCCGATACCAAAGTAGAGCAGCTTGCGCCAAATCTTCATTCTATTATTTTTTGCAAAAGTAGCTTAGGAGAATAACAAATCGGCATCTGCATAGGGCAGATCATAATATTCGCCAATGGGTTTATTTACCAGGGTCCCCTTGTAGAGGTACAGACCCTGACGCACGCCGTGGTTACAGGCCAGGATTTCGTCCACCCCACCCTGCTCACCGATGGATAGGAGTACCGGAGCCAGAATGTTGCTGAGGGAGAAGGAAGCGGTACGGCTAACCCGCGAAGCAATATTGGGTACGCAGTAGTGCACTACGTCATATTTGGTAATAACCGGGTTTTCATGATCGGTAAGCTCCGAAGTCTCCACACAGCCACCCTGGTCGATACTTACATCAATAATCACACTACCGGGTTTCATCTGGCTTACCATATGATCGGTAACCACTACCGGCGTGCGTCCATGGCCGCTGCGTACGGCCCCAATCAGCACATCGCAGCGCATAAGTGCCTTTTCGAGAATTTTAGGCTGGATTACACAGGTATAAATGGGCATACCCGGCACCATACTTTGCAGGCGGCGCAGCTTTGACAGGGAAGTGTCAAACACTTTAACGCTGGCCCCCAGCCCCAGGGCGGTGCGGCAGGCAAAAGCCCCAACGGTACCGGCGCCGATAATAACAATTTCGGTAGGTGGCACTCCACTTACCCCACCCAGCAAAAAGCCTTTGCCATTATTGGCATTACTGAGATACTCGGCGGCAATAAGAATTGAGGTATTGCCGGCAATTTCGCTCATACTGCGCACTACCGGCATTATGCCATCTTCATCCTCCATATTCTCGAAACTGATAGCCGTAACTTTTTTATCCATCAACTTCTTGAAGTAAGCCTTTTCCTGGGTTTTGAGTTGCAGGGCCGAGATAAGGGTTTGCCGGTGTTTCATCATCTCTATTTCCTTAAGGCTGGGAGGTTCTACCTTTAGGATGATGTCGCATTCATAAATATCTTTGGTGGCGTAAGCGATAACGGCGCCAGCTTCAGAGTAATCACTGTCATTATAGCTGGCCCCTTCCCCGGCACCACTTTCCACCTTTACCTTATGACCATTCTGGCAGAGCAACTGCACCCCGTCGGGAGTAAGGCCAATGCGTTTTTCCTGAAAGGAGGTTTCAGCCGGAATGCCGATGCTCAATTCAGATCTTGACTTTTTCACTTCCAGCACTTCTTCCTGTGGAAGTAACTCCTTGGAAGAAAAGGACAGAAAACCGGGTTTACTCATGTTGTGGTTGGTTTATCTCGTAGTGGCGCAGGCCATTTTCTACCGAAATGCGAATCAGTGCGCTTTGGGAAGGGATTAAGTTACGGATTTTTTCAGGCCACTCCAGCAGGCACCAATGGCCGCTATCGAGATACTCCTCCACGCCGAAATCATAAGCCTCCTCTTCCTCCTCAAGCCGGTAAAAGTCAAAGTGATACACGGGTCCATCCGCAGACTCATATTCATTTACCAGGGAAAAGGTGGGACTGCTCACCTCATCCTCAACCCCCAACTGACGGCAAATTTCCTTTATGAGGGTAGTTTTTCCTGCTCCCATATCGCCCTCGAGTAACAAAATCCTGAAGCGACTTTGTTCAAGCAGCCAATTTGCCACCTCCGGCAATTGAGCCAAACCGGCACTCCCTCTCTTCATACTAACCCAATCAATTTTAGGGCGAAAATAAAAAAGCCCGGCACAAAGATACCGGGCTTTTGTTTTTCCTGTTTAAAGGGGCTATCTTTTCTTACAATCAATTGAAGTAGTGGTGTTACTGCTACTTACTGGTGTTTCTATTTCCAGCGTTTCACAATCCCCTTCTACGGTAGCGGTAAATTTATAGGTATAGCTATAAGTTTGCCCCTGGTAGGTATAGGTGCTGGTTTGGGTACAATCGCAGGTTTCCTCCTTTTTACAGGAAGAAAAAATTGTACTGATCCCGAAAATCCCCAGTAGAATCCCCAGTAATTTACTGACATGTTTAACAGAACTCATGTTAATTAAGGTTTGGTTATTTAACAAAAATTTTACCAAAACAATATACAAAAATTACCATAGCACAAACTTTTATCAATCCATTTGCATCAACGGCGCCAGATGAACATCAAATTGGCGCTCAAATTGTTGCCGATGATCCTCGTTAAAATACTCCTGCCAGCTACCACTTTTTCCCTTACGGATAAATTGATCGTAAATCTTAGGCTTTTCTGGTTCTCTCAGCCCGAACTTCTCCTCGTAGCGTTTCATAAAGTCAAATTGGGAGCGCTCAATGGCTCGCGAAAACTGCTCTTCGGAAATGTTGAGCTTGCAAAAGGTGGCAATGCGGCGGATGACCTCCGCCTTATTTTCTTTCACTTCTTCATAACTGAGGTAGAGAATGTTTCGGGCCTTTTTATTTTCGATCCAGTCTCTGTGAAAGCTAAACCAATTGTGTTTGCCTTCTTTGAAAAAACCCTTCATAAAATCATCGAAAGTAAGTCCGGGATTGTTGTAGTTTTTGTCCTGATGGTATTTGGACACCGCAACATCGCGACCATCGCGCATGATAAAAATAAATCGCCCTTTGGTATGATCGAATGAGTCATAAGGATCATGTGACTTTATAATACGCGGCGATGGGAGATCAAGGGGTTTACGGTTCTCAAAAGCCTCGTTTTTTATCCAGGGCGCCACCTCATCAATGTGTCCGAAAGACATATCTCCATCAGTAGTCAGCTGGTACAAAATCATCTGAAGCATGGTGGTGCCCGATTTGGGATAGGAGATAATGTAGATATCGCTATCGCGCTCCCCAAACCTCATTTTATACTGCAGGAAGTTAAGCTCCAGGGCAGCCTGATTAAACCTACGGCTCAGTCGAAGCAGCCAGCGCCGAAAAAAATCAATCAGTTTGTAAACCCAACTGGTGGAAATGTCACTCATTGCTGCGATTTATTTCCACTAATATCCATTAAAAATCGGGAAAAGCTTAACGTGGCCTCAACACCGCAAAAGGTACAATCATCTCTTCAAGCGAAATACCACCGTGCTGGTAGGTATTGGTGTAATACTTTACGTAATGATTGTAATTGTTGGGGTAAGCGAAGAAATGATCCTCGGGTGCAAAAACAAACTCGCTGTTGATATTGGGCTTCGGCAGGTAAATATCCTCAGGCTTCTCCACCGAGTAAACCTGCTTTTTATCGTAACTCATGTTACGCCCCACCTTGTAGCGCAGGTTGGTATTCACGTTGCGATCGCCCACCAGCTTCACCGGGTTGCTTACATTAATGGTACCGTGGTCAGTGGTAATGGCTATCCGCACCCCTTTTTCCCTGAGGTAGCGAATGAGCTCAAGCAGGGGCGAGTTTTTAAACCAGCTAAGGGTGAGTGAGCGATAGGCCTTGTCATTGTCCGCCAGCTCCTTTATCACTTTCATATCAGTTTTGGCGTGCGACAGCATGTCCACAAAGTTGTAAACCAACACATTAAACTGATTACTGATTACATTCGAGATATTCTCAACCAGTTTTTTGCCGGCGGCATGGTTGGTAATCTTATGGTATGAAAACTTGGTATCACCGAAACCCAGCCGCTTCAGTTGATCGGCCATAAAGTCTTCCTCATAGTTATTCTTGCCCTCATCATCAGTGTCATGCACCCATTTGTCGCCAAAGCGCTTTTTAATTTCGAGCGGCATCAGCCCCGCAAATAAGGCATTACGGGCATACTGGGTAGCAGTGGGCAAAATGCTGTAAAAATCTTCCTCGCGTTCGGTAACATAATACTGCTCAATCACCGGTTTCATAATACGCCACTGATCCAGGCGCAGGTTGTCGATCACAATCCAGAAGAATTTATCCCCTGTCTTCAGTTCCGGCAGCACCCACTCCTTAAACAGGGTGTGCGACATTACCGGTGCCTCATCACCATCGTGCAGCCAATCTTCGTAATTGCGCTGAATAAACTTATAAAACTGGCTATTGGCCTCCTTTTTTTGGGTGAGAAGAATTTCATTAAGGCCCTCGTCCTCCAGCTTATCGAGCTCAAGCTCCCAATAACTCAACCTTTTGTAGAGGTCAATCCAACCCTGCCAATCATTCACCATCGCCATATCCATCGCTATCTGCCGGAACTCCACCTGATAATTACTGGTGGTTTTTTCACTTACCAGGCGGCGGGTGTCGAGATGCTTTTTGATGGTCAGCAATATCTGCTTAGGGTTTACCGGCTTGATCAGGTAATCAGAAATTTGTGAGCCAATAGCATCTTCCATTATGCTCTCTTCCTCACTCTTGGTAATCATCACCACCGGCACACTGTCGCGAATGGTTTTAATGCGCTGCAGGGTTTCCAGGCCATCCATGCCCGGCATATTCTCGTCGAGAAAAATGAGATCGTAGGATTTCTCCTCCACCATTTCAAGGGCCTCACTGCCGTTGTTAATGGTATCGACCTTATAGCCCTTGTCCTCTAAAAACAGTATATGTGGCTTCAGCAGGTCGATTTCATCGTCGACCCAAAGTATTTGAATATTGTCCATAATTTTGATGTCAGAATTTCCGGCGGTTACCCAAGAAACAATTATACCTAAAAAGGTTTGAAGCAGTCCAACAAACTCAAAATACTAAACGATCCCATCTACGGCTTCATTACAATTCCGAGTGAATTGATTTTTGACCTGATCGAGCACCCTTATTTCCAGCGACTTCGCCGCATCTCTCAACTGGGACTAACCTATCTGGTGTACCCCGGGGCCTACCACACCCGCTTCCATCATGCTCTTGGTGCCATGCACCTGATGCGCAAAGCAGTGGATATTCTGCGCTTTAAAGGACATGAAATAAGTGGCGAGGAAGAAGAAGCAGTGTTGATTGCCATTCTGCTGCACGACATTGGTCATGGTCCCTTTTCACACGCCCTGGAGCAAAGTATCGTACCGGGAATCGATCATGAGAAGCTATCGCTGGAGTTCATGAAACTGCTCAACCAGGAATTTGACGGTAAACTGAGCCTTGCCATTCGCATTTTTACCGATGACTACCCCAGGCGCTTTTTGCACCAGCTGATCAGCAGCCAACTTGATATGGACCGCCTCGATTACCTGCGACGTGACAGCTTTTACACCGGTGTGAGTGAAGGCCAGGTGAATACTGAGCGCCTGATCACCATGCTCAACGTGGCCGATGACGAGCTGGTAGTAGACCAGAAAGGAGTGTACAGCGTAGAGAAATTTTTGGTGGCCCGCCGCCTGATGTACTGGCAGGTTTACCTCCATAAAACTGTGCTCAGTGCAGAGTTTTTGCTTATTAAAATCCTGAAGCGCGCCCGTGAGGTTTATCACCCGGGCATGCACCTGCCTGAGGTGCTGGCCAGTTTTATCAGCGGCAAATTTGAAAAAGACTATGCAAAACTATTACCGCGCTATGCCCTGCTCGATGACTATGACCTGATGGCCGCCATCAAGGAGTGGAGCCTGGACGAAGACCCGGTGTTACAACGCATGTGCAATATGCTGCTTAACCGCAAATTACTGGCAGTGGAAATTAGCCGCAAGGCACCTGCGGCAGGCAAACTGCGTGAACTAAGAAAAAAAGTAGCAGCCGACTACCAGATCAGCGAGGAGGAGGCCACTTATTTTGTCTTTGCGGAAAGCATGAGCAATAACGCCTACAGCACCAAAGCCAAAGAGATAAACCTTTTGTACAAGGACGGCTCCTTGCGCGACATTACTATTGCTGCTGACCTGCTCAACATTTCCCAACTGGCAGGTCCTGTCACCAAGTACTTTTGCTTTATGCCCAAGGCCTTCCGCTAGCCCGGCTGGCACTAAAAATTTAATACTTTTGCCGCAATGGAATTTTCAGCACAGCAGATAGCCGAACTCCTTGATGGTGAAGTGGTCGGCAACCCCGAGGTAAAGGTGAGTGAACTCTCTAAAATTGAGGAAGGTGTACCAGGTAGCCTTAGTTTTCTGGCCAACCCCCAATACACCCCCTATATCTATTCCACCAATGCCTCAGTGGTGATCGTTAACCAGTCCTTTACTCCTGAAAAGGAGATCACTAGTACACTGGTGAAAGTGCCGGATGCCTATGCCGCTTTTGCCCGCTTGCTGGAGATGTACAACCAGATGAGGCACAATAAAAGCGGGGTTGACAAAGCCGCCGTGGTTTCCGAATCGGCCACTTTGGGTGAGGAGGTCTACATCGGGGCAACCACCGTTGTTGGTGACAATGTGCAAATTGGTGATAACGTAAAAATCTATCCCGGCTGCTACATCGGCGACAACGTAAAGATAGGCAACAACAGCCTGATAAACAGCGGGGTAAAAATCTACGCCGATTGCGAAATTGGTGAGCAGGTAACCCTTCACAGCGGTGTAATCATCGGTGGGGATGGCTTCGGCTTTGCCCCCAACGTAAATGGTTACAATAAAGTAGCGCAGATCGGCAATGTTATTATTGAAGATGGCGTAGAAGTTGGCGCCAACTCCACCATTGACCGCGCCACTCTGGGCCATACCATTATCCGCAAGGGGGTGAAGCTCGACAACCTGATTCAGATCGCCCACAATGTAGAGATTGGTGAAAACACCGTTATAGCGGCCCAAACGGGGGTAGCCGGTAGTACCAAGATCGGCAAAAACTGTATGATCGGGGGCCAGGTAGGCATTATCGGGCACCTTCAGATTGGAGATAATGTAAAAATTGCCGCCCAGAGTGGGGTAGGCAGCAACCTGAAAAACGGTGAAATCGTACAGGGATCACCTGCCTTTCCGGTAGGAGATTATAAGCGTTCCTACGTATACTTCCGCAAACTTGGCCAACTGGCTGCAGATATTCAAAAAATTAAAAAAGAAATTCTCGCACGAAATAAATGAGCACTAACCAAAAGACCATCCACCGCGAAATCAGTGTAAGCGGAACCGGCTTACATACCGGCGCAGAGGTTACCCTTACTTTTAAACCGGCCCCCGCAGGCAGTGGCTTCTCCTTTAAGCGCATTGACCTGGAAGGGGAACCGCTAATAGCCGCCGATGCCCGTAATGTAATCAGTACCGATCGCGGCACCACCATCGGTAAGGGTGAAGCCGTGGTAAACACGGTAGAGCACGTATTAGCCGCCCTGGTGGGTAGCGACATTGACAATTGCCTGATAGAAATCGACGGACCGGAAACCCCCATTATGGATGGCAGTTCCAGCCAGTTTCTCAAGGCCCTTGAAGAGGCAGGAACTGATGAACTGGAAGCGGAACGCGAATATTACGAGATAAAGGAGCCCATAAGCTATACCGATGAGGAGGGCACGGAAATAATTGCCCTGCCAGCGGATGAATACCAGCTCGATGTAATGGTTGATTACGGCACCAAGGTGCTGGGTAGTCAGAATGCGCGGCTGGGCCAAATCACCGATTTTAAAAGTGAAGTAGGGGCCTGCCGTACCTTCAGCTTTCTGCATGAGCTCGAGTTTTTGATTGAGCATGGTCTTATCAAAGGTGGCGATCTCAACAATGCCATTGTCTACGTTGACAAGGAAGTATCACCCGAAACGCTGGAGAAACTTAAAAAGGCCTTTAAAAAGGACAATGTAGCGGTAAAGCCCAATGGCATACTCGACAACCTGGATCTGCACTTTCCCAATGAGGCTGCCCGTCATAAGCTGCTAGACGTGGTAGGTGACCTCGCCCTGGCTGGCATGCCCCTTAAAGGACGCATCATCGCCACCAAGCCGGGTCATAAGGCCAATACTGAATTCGCCAAAATTCTCTCCGCCAAAATCAAGGAAGAAGCCAAGCGCCCGAAGGTGCCGCATTATGACCCCAACGGAACGCCCATTATGGACGTAAACCAGGTAATGCAAATGCTGCCCCACCGTCCGCCTTTCCTCTTAGTGGATAAAATTATCGAGCTGAGCGAAGAACATGTGGTGGGGGTGAAAAGTGTAACCATGAATGAGGGCTTTTTTGTGGGGCACTTTCCCGGTGCGCCGGTAATGCCGGGCGTACTGCAAATTGAGGCCATGGCCCAGGTGGGAGGAATTCTTGCCCTTAGCACTGTTCCTGACCCCGAGAACTACCTTACCTACTTCCTTAAAATGGATGGGGTGAAATTTAAGCACAAGGTAGTGCCTGGCGATACCCTCGTCTTTAAGCTCACCCTGAGTGAGCCCATTCGCCGCGGCATTGTGCAAATGCACGGGGAAGCCTTTGTAGGCAACAAACTGGTAAGTGAGGCGGATATGATGGCCCAAATCGTAAAAGAAAAAAACAAATGAATCAACCCTTAGCGTACGTACACCCCTCGGCCAAAATTGCCAACACAGTGGTAATTGAACCCTTTACCACTATTCACAAAAATGTGGAGATTGGCGAGGGTACCTGGATTGGTTCGAATGTCACCATTATGGAAGGGGCCCGCATCGGCAAAAACTGCCGCATCTTTCCGGGTGCGGTAATTTCGGCCATTCCCCAGGATCTCAAGTACGAAGGTGAAGACAGCCTGGTAGAAATAGGCGACAACAGCACTATCCGCGAATGCGTAACCATAAACCGCGGAACTAAAGCGCTGGGCAAAACCATCATCGGTAAGAACTGCCTTATAATGGCAACTGCCCACATTGCCCATGACTGTGTGATAGGCGACAACTGTATTATTGTAAACGGGGTGCTGCTGGCCGGTCACGTCGAAATTAACGACTGGGCAATTATCGGGGGACTCTGTGCTGTTCAGCAGTTTGCTAAGGTAGGTACCCATGCCTTTGTAGGGGGAGGATCGCTGGTCCGTAAGGATGTGCCGCCATTTGTAAAGGCCGCTAAGGAACCTATTTCTTATGCCGGAATCAACTCCATCGGCTTGCGCCGTCGCGGCTATGAAAATGAAAAGATCAACGAAATCCAGAATATTTACCGCATCCTTTTCCAGAAGAACTACAACACTTCACAGGCAATTGAAATCATAGAAGCTGATTTTGAGGCTACCCAGGAGAGGGACGAAATTGTAACTTTTATCCGCAGCTCACAGAGCGGTATCATGAAAGGCTTCAGGCTTGACTAATATCTCTGTAAGACTCACAAATCTTCACCGGATGTTCGGCAACCAGAAGGTGCTCCGCAACATCAACTACACCTTCGAGGCCGGGGGTAGCTATGCCATTCTGGGCGGCAACGGCAGCGGTAAGTCCACCCTGCTGCGTATCGTACAGGGGTCACTCACCCCCAGTAGCGGACAGATAAGCTATTTCGATGAAAAGGGTCAGAAAATCAGTCGTGAGGAAATGTGTTTTAAGATCAGCCTCAGCGGTCCCTATTCGGAGCTGATTGAAGAGCTGACCGCCCATGAATTCCTGGCCTTTTATGCCAAATTCCGTCCCTGGCTGGCAGGTTTGGATGCACGCCAGGTGCTTGAAATCTGTATGTTGCAGGAGGCTTCTGCCAAGCTCATCCGGAATTTCAGTTCGGGTATGAAACAGCGGCTAAGACTTGGGCTAAGCCTGCTGGTGGCCTCGGAAATCATCCTGCTGGATGAACCCACTTCCAACCTCGACCCCCAGGGTATTGCCTGGTACAATCAACTGGTTGAAAAATACCGCAATGGCAGAACGATACTGGTTGGCAGCAACCACCAGGAATCTGAAATGGGCTTCTGTCAGCAGCGGGTGGAGCTGAGTTCTTTCGGCTAAGCGATAAACCTTATTTTTGCGAAAATTTTATTCTAATGGCTACAACTTCAGATATCCGAAATGGATTGTGCATCCAACACAATGGTGCTCCTTATCAAATAATTGAATTTCTTCACGTAAAGCCCGGAAAAGGTGCCGCCTTTGTGCGTACCAAGCTGCGCAACCTCGACAATGGCCGCGTACTGGAACACACCTTTCCCACCAGCGCCAAAATTGAAGAAATCAGGGTAGAAAACCGTACTTACCAGTACCTCTACGACGATCCTACCGGGTATCACTTTATGAATATGGATGATTACAACCAAATCACCATTGCCAAGGAACTGATCAACGCTCCCCAGTTTTTAAAAGAAGGCATGGAGTGCAATGTGCTGTTTCACGCCGACGAGGAGCGCCCTATGGTATGTGAATTACCGCAAAAAGTGGCCCTGGAGGTAACCTATACCGAGCCCGGAATCAAAGGCGATACCGCTACCAATACCCTTAAGCCAGCCACCGTTGAAGGTGGGGCCGAGGTAAGGGTTCCCCTCTTCATCAACCAGGGTGAGAAAATTGTGATCGATACCGCCAGCGGTGACTACAAAGAGCGTTATAAGGAATAGATGGTTTTTCCACGCCCCTACTCCCTGGCCGAAATTGCGGCCTTACTCAAATGCGAATATGCAGGTCCGGCTGATCACGAAGTGCTGGGTATGAATGAGATTCACGTCGTAAACCCGGGTGATATCGTTTTTGTGGATCACCCCAAGTATTACGACAAGGCCCTACAGTCAGCTGCCACCACGATTTTAATCAATAAGGAGGTAGCAGTACCAGCGGGCAAGGGTCTTTTAATTTCAGACGATCCCTTCCGCGATTTTAACCGGCTGACCACCCATTTTCGGAGTTTTGTGGCCGCCAATGCAAGTATCGCCGACTCGGCCACCATCGGGGCCGGGAGCATTATCCAGCCCAATTGCTTTATCGGCAATGGAGTTAGCATCGGTAAGAATTGCCTTATCCACAGTAATGTGTCCATCTACGATGGCTGTACTATCGGGGATAATGTTACCATACATGCCAACACGGTAATCGGTGCCGATGCCTTTTATTACAAAAAGCGCGAGAGCGGCTATGACAAACTTTTGTCTGGCGGCACGGTGCTGATTGAAGACGGAGTGGACCTGGGTGCATCCTGTACCATAGACAAAGGGGTGAGCGGCGCTACTACCATTGGCCGTGGCAGCAAGTTGGATAACAATGTCCACCTCGGCCACGACTCTGTGGTGGGCCGTAACTGTCTTTTTGCTTCACAGGTGGGCATCGCCGGCTGTGTGATTATTGAAGATAATGTAACCCTTTGGGGTCAGGTAGGTATCACCAGCGGTATTAGGATTGGAAAGGGTGCGGTGGTAATGGCCCAGTCAGGTGTTTCAAAGAGCCTGGAGGGAGGTAGAATCTATTTTGGCTCCCCTGCTGAGGAGATCCACAAAAAGTACCGGGAAATGGCCTCTATGAAGTCCCTGCCCCAACTCATCGCCAAGCTAAGGACCAAGGAATAGGAAACCACAACTAATTCCCAGCTTTGCATTGTTATAAACTAAAAAGCCCCGCCAAATGGCGGGGCTTTTATTTGCTTAATCAGGTGTGAATTACTTCACATCCCAGAACACTTTACCAAAGAGGTTGTCTCCATCACCGCCCATAGCCGCTCTTACGTTGGCTTCGTTCAGTGAATACTCGTTCACAGGATAGTTAAAACGAGTAGGAGGCAGAGTATTGGCCTCAGCAGCTTCTACCAGGGTAGGATTGTCATACAATCTCCAGGTGGTATAAGCCTCAAAGGGACGGTTATACATGGCAATCCATTTCTGGGTACCAATGAGTTCTTCGGCCTTGCTGGCATCCCAGGCTACCTCAGGCTGAGCTATATAAGCATCAGCTTCGGCCTGGGTACCACCCCACTTCAGGATAGAAGCAGTAATACCGGCATTGTAGAAGTCTTCAGCGGTACCACCAACTGAGTAGCCATTCTGGGCGGCATCAGCAAGCAGAAACTGCACTTCTACATAACTCAACAGTACACCTGGCAAAGTAGGATCCTCTACAAGGTCGCTGGGTTGTGAGTTAGCAGGATAAGAAGCCGGGGTTCCATGCACCGGAGCCACTACCATACCAGTAGAATCCAGGTTGCGGAAGTAGTCATCGGCCCTGGGGTCATTCAGGTCATTGAGGTAGCCTGCCATAGTGCCAGAGGCAATAAAGTCAGTACGTCCACTCTGTACCAGATCCACCCAGAGGGGGTTGGTATTGGGAGGGGAACTCTGATACTGAAGCTCTGCACTTTCTTCAGGGCTAGTCATTACCCCATCAGCTACAGCAGACTCAGCCATTTGCATCGCCTTGGTATTATCTACCTCAGCCATGCGCGAAGCGAGACGAAGCTTGAGAGAGTTTGCAAAAACCCTCCAGGCATCAGCATCCCCACCGTAAATGAGATCCGAAGAACCCAGGCCGCTGGAACCGCCCAGGTTTTGGATAGCGGCATCTAAACGAATAATAAGATCGTCATAAATCTCGCGCTCATCGGTGTACTTGGGAGTGCTGTTTTTAGGGTCAAGCGCCTCAAAATAGGGCACATCACCAAACATATCCACCAGAATGTGATAGGCATAAACCCTCATCACCTCTATAATGGCTTTTTGATTGGTTTTGTATTCCTCACGCAACAGTTCATCCGCGTCGATACTGCGTTCTGCCTCTTGCAGGTCACGGAGAACCCGGGCGTACATGCGATCGAACAGAGTACCATTCACATCACGCTCTATCAGCTCATAGTTGGACTCATCCACATAAGTGGTTTGACTCCAGTGCTGAGCCCACAGACGTAGCGTGTTAACATTCACGTTGGTTGACGTCATCTGGTCAACCAGGTCTTTTTGGGCATTGGCGATCAAAGCACTCGCAGGCACCTCTGAGGGCGACTTGGTGTCAGTGTTCAGCTCATTGAAATCCTTGCCACAGGAAGTGACAAAAAGTGAGCCGGCCAATGCGAAAATTGCGATATTTTTCATTTGTTTTTTCATCAAGAAAAGTGATTTAGAAGTTCAAACCAACCTTCAGACCCATCTCTTTTACCATCGGGTAAGCACCTGATTGGTAACCTTGTACATTACCGGCACTAAGACCAGCTTCAGGATCTGTGTAAGGAGCGTTGCTGTGGATCAACCACAGGTTACGACCATATACAGACAGGTTCAGTGAACTGATAAAGGTGTTGTCGAAAACTGAAGCAGGAACCGTATAGCCCAGTGATACCTCTCTCAACTTAACGAAAGAAGCGTCATAAACGTGCAGAGCATTAGGTGCTACTGCATAGCCAAAAGAGTTGGCGTAGTTTGACATATAGGCATACTGAGTATTCTCCTGATATACTGGGTTACCATTGGCGTCAACAGTTCCGTCATCATATACGAGACCGTTTCCGTAGGGGTCATCCAGGGGAATACCACCACCTTCAGAAGGAAGGTCACGCACTGGGTTACCTTTATCATTGGTACCGGCCGTAAAGTCATAAATACCAGTGGCATAACCATACCAGGTATCAAGTGAGAAGAACTGACCGCCTTTCTGAACGTCTACCAGGAAGTAAAGAGAGAAAGGACCCATATTCAGGGTATTGCTTACACCCATATTCCAATCGGGCTGAATGTTACCAATATACTCAGGAGAAGAAGAACGACGGTAGCGCACACCGCCGAAGGGGTGATCATAAACTACAATCTTGGCATCTTCAGTAGGTACACGGCGACCTTCCTCATTTTCTTCATAGTCAGTGTATACAAAGTTGGTACCCTTAATGGTTCCATAAGGCTCACCCTTGGCAGCAGTAATATTAATACCGCCTTGTACCGAAGCGAGAACGATTTCATCATTGTCCTCAAACAGTTCTACTACTTCATTACGGTTCAGTGACCAGTTGATGTTAGTAGTCCAGCTGAAGCGATCGGTGCGCACAGGCACGGCAAAGAGAGATACTTCAACCCCTCTGTTGTCGATCTGACCGGCATTAACATAACGGAAGTAAGAACCGGAAGAAGCCGATACGCGGGTGCGCAGGATTTGGTCATAAGTGCTACTGGTATAGAGTGAAAGGTCAGCTCCCAAACGGTTGTTGAACATATTCATCTCCAATCCGATTTCCACTGACTCAGTATTCTCGGGTACTAACTCCTGGTTATTGCGATCAACCGGTGCAGAAGCGAGGGCTTCTCCATTAAAAGGAGTATTCAGATCGTAGTAGTCAAGAGTTGAGAGGGCGGGGGCATCATTACCCACCTGGGCATAGTTCAGACGGAACTTACCGAAATCAAGCACTTCTGAATCTACGAACTCAGAGAATACAACCGCCAGCGTGGCTGATGGGTAGAAATAAGTATTGTTCGCCTCAGGAAGGGTGGATGAACGGTCAATACGACCGGTAAGGTCTACGTATAACCAGTTATCATAACCCACAGAAGCCCGGGCAAAAGTACCAATCACCCGCTCCTCGGTAAGGCGCTCAGTAGGAACACCGTTGGGGTTAAGCTCAATTGGGTTTATTGAGTTGCTCAGTGCGTAAATACCTGGCACAACCAGACCACCATTGGTAGAGAGAATAATACGCTCAGAAGTGGTATTACGCACGTTAACACCCAGGTTACCGTTGAAGTTGAACTCGTTATCGTCTCCGAAATACTTATTCATGTCAAGACGGAACTGAGTGTTGGTCTCGGTGAAGCGGTCATTACGACGGCGATACAAGGGCACATCTACTGATCCAACCGCGATGCGCTCTTCCTGAATAGAAGAGTAGTTATCGAGGTTGATACGTCCAACGGCGGTCAGCCAGTCGGTGAGATCGTAGTTCAACACGAAGTTTCCGATTACGCGGTTACGCTCATCAGTTGAAAAGTTTTCGTAACGTACGAAGTAAGGGTTGTCAAAGTAGTGTGGTCCGGTAGGATTAGCACGACCGTAACCGTAAGGGTTCCAGGTCAGGTTCAAGCCGGTTTTGTCATAGGCTTCTTCCTGGCGGGCCATGTCAACACCCACGTTGTACCATTGACGGAAAGACTGGTTAGGGTTACGGTTGTCATAACCGGTACCATAACGTCCGATAGCATCAGTATTGATATACTGAATACCGGTAGTCACCTTAAAGCGGTCGGTAAAATTCCAACCACCGTTGAACTGAGCGTTGTTACGGGTCAGGTTTGAATTTGGCAGTACACCATCCTGATCCAGTTGCGTAAAGCTCAGGCGGAAATTACCCTGCTCATTGGCACCACTAAGCGACACGTTGTTGCTCAGGTTAAGTGCAGTACGGTAGAAGTAAGTAGGATTATTGGCACCAGCTTCAAATGGCTGAGGCTGATTGTAGGTATCAAGTTCCTCGTAGATAGACTCCCAGGTGTACATTTCATCGAAATCGGAGAAAGCGGCACCAAAAGAGGCATCTTCACCCATAGGTGATACTACGTCATCCACGCCATCGCCATCAACGTCGTACAACTCTACGCGCTGACCTACGAAAACAGAGTCGCCGTTAGCCAGGTAGCGGTATCCGTTGGCGTTATAATAGTCACCATAACCGGGACCGTACTCTTGCTGGTAAGTTGGCATGGTAGTCTTATCGATCATTTGCAGTGATGCACTGGAATTGATACTTACGCCAATACCCTTTTGTCCGGTTCTCTTACTACCATCTTTAGTAGTGATGATCACCGCACCGTTGGCTGCACGTGAACCGTAAAGAGCGGTGGCAGCCGCACCTTTCAGCACGTTGATAGATTCAATATCATTTGGGTTGATATCCATGGCGTTGTTACCGAAGTCATACCCACCGCGACCAGTACGCTGGTCAGTGGAGTTATTGATGTCGTTGCTGATAGGCACCCCATCAATTACGAACAAAGCCTGGTTATTGCCCGAAAGGGATTTAAAACCACGGATGATTACGTTACTGGAACCACCCATAGTACCCGAGCTTTTCACCTGCATACCGGCTACTTTACCTTGAAGGGAATTCATAAAGTTGGCGTCTTTAGCCTTAACGGTGGCTTCGCCGTCAACTTCCTGAGTGGCATAACCAAGCGATCGCTTTTCCCTTGAAATACCAAGGGCGGTTACAACAACCTCATTGAGGCTCTGGCTTTCTTCGCGAAGGTTTATAGATATAAAGTCTTCGGAACCAACCTCAACTTCTCTGCTTTCGCGGCCAATAGCCGAAATCACCAGCACCGGATTGTCGGTGGTGAGGGTAAGTTCGAATTTTCCGTCGAAATTAGTGGAGGTACCGTTGCTTGTTCCTTTTTCAAGCACGGCCACTCCGGGCAGAGTTTCACCACTCTGGGCATCTTTTATGACCCCAGAAACGGTTCGCGATTGGGCAAAACCCAATTGTACGCATA
>CAZUCA010000003.1:29860-86965 GCA_964619125.1 uncultured Owenweeksia sp. | reverse complement strand
ACCGGCTACCCGGGGATGATGCTGTTGTCGCTGTTTCCACCGCTTTGGTTTTCAGTGATGAACAAAAGACTGAAAAAATATTCGCCCCAGCCTTTGGTAGATTAAACACAAAGTATCTATTTTTGCAGCCCAATTTTAGCGCACGTGGCGGAATTGGTAGACGCGCTGTCTTCAGGTGGCAGTGTCTTCGGGCGTGGAGGTTCGAGTCCTCTCGTGCGCACTTTTTCTGAAAGCCCCGGTTTTTACCGGGGCTTTTTTTATGCTTTACTGTGAGAGGACGAGAAGCCCGCCCGAATCTCATGCAATGAAGGTGGGCTTGGGCTGCTGAAATGAAAGGTGTGTAAGGCCAGCCTGACAAAGCAGGCAGAGGCGGGTTGAGCCTGCCGCGCAACCTGCCACGTCTTTCGTGGGCCTGTAAGGCTCACGTTGAGCTTGTCGCAGCCAATGCCCTTGCTTTAGCGGTGATTCTCATGAACGTATCATAATTGAGAAGGCCGGGGAAATGCCAGGTGAGAAATAGGGAAGCCGAGATAGTTTTATCATTCGGCCTGCCAATTGGCAGGCAGTAGCAATTTAGATTGAAAGGATTGAAACCTGCATCAAATTCCGCTGACAGTCAACTATTGCCTTAAAGTAACCCACTTAGATGGGATTTAATCCCATAGTCTTTTTTAGGTTGTTAAAAAGCTATTTCACTGATCGCTTTGCTGCTGATGCAGTAAGTAATAAACACTTGGTATTACCAGTAAATTTAAAATGGTAGCCGTAAGCAGTCCCCCTAAAATAACCACCGCCATGGGGCTTTGAATTTCATTTCCCGGTTGGCCCCCCTTGATGACCAGTGGAATGAGGGCCAGGGCAGTGGTAAGCGCGGTCATGATAATGGGGTTGAGGCGATCCAGGGTTCCTTTCATAATAAGGCTGTCAATCATTTCACCTTCATTCTTTAAGTCCTGATAGCGGGAAATCAACAGAATGCCATTCCTGGTAGCAATGCCAAACAAGCTGATAAAGCCAATGGTAGCGGCAATGCTGATAATTCCTGAAGTAAAATAAACGATCAGTATTCCACCGATCAACGCAAGGGGAAGATTCAGCAGTACAATCCCTGCTAACTTAAGGTCGCGAAACTCGAAATAGAGGAGCAGGTAAATCACTAATACAGCCAATACCGCCGCTATTAAAAGCAACTGCGAGGCCCTGGCTTCACTTTTAAACTGGCCGCCATATTCTATGCGATAACCCAGGGGAAGGTTTAGGCCGGCCTTTACCATTTCCTGCAGTTCGGTAACCGCCCCCCTCAGATCGCGCCCCTGCACATTGGCCGATACCACCACTTTGCGCTGCACATTTTCACGGCTTATGCGATCGGGACTGCTTACCGAGCTGATATCAGCCACCTGATTTAGTGGTACCCGCCCTCCGGAGGGAAGGTCCACCAGGGTATTTCTGATGTTCTCGATATCACCGCGAAAGTCTTCCGGGTAGCGCACCACCAGGTCAAAGTGCATTTGCCCTTCATAAATTTGGCCTACTACCTCACCACCAAAAGCCACCTCTACAAAGTGCATCAGGTCGGCAGCGGTCATACCATATGCGGACAGCAGGGTACGCCTGGGCGTAATGCGGATTTGAGGTACCTCTATTTGCTGTTCTACCGCAACATCTGTCAGCCCATCGATATTGGCTGCAATTTCCTTAACCTTCTTACCGAGGCCGTAAAGAAGGCTAAGATCCTCCCCAAACAGCTTTACGGCAATATTGGCCCGTGTACCCGAAAGCATATGATCGATGCGGTGAGCAATAGGCTGACCGATAGTGATATTTACCCCGGAAACTATACTAAGTTTTTCGCGAACCGCCGCAAAAAACTCTTCCTTGCTCTGGTCATCCTTAAGAGTAAAAGGGGCATCAATTTCGGCAGCATTAACACCCTGGGCGTGTTCATCTAATTCAGCCCGGCCGGTTCGGCGGGTGACCACCTCAACTTCAGTCATCTCAAGCAGCAGTTCCTCCACCTGTTTACCGGTTTTATTGCTTTCCTCCAAAGACATACCGGGCATTCCTACCACACTGATCACCAATGAGCCTTCATTGAATTCGGGCAGAAAACTTCTACCCAACTGGAAGAACAACACCAGGCTCGCCAGGAAAACGGCCAGGGTTCCACCAATTACCCATTTAGAATATCTAAGCGATTTGGTAAGCAAGCCAGCATAGCGCTTATGCAGCCAACGCTCCACTTTGGTGCCCTCGGATTGCTTTTGCAACAGTTTATCCTTTTTAAGTAAGTAGGAACAAAGGACCGGCGTAATGGTGACTGCCACCACCAGCGAGGTGAGCACTGAGGTGATAAAGGCAATGCCCAGTGGTTTCAGAAGCCGACCTTCCATGCCGCTGAGGAAAAAGAGCGGAATAAAGGAGACGATAATGATCAGCGTGGCGCTGATAATCGAGCTTCTGATTTCTACTGAAGCGTCGCGCACTACTTTCAGCACGCGCTCACGCTGGGCTTTAGGCAGGGTGGCGTTTTGTCTGAGTCTTTTAAAAACGTTTTCCACATCGATGATGGCATCGTCAACCAGGGCGCCAATGGCAATGGCCATGCCGCCCAGGCTCATGGTGTTAATGGTATAGCCCAGCAGTTTCAAAACAATGACTGAAACCAGCAGTGATAAGGGAATTGCCAATAATGATATGGCGGTAGTGCGCCAGTTCATCAGGAAAATGAGCAACACCAGAATTACAAAGAATGCGCCTTCCAGCAGGGTTTGCTGAAGATTGTTAATTGAGGCATTAATGAAATCGGCCTGCCGGAATATGTGGCTTTTGATCTCCACCGTTTCAGGCAGAGTCTCTTTCATTTTCACCAAAGCTTCATCGATGCTTTCAGTAAGCTCCAGGGTATTTACACCGGGTTGCTTGCTAATAGTCATAATCACTGCGGGAGAGGCGTTGAGGGCCCCATCACCGATTTTGTCGGCAGCGCCAATCTGCACCTCTGCCACATCTTTTATACGCACCGGCTGTCCATTCACTTGCTTTATCAGGCCTTCCTGCAAATCATCTACATCATACGACCGGCCTTCGCCTTTGATGTTATACTGGTTGCCAAATTCATTGTAAAATCCGCCGGTGCTGTTCACATTGGCTGCTGCCACTGCCTGTTGTAACTCCTGAAGGCTTATCGCATAGTGCTTCATTTTATTGGGGTTGGCCAGCACCTGGTACTGCTTGTATTCGCCTCCAATCACTACTACGTTGGCAATTCCCCTCAGGGCTTTGAGTTGGGGTCTGATGCTCCAGTCGGCCAGGGTGCGCAGTTCCATGGGCGAAAGACTGTCTGAACGCAGCCCGAGTAGCATTAACTCTCCCATAATGGATGAAATAGGAGCCATAGTGGGCTCTCCGATTCCGGCCGGCAATTTTTCACGCACAGCGGGTATCCGTTCGCTCACAATCTGCCGGGCCCGGTAGATATCGGTGTTCCAGTCAAACTCCACCCATACAATAGAAATACCTGCCGCCGAAGAAGACCGTATCCTGCGCACATTAGGAGCGCCATTCATGGCGGTTTCGAGCTGGAAAGTCACCAGCTTTTCCACTTCCTCTGATTCCATGCCGTGGGCCTCGGTAAGGATGGTTACCGTAGGTGCAGTAAGATCAGGAAACACGTCTACATTCATATTGCGGGCTATGTATACGCCGGATACCGTAAGCACCAGGGCTGAAAGCAATACCAGCAAGCGGTTGCCAAGGGATATTTCAAGAATTTTATTCAGCATAACTTATTTCTTCAGGAGAGGCATTAAGTGTATTTCAATATCAATGCGCATGACCATGGGCCGGAGCGGCCGACATCGAGGCCATCTTCACCTGGTAGGCGCCTTGTGTAACCACCCACTCACCCGCCTGTAGTCCCTCTTTAATTGTTACCTGGCTGCCATTAAAAGCACCAATCTGCACCGGCCGCATTTCAAAGGCTTCGCCACCTTTCTGCACTATCACCTTATAGGTGCCAAAGTCTTCCAATAAGGCGCTTTTAGGAATTATCAAACCTAAGTGACCATTGGTATAGCCCAACTGAAGCTCCGCCAGGCTGCCTTCCACTACAGACCCTGACTCTTGAACCTCTATAAAAACTGCTAGCATAGGGTTGCTTTCGGATACGTTTCTGGCAACAGAAATCACCTTTCCACTTGCAGCTGAGGTATTGCCAGCTTCCACCAGCCACACTTTTTTAGTTCGGGTAAGGAGGTCACGTTTTTCGGGTGCCACCATGGCCCTGATCATACTGGTAGGTTCAGACCCCACAGTAAGCAGTGGCTGTCCGGCAGTGGCAAAGCCACCGTTATTCACTCCAATGTGTTTTAGATAACCATCAAAGGGTGCCTTTACCGCCACGCCTTCAGCACTATAGTTTTTCAGGAGCTGCTGGTAGTTTAACCTGCTAATTTCATAGCGCTTTTCCACATCCTCAAACTCAGCGGGGGGGATTACCTGTAATTCGTGAAGCTCTTTTTTGCGCTGGTATTCGCTCTGAGCCTGTTCAAACTCCGCTCTGGCTTTCCGAACTTCCGATTCAATACTGCTCACGTTCAGATTTTCGCCACTAATGCGCATCAGTACCTGACCCTGACGGACTTTTACGCCTTCAACCACCTCTGGGGATGCAAACAAGACATTTCCGCTGGAAGGGGCGTTGAGGGTTCGCTGGCTGCCTGGTGCAGGCATCCACCTACCAGCCAACCGTAGCATTCCATAAATCGTGTCTCGGCGCACCGGGGCGGTTTGAAAATCAATTTTCCAGGCTTGTTCCTTTAGAAAACTGATTTCAGCTTCGCTCTGCTTAGGGTTGGCGAGGGCTTGTTTCGCCGCATTATCATCAGGATACACCCACACTCGTCCGGCATCAATACGCTCGCTGAGACCGGGAGCCTTGATTTCAAAAATCAACTGATATTCGCCAGCTTCCTTTGGCTGCAGAGAGGGAGTGAAGATACCCGGAGAAGTTGGCTCGTCCACGCTGTGTCGAATACCTTTTTTCCCTTTAACAAGGCTTGCCGTCACACTTCCCTGGCTTACGGGCTTATGTCCGTCCAGATGGGTAAAGTGAGCCGCAAATTGACTGGAATGCCCCACCACAAAGGCGGGGTATTCCACAAATAATTCCAGCTCCTTGGTCCAAATGGTAGTATCGACAGTCATATCACTGCCATGGGCGTGCCCATGTGTATCTTCTTCCTGGGCATGGCTATGACCAGTGCTTCGATTACACGCCACTACGCACAGTGATAGCAGCATCCATAATATTACTCTCATAGGTGTCACTTTAGTCTTGATGGTTGTGACCATCATTTTGCTCATGAATATGATGCGCTTCGGTAGTACTTGTATCCTGATCTACAGTAAATTCTTCCTGTTCATGATGATGGTTAGCGTCTAGCTGATTGTGTTCGTGCTGTTCGCCTTCGTGATGATGTGTTTCGCTTCCATGGTTATGATCATGATCATGCTGGGTAGTTCCGGAATTGCAACCAAAGGTGAAAGCCAATAGGGCGATAAATAGACTTGCGGTAATTTTCATAGTTGAGATTTATAATTGATATTTAAATATTTCTGCTCTTAATTGCTGCAGCTCTTTTTCAATCTCCAGCATCCGGTTTTCTGCTTCCCTGTAAAAGGCTACTTCGCGATAGTAATCCATGAATGAAATTTCACCCAGTGCATAGGATTTTTGAAGTAACATTTCACTGTTCAGCCCTTCCATAGCCGATTGGTATTCCCTGAATTTTTTGAGTAGGAACTGATATTGCTGTACCTGTGAAGTAAACTCACTTTTTAGAGCAGTGAGGACCTTGCTTTTATGATGTTCCTGAAAGTTGATTTGTGCCGCAGCCATCTTTAGCTTACTGCGGCCACTCCAAAGGGGGATGCTGATACCACCATAGAAACCTGAATAGTTACTCCCCGCTACGCCCTGGTAATTATAGCCGGCGGTGATATCAGGTAAGAGTTGATTCCGTTTAACCTTCAAGCCTTGCCGGGCCGCCTGGATTTCCTGCTCCAGTAAGGCCATCTGCGCATCCCGGCGCTGCCATTCCATCCAAAGGCTATCCTGTGGCGGAATGTCAAATACCTCCGGGTAAGTACTTAATCCAAAACTGATTTCATTGCCGCCATTCAGCGCCTGCAATTTTTGCTTTACATTCTCCTTGCGGATATCCAGTTCTTCAAGGGCAAACTGTTGATCGAGCCAAACGATTTTGGCCTTGTTCTGGTCGAGAATGCCAATCTGGCCCTTGTCAAACAGGGTAGTAACCTGATCGTATACTTTTTTGGATTGTATAATACGCTGCTTATGCAGTGCTTCCTGTTTTTGCAGGTAAACCCATTCTATTCCCAGCTTTTTAGCGCTCAGCAAAATATCCTGCCTTAACTTTTCATATTCACGCTCCAGACGTTCCTTTTGCTCATCAATCCACTTGTTCCTGGCTGCGTACACGCTCGGGAATTCCAGTCTCTGTGAAATTTCAAATTCGGTATAATCGCCACCGTTGTGCTCGCCAAAGGGCAGGTAGTAGGCCGAAGCCTGGGGGTCGGGCAGCTTGTTTTCCGACTTATACCGCCAGCTTTCACCTTCAAGGTAGCCTCGGTATGCTGCGAGCGATTTATTGTTGGCTTCTACGCTATCTAGCAGTTCAGCCAATGATGTTTGCTGGCCCTGTACTGAACCCGCACATAGGGCAAATCCGAGCAGGGCAAAAAATGATTTAGACATAAAAGATTTCTTTAAGTCAGGAGGAAATAGATCTTCCCACCCAGATGGGAAGCATCAGTTCGACACTTAACTTAAAGCAGGAGGGGCGCGCAGACCTGTTCCGCCTGAAAGATAAAGACTGCTTAGGAGACAGGAAGGAGGGAAGGGCCAGGCCCCGGAGACCTTTTGCCAATGAGACCCTCTCCATAGTGCTGAGCTATGCTGCCAGGTGGTTAGCAACGGGGGAACTATTTTATTTTTATCCTTTGAAAATGGCGAATAGTTCAGCTCATGATAGTGAGGGTCATTGGCGAAATGACTGTGTGTACTGAAGCGGGGCGTTTCCTGAGAAAGGTCCTTTACAGTGGTGGCTAAATCATCACTTTGCCTTTTATCAGGCTCATTTTTATGGTGATGATTATGGTCATCATGGTCATCATGGCCGTGGCCGTGGCCAACTAAGGCAGTGGTTTGATTAGCTTCCTGAGAATGCTGATGGCTGTGGGGAATAAAATCATGCGCCAATAGGAGCACATAGGCAGCCAGCAGGAGTAGTGATAATATGCTGTGATGAATTTTCACTCTTACAAAGGAAATCAAAAATATTTACTCCCAAACTGAATTAGCCCGACCTATGGGCTATGGCATATTAATTATCGGAAATGATTTACCCGATCAGCGAATCTCTTTGGTAACCTCTCCACAGCGCAGCATCATATCGCCGTAGTAGGGGTTGAGTACCTCATTGGTAGCGCTGAGCCACTCCGCGCCCTCGTCGTTATTGGCCATGGGGCAATACAATACGTACACCGGCTGATCAAAGGGACCAAAGCTTTGCGCCAGCTGAACCACTGCTTTTGACAAGGGTATAAAAGCCTTGCGTTGGGCATCAATATTTGCCTGTGGATTTATTTCCTTAAGGCTGCTTTTCAGCTTTGGAACCACTGCCATCCAACCTTGGTAGGCCGCCTCATTCATGGCGCTCCTTTTCACCTGCCCGATTTTAGTTTCCATCTGGTGGGCAAATTTAGCCGCCTTATCCTGCTGCGAGGCCACCAGGGCATCTTTAAGCTGAAAATAGCTTTGCAGCAGCGCGTTAATCTCTTTTTTACTGCTGGTACTAAGCTTCAGCTGTTTGGTGGTATCATCGGCACCGGTACCGGCATGCACATGTGGCGAGGGCTGGGCCTTGCTGCCCTCGGGCTTCATCATACTGGGCTTGCCGGCCAGTTGGGCGGCGGCATCCACCGTAAAGGTGCCATTCACCACCACTTGCTCCCCCGCTTCCACACCCCCGGCAATAACATAGGAGTTACCCAGGGCCGGGCCCAGATCTACCTCTCGTAGTCTGAATTGTGGTTGATCTGAATCGGGAAGTTTAACGTACACTACCGAGCGCTCACCGGTCCACATTACGGCTGACTTGGGCACTACCAGTTGTTCACCCTGGCCAAGCCTCGCTTCAACACTGGCAGTGGCAAACATTTCCGGTTTCAGCGCCTGTCCTTTATTGCTAGTTTCTACCCTAACCGCGGCGGTACGGGTTTGCGGGTTTACCACCGGATCGATAAAGGTTATTTTTCCCTGAAAAGTCTCTTCCGGCAATGAAGCGACCTTAAAGCTTAGCTGATCACCTTCCTCCAAAAAATTGAGGTCGCTCTCGTAGGCGTCAAATATCACCCACACCCGCGCAAGGTCGGCAATGGTAAACATGGCCTGGCCCCGCTTCAGGTAATCGCCCACGTTGACCATTTTTTTCAATACAATACCGCTGCGGTCAGCATAAATGCCCAGGCTTTCCTGCACCTCACCACTTTGGATAATCTGCTCAATCTGTTTTTCAGAAATGCGCAGGGCCTTGAGTTTCTCCCGGGCGGCCTGGTAGAGTGCCGCCTGGCTTTCGCGGATGGTGTAGGCCTGCAGCAGTTCGCGCTGGGCGGAAATTAACTCCGGAGAATACACCTGCGCCAGCAGTTGCCCCTGGCGTACCTGCTCGCCGGTGGTGTTTACCAGCAACTGTTCTACCCGCCCGCCGATATGGGCAGCCTGGGTTTTTAGCAGCCTCTCATCCGGTTGCACACTGCCGTTGAGCCGAATGGTTTTAGTAGCATTATCTCGTCCCACCCGCATAGTTTGCACATTGGCCAGCCGTACTGCCGTTTCACTCATCTTTACCGCCAGCATATCACCCTCAGCGGTTTCATCGGCAAGGGGAATGAGATCCATGCCACAAATAGGGCATTGCCCCGGCCCGGATTGCCTGATTTGGGGGTGCATGGAGCAGGTCCAGGTGGTGGCGGCTGTTTCTTCCTGGCTGGTTTCAGCATCGTTAACCTCTGATTCCTCACCGAAAAACCAATAGCCTAGTACCAATCCAATAAGCAGGGCCAGCAGTGTGCTTAGCCATATTTTGCGGTCATTTTTCATTTTAGTCATGTGTCAATTTTGTCTTAAGCAATTGGGCATTTATGGCTACCACTATGGTGCTAAGGCTCATCAGTACCGCACCTACGGCCGGGTCGAGTACAAAGCCGGTGAAGGATAACACGCCAGCGGCCAGGGGGATGGCAAAGGCGTTGTAACCGGTGGCCCAGGCAATGTTCTGAATCATCTTGCGGTAAGTGGCCTTGCCGAAAAGTATGAGGTTGGCAATATCCTGGGGGTCGCTGTTTACCAGGATGATGTCAGCCGTTTCGGCCGCCACATCAGTGCCTGAACCCACCGCAATACCTACATCGGCCAGGGCCAGGGCAGGAGCATCGTTTACACCATCACCTGTCATCGCTACAAATTCACCTTTGGCCTGCAATTCCTTAATCTTGTCCTGCTTTTCATGGGGCAATACGCCGGCCAGATAGCTGTTCATCCCCAGTTCATCAGCCACCGCCCGGGCCACCAGCTCTTCATCGCCGGTGAGCAACATGGTTTTTATGCCATTCTCGTGCAGGGTTTTAATGGCGCCGAAGGAAGACTCCCTTATCTGATCGGTAAAAGTGAGAAAGCCCAGCAGTTCACCATCGGCAAAAATGAACACCTTGGTTTCGGCAGCTGAAGCCTTATCATCAGGCACACTACGGCCCGTTTTCTTAAGAAGCACTTCACCGCCGGCCTCCATTTTGCGACCGGCAACGGTAGCGCTTACACCAACGCCAGGGTCGTATTTAAAATCCTCGGCAGCCGGCACCTTTAGGCCCTTCTCTTTGGCTTTGTGCTGCAGGCCCTTGGCGATATGGTGTTCCGAATTTTGTTCCACAGCGGTGGCCAGGCGCAGGAGTTCATCTTCGTCAAGCCCTTCCTGCAGAGGCACTATTCTGCTTACCTCGTGTGAGCCCTTGGTTAAAGTGCCGGTTTTGTCAAAAACGATCATAGTGATTTTGCGACTGTTTTCAAAGGCGGTACGATTGCGGATCAGCAGTCCGTTTTGGGCCGACATGGCGGTAGAAATGGCCACCACCAGGGGAATGGCCAGCCCCAGCGCGTGGGGACAGGAAATCACCATTACCGTTACCATCCGCTCCAGGGCAAACTGGAAGTCTGCACCCAGCATTAGCCACACGACCAGGGTGCCAATACCCACGCCCAGGGCAACATAGGTGAGCCATTTAGCGGCACGGTCGGCCAGGTGTTGGGTTTTGCTTTTGGTTTTCTGTGCCTCCTGCACCATGCTTATAACCTTATTGAGGTAGCTGTCTTTACCGGTTCCTTCCACCTTCACGCGCAGGGTGCCATTACCGTTGATGGCCCCCCCGATTACCTTGTCACCCCCGCCTTTTTTTACCGGCTTCGATTCGCCGGTTAACATACTTTCATTGAGGTAGCTTTCACCAGCCAGGATTTGTCCGTCGGCGGGAATTTTTTCCCCGGGCTTAACCTGTATCAGTTCCCCGGGCTTCAATTCAGTCAGTTTTACCTTCTCTATAGAACCATCATCCTTAATGCGGTTGGCCTCAGAGGGCATCATGCTCACTAATAGTTCCAGGGCCCGGCTCGCTCCCAACACTGACTTCATTTCAATCCAGTGCCCAATCAGCATAATGTCGATCAGCGTGGCCAGTTCCCAGAAGAAATCCATGCCCTCCAGCCCAAAGACGGTGGCGCTACTATAGAGGTAAGCTACGGTGATGGCCAGGGCAATCAGGGTCATCATGCCCGGGGCCCGCATCCGCAACTCCGACACCAGTCCTTTCAGAAAGGGCCAGCCCCCGTAGAAATAAATAATGGTGCTAAAGCCAAAGGCAATGGGCATCATAAAGGGAAAGTCAATATGAAAACCCAGCAGGCCTTGTAACATGGGGCTGAACAGCATCACCGGAACGGTAAGCAGCAGCGATAGCCAGAAACGCTTCTTAAAATCCTCGATCATCATGCGGTGATGATCGCCATGATCGTGGTGGCTGTGGTCCATCCCCGCGTCATTAGCGGCCCCGGCAGCTGCAGGCTGCTGATCGTGCTGATGCTCCTCAGGGCTGTGATTATGGTGATGATGCTTGTTCATAGCAATAGCTTTTACTGAATTAAAATCATCAGGGCCGCCATGCCTACCATGGTGAGATCTTCTACAATAGTAACGGTGCTCATAGGCAGGTTAAAGACCGACCCCAGGCAAGCACATTTTATCTTGCTCTTGTCAAGCACACTTTTGATCACCCCCAGGCTGCTGAAGCCTAAAAGAACAATGGTGGCGATATTGGTCCAGAGCGGTTCAAAGTTTAGGAGGTAGGCAATACCCAACCCAAGTTCCAGGAAGGGGTAGATAAAGCCGTAGCCTTTCCATCGCATCGCCAGGAGGTCATACATGCCGTAGCTATTGGCAAAACCTTTTAGATCTAAAAATTTAAAGAAGGAGAAAACGATGAAAAAGCCCGCCATAAAGTATCGCATGGTCATCATACCGAAATTTGGAGCTCCCCCGGCCGCTATGAGGGAAACCCCCAGAATAAAAATCACAATTAACAGCAAGGGCTTGTAGGTGGACAGCCATGATTTTTCCGTGGCTATTTCGGGATGATGTTGGCTTCCGTTGAGTTTGCTGACCGAATAGTTGCCGGCCTTATTTACGGCAGTTTGTATTGCCGGCAAGGAAATGTGTTGCTGCATACTTATCCTGGCCTGTGGCTCAGCTAGCTGAACCTCTGCACTGAGTACCTCTGGCAGTTTCAGCAGTTCACTTTTCACTTTGCTCACGCAACCTCCACAGGTCATACCTTCAATTTTATACTCGTGTGTCATAACTTAGTTTAATTGTTATCACAAAATTAGCGGCAGCCATAGCGATTCATGTTATATCCTTTTTGCAAAGCCTTATACAATTTTGTACTAAAGTTCATCCAGGCGATGGCGATGTTTGGTGATGCTCTTTTGAAAAGCGGTAGGGGTGAGGCCAGTCACCTTTTTGAACTGGGTAGAAAGGTGCTGCACACTGCTGTAACCCAACTTCCAGGCTATTTCACTTAGCGTCTCATGGTCGTAGACCAGCAACTCCTTTACCCGTTCAATTTTCTGGGCGATAATGTATTTTTCAATGGTAATGCCCTCTACCGATGAAAAAAGCCGGCTCAGCCCGCTGTATTCCTGATGTAGCTGGTCAGATAGGAAGCTGGAAAAATTCACTTTTAGCGGCTGCCCGGTATGGTGAATTTGCTGCACAATCAAAGCTTTTATCCGCGAGATCAGTGCGGATGTACCGGGCTCGAGCAATTCGAAGCCCAGTTCCTGCAACTCTCCGGCCAGCCTGTCTTTCAAGGCCGGATCCAGTGGACCATTAATTACTACTTCGCCAAGCTGGACTCGTTGCACATCCACCCCGGCATCATTAAAGATCTTTTGCACCGCCAAAATGCAGCGCTGGCATACCATGTTTTTAATATGAAGCAGTGTCTCTTTCTCCATGTCAACTGGCGATATTGAATAATTTATTACTTCTTGCTTTCCAAACGATAAATGATCTTCTTCATCTGGGCGATTTCACGCTTTTGGGCCTGAATGATCTCCTGCGCCAGTTTCTCAGTTTCCGGATCTTCGAAGTTCGCCTGCTGGCTCACCAGGATGGCGGAAGAGTGGTGGGGAATCATGGCCTTCATGTACTGAACATCCTTAACGGTGGTTTGATCCCTGAGCAAAATATAACTGCCGATTGCCGCCACTAAGGCGAGGGTTACAATTACCGCATTCTTCCTGCGGTTTTTGTACATGGGTAGCATAAAGGCCAGCATAATCAGGGCCATGGGGCCCACCATATACAAAGCCATAAAGGTGCGGGTTTGACTGAGGTAAATATGATCAAACTCGGCCACGTTGAAAAACATAGAGGCATACATAAACACGAAGGAACATGCCATCATCAGGGCAAATTTTAAATAGGGGCTTTTCATAAAGTTTGTCTTTTGATTTATTGATTTATTTCTTTTTTATAGAATCTTTGGTGCTGCCACAGTGTAACATCTTATCTCCGAAATAGGGGTTGTTTATTTCCTTGGTTTCTGATAGCCAGAAGGCACCTTTATTATTGAAGGCCATGGGGCAATATTGCTTATAAATCACTCCACTTTTAATGGAATTGCGGAGCATGGGTTCCAGGGCCAGGGTGAGTTTTTCAAATTGTTGACGTTGCACTTCCAGATCTTTGCTATCGGCCATGCGCTGGGCGATATCCTTTAAATTTGGATGCTTTTCGGTGAGGTCCTCAGCCAGGTTGGCGGCAGCATCGTTTGCTGCTTCGGCATCTGATTGCACCAGGGCCCGTTCCATCTTGAGGTAGTACTGAAAAGCCGATTCGAGCATACCATCCTCAAAGCTGGCATCGGCATATTCCGGCGTTTTCTTTTTTTCCTGTTTGACCTCCTTAGGACTGTCAATTTCCACGGCTCTTTCCTGCTCGCCACCGGCACAGGCGGTCAGTATAGCACTAAGGGCGAAGGCACTGACAATAAATTTACTTTTCTTCATGATAGCTTGATTATAATTAATGATTTTACTGAATGCGATAATCCAGATAAGTTAATTGAGCATTATTATTTAAAATGTTTACTAAAGATTTTATTTGCTGTTTTTGGTAGTGGATAATTTTTTGCTGCAGGCGTAGTATTTCCTCAAATTCCTCGCGGCCATTGCTGTAATCGGTGATGGTGAGTTCCAGGGTTTTTCTCGCAAGGGCTATTTCCTCCTTATACAGTTCCAACTCGTCCTGTGCCTGCCGCAATTGGAAGCGGGCCAGGTCATACTGGGACTGAAGATTATTTATGGCATTTTGGGCCTCCCATTGATACTGTTCTTGCTGTAATTCCGCCTCGCGCCGGGCGGCGCCATATTGTTTTTGCCACAGGGGCAGACTGATGGACGCCATGGGCATAATCACATCTTTGCCATTGTCAGTTACCTGTATGTCACTGCGCTCCCCAACTATAACATAATCGAGACCGAGGCCGAGCGATGGCCAGGCACTTTTGCGGGCGGCTGATTCCCTGAAAGCAGCACTCTCACCCATTTGCTGGAAGCGAGCGACGGATGGATGAAGGCCGGCAGAATCAACAGCAAGTAGTATGTCCGGGACGATTAGTGTGTCGGGTAGCTCTACCGCTAGTGTGGCCTCCCGGTTTAGCAGGCGGTTGAAATTGCGCTGCAGCTGTAGCAACTGTTTTTCGAGGATTCTGAGTTTGGTTTTTGATTCCTCAATTTCCAACTGCACGCGATACACCCCGCTCAGTTTGCCCTCACCGCTACGAAAGCGGGTAGTAGCCAGCTTCTCATAGCTTTGCAGTACCATGAGGTTTTGCTGGTCCAGGCTTATAAATTCCTGGATTTGCCAAAGCCGGTAGTACTGCGTTTTCACCTCTCTATTCAGCTTTTCCCGGGCATCAATAAATTGCAGGTAATCGGCCTGGGCCATTGCCGCTACCGCATCACCCCGTGCTGACAGGCTGCCAAACCAAGGAAACATCTGGGAAAGGGAAAAACGGGCCTGCTGGGGACCCACCCGGGTTTCTACCGGTTGAATAAAGTAGCCAAAGCTCAGGCTGGGGTTGGGTAAACCACTTACCTGTGCTGCCCGTTCGAGGCTGGCTTCAAATGCGGCGTATTGGGCCTGTAGGCCAGGGTTGCTTTCGGAAGCGGCCGTGAGGTAGGCTCCAAGCGGTTGCTGTCCCCCGCTTATAAGGGGAAGCATCATGGTTAGTATCCAAAGTGCGCTTTTGATTAGCCACTGCAAGTGTCTTCTCCTAGTCAATGCCGAGGCCTTGATTAGGCTCGGCCAGGCAAGATTAAGCGAAGGACCGGCATTTTGCTGATTGAATATCATTGAATTACACATCATCCGTTTTTTTTGTTTCCCCGAACGTAGTCGAGGGGTTATTCACCTCCATGCGATTTTTACTCCACTTCCGCTCCTGCCACCAGCAATAAATCACCGGTACCACAAAAATGCTGATGGTTGCGATCGTCATGCCACCAAAAGCCGGAATGGCCATTGGTACCATGATGTCAGCCCCTTTGCCGCTCGAAGTGAGGATAGGCACCAGTGCAATCAAGGTCGTGGCGGTAGTCATCAGGGCAGGACGCACCCGGCGGCTGCCTGCTTCAATCACCGCCTTCCTTATACCTTCCCGGTTTGCTACAACTCCTTTGGCAAAGCGCTGGTCGAGATAAGTGGCCATCAGTACACCATCGTCGGTGGCAATACCGAAGAGGGCAATGAATCCGACCCACACCGCCACACTGAGGTTGATAGTGTGTACCTGGAAAAGCGAGCGGAAGTCGGTACCAAAGAGATTAAAATCGAGGAACCAGCTTTGCCCATACAACCAGATCATCAGGAATCCACCGGCAAAGGCTACCGCAATGCCGCTAAATACCATCAGCGAAGTGGCCACCGAACGGAACTGGAAGTAGAGGATCAGGAAAATGATCAATAGTACCAGCGGCACCACGATGCTCAGGCGCTTTTCGGCCCGAAGCTGGTTTTCATAGCTACCCGAAAAGCGGAAGTTGATACCCTTGGGCACCTGCAGTTTGGCGTTGGCAATAGCTTCGGCAATAGCATTTTGGGCATCGTTTACCACTTGCACTTCTGAATAACCATCGCGCTTATCGAATAACACATAGCTGGTAAGGAAGGTGTCTTCACTTTTGATCACCTGGGGACCGCGGATAAATTCAATTTCCGCCAGCTGGCCCAGGGGCACCTGCACCCCTTGGTTGTTGGTAATAAGGATATTGGCCAATTTTGCCGGGTCATCCCTCAGCTCCCGGGGGTAACGAATGCGAATAGGGTAGCGCTCGCGCCCTTCTACCGTGGTGCTTACCGCCATACCGCCAATACCGGTTTCAATACTCCGCTGGACAGTTTCAACCGATAGACCGTAGCGGGCAATGGCGTTGCGGTCAATATCAATGGTGAGATAGGGTTTGCCCACCACGCGATCGGCAAATACCGCTTCCTCCTTAACCGAGGGTACCTGCTTGAGGATTTGCTCCAGCTCAAAGCCGAAATCCTCCAGGGTCTTTAGATCGGGGCCACTCACTTTAATACCCATAGGGGCGCGCATACCGGTTTGCAGCATCACCAGGCGCGTTTCTATCGGCTGCAGTTTGGGTGCGGAGGTAACTCCCGGCAACTGGCTAACATTTACAATTTCATCCCAAATGTCATCGGGCGATTCAATTTCCTCGCGCCAGTTGCGGAAGTATTCACCATCCTCATCGGGTATCAAGAGCTGCTGAATTTGGGGCAAGTCAGAGGTGCGGCTAAGCAGTTGATATTCTGCATAATTTAAGGTATCCATTCCCAGGGCGAGCCATTGCTTTTCACGGTCGAGAGTCCAGTTTTCTTTGCTCAGGCTTCGATACACCCCGGCTTCGCTTTGCTCCGCCGTGGCACTCAGCCTGACATCGGTGCTTTCTTCTGAGTTCTGATTTCCCTCTTCCGGGTTTGGACTGTCGTGCTGCAGGCTTTGATACACCCCGGCTTCGCTTTGCTCCGACGTGGCACTCAGCCTGACCGCGGTACCAGGGGGAACCGCCAGTATATAGTTTTCCTCTTCATCTACTTTAAAGCGCAGCTTGCGTCCGCTGCCATCAGTTACGAACTCGGGCCGGTAGTTGATGACATTTTCATACATAGAAATGGGGGCAGGGTCTAATGCCGACTCAGCGCGTCCGAGTTTACCCACCACCATCGACACCTCCGGAATGCTGTTGACGCGCATATCCAACTGCCTGAGAATGTTGAGGTTCTCCTCCATGCCGCTATGGGGCATAGAGGTGGGCATAAGCAGGAAGGCACCCTCGTCCAGCGATGGCATAAACTCCTTACCCAGGCCGGGGAAGCTATGGGTGAGGTCGGACCAAACCTCGGTGGTGCGAATATTCCATCCCAGTTGGTCGAAACCATCAGCAACGAAACCAAATACCTTATTGAAGCCTTGCCAGATGATGATACCGATAAAGAGGATAAGCAAGGGGGTGCTCAAAAAGCTTTTCTTGTGCGCCAGGCACCAGGCGAGAATCCGCTCGTAGCGGCGGATCAACAGGCTGAAAAATCCCAGCACCAGCGCTATTAGCAAAGCCACAAACAGGATGTTAAGAAAAAGGCCATTCGCCACTCCCAGCGGACTCCAATATTCGCCCAGTAGCCAGGTAATGGCAATAAGAGCAACTATAGCGGTGCTATGACGGATATACCAGGCTTGGCCAGAAAGCCGCTCCTGCAGGATGGCAGCGGCGGCAAACATCAGGATGATCACGCCGGCCCATACTGACCAAATGAGGGTAATTATTCCCAGCGGAATTAAGGCTATGTTGAGCCACTTGCGGGCTGACTGACGTTTTATACCCAGGCCGAAAAGCCAGTGTAGCAGGGCCGGTAAAATAAAAAGGGCCACCACCACGGCCGCAATAAGAGCGTAGGTTTTGGTGAAAGCCAGCGGGCGAAAGAGCTTGCCCTCGGCGGCCTGAAGGGTAAAAACCGGAATGAAGCTGATGATGGTGGTGCTTACCGCTGTAAGAATGGCACCACTCACTTCGGCGGAAGCACGGTAAACCTTGTCCAGGAGATCGCCCCCCTTTTTTTCTTCCGTGTATTTTATCACATTTTCGGTGAGTATAATGCCCAAATCCACCATGGTGCCAATGGCAATGGCGATACCGCTAAGTGCCACAATGTTGGCATCCACCCCGGTATAGCGCATGGCAATAAACACCATCAGAATAGCCAGTGGCAGCAAGGCCGAAATGGCCAGCGAGGCACGCAGGTTGATCACCATTACGATAATGACAATAATGGTAATGAGCACTTCCAGCGATAAGGCTTCCTCCAGGGTGCCCAGGGTTTCATAGATTAACTGCGTGCGATCGTAAAAGGGGACGATGGTGACTTTGGAGAGGGTGCCATCATCGAGGATCTTAGTGGGGAGCCCCGGCTGTAACAGGTTTAGCTGTTCTTTTACATTTTTGATGACCTGGAGAGGATTGGCACCATAGCGGGCTACCACCACGCCACCAGCCACCTCGGCCCCGCCTTTGTCGAGAGCGCCGCGACGGGTAGCCGGCCCCAGGCTCACCACCGCCACATCACCGATGGTAATAGGCGTATTATTCACTGATTTAATTACCGCTTCTTCCAGGTCAGCGGTAGACTTGATGTAACCGAGGCCGCGTACCAGGTATTCCACCTTATTGATCTCCAGGGTTTTGGCGCCAACATCGAGGTTGGAGTTTTTTACCGCCCGCGCCACATCCTGTAAACCAATATTGTAGGCCTGCAGGGCTTCCGGGCGCACGTCAACCTGGTATTCTTTTACAAAACCACCAATGGAGGCTACTTCGGCCACATCGCTGGCGGAGGAGAGAGCGTATTTCACGTAAAAGTCCTGGATGCTGCGCAATTCTTCCAGGCCCCAGCCGCCGGTGGGATTACCGAGTGAATCGCGGCCCTCAAGGGTATACCAGAATACCTGACCCAGCGCGGTAGCATCGGGACCCAAAGATGGTTGGGCCTCTTCAGGCAATAAACCGGAGGGAAGGGAATTGAGCTTTTCGAGAATGCGCGAGCGGCTCCAGTAAAATTCCACCCCTTCTTCAAAAATGAGGTAGATGCTGGAAAAACCAAACATGGAGGAACTGCGTACCGTCTTCACCCCCGGTACTCCCAGTAGTTGGGTGGTGAGGGGGTAGGTAACCTGGTCCTCAATGTCCTGGGGAGAACGTCCCGGCCATTCGGTGAAGACAATTTGCTGGTTTTCACCCAGGTCAGGGATAGCGTCAACCGGCACTGCATCGCGCGGCAGCAGCTCCAGCTCCCAGTCGAAGGGTGCCGTTACCAGTCCCCAGCCTACCATTAATACTACCAGCAGGAGGGTTACCAGTTTATTTTCGAGAAAGAATTTTATGGATTTATTGAGCATGATTGAATCATAATGCCATTGGGTTTAACAAAACACAAGTAGCCCGTTAGCAGGCCTGGTGGCCCCGACGGGAAAAGCATTATGATCAGTCTAGATGCGGAATACCTGAATCAGCACCGGTATGTCTACCAGCAGCTGGGGCGGCTTATAACTAAGAAATTTACTCTGGGCTTCCTCCGCCTGGAAGAGAGGAAAAAAACTAAGCACATAGCTGGCGATAAATTTGAATTGAGGGCTGCAATCGAAGCTGAAATGGTTAAGGGTGGTGTCAATCTGCTGACCTTCCACCTTCAACTCCCGGTCGTTGCAACAGTCATCATCCTCAGAGTTTTGCTTGGACGAATGAAAAGGGCAATCCTTCATGCCCTGATACTCCTGTGCCATGCTGCTGTGTTCACAGGGTGTAGCTTCTCCGAACAGGGCCAGGCTCTTGAGGCTATCGCCACAAAAGTGCATACCAACGTTGAAGCTCATGGAGCTCAGTAACACCTGAAAGGCGAGGAATATGGATAGCACTTTAATCATTGCACTTACAAAGGAAGGAAATCTGATTTAAATTGTTTTTTATTCTCCTGACTGATTGTTATAAAATTTTGTTTTAACCGGCCTTGGCAGGAAGGTTTTGGGATAAGTTATACTCCTGCTGAATAGTTAGATTGTTTCTAAACTAAGCACGACCTGACAACCCTGATTTAAGTCATGATTTTTTTAATCGCTTGCAGCTAAATTTCAGATAGAATTTAGCATCTATGCGTCACTTTAAACTCACTGCCTGGCTATTGCTGTCCCTGCTGCTGGTTTGTTGTCGCCCGGAGGCTCCGGCTGACCCCAGCGGTTCCCTGAGGCTGAAATTTTCCCATCGGGTGGATGGCGATTCTTTACAGTTTAACAGCCTTTTTTATCCTAATGCCGCCGGCAACGAATTTCGGGTGATGCGTCTTAAATATTTTATCAGTGGCGTGAAACTCTTTCAAAATCAGCAATTAAAGTATCAGCAGGAGGGGCCACCCAAGGTTATCAATGCCTTGCATCCTGATGAATGTCAGTTGTGGCTGGAGGCGGTACCTGTCGGATCAATCGACTCTCTTGCCTTTGCGATTGGCGTGGTGCCGGAATACAACTTTGACAATGCTCTTAACCTGGCGCCAAACGACCTCGATATGTATTGGCCCACCACAATGGGCGGAGGCTACCACTTTATGAAATTTGAAGGGCACTGGCGCGACCGTGATCAATTTGGCAGCTATGCCTTTCACCTGGGGCAAAATGAAAATCTCATTCGTTTGGGTCTGACCGTGGCTGGAGATATTGCTGCGAACGCCGCTAGCGAGCTGGAGTTAGTGATGAACCTGGCTCAGTGGTTTGACGATCCCCATCGCTACGACCTTCGTGTGCAGGGGGGGTATACCATGGGCGACAGCCTGCAGATGAAAATGCTGGTGGAAAATGCTCACAATGTTTTCAGTTTAAAACCCTAAATCATGAAAAGCGCCTCCTCCTTTCGATTGCTTAGCCTGGCAGCGCTGTTTATTGTGGTGGGCTGTGCCAAGGACGAACCCTATTACGAGCATAAGCTTAGCCCTTATCAAATAGAAGTACCCCCTGATTTCCCTGTGCTGGCTATTCCTCCCGACAACCAGCCCTATGTTGAGCGTATAGCCCTGGGACGCCGCCTTTATTACGATGCTGTTCTCAGCAATGACGGTCGTGCCTGCGCCAGCTGTCACTGGCAGTCCCGGGGCTTTAGCTCAGCAGGAGGCAGTGCTACGCCGATATTGCCCCACTTTAATATGGGCTGGAAGGAGCAGTGGATGTGGGATGGCCGCGAGGAGGGGAGTCTCGAGGATGTAATGCTCTTTGAGGTGGAAGAATTCTTTAATACTGATCTGGGGAAACTCAATCAGCATCCCGATTATCCCAGCCTGTTTAAGGAAGCCTATAATGTTGAAGAGATAAGCAGTACGGATGTAGCCAGGGCCCTGGCTCAGTTTGTCAGGATTATTATCTCGGCCGATAGTAAGTTTGACCGCGTTCAGCGTGGGATGGCTGCCTTCAGCGATGAGGAGGCCAAAGGTTATCTTATTTTCAACAGTGAGAAGGGCAGCTGCTATCATTGCCATACCCCGCCCTTGTTTACCGACAATGGTCTCCACAATATCGGCCTCGACAGCAGCTATGCCCGCCCCGAAAACCGGGGTTACTACCGCCGCTCGCTCGACTCGGCCGACCTGGGACGGATGCGTACGCCCAGCCTGCGCAACCTCGCCTATCGCAGCAGCTTTATGCACGATGGGCGTTTCACAGCGCTGGACCAGGTATTGGAACACTACAACCAGGGGGTAGTGGAGAGCCCCACCCTTGACCCCATTATGATCAAAGGGGGAAATCGCATCCAATTGCAACTTTCAGCCACTGAGTTAGGCCAACTGCAAGCTTTCTTACTCACCTTAACCGACTCAGCTTTAATCACTAATCCGGCGCTGTCGGCGCCACACTAAAACAATTTATGGATCAATTCGGACTGAGCAATTATCTGATCGTTACCAAGATTTTCACTTTCGAAATGGCGCATGCCCTCTATAAGCATGAGGGTGCCTGTCGCAATATGCACGGCCATTCCTATCGCTTGCACGTAAGTATTACCGGTAAGCCAAAGCAGCAGCCAGGCGCTGCTGATGACGGTATGCTGATGGACTTCAGTGCCCTGAAAAATTTGGTAAAAGAGAAGATCCTCGCTGATTTTGATCACGCTATGGTGGTAAACTCCAGTGCTGACTATAACAAAGACCTGCAGAAACTACCCTTTGCCAAAGTCCATAGCCTGCCCTTTCAGCCCACCTGCGAAAACCTGATCCTGCACTTTGCCCGGCTGTTGGTATCAGGACTTCCCGAAGGGGTTAAGCTACAGCGCCTTAAACTCTATGAAACGGCTAGCTCCTATGCGGAATGGCATGCCTGAGTTGGAATTTCCATAAATAGATTTCCGGGCGTGAGCTCATTACCCAAAAATCTTTACTTTAAAGTAGTATTTCGCCGGCGCTGTTTATAACAGCAAGGCGGAGGGCTGTTAAACCAAACCTGACATGGCAGTTAAGTCCGGATTGATGGGGCGGGCCAGGTATTATCTGGCCGAAGTGGGAGAACTATCCAGCTTTACCATGCGCTTTTTTAAAGTGGCGGTGAGGCCGCCCTTCGAATGGGGCGAGCTGCTGCGTCAGTGTTATCAGGTAGGTAACCGCTCGCTGGTACTGGTAGGCGTTACCGGTTTTATCCTCGGTTTGGTTCTTACCCTGCAAACGCGTCCTACCCTGGTGGAATTCGGCGCCGTGTCGTGGATGCCCAATATGGTAAGCGTTTCCATTGTGCGGGAGTTGGGGCCGATGATTACGGCCCTTATCTGTGCCGGACGCATCGCTTCCGGAATAGGAGCGGAGCTGGGTAGTATGCGGGTTACCGAGCAGATCGATGCCATGGAGGTATCAGGGACCAACCCCTTTAAATACCTGGTGGCGACCCGCATACTGGCTACCACCCTGATGTTGCCGCTGCTGGTGATCTTTGCCGATGCTATCGGCCTTTTTGGCTCGGCCCTGGTAGAAAATGTCAAGGGCGATGTTTCCTTTCAGCTGTATTTCAATAAAACCTTTGCCAGCCTGGAATTCAGTGACCTGGTACCGGCTACCATCAAATCCTTCTTCTTTGGATTTGCCATTGGCCTGGTGGGCTGCTACAAGGGTTATTACTGTGAAAAAGGTACCGCCGGAGTGGGAATAGCAGCCAATACCGCGGTAGTGTTTAGTTCTTTGCTGCTCTTCGTCATTGACTTTATGGCGGTTTTTGTATCTGATATTTTTTACGAGCTGTGACCGGGGAAAAGTCAAATAGCAAGAGCAGCACCCTAAGCCATCCGGCCCGGCCTATGATCAGGATCAGTGATCTACACAAGAGTTTTGGTGATCACCAGGTATTGCGGGGTTTTAATATGGAATTGTGGGAAGGTGAAAACCTGGTGGTAATGGGACGCTCCGGGGCGGGAAAATCAGTGATGATCAAATGCCTGATGGGCCTGATGGAGCCCGACTCCGGCTATATTGAGGTGATGGGCAAGGAGATCAAATCCCTGGATCATGATACTCTCGATCAGCTGCGTTCCGACATTGGCTTTCTCTTTCAGGGCAGCGCCCTTTACGACTCGATGACGGTCCGTGAAAATCTCGAGTTCCCACTGCGGCATCACCGCCATAGGATGGGCGATTTAGCGGATGCCACCCCGCTGGTGCTGGCGGCCCTGCGCAGTGTGGGCCTCGAAAGAGCCATTGATCTAATGCCCGCCGAACTCTCAGGAGGGATGCAAAAGCGGGTGGCCATAGCCCGGGCCCTGATCCTCAAGCCCAGTATCATCCTTTACGATGAGCCCACCAGCGGCCTCGATCCCATTACCGCTAAGGAAATTATTGAGCTGATGCGCAATATTCAGCGCGAGTATGGTACGGCTGGGTTGATCATTACCCACGACGTAGATTGCGCCCGGGTTATTGCCAACCGTATGGTGCTGCTGGTGGATGGGGTAAATTATGCTGAGGGCAGGTTCAAGGATTTATCCCAATCACCGGATCCGAAAATAGAAGCCTTTTTTAAAAAATAAGCCATGGAAAAGAGCAGTGTACAAAAAATCAGATTGGGGCTATTTGTAATATTGGGCCTGGTATTGCTGATGCTGGCCGTATACTTTATCGGCAATAAGCAAAGCATCCTCGGTGGCAGCTTTAAAGTGAAAGCCGTGTTTAAAAATGTAAATGGTCTGCAAACCGGTAACAACGTGCGCTTTTCAGGTATTACGGTAGGCACGGTTCAGGAAATTGAAATGCTTAACGATACTACCATCATAGTAATTATGACCATAGATGATGCCATGCAGCAGCACCTGCGTAAAAATGCCATTGCCGCCATCGGTTCCGATGGATTGGTGGGCAGTATGATTGTCAATATCAGTCCCGGGGCTGGTCAGGCTGCCTTTATTGAACCGGGCGACCAACTGCGTAGCTATAGCCGTATTGCTTCCGAAGACATGCTTAACACCCTGAGTGTGACCAATGAAAATGCGGCCCAGCTTACGGCTGATCTCTTGCAGGTGACCAAGGCAGTTCTGGAAGGTAAGGGAACCGTTGGGAAACTGCTCAATGACACTGCTATGGCTGGTGATATGTACCTGGCTATCAATAACCTTAAGGGCATCAGCGAGGAGGTAAATTTGGCTATGGCCGAAGTCCGTGCCTTAATTGCGACCGTAAATCCGGAAGGCGGTCCCGCCCAGGTACTGCTGAGTGATACTGCAGCCGCGCGCAGGGTGCGGAACATCATTGCCAACCTTGACTCCACTACCCGTTCTATTAACATTGTGGTGGAAAACCTTGATCAAAACCTGCAGCAATTGCGACAGGGAGGAGGGGCCTTCGGTTATCTGAGTAATGATTCTAACCTGGTCAGCACCCTTGATTCTACCTTTCGCAATATTGAGAAAGGAACCGCCCGCTTTAATGAGAATATGGAAGCGCTTCAGCACAATTTTCTATTGCGACCCTATTTCCGTAAAAAGGCTCGGGAAGAAGAGCGGGCGCGGCGATACCAACAGTAGCCTGGCTGTGGCGACCGCTACTTCTGACGAGCCTCGCAAAAATGCTCTAATCTTTATTTGAGGAGGGTTGAAAGAGCGATACATCGAAAAAGTAGCTGGTTTCCTCACCTTCGGCGAAATTCACCACCAGGGCCTTGATGTCTTCCAACTCGCGGTAAGTGATTTCTGCGGCTATGCGTTGCTGAAGAGTGGCCATCAAATGCTCAAAAAAATCGGCGCGGCTCTGCATAAGGGGAATGTATTCGGGAAATTCCCGGCGACACAATTCCAAAATCACGGTAGTACCGGCATCTACCAGTTTATCGAGGTGGTTAATAAAGTTCTCTGCGGGAAGTACAGGCATCTTTTTAAAATCAAAGTAGCGCTCCTGCAGGTCCTGTAGTACTTCTTTCTTCATTCGCTTTCTTCTTTTTTTTGGTTCGCAAACATATAGTAATCTGCAAATCCGTGTGTTACGTTATTGTTATTTCGATAAAATTACCTCGGGTGCTTAAGGAGCTCACAGAGGCTGTATTTTTTTCGCTGCTGATATTTTTTGACTCTAAAGCATTATCTTTCATGGGCTAAAGTTTTTTGAATGAAGTATTTAGTGCCTTATGATTTTACCCCGATTACCCGCGCTGCGCTTAACCATGCCTTCGCCATTTCGCGGCAGCAACCGGGGCAGATCGAGTTACTACATATCATAGCGGAGGAAAAGCAACGCCAGGACGCCGAGAATCGTTTTAAAAAACTTTTAGCGGAGCTGAATGAGGCAGACCAGGCTATCACGGAGTGTCAGGTACGTTTGGGTGATATCTTTCACGATATCAGTAAGGAGGCTGAAGAAGGAGGGGCGCGCTTGCTGATTATGGGCACCCATGGCGCTAAAGGTTTACAGAAAATTTTGGGTTCACACGCCCTTAAGGTAATTACCAGCTCTAAAACACCTTTTATAGTTACTCAAAGTAAAAGTCCCGAAAAATCAATTGAAAAAATTGTGCTCCCGGTCGACCTTTCAAAAGAAAGTGTGCAGGTAGTGGGTTTTGCGGCCAGCCTCGCCAGGAGTTTTAAAGCCCAGGTGGATTTGGTGTGCAAGCCCCAGAAAGATGAGTTTCTCAGTAAGAAGTTGAGCAACAATATACTAAAGGCTCGCCGGTACCTTCACCAGCATGAGATAGCATATGAGCTACATACCCTGCCTGGCAAGCACAGCTTAAGCCGGGAGGTGATGGAATACGGGGAATCCATGAGAGCCGATCTTTTTGCTATTGCTCATTTTCCCGAAAGCATTCTACCCCAATTCGATCGCTTTTCACAAGAGTTAATAACCAATAAAGCTGAAATTCCGGTCCTTATCGTCAATGCCAGTCAGGTCGGGGATGTTCAAGCTAACTATTCCTTTATCTCCATCTAAAAACAAAACAAACACAGCAACCACAACCAATATGAATCATATACTTTGCCTGGTAGATTTTACTACCACTGCCCAGATCGCCGTCCGTCAATCTATTGCACTGGCTAAAGGAAAGAATGCAATTATTACTCTCTGCCACATTTTGCCAACCGGACATGAGGCTGATCATGATCTGCTCAAAGAACTGAGACCATTTGAGGCCGAAGTGGAAACGGCTGGAATTGAATGTAAAAGTGAGATCAGTAACGGGCCTTTTTTCCAGGCGGTTGAAGAGGTAATTCACCGTTTGCGTCCCGGCCTGGTAGTAGTTGGTACGCATGGCAAACATGGCCTGCGGCAGAATCTATTTGGCTCAAATATTTATAAACTGGTGAAGTCCCTGCCGGTACCCACCCTGGTGGTAAACGACAATACCACCCCCATGGAAGGAGGTTTTAAGGCAATTTTGCTGCCGGTGGCCCCCCATCCCGATTTTTTACTCAAGCTGGAACAGGCTGCCGTACTTCTGGCTCCCGGCGGGAGGATTTACCTTTTTGAGATCCGTAAACCGGGAGCGGGTTACGATGAGGAGATTGAAAAGAATATCAGGGCCTCAAGGCAATGGCTCGAGGAACAGAATCTGCCCTGGGATTTCATTGAAAAGGGTTCGCGCAACTTCTCGGTTGGCTATTCGCTGGAAACCATTGAATTTGCTCATGAACACAAAATGGACCTGATTGCCATTATGGCCAAAGTATCAGAAAAGAACCGCAGCTTTGGTAAATTAGATAAGGAAAACCTGCTTCTCAATAAGGAGGGCTTACCGGTACTTTGTGCCAACCACTAGCTATTGGGCGCCTCCTGTTGTTTCATTTTCAGCTGCTTTAAGACCCTGGCCTTTTGTGGTGCCAGCTCACGCTTACCATAATCGGTCCAGTAGTGGTGTACCTCCAGAAAGTTAATCTGGATATCGAGCCATCGGGCCGGGTCAATATCAATTCCTTCCAGGACCATTTCATTATAGAGGTGAACCGAAATTTCGTCATACTGGCTGCCTCCCAGGTAGTCGAGATCGGCGTCACAAAGTATTCGTGAAAGGTGATCTTTAGGATTTTGAGGAACCTTGGTGGCCATTATCATATTTTGAATATCGCTTATTTCTGCAGGGCTATAGCCAAAGCGCGGGAGGTTTTCGGCCGCAATCCTGCAACTGGCTTCTTCGTGATTCTTATAGGTACGTAAAAAACCGGAATCATGATAAGCGGCGGCAGTGAGCAGCAACTCCTCCTCCCTTTTATTAATGCCCTCAGCCTTGCCAATTTTTTTAGCCGATTCCATCACCTCCAGGGTGTGGTACAGGGAGTGATATTTTAGCTTAGAGGGGAGTTCATTGCGCAACTTATGGATAATATGGTCAATTGCTTTTTCTTGTTCCATTGCTGTAGGGCATATGTTGAGTAGGTCCTTTTTTATCTGTCAGGCCATAGATTTTTCGCTGTGTTGCGGTTCCAGTTCGGTTGGACCGGTTCGGCGCCTGCTCACAAAGTACATATCAATTTTGCCTTTGCCTTTCGCTTCCACTTTACCGCGATATTCAAATTCAAAATCATCGTATTGACGAATGCGGTCATAGGTGGCCGCCGAAATATTTACCTTTCCAACCGCTCCATTGCTTTCTACCCGGCTGGCCGTATTCACGGTATCTCCCCAAATATCGTACTGAAACTTTTTGACGCCCACAATACCGGCCACCACCGGGCCAGTATGAATTCCTACTCTCATTTTAAAGCTATTGCCATCAACCATGGAAGTGAGGTGATCCTGCAGTACCGCATCCTGCATATCGAGCGCTGCCAGCACCACATTGCGCACCGATTGGGGGTCGGGTATGGGCAGGCCACCGGCCGCCATATAGGAGTCACCGATAGTTTTGATCTTCTCTATGTCATAGCGGCTGATAATTTCGTCGAAAGCCTTGAAATAATGGTTAATGGCCTCCACCAGGTCCTTGGCCGTCATCTTCTCTGAAATACCCGTAAAACCCTCAAAGTCGGTAAACAACACCGTCACTTCCCTGAAGTCACGTGCTTCTGATTTTCCCGTTTCCTTGAGCTCCTCGGCAATCTCGTAGGGGAGAATATTTAGCAATAACCTTTCACTGCGATCTCTTTCCAGTGATATCTTCTTTTTCTGAAGGATTACCACCAGCAAAAAAGCCACCACTGATATCAGCCCAACGCCCACCAGGTTGCGCACCAGTTTCTCCCGTTCTATGGTAAGATCCTTCAACTCCTGATCCTTGCGCAACAGGTTGATCTCGTTCTGCTTCTTTTCAATCTGGAAATTGAAAATCTGATTTGATAGTAGCTTATCAATTTCAATATCATACAGCGAATCCTTGACGGCCGCCAGTTGGGTTTGGTAGCGGTAAGCGCTGTCATACTGCCCCCTGAGCGCATAAAGCGAATTAAGACCGGCATAAGCGTCCTCCAGATCTTTGAGGTTATTAATTGCGCTGGCCAACGCTGCTGCCTCTTTAAAAGTAAGCAATGCATCAGTCTCACGACCCATCAGGCGGTAAATTTCAGCCTTCACTACCAGGGCGTGGGCCTTATTAGGACGGGCATTGAGTTGGTCTGCAATTTCCAGAGCTTCATTGAGGTTCTCCAATGCCTTCTCAAACTCACCACGGGCAGAATATACCTTGCTGATACTAACCATAACATATACGGTGCCATCGGTACCTTTCATGGCTTCTTTCGACTTATCAAAATAGCGCAGGGCCTTCTTGTCATCCCCGCGATGCAGGTAAATTTCACCAATATTCACCGAGGTAGTGGCCACCGCATCCATAGCTCCTACTTTTTCACTGAGTTCAAGGGCTCTTAAGGAGTATTCAAGGGCTTTGTCGTGAGTGGCAGGCTTATCGTTATAAACAGCGCCAATATTGGTAAGAGCGGTAACAATGCGCAGGGTGTCGCCAATTTCTTCTGAAACTTTAAGTGACTTGAGGTAATAATCAAGGGCATTGTTATAGTCGCCCTCATTGTAATATATAGCACCTATATTGCTCAGAATGTTAGCCACTCCCGTCTGGTCACCAATGGAGTCAAAAACAGCCAGTGACTTTTGCCAGGCGGTTAGTGATTCTACGTATTCGCCCTGGTAATAATAGGCGATGCCAATATTTTTAAGGGCATAGGCCACCCCTTTTGAGTAACCGATACGGCGGGACAGTTTCATGGCATTTTCACCTACCTGAATAGCTTCTTCAGGGGCGGTGCCAAAATAAAGAGCACTGAGCTTCAGCATATGCTGCACTTTGTTGCTGTCGTCCGGTGCTTTGGCAATAACCGCATTAAGGCTGTCCAATTGGTTGCCGCTGGCCATAACATGGCCGCAACAAAACAGCAGCAGGCTGAAAATACAGATTGGTGTAAGGCGTGAGATCACTAAAGGTTTTATATTCAGAAAGGTAACTATTCTTTCCTTACTTTAAAACTATAATGCTTCTCGGTTGTGATCAGGTGGACGATATATAAACCGCTACCCAATCCGGAAACATCAATCTTAAGGGTTTCCGGATCCAGTAAATCAAGCCGGGCGCTGTAAACTAAGCGTCGACCAGGATCAAAAATCTCTACCTCAATACTTTCTCCGGCTGGTTCGCTGAAAGAAACCATTAACTCTTTTTGCACCGGGTTAGGATAGGCAGCCAGTATTCCGGCAAGCTCATAGATCGCTTTATTACTACTTCCAGTACCACATCGGCTGGAGGAGGAGCTGGCATCACTGGCAGCAGAGGTCTTTTGGTTGCCCTGATAGGTGGTGATTGACCAGCTAAGCTTGTTGCCATCAAAAAAGATGTCAAGTTTCCCTATACCGGGCGGGAAATATTCAGGTTGTTGCCCGGCGAAAAGTCCCTGGGCGATGAGCTGATTATCAGGGCCGATGGGAATAAATACCGCCGTGTTATTTTTGTTTTCATATTCAAAATATGCCACGTAGTTGAATCCGGAGGGATGACCCACCAGGGTGTCGACACAAAGGAGACTGGGCTTAACACTCTTAGCACCACGGCCGGCAGGGTTTACGTATAAAGTGCCATTCTGGTAACTTATCAGGTAGTTACTGGCATTGCTGATAAGCAGGTTGGATGGTATAATGTTGTACTCACCAGCAGTGTTGTTGTAGGCCGGACTAAGGTTGAAATCAGGTCCTGAAATAATTATATCCAGCGGATTGAGATTGCCCGATAAACTATAGCTGAAAGCGGGCAAGGAATCGCCGCGATAAATAAAGGTGTCCTTGGCCGTTACCAGCAATTCGGCGGGGGTAACCGTAAGAATACCGCTATTCAACTGAAAACCATAGTTTCTGGCCGTGCCTCCATTTAAATTGATAGGGTAGGTGCCTACCGGGCTACTGCTATTGGCCGCACTACTGGCAAGGGGAGGGCTGATGTCGGCGGGGCCGTCGGCGTACTTAAAGCCCGAATAACTCAGGGTAAAGCCCGGGTTCAGCTCCCCATAGGCCCGGGAAGTGTCATTGGCGGTAATGCTCAGCAAGGCCGGGCCAACCTCTAACCAGCCATTGATATAATTGACGGTATAATTCAGAGGCGGGGCAATAGTAACACTGTCTGGCACAATAGTATATCCACCTGCTTCAATATTGGGGTTACTTAGCAGTGCGCCGTTTGAATCCAGGAGGCTATAGCTGGGAGGTTCAAGTATCACATTGCTATCGGAATCATCGTACTGATAGCCGCTGGTGGTGTAGTGATAAAGCACACTATCACCATACACAGAGCTTACAGAATCGGCTCTCAGATCTAGAGTGGCAGGTGTAATGGTGAGGCTGCCCAACTGGTAGCTTACGTTGTAGTTAAAACTGGCAAATGATCCCGGGACGATGGCATGCTGGCCAACGTCAACACCGGTGATCAGGTTAATGGATTTAAAGCTTATAATACTGTCAGTGCTGGTTGTATCAATGTCTTCCTCATCGAGGATCATCACCACCTGGCTGCTGTCATTGTTTACCGATTGCCCATTGATAAGAGGGTAGGCATTTACCAGAGGGTAACCATTTATTAAAGGGTAGGCATTAACCAGGGGATAGCCGTTTACCAGCGCATAACCATTTACCAGGGGTAGGGCATTAATCAGGGCGCGGGCATTAATCAGGGGGTAGGCATTGATGAGTGAAGCGCTATCGGGGCTTAGTTGGTATTCGAACAGTGACTGCGGCGAAACATCCACCACCCAGGTGGTATCGTAGGCAGTGGTACCGTTTACCAGAGGCAGGGCATTGATCAAGGGGCGGGCATTTACCAGGGCACGGCCGCTGGCCATAAAGCTCAGTTGATCAAGGTCGCTGTTTACTAAAGCACGACCACTGCTGGAAAGAGTGGCGGCGTTAATCAGGGCCAGGGCATTGCTCAGGCCGGCCTGGTGGCTGGTTATGATCGAATCTTCAAAGTTGGCGGCTTCCAGCGGATCTACCAGGGAGTCGTTTATGGTGTAAGTGAAGCTAAAATCACCCAGTGGCTGCCCATATTCCACCGTAGTGTCATTGGCAGTAATCAGTAGCGGCATTTGCGATACTACTAACTGACCATCAATCAGGTGATAACGGAAGCTTTCACTAAGTCCGGCCTCAAAAGGATCATTCAGGTCAAGGCCATCCATTTCGGGACGGATCAGGTAAATGCCCACATTGCTGCCGGAAGTGGCGGTGGTAAAAAGCCTGATACTGTCGAGACCCAAATCAGTCAGACTATAACCGGCCTGATCGTATGGCACACTGTCTACCAGCACGCTAAAACTAAGAGGGGGGATGACTTCGCTGTAGAGCTTACTCTTATTATCAGCAATTACCAGTACATCTTTTTTAATGGGGGCAAAAAACAGCAGCGTATCCGAAAAACCACCATCGGCAAGACTTGAGCTAATAGGGGCATTGTAAGTTCTCAAAGCTGGATTACCAAAGAAAGGGGGTACCTCTACCAGTAATTCTTTTGAATTCAGGTAGCTGCTGCTTAGAGTGTCGTCACGCAGTAAAAACTTAGTGGCTGGGGTAAAATAGTCGCCTTCAACCAGAATCTGCAGGCTATCCACGCCAGGGGAGAGGCTGGTGTCTGTTTGGGAGATCTGCAGAAGATAAGGAGTAGGGCTGGCAAATGACAACAACGCCTGGTCGGCCTGAATAAAGCCATTGCCGCTCACAAAGTCAAAACCGCTGCTATCCATATCAATGGCGGTACTACTTAATATTTGTCTGATTTCACCCGGGGTGGCGTTGTGATTCTGAAATTTGCTTTGGGCCTCCTTTACCAGGGCAGCAACACCGGCAGCATGAGGGGCCGCCGCTGAGGTTCCGAAGAAATTGGGGAAAAGGTCGCCGTCGATATTTACCCCCCCCAGATAAACGGTGGTGTTAACACCATTGGGGGCGCAGATTTCAGGCTTGTTGCGCACCACTCCATTTACAGGCGTTCCTCCCCGCGATGAAAAGGAAGCAATGGTGGGTGGGCTTACCCCGAAATCAGGGGTGTTGGAATAGAGCACCGCCCCTACTGCGGTGGCGCCTTCGGCATTAGCCTGACCTACAACAGTGCTGCTGCCACTCTGATATTCGTTGATGGTAATATCTCCCCTGAATACCACATATTTGAACAAGACATTATCACTTCCAGCCGCCCTGACTATCAGGATATTGGTTTGTGTGGCCTGGGTTACCGTAAAAGGCATCACTTCAATAGGGTCTCCCTGCAGGTTATTGCGGTTAAAACCAAAGAGGGTGTTGCCCTGGTCGTCGGTGAGGTAAATATCGAGATCATTTGCGGTACCGGTAGTAGTTTGGCCAATGCTGTAAATGGAGTCCTGCCATTGTAGTACAATGGTATAATTGCCGGGTGCCAGGCTTACATTCTGAAATACATCGCCATTGCCAAAATTATGAGCATCCCCACTAATTCCTGCCGGGGCTGCGGTAGGATTAAAGGTTCCGCCACAAGACTTATTGCCAAAATTACCGGCCGAGGAAAAGTAACTCACCCCCTGACTACTCACCAGGTCAACCGCCTGAGCAATGACGCCATCGGTCAAAAAGGGTTCAGTGATGTAAGTAACGTCATCAACTATCACATCACAGCTGTCGTCACGCAGGTCATAAATGCCTTTTGCCATATTACCGGCACTGAGGAAGCCGGTGGTAAAAGCAAGTTCTGCCTGGGGGGCCACGTCGTGCACTATTTGGAGCATGGCACGCCCTTCGTCAGATTGGATGCCAAAGGGGAAATCCTGGATTACTGAAACCGGCTTGGAGTTTTTGACATTTCCGGTTCCGGGCAGGTCCTCGTTTAATACATCGGTTTGCGCGGGATTACCCGGCTGGGTATTGTAGCTATTGGAGATGACTCCCACCTTAACGCCGTCGCCATTAACATTAAAGCCTCCCCGCACAAAAGGGGCATGCATTACCGCATCGCCCTGACTCAGTGCGATACCACTGTTGGGGATAGGGTTGAAGAGGGGACGGGCATAATTAATCAGTTGGGGCAGACTATCGAGTTTGGGAAGGTTTTGAATGGGATAGAGGCCGGTAATAATTTGCGATGCCGGGCCATTGTCTATTACATTGCTAAGGCCATAGGGCGGGCTTAGCAAGAGGTTGAGCAGGTTTTGATATTGACCGGCATTGGCAATTACCTCAATAAAAACACTGCCATTCTGAAGCTGGAAAATATGACCAATGGTGTCGTTGTAACCATTGCTGTACAGGGAGCTAAGTTCTGAGCCGATGATGTTTATGGTCTTGCCATTTACTGGAGGGGGGTAGTAGGGTAGTATACAGGGCTCGTAGACCACAAAAATGCTATCCGAATCAGTACAGCCATTAGCGTCGGTAAGGGTGAGTACATAATATCCACCTCGGTCAACCGTGGGATTAAAGCTGTTGGCGCCACTAAGAATATTGCCTGTGCTGGTAGTCCATTGCGGAGTGGCACCGGCCACATTGCTACTGGCCGCAAGTTGGGTAGTAGGCTTGTCGCAATCTAGAGTATCGGCGGTGCTGAATTGAATGCCGAAGGAGTTGCCGCAAAAATTGTAGGGAATATGCTGGAGGTTCAGGTTATTGTTGAGGATCACCGCCTGGCGGGAAAAGAGGGAACCCTGAATAGCGGCTTTGTCGGAGCCACCACCTACCGAAATAGAGCCATAGGGAGCCCACACGGTACCACGCCATTCGGAGCTCGCCCCGGCGCCCACCGAGCCCGGGGAAATTTGCCAGGCTAATGTGCCACTTGATGAACTGCTGCCATTGCCATGTACTTCGGTGTAAATGCGGCTGGCATCACCACCATTGGGGATAATTACTTCTATTTTACCGAGGTCCACATCACCATGTACCAGCAGGCGGATATTGCCACTGGCCTGGTTTTTAAAGTCAAAGACAAAGGTGTTATAGGAACCACCATTGCTGATGTCCTGAAAGATGTAATCACCGGGACCATCGAAGGTTATGCTTTTACCACCCTTGAGGGCAACACTTCCGTAGCTACCGGGGCTGATGATGCGCGAATTGGCAATGCGGATATTTGAGGCAGCCGGAAAATTAAGAATGGGAGGAAAGGCGGGCAGGGTATTGAAACTTACCGGGGCAAGCAGCTCACCACCGCCCGGTACCGGGCCATTGTACTGAGTGCCGGCAGGGTGAACGAGCTGACCCGACACCGTACCGCCATTAATATTGATATCACCATTAACCTTAATATCGCCCAAAAACTGACTGCCGGAGCCGGCGCTGAAAATAACTCCGGAATTTCCGGTCACGTTTGCGGCCCACATTGGCCCATCAATCATATTTCCCCCACCAAGGTTTATACTTTGACGGCTATAGAGACTGCCGTCGAAACTGAGGTTGCTACCTGAGTTTATGGAACCGTAGCTGCCAATACTTCCCCCATTAATATTGTTGTTAGGACCGATGCTCACATCACAGCCAGCGGGATTGGAGCAACCGGCCGCACCACTAATAATGAGGTAGTCTGACAATGACACCGACTGTGCGCTAAGTTGGGAATAGAAAAAAATGGCGGGGAAAAACAGGAGGCTAAGGAAAAACCGGGTGCACCTGCCACCGGTATTATAAAGGTTTGGGTAATTCATGGTCGTTGTGGTTTAGGACGACTAAAAATAGTTATTTTTCAGGGGATTACGATGAGTAATGACCGGAAATGCAATAGCTCGTATCAGCCCCTGCAGATTTGGGGGCTGTTGAACCAGGCCTGGTACTTGTCCTTATTACTGCTTGCTGATTTTCAGGTAATACACTTTTTGGCTGTCGCTTATCTCCAGCAGATAAATACCCCTGGCCAGCCAGCTGGTGTTAAGCCGCAATTCACCTCTATCGTTTGCCGATGTGGTGATGTTTTGCAGCGCCTTGCCACTGGCGCTATGGATTACAATATGCCAGGGTTGAGCTGAAGCCGGCAATAGCAGGTTGAGCCAGTCGGTCACCGGTGCGGGATAAGCCTCAAGTATTTCGCCGCCTTCGCTAAAATCTACTTTGTTCTTAATGCTATCGTTACAGGCCGGGGAACTTAAAGTTGCTTTTGCGCCCAGATAAAAGGCCTTATTGCCCTGGTAAGTTCTGATAAGCCAAGTGAGGTCAAGCCCATCAAAATATGCCTCAAAAAAGCCCTCGCCGGCTGGGAAAAGCTCGGGGACATCAGCCGAAAATTGTCCCTGGCTACGCAGGTAATTTTCGCTGCCGCTGGCAATGAAGAGCGGGGTGGCATTGGGATTAGTATAGGCAAAGTGAGCCCGGTAGTTAAAGCCCGACGGATGATTGCTGAGGGTGTCCACACAAACTACATCAGGATCAATATTGAGGGCATTGCCCCCCTTCGGGTTGACATACAGGAAGCCATCTTCATAAAAGATACTGTACTTGGCAGGACTGCTTAGCTGCAGAGCCGAGGGGCTGATTGCATAAGCTCCGGGAATACTATTGTCGAAACTAGAGTCGAGGCTAAATAGCGGGCCAGACAGAATTTGATCGTTCGAGAAAATTGGTCTTGATAAACTGTAGCTGAATGCCGGTAATGATTCACCCTGAAAGATGCCGGCATCGTCGGCTCTTACGGTGATAGTGGTGGTGTTTATCTTTAACCAGCCTTCTTTGTATTGCAGTTGATAATTCACAGAGTCGAGCAGTGGTAAGCTGTCGACCAGTACTCTGAACTGACCCTTGGGTGGTGGGTTTTCCGTAATCTCTACATTGCCTTCGAAGAGGCGGAAGCGGGGCGGTCCGGCCACGACGCTAGCTTCGCTATCATCGTATTTGAAGCCGCTTATGCTGGTGGTGAAAGGCAGGTTAATACCGCTTTGTACCTCCAGGGAGTCGGGTGTTACGCAAAGGGGGGCAGGGGTGATGTGCAGATTGCCAAGATCGTAGCTGATGCTAAAATTAGGATTTACAAAAGGCGCCGGCACCACCAACTGGTTTCCGGCCTCAAGGCCTGATATCAACACGATGGGGTTAAACTCGAATATGGAGTCAGTGGAGGTGGTATCGATATCTTCTTCATCAAAAATCAATACTATTTCGCTGCTGTCGGTATTTGTAGGTTCACCATTTACCAGGGGATAGGCATTCACCAATGGATAGGCATTTACCAGGGGGTAGGCATTTACTAAAGGGTAGCCATTTACCAGGGCCCGGCCACTCACTGCTGCCACGGCATTTACCAGTGCCCGGGCGTTTACGAGTGGATAAGCCTTGGTCAGTACCGCACTATCGGGGTGCAGTTGATAATCAAAGAGCGCGGTATCACTGATATCTACCACCCAGGTGGTGTCGAAACCGGTCCCACCGTTTACCAGCGGGTAGGCATTAACAAGGGGGCGGGCATTTACCAATGCCCTGCCGCTGGCCATAAAGGCCAGTTGCGCAAAATCGGCATTGACCAGGGCCCGTCCCGAGGCTCCAATGGCCGCCACCGCGTTGCTGATTACCGATTGATGCTGCTGCGCGATAGAATCCTCAAAGGCAGCAAGCTGCAATGGATTTATCAGCGAATCGGGAAAACTATAAATGAAGCTGAAATCGGCAATCTTATCGCCATATTCAATTGTGGTATCCTTTACGCCGATGGCAAGAGGGAGTTTGTCAATTAGGAGGGTGGCATCAATAAACTGGTAGTCGAAAAGCTCGGTATAAGCCACATCCTGGGGGTTGCCTGGGTCGAAATTCCTTTCAGGCCTGATCAGGTAGATACCCACATTACTGAGGGAATTGGCAGTGCTGAAAATATGGATACTATCGAGGCCCAGGTCACTGAGGCTATAGCCGCTTGAATCAAGCGGAATACTGTCTACCCATACGCTAAAATCGAGGGGGGGGATTTCCTCTCCAAATAATTTGCTTTTGTTTTCCGCTATCACCTGCACCAGTTGTTTTTGGGGAGCAAGAAAGAGCAGGGTATCGGAGAAGCCCCCGTCTAACTGGGAAGAGCTGATGGGCGGCAGGTAAGCTCTCAGAGCGGGGTTGCCATTGAAGGGTGGTACCGTGGCATGCAGGGTTTTAGCGTTAATAAAGCTGGAGGGAAGGGTGTCGTTACGCATAAGAAACTTCACCGCTGGCGTAAAGTAATCTCCACTCACCTTTATGGTTAAGGTATCCGTTCCCGCTGTTTGGGTGGTGTCCAACAGGCTGATACTTTGCAGGTAGGGGGTGGGATTGGCAATGCTCAGCAGGGCCAGGTCGGCCTGCAACAGACCATGGCCGCTGATAAAGTCAAAGCCCGGGGCATCCATGTCGATGGCGGTAGTGCTTAGGGTGTTACGAATGTCGGCAGGAGAGGCTATACTGCTATCAAATTTCATTGTGGCCGATTGCAGTAGTGCCGCCACAGCGGCAGCATGCGGTGCTGCGGCAGAAGTACCGAAGAAATTGGGCAAGGCATCGCCATCAATATTGTTTCCCCCCAGGAATACAGTGGTGTTTACACCATCGGGCGCCACCAGATCGGGTTTGTTTCTGATCAATCCGTTTACGGTGGTTCCACCCCGGGATGAGAATGCTTCGATAAGCGGTGGGTTAATACCAAATTCAGGAGTTTGGGTATAGCGGGCAGCGCCTACGGCAATGGCACCATCTGCATTGGCCTGTCCCACCACCGTGCTACTGTCGTTAGGGTATTCGTTGATTTTGAAATCACCCCTGAACACCACATATTTAAAATCGACATTTTGCGTGCCGGCTGCCCTTACAATCAAAATGTTGGTTTGAGTGGGGGCACTTACCGTAAAGGGAAGTATTTCTATGGGATCGCCCTGAAGGTTGTTGCGGTTAAAGCCAAAGAGGGTATTACCCAGGTCATCGCTTAAGTAAATATCGAGATCATTGTTGGTTCCGGTAGTGGTTTGGCCAATGCTGTAAATGGAGTCCTGCCACTGTAGCACCAGGATATAATTACCTATCCCCAGCGACACATTCTGAAAGATATCACCACCGCCAAAGTCGTGTGCCTGCCCGCTTAGACCGGTGGGTACTGGGGCGGGGTTAAAAGTACCACCATAGGATTTGCTACCGAAATTTCCGGTAGCGGTAAAATAGCTCACCCCTGAATCGCGCACAGCATTCACGGCCTGGGCAACGATGCCATCGGTGAGAAAAGGCTCGGTGATAAAAGTGATATCGTCCACAATAATATCACAGCTATCGGCCTGCAATTCATAAATGCCCTGGGCAAAATCACCGGGGCTGACATAGCCGGTGCGAAATGACAGTTTTGCCGCCGGGGCGAGGTCATGGATTATCTGCAGCATAGCACGTCCTTCATCAGAGCGGACACCAAAGGGGTATTCTTTAAGTACCTGCACCGGAACCGGGTATTGGACATTTGCTGGTCCGGGCAAATCGCCGTTAAGAATGTCAGTCTGGGCCGGGTTTCCGGCCCGGGTATTATAGCTGTCAGACAGTACTCCTACCTTAGTATTCTCACCGGCAACGCCAAAACCATTGCGGGCGAAATCCGCCTTTACGGCTGCATCACCCTGGCTCAAAGCCACTCCTTGCTTGGTAAGGGCGGGAAACAGGGGGCGTACATAATTAATTAGAACCGGGAGGCTGTCGAGTTTTAGCAGGTTTTGAATGGGGAAAAGGCCACTGATGATCAGTGAGTTCGGTCCGTTATTGATCAGGCGCCTTAGGCCATAGGGAGGGCTTTGTAGCAGGCTAAGGGCATTTTGATATTGGCCTTGTCGTACAATTACTTCGATAAATACGCTATCGGCTTTACGCAGAAAAATAAACTCATTGCTGTCCTGGTACGAACTGTTGGCGGCAAGTGAGCTGAGCTCCGCACCAATCAGGTCCTGCACCTTGCCACTGTCAGGCGGAGGGTAGTAGGGTTGGATGCACTCGGCTTTGGCTACAAAAACACTGTCGGTAACTGTACAGCCTCCGGCATCGGTAACTTCGAGAAAATACCAGGCACTGATGCTAACCTCCGGAGTGAAACTTTGGCTGCCATTTACAATATTTCCGGTTTCAGTATACCATTGCGGGCTGCCATTAGAGGCAGTACTGGAGCCACTAAGTATTACCGTAGGATTGTTGCAGCCCAGCGAATCAGGGCTTAGGGCCTCTACGGTGAAAACATTCTGGCAGTAGTTGTAGGCTTTCTTTTCAAGGAATACATCGTTATCAAGCACCACCATCAGTGTACTAAGCAGGGCCCCTTTAAGGTGTAGAGGCCCGGAACCGCTACCGGCGCGGATACCGCCAAAGGGTGCCCACACCGTACCAATCCAGCCAGAAGCCTTACCGCCGCCAAGACTACCGGAGGAAATTTGCCAGGCGTAGGGACCGGTGGTATTACTGCTGCCGTTACCATGGGTTTCCATTATAATGCGGGAGGCATCGCCGCCGTTGACCAGCTGAACTTCCATTTTACCCAGATCCACGTCACCATGTATCAACAGGCGAAAATTGCCGGTGGTCTCTTGTTTGAAATCAAAAATCAGAGTGTTGTATATGCCGCTATTCTGGATACTGCTAAAAATGTATTCACCCGGACCATCAAGAGTGACCGTTTTAGAGCCGGGCAGGGTCATAGCAGCATAATTTCCCGCGCTGAGGGTAGCATTATTGTTGACGGTAGTGACACCGGCGGCAGGAAAGAGGTCAGTGGAAGGGAAGGCCGGGAGAGCAGGGAAACTGAGGTTGGCATTCTGCTGTCCTCCCGCCGGGCTGGGGCCATAATAGTTATTGCCCGGAGACTGTATTACCGGTCCATTTACAGTACCACCGCCGATACGGATTTCGCCATTAACCAGCATGGTATCCAGTAACTGATTGCCCCGCTCTGCCGAAAATCGAGCCCCGCTAAGTTGAAAATTATTTGATACGCTGATTTTGCCGGTGATAGTATTGTAATTGTACAGCAGTATTGCACTGTTGCTATGGAGCGGTCCATCGAGATATAGCTGATGACGGGCACTGATGATGTTGTGACTCGCCACCGCGCCGCCAATTATACTGTCATTGCTGCCCAGCATTATACCCCGGTGAAACAGGGCCGGTAAAAGGGGGTTGCCGGCAAGAATTGCATAATCCTTTATTTCACTGGATTGGCCTCTGCTCTGGAAAGGCAGCATTAAAGCGAGTATACAACCCATTAGGATACTGCAATAAATAAAAGGGAAGTTTGCTTTAAGGACAAGCGATAGCAGTCCTGGTGGTTTAGTGCTACTGGCGGTCATTGCGGTAGGTTTGGAGTTACAACACCATTAAATGTACTCATTTACAAGGACATAAGTTCTTAAGGTGTCGGGAAAAAGAGAATCGAGGCCAGTGTCGGACCGCTGGCAGTACATCACCTTCAGGAGCCAGGCTCATGTTAATGGCAGTCAGCTCAAAATTGCAGGCCGGGGTGCTGGTGAAGCTGCTGGCACTTTTCGGCCGAGAGGGGCTTGATGAGATAGTCTTGCACCAGCGGGTCGTTGTAGGCTTTCGAAATATCTTCGTCGGCAATAGAAGAGGACAGCATAAATATTTTGAGTTTTTCTCTGAGGTCGCCTGATTTATGCCGGATTTCCTCCAGAAACCCCCAGCCATCCAGTTCGGGCATATTGATATCGAGAAGGATCACTAAACCGTCGTAGTTCTGATGTTCACTGTCAATAAAGTGCAGTGCCTTTTCAGCCGAGGTAAAGGCAGCCGGCTCATTTGCAAGCCCTTGCCTTTGGAGCACCCGGCGATTCACCATATTTATTATGATGTCATCATCTACAAGCAAATACAAAATATTCATTCAGCCCGATTGACTTTTATTTCCTTGGAAGTTAGCACCATATCCCTGATTATTTGATCGAGCTCAAAAGCCGCTTTTTCAATTTCAACACAAACTTCCATTTCATCCTCCTTACTAAGGTCATGATGGCGGAAGAGTTCAACCAGGCCCATCAATCTTACCAGGGGAGCCCTTACAATGTGCGATTGTACCCAGGCAATTTGTTTTAGCTTTTTATTCTGTTTTTCTATTGCTTTTTGGTACTCCTTGTTTTCCGTAACGTCAAGTGCAAAGGCACCCAGATAAAATTCACCTTCAATGTCAACCGGAAATTTATAGACCTCATAAACTCTTTGTTCGCCCTGGGCATTTCTGACTTTTTCCATAAACTGCATGGACTTGCCACTTTTAAGCACCATAAGGTCATTGACGCGGGTTTCATCCAGTTCTTCCCTGGAGTAATATTCCGCCGGATCAAGGCCTATGTGTTTTTTACTGCGTCCGGTCACTTTAAAGAAGAGCTCATTGGCCATCATCAGCCGGCCTTCCTTATCCTTGATCCAACTCAGGGCGGGGCTGTTTTCCATAAAGAGACGCAGGCGCTGCTCGCGTTCTTCAAGTTGTAATTCAGTGAGTTTGCGTTCGGTGATATCCTGCACTACCCCCTCCACCAGGTAGTCTTTTTCTCCATGCCATTGTTGCAGCGTTGATGATCCCTCAAGCCAGATCATTGTGCCATCGGGCCTGAATGCCCTGAACTCAATGGTTCGATTATCAAGGCGATGGCGGGCCGGAAGCTTGTCGGCCTTGAACCAATGGCGATCATCAGGATGCACCAACTTTATGAAACTACTGCGGCTAACTTTAAAATTATCGGGGCTAAAACCATAAATGTGATAAAGGTCTTTAGACCAGCTCAACTCATCCTTAGCGGCGTTGTACCACCAGGTACCGAGGCGGGCAATTCTATGGGCTCGCTCCAGTTGCGCTTCGCTACGCTCTAATTCCTGGCGCGACCTTTCTTCCTGATCAATATTTTTGAGATTATATACAAAACCTTTAACACCGGGCACATGGCGCTGATCCGTCACCACTACATAAAGCCAGATATAGTGTCCGTCTTTATGGCGAATACGCTCCTTATAGGCCACCCGTTGTACTTCCCGCTCTATCAGTCTGCGCAAGCGCTTACCTCTAACTGCCAGATCTGCGGGGTGGATAAATTCGGTAGCCTTGGTGCCTAAAACCTCTTCCGGGCAATATCCGGTTACCCGCACCAGGGAGGGACTGGCGTAAACCAGTTCAAAATTTTCATCCTGAACCACAATGGCGTCATGATTGTGCTCAATCAGATTGCGGAAGCGGGTTTCACGTTCCTCGAGGGCCTGCTTACTGCGCAGTCTATCAATCCCGGCACTGAGCTGTTGGCCAATGGTATTTAATAGGGCCAGCTCTTCAGCTAAAAAGAATCCTTCCTGCTGCCTTGGCACCTCCTCACGATACGCCACGCTGATGCGCAAGGGAGAATCACCAATATGATGATTTTCAATGCTGAGTTGCCAGGGCGTATCCCGGTAATTAGCAGTAGTATAGTGACTGCCCTCAAATTCAATGGCGGCCTCAGCAAGTTCCGGGTAAAGCCAGCCGGGTGGGATTTCCTCTGCTACCCGCTGCAAAACCTTTTCCACTGAAGTTTCTTCCTGCTGAATGGCGGTGATGCGATAGAGGCATTGTTGCTCTTTTATCCGTTCGCCCAGGTCAGCCAGGGCACGTTCTTTTTTGGCTTCACTTTCTACATATTCACTAACGTCCCAGTTAACCCCTACTGCTGAATTTGGCCTACCATTGCTATGGCGGATAATATCGGCCGTTGAGCGCACGTGTTTTATTTCACCCGAGGGCCGGATAATGCGAAAACCCAGGTCGAGAGGAATGCCTTCCTCAAAAGTACGGGTGATGTCGCGCTTAACCACTTCCCGGTCATCGGGATGAATCATTTCGAACCATTGCTCATAGCAATTGAGTTCACCTGGCTGTAAGCCGTAAATGGTGTTCATGCCCTCATCAAACTCCAGGATGTCGTTTTCAATATCCCACTCCCAAATACCCATGCGGGAGGTTTGCGTGGCCAGTTTAAATTTCAGATTGGCTTCTTTCAGGTCCCTTCTGATCTGTTTATGGGCAGTGACGTCGCGACCAATAAAAAATATGGTTTTTGCCTTCAGGTTAGGAATTACCGAGCACTCAATCCATTTTTTTTCGCCAGCCCGGGAGTTGATTAATATGTCAACCATATTAAATTTCTCTCCCTTGGTGGCCCGCTGGAAGAGCAACTGGAACTTTTCACTGAACTCAGCGGGAATAAGATCAAGGAGTTTGAGTCCCTTTTGGCCATCGGGGGTATAGCCCAGTGTTTCCACCAGGGCCGGGTTAGCTTTTAAAAGCTTACCGCTAAAATTAATGCTGCCGATCAGGTCGTTAGACTCCTCGAAAATTTGATTTAAGGTGGTTTTGGTGGAAATACGCTCCAGTTCATCTCCTAATACTTCACAAACCGAAGTCATCATAGCGGTGAAGAATTGCAGATCGGCCGGGGATTCTTCCTCTCTTTTCTTAAACAGCATCAGGCTGCCCCGCCCGATCGTTTCGCGCATAATGGGTACTACCAACATCAGGTAAGCTGGCTGTGCCGGGAAGTAGGGGCGACGTTTAAATGAGCTTTCTTTATAAATGTCGTGATAAAGAATTGGCTTCCCGCTATTGAGCGCCTTAATCGCCGTGTTTTCCTCAGCCCTGGTAGAAAAACTCATCTCAAGGGAAACTTCTTTGAATTTATCGAAAGAAGGATCTAACTGCTCATAGTAACCGGTGCTGAGAAAGAGGTTTTGGGTAGTAGTATCTGCCCACCATAGTTCGGCGCAATCCCAGCCGCTGGCATCACAAATGGATTTTATTAAGCGCTCTGCACAATCATCAAAATCTTCGGCCTTACTGGTTACCCGGTATAATGAATTGATCAGGTTCTGGGTTCTGAGATGCTGCCTTTCTGACGTTACATCTTTGAGGGTGGTGAGATGCAAGCCGGGACCAATGTTGGGCGTTAACAGGTATTGGACAATGAGGAGCTCACCTTTTTTAGTCTTTAGATGGACCAATCCTTCCTGATCTTCTGACTTTAAAGCATCAGGCAGTTTATTTTGCTTTTCTGTGGCAAACTCGGGGTCAAGAATTTCCAAAAAGGACATACCCTTGAGTTCATCAATGCTATAACCCAGCATATGAGCGGCTGCCTGGTTGGCATCGAGGTATTTTGACTGGTCATTAAAGATTAAAATGGCATCGCTGGAGTGGCGAATAACTGAATTAAGGCTGGCTTTAGCCTGATCTAATCGTTGCTGTAACTTGCTGTATTCTAATCGGGGGGCAATCCGCGTGAACAGGGTATCGATTTGTTGCCGGTCCTGAATCAGGTAGTCATCAACGGAGCCATTCAGTTCTTTGGTGATACTACTTTGTTCATGGCTTTCACAGATTAAAACTTTAGAACAGGCAGTATAACGTTTAGCCAAAGATTTAATTACCGGCAGGTCACTGGCCACCCGGGGTAAATCAATATTTATAATGAGAAGATCGGGGGCGGATAAATCCATTTGCCGGATTAACTCCTGGAGGCAGTTAACCACACGGAAATTGAGTGGCTCAATCTCCTGGCTACCGCGCTCAATGGCGGCGCGAAGCTCCGCGCAGTCGACCCCGTATAGGATTCCTATCCGTTCCCTGTCAGACATTGATTTAGAGTTTTCAATAGTTCGTTGGTAAACCAGGCCTGTTTCAAGGGCGCCAATTACCAAATAATCAGGTTAGGAAAGGTTGAGGGGTAACCTCTTAGGTGGGGTAAAAGTAAAATAAATAACTAAAAAAATCGTAGGAATATTCGGATAACTAATAATACCAGAAAAACTGGTCACATTCCCATTGATAACAGGATCCTAGCGATATGAGGCTAGCTTAATGGCATCGCTGCCCCAGGAAGGCGCGGCCTTAAGGGCAGGTATAACCTCCTTAGGCGAGTCTACAAATGTCCACATTTCCTGATGACACTCCCTCATGAATTTTTCGCTCACACATCGGTTTAGCATTTCCATAAGTGGATTGTAATAATCGGCGGTGTTAAGGATTACTATCGGCTTGGTAAATTGGCCCAGGCGCTTAAGGGTGATGGCTTCCAGCAGTTCCTCCAGGGTGCCGGTTCCGCCCGGCAAGGCGATAATGCCATCAATATTTTCCAGAAAGCGGGCCTTGCGCTCGTGCATGGTATCGGTAAATTCAAAGTCGGTGACACTCTTATGAGCCCATTCCACCTCATTCATGAAATGGGGCATAATGCCTTTAATTTTTCCTCCTTCCTCCAGGATGGTATCCGCCAACTGGCCCATCAGGCCGGAGGAACCACCGCCAAATACGACTTCCATATTTTCTGCCACCAGCAGACGTGCTACTTCAGCGGTGGCCTCAAAATAAATGGGATCAACGTTTTGACTGGAGGCACAGTAGACGCATACTTTTTGCATGGCACTATTTTTTTGGAGATGGTTGGAAAATGGAGGGGACTCCGGAAGCCTAAATTATAAAAGGCTTTAAAAATAAAGCGCCGGCACTAAAAAAAGTTCGGCCGTAGAAGCTTTTAAAACGGCGGGGCTGCAGGCCTTATTAAGGGTATTCTTTAGGGTTCCTGTGCTTGAGGCAGGTTTTTGATCAGCACTTCCTCGTGGCCGAAATTGATCAGTGCCCGCATGGCATCCTTCATGGTCACCGGTAAATAATTACAGTCCCTTTCATGGGTATAACGCAGCTCCCCGGCATCAATGCGAGGTGCATCAGGAATATATAAGCTTATAATTTCGCCATGACGATTGGTGATAAAGGCAATACGCCAGCTTTTGTCATCTTCCAAAAGAACAGCTTTCCAGCTGGCCGGGATAAAGACGTTGTCGTCATCGAGCAATTGATATTTCAGCATCTGAAAGCCGGGAAATAACAGAAACAGCTTTTCTTCCACCGATGAATTCCAGCGGGAAAAAAGCCCCCTGGTTAGTAACAGGCCACTGAGGTAGCAAACTATCAACAGTAGTAAAACACAAACCACCAGTACTGTGGCAGCGCCAAACAGGGTAGCTATGCCCAGTGAGTCTACCAGTTGGTGGGCCAGTGGCAATAATAATTTTATTCCCCGCCCGAATAGGACGATTGCTGCCAATAGCGGCAGCAGGAAAAAAATTCCGCCCAGCATAATGGATCGTATCGGTTTGCCTTTAACTGCCATATGCCATTTTTTATAAAAATTTACTGAAGCTCAGGCCCAGGGTCCAGGAATTATAGGTGTTGAGCTTGAGGTCGTTCATGATACTGGCACCCACCTCCCAGCTGGGGGCCAGCTTCCAGCTGTATTCAAGTCCTGCCCGCAGTAAAGCCAGGTTTTCCTCTTTGGCAAATTCACCACCACCCCCAAGCATTATCGCCAATTGTTCATTTAATTTATAGGAGAACATGAGCGCCGCCGCCAGGGGGCGGCTGCGCTCAATAATCACTTTGCTTTCGTTAAAATGCTCCTCCAGCCGGAAATTTTCTGCGATCATATCTGCATGCAGCCCTAGCAGCCACTTTTCGGAAAGGATATAGTCGTAGTCCAATCCCCAGCTGGCCAGTACCAACCAGCCTTTGCTGCCATCAATATTAATGGCCCTGGGCACATAGGCATGGCCCAATACTAATGCCAGCCGGTGGTGGTTGGCCAGCTCTTTCTCAACTTGCGACCAGCCCTGGCCAGCGTTTAGCATTAAAAATAATAGGATTAATATTCGCATCAGCTGCTTTTGGGTTCGCTCTGTAAAAATTTATACACCAGGCCGGCGATGGCGGCCCCTATCAAAGGGGCTACCCAAAACAGCCACAGCTGTCCCAGGGCCCAATCACCCACAAACAGGGCCTGGCTGGTACTACGGGCCGGGTTTACCGAGGTGTTGGTAACCGGAATACTTACCAGGTGAATCAGAGTGAGGCAAAGACCCACCGCTAAGCCGGCAAAGCCGGGAGGGGCTTTTTCATAGGTGGAGCCCAGAATAATGATCAGGAAGAAGAAAGTCATCACTACTTCCATCAGCAAGGCGGCAGAGAGTGAATAGCCACCAGGGGAGTGTTCCCCGTATCCGTTGGCGGCAAAGCCTCCCAATTCAAAGCCACTCTGCCCCGAGGCGATGAGATATAAGGCTGTGGCCGCAAGCAGGGCACCCAGCAGTTGGGCAATGACATAAGGGATAAAGTCGCGCCAGGGAAAACGTCCGCCCACCGCCAGACCCAGGCTTACCGCCGGATTGAGATGACAGCCCGAGATATGGCCTATAGCATACACCATCGACATCACGGTAAGACCAAAAGCGAGGGATACCCCCACGAATCCGATCCCTAATTCGGGGAAACCCGCCGCTAAAATGGCACTACCACAACCACCGAACACCAGCCAGAAAGTGCCCATTAATTCTGCAAGTAACTTTTTCATAATTAGGATTTTTATATGGTTTAAAATTGGCAGAGGTTTTTATTAAAGATAGGCTTTTATCTATCTTGTTAATTATTGATTACAAGGTAATTAGTTCTGAAATATCTGCGGCTGTCAAGCCTGTTTTACAAAGCCTAAAAACCGGGAAAACGGTAGTTTAAATTAAGCAGGAACTGGCTACGTTTGCCAAACACGCCCAGTTCGGTGCGCAGCATCCAGCGCTTATTAAACTGGTATTGGGCCCCAACGATCAGGTTTAGGGGCGCCGCCACTTTCTTTTGCAGCTCATAGTCAATTTGTGCATTGCCAACATCGTTGTTATTGCCGTAGTCTTCCAACTTATCGATGATCTGGTTGGCCACCAGCCGCTGGGCAAGTGGGAGCTCTGCCGCCCACTCCCGCAGGCTTTCAATATTGTCGCCACTGCCCACGCTGGGGAAAATTTCGCTAATGGCAATACTGCCTTTGGTATCACTTTGAATATTCTGATAAAAAGCGCCCGCCCAAAAGGTGAGCATCTTTTGGGGATGGTTGGGATCCCGGAAGTTGTGCGCCAGGCGAAGACTACTATTGAAGGCCGGTACCGGCTCTACCAGCACTTCCACTTCGGCAAAGTTGTAGTTGTTGTCCCAGATTATGATTAACGGCCCCCAGGCACCGGTGAGGGTGGCACCCAGCCCAAAACTTTGAGCCTCAAAGCGCTGGCTGGTTTCAAATCCTAGGGGCTCCAGAAGAGTAACCTCAGTGGTGGTGGTGCCGCCACCAATTACCCCATAGAGATTGAGAAAAGGCAAGACCCACAGATCAGGCCTGAAGGTTACCGCATGGGTAGTAGCTATAGTTGGACCGAAGACAATGAAATTGCTAAGATCTGCTTTCCTGCCGCCGTTAAGGCCTATCAATACCCTGTCGATTAAGATCTGTTGCTGCTGGGTAAAATACACCAGGCCGGCGCCCCAGGCATAGGGGAGGTCGTAGCCGCGCTGATAGGCCTGTTTGCCCAGAAAAGGGAAGAGGTAGTGGTATTCCATGGTAGTAATACTATCGTAGAGCCTCTCATAGGCGGGCCCGATGGCAGGATCCACTTTTTGGGAGTAGGAGGGGAAAATGCTGGTTAGCAGCACTATTCCAATAGCGAAGTGTCTTAAGGGTCTCATTGTTATGGATCATTGGTATTTGCTGCCCCAATGGGGATGCTGGTGTAGAGGTAAAGGATGCGGTTTTGCACCGCATTGCCACTATTTTCCTTTAGCAGGTCGCTCAGGCCAAGGTAGTAGCGTAGCCCCAGGGCAATACCTTCTCCCTGCAATAGTTTATATCCCAGACCGCCGGTAAACCCGAAATCAATGGCATTGTATTGATCCCTGATTTTGTTGGTGTAAACCAGATCATTTTCGCGCTGGATATCTACATAAAACTGATCAACTGCTTTGTTCATCAGGCCGATTTGCGGACCGGCTTCCATAAAAACAAAATTGCGGAAGCGATAACGCATCAGGGCGGGCACATGAAAGTAGCGCAGCTTGCGGGTAACACTGGCAGAAGACAGCATGGCGTCGAGATCTGCGATTCCCAGCGGGTAGGGATCGAGAAAGCGGGTGCCGGCCGGTGATTTTACAATGCAGCCGGTATGGAGATACCAATGCTCACTGAGTTGAAAGTCAAAGTAAAAACCCAGATTCAGGGCCAGGCGCGCATGTGAAGCTTCCCGATCGGAGGTATTGACCACTGCCAGACCACCATCCAAGCCAAACTCCAGCTTTTCGGAATTGAGCTTGTCACCGAGTAACAGGGAAATAAGGATCTGTGCTTGCAGGGCAGAGGCCGACAATAAAAGGAGGGGCAGAATAATTAGTATTTTTCGCATGGTTGTATTGAGGTTTTACTGCGATTGCCAGACTTAGAATTAAAGACTTACCAGTAGCTGCCAACGACGAGGTAATAGCCCAAATCCTGGTTAGACAGGGCTATATCCACGCCGGCTCGCATTTTAAACTTACGGGCCATCAGGTAGCGAAAGCCACCGCCGTAATTATAGATCCAATCAGCAGCTCCGAACGATTGCTGCCCTGAAAGCGCCTTGGCCAGTCCGCTAAAAGCGATAGCACTCCAACGCAGGTTAAAATCGTAGCGCTGTTCGGTGGCCAGCAGGTAGGTGGAAGTACCCTGGTAGCGGGCGGTGGGTACCCCACGCATATTGAGGCCTGGTTCCAGGTAAAAAGGGGCATCACCAATTTGCTGTTGGGTTTCGAATTTTAATCCGCTAACCCAATACCTACCGATGGGCCAGTACTGTAGCAGCCAAAAGTCGATATTCTGATAGCTGAAATCACTACCAGTCCATTCGTCATTGAGGCGATATACCAGTCGTAAAAAGCTTCCCCGATCGGGGGTGAAAATATTGTCGCGCCCATCGTACTCAAAGAATACCCCGGGGGCACTTTGAAAGGTGTGCAGGGCCTGATCTTCCACAAAATCGGGGATATCCTCCCGCTCAAAATTGGGTTTTACCCGCGTCCAGATCATCAGGTACTGTAAGCCCAGGTAAAGCTTGCTTTGGCCAATTTGCCGGCTCAGGGAAAAGAAAAGCGGCACGGTGCGGAAATTGAAGGAATAGCTTCGTTCACCCAGATTGGCGATCTCGCGGTAATAGTCAAGATTGAGCGAGGCATAGGAAGTCAGCAGGCTGTATTTAAGTTTAAGGCGGGGGAGGGCCGCCAGCCGGGCGGCACCCAACAACCAGCTGTTATTGACCGTAAAACCAGCCAGGGCAGCGGTAATGTCGGGTGGGGTATACTCACCCGGACTCTGATGCTTATTGGGTTTGATAAATACCGGCGCCAGGGCTAGACCGAAATTCCCCAGGGCCGGTTCGGTGATGAGTTGGGGCAGGGGAACAAAGCCATTGGCATCGGCCAGAAAGCTGCTTAGGTCAAACTGACCGTCGAGTGTATCGCGGAAGGAAAAGTCATTTTTCTGTGCCGAAACTGAAAAAAGGTTTATAAGGCTTATCAACAGGAGTTTGTAGCCGATTCCAATTTTACTTATTCCATTTTGCACTCCTGTCATGGGCTTTATTGCTACTTCTGAGCATCTTGTTTTGCTTATTTGGGAAAGAGCAGCACCAATTGGGCTCTGAAGCCCCAGTCGGCAGTATTGGCATCGCCATAAGGAAAGCGCGGACCCAAGCCAAACTGAGCCGCCTGCTTGCCAATGGAAAATACCTTGGAACCTACTAAGTGAAGGGTACCACTGCCGGCCTCTGCTTCCCAGTTGTGGCTGTACTCCGTGTTTAAGCTAAGGGCATAACCACCACTGAAGTTGCGGGCCACAAAGGGTTGTAAAAAAGTAGTGTTCACATCCGCCCGGTCGTCAGCGCCAGCTACCGAGAAAATGTGGTTTACCAGAGCCCCCAGGGTAAAGCCCGAAAGCTGGGTCAACACTACCGCGGTGGGGCCGATACCGAATTTTTCGGTGCCTAGTAATTCATCGGTGGCGGTGGGAAGCAATAAAACCGGACCCACTCCCCAGATCAAGCCCCCGGAAGTGGGTTCCTTAGGGGAGAAAAAGGCACTGACCACCGCATCGCTGAGCCCCGACTGGGAGCCGCTTTCTCCGTAAACATCTTCCTGGGCAATGATGGGCAAAATTACCCGCCCTATCAGGTTCCAGTCTTCACCAATGCTAATGGGAATTACCGGCTGAATATTTAAGGTCATCCTACTGCCATCGCTGGGGCCGATACCATAGTCAAAATTTCCCTGAAAGGGCAGGCTGATCAGACTGGCCACCGGGTTTTGCAGGGCCTGGGCCAGTTTATCGGCATCAGATTGGGCAAAGAGTTCCGGGCTCAGCCATAGCATTATGCCTATGAGATAATAGGAGAAGATTCTAATTTTCATATAATAGGTTGCTTTGGTTATCCTAAACAGCTTTCCTCCCGGTGTTAAAACACAATTATGGGCAGCCAGTATCTTATTGTTTCCCCTGGCTTAATTCCTTTATTAGCTGTGAGAAGTCAAAGCTTGCTGCCTTCTGCACTGGTGGGTATTCCACCAGCGATTCGATATGTTCGGCCAGCAATTCCTGCATGGGTTCGTTTATAAACTGCTTGCGCTGCAACATATCGGATCGGTCGGTGAGGTTGTCAAAACTCTCGTAGGGATCGAAGTGAATGTTGTACATGATCGGAAACTTCTGCTTGACGTAGGGAGCATAGTAGTTCTCACTGGTCTCAAAGTGTAATTTCCATTGATTTACACGCACGGCCCGTATGTCAGACTCATGATAGTATATGAATGTGTTGCGATTGGATGATTCCGATTTGCCAAGCCAGTAATTGAGGTTGTTAACCCCATCAATGTACTGATCTCGTTCGTCCCGCATTTTTTCGGCCACATCGGGCACACCGGCGGCAGCCGCCAAAGTGGTGAAGATGTCCATATGGGCCTGCATACCCCTGAGTACTTTTCCTGCCGGAATATGGCCGTTCCACATGGCCAGCATGGGTACGCGCACTCCTCCCTCATAGGTGGTCATTTTCTCTCCTCTAAAGGGGGTGGTCCCCCCATGCGTGCGGGCGCTGTGTTCCGGGCCGTTGTCGGTTGAATAAATGACAATGGTGTTTTCGAGCAAGCCCATTTCCTCCAGTTGATCCAAAATTTCCCCAACCAACCTATCGTGTTCGATCATGCCACTGCCATAAAAATCGTGCTCGGTGGTGTAGGGTAATGCCAGATAGCGGCTCTCAGGCTTAAGGTGTGTAAACATGTGCATCCGGCTGGGGTTGAACCAGGCAAAAAATGGTTTGTCGTCTTCCTGGGCCCTGGCAATAAAGTCCATCATGGCTTCTTTGAACTCCTCGTCAATGGTTTCCATTCGCTTCCGAGACAACTGGCCCGTATCCTCAATCTTCTGTTTTCCTACTTTTCCAAAGCGGGGATCTTCCGTGTTATCTACTTCATCGGTGGCCCAGGTGTGCAATACCCCCCGGGTTCCATGCTTTTCGAGATACCCGGGATTCTGCGGGTAATCTTTTTGTTCAAACTCCTCCTGGGTGTTCAGGTGGTAGAGATTGCCAAAAAATTCATCGAATCCGTGCACGGTAGGCAGATGCTCGTTGCGGTCGCCCAGGTGATTTTTACCGAACTGACCGGTAGCATATCCCTGCTTCTTCAGTACTTCAGCCAAAGTGGGGGTTTCTTTTTTCAAGCCCAATTCAGCTCCGGGTCGTCCTACGGTGGTCATACCACTGCGAATAGGATATTGGCCGGTAATCAGGGCGGCCCGCCCGGCCGTACATGAGGGTTGAGCATAGTGCTCAGTAAAAAGGACTCCCTCTTCTGCTATCCGGTCGATATTGGGGGTGGTATACCCCATTACCCCATTCCCATAGGCACTCAAATTGCTCCAACCAACATCATCGGGGAAGATTATTAGGATATTGGGCTTGTCCTCTGACTGGCTCCAAAGAAGAGTTGAGCTAAAAAGTATTAATACCAACACAGGTATTTTTAATGGGTATTTTAATAGTGCATCTGCCATTGCTTAAGTTTTACTTTTGTAGAGGAAAATTTCTCTTGTAATTAGTTTGCCTCGGGAGGAAATCCCTGGTATTTTTTCTAAAAGTTGACTTAAAACCCCAAGCCCAAATCGGTATTGGGATACTTCTTCATGCTAGCCAGGTGCCTCTTTTGGAAGGCAATGACGGCAGGCATGCCCCATTCAAAATAGCGGTGGCCCTCACTGGCCATCTCCTTGGGGTCTACATTGAGGTTGAATACCCAGGGTGCCGTGCCGACCCGGTTTAGGAGCGAAGCATCGATGTTACGGCGCTTGGCCTCGGTTTGAAAGACCTGGAAGTGTACCTTATAGTCTTTCCAGCGCAGGGCGCAGAAATCGGTAGAATTCCAAAGAAAGACGCATTGCCGCTTAGACAATCCGTCTTTGGCCAGCAGAAATGCGGTCTGATCAATACCATCAAAGTAGAGGTCGTCGGGCAGCTTATCCAGTACCCCACCCAGCCGCAATGAAACCATATAAACGTCGGTGAGATCCATCAGCCCGTTACTTTCCTGCCCGGGCTCAATCATACCTTTCCAGTAAGCGATGCCAGGTACTCTAACACCACCTTCCCAGGTAGTGCCTTTTCCTCCCCTCCAGGGATGATAGCCCGCATCGGGAAATACATCTTCGTTGGCACCATTGTCAGAGGTAAATATCACCAGGGTATTTTCCAGGGCTCCCGTTTCCTCAAGCACCTGCATAATTTCTCCTACAATGGCGTCCATTTCCACTATAGCATCCTTAACGGGCATGGCGGCCGGGCTTTGCCCGATATATTCTTCGGCACAATAGGTGTCATTATGAATAGCGGTAAAGGAGTGAACCAGGAAGAAGGGATTTTCACCGGCATTTTCCCGAATAAAGCTGATCGATTCCTGCTTGAGCTTCTGATCTACCTGCCGCATATCGGCCAGGTTTTCAATAACAAAGCCCACTTCTCTGTTGCCCCCTTTACGGCCTTTTATCAAGCCCTCCGGTTGCATCTGAAAGGCTTTTTCGTGCAAATCCTGGTTATTGATCATATCGGAATACTGCCTTTCCACCAAAAACTGAGTGTAATCAGATTGTACTGCGGGTAATCCATAGAAGTAATCAAAACCCACCTCATGGGGCAGCATATTTTCGCCTTCGCCAATATGCCACTTGCCGATTAAGGCACTTTGATAGCCCGCTTCAGATAAGAGTTTAGCCTGTGATACTTCCACCTCCCATGGGTTCGTCTTCACCTTGTCGCCACTTAGGAGGGGACGGGTGAGGCCACTGCGGATGGGTAAACGACCGGTTAACATAGCTGCCCGTGAGGAGGTGCAAGTGGGGGTGGAGTAAAAGGAGGTAAGGCGCTTTCCCTCCCTGGCCAGGCGGTCAACGTTGGGAGTGGGGGCACCCACGGCTATGCCGCCGCCATTACAACCGATATCACCCCAACCGAGGTCGTCCACCAGAAAGATCAAAATATTAGGCTTCTGCCCACTGCGACCGGCCAGGTCCTTAAGTCTTTGATTGGCAATTTTTTCCTGCTCCGGGCGTGGAATTACTGGCTCCAGATTCTCCTGAACCACCACGGCCTCATCAAATACACTGACTTTTTGTGCCTCTAAACCGAAGCAAAGGCCAAAAATGCAAAGACTAAAAGCTACCTCTCTCATCATCATATTTTTAGATTAAAACATCTACTTTCACTGGGCTAAGCTTACTGCCGGCTGCCCGCCTGCAGGATCTTATCGATGGCTTTGTTGATGTCCAGTGATGCCGCCTCCTGCCGGGGGGGATATTCCTTAAAAGTCATCAGGTGCTCATTGAGGATGCCAATGGCGGGCTGCATTACCCAGGATTTGTGCATGATGAAGTGAAAGCCGGTGATGTCGTCGTAGCTTTCAAAAGGATCCTTGCGCAGGTTAAAGAGTTGGGGCATGGTGTGTGAAACCATATCGTCGAAATAGCGCTCCTTGGTGGCGAAGTGCATCTTCCAGGGCCCCACCCGTAAGGCGGTTAAGCTGGTTTCGTAGTAATAGAAGAAGTGATTGCGCGCTGATTCCTCAGCTTCGCCTGTCCAGTAGTCGAGGTTGTTGAAGCCATCAATGTACACCTTGTAGTTGGTGCCGCCGATAGTCTTACCCTTCTTGAGTTGCTCGGGAAGATCGGGCTGACCCACTGCCGCCATGAGGGTAGGTAGAACATCTTCATGAGCAGAGATACCGTTGCGAATAAGACCGGCGGGAATCCGCTCCGGCCAGCGCACCAGGAATGGAGAGCGCAGCCCACCTTCCCAGGTGGTCATCTTTTCACCTCTGAACATGGTAACCCCGGCATCGGGGAAGGTACTTTGTTCCGGACCGTTGTCGGTGGTGTAAATTACAATGGTGTTCTCATCAATACCCAATTCTTCCAGGTAGTCCAGCAGTTCACCTACATGGCCGTCGTGCTCTAAAAAGCCATGCCCAAATTTATCCATGTCCGTACTTACGTCGGTAGCCAGGTTTTTAGATTCTTCCTTAAGATGGGTGTATACGTGCATACGGCTGGTGGCATGCCAAATGAAAAAGGGTTTGTCTGCTTCCTGAGCCCGTTTCATAAAGTCTTTTGATTTGGCCACCAGTTCTTCATCAAAGGTTTTCATCCGTTCAGAAGTCAAAGGACCGATATCAGTAACCTTTTGCTTGCCAATCACGCCAAAGCGCGGGTCTTCAGTATTATCATAGGTGTCTGAGGCATAGGACTCGATGATGCCCCGTGGGCCGTATTTTTCGGCGAACTCCTTGCTTTTGGGGTAATCCGATTGCTCGGGCTCCTCCGATACATTGAGGTGATAGAGGTTACCGTAAAACTCGTCGAAGCCATGTACGGTGGGCAGGTGTTCATTGCGATCACCGAGGTGATTCTTACCATACTGGGCGGTCATATAACCCAGGGGCTTCAGTAGTTCAGCAATAGTAGGATCTTCCTTTTTTAGACCGAGGGGATTCCCGGGCTGACCTACAGTGGTTAAGCCGGTACGCACCGGTTTTTGCCCCGTGATAAAGGCGGCGCGGCCAGCGGTACAACTGGGCTGGGAGTAGTGGTCGGTAAAGAGCACCCCTTCCTTGGCAATGCGGTCAATATTGGGAGTATGATATTGCATACCCAGGCTATAAGCGCTGATAGCATTCGGGGCAACATCGTCCACCATTATCACCAGAATATTGGGCTTGTTCTGGCTCCAAACCAGCAGTGGCAATACCAACAGGATCCAAAAAAAAGTTGCAGTCTTCATCTTCATTTTTGCTTATTTGAAAGTGGTTATACTTTACTTACTCCAAAGAAAAAGCCCAGGCTACTTTGGCTCTTGCACCATTGTTACCAGAGTTTTACCGCTGGTTACATGGCGTGAAATATTGGCGAGGGTTGCTACTAAAAAGTTGTTTCTGGGTCCTTTCAGGATTTTGCTTTCGGATTCAACTCAATATTGACTTCTACAATATGGCCCTGAAATTTATTGGCACTATAGTTTTTGGTTACCGGCGAACCGGTGT
>CAZUCA010000003.1:0-29760 GCA_964619125.1 uncultured Owenweeksia sp. | reverse complement strand
ATATGGCCCTGAAATTTATTGGCACTATAGTTTTTGGTTACCGGCGAACCGGTGTCTTCACCGATACCAAAAGTGTCGATGCCAAAACGACCGGGTACGCTGCCCGTTAAACGGCCTTCACCCACCTTTTCATTATTGAGGTAGAGTACCACCGTGGCGCCCTTACCGGCCCCACCGCCATCGTAATTGAAGTCTACCTTGATGGCGCTCAGGCCATTATTAAGCCTTTTTGAGGATTTGACGGTGAGGATCTCACTCTCAAAAAAGTTGTAGAGAAAAGTGGGGTAACCATTTTTGATATACAGCGTATAGCCGCCTCCCAAACCACCGATGGCATTGATCACCCCATCCCGTTCTCCAGTATTAGTTTCGACTAGGGCCTCCATGGTCCAGGAGGTGTTCTTGGTATTAGGGGCGGCAGTTTCGGGAATGCGGCTGGCACCAGCGTAATAGGTGAACTTGCGCCGGTCACCCAGCGGTGAGGGCTTGGGCACGGCCAGGCGGGCGGAACCCCGGTCATCGAGCGGAAAGACCCGGTATTTCTCAGCTTCCTGCTCCCACATCTGCTTCAGTTCGGCTAGTTTTTCGGGATATTGATCGGCTACATTCCTGGCCTCTGAAAAGTCCACCGCCACGTGAAAGAGTTCCCAAACTTCATCTTCATAGCCCGGAGCAAAATCCTGACGCCAGGGGTAAGTATGCTGATGAGCGGCAACCCAGCCCTGGTGATAAAGGGCTCGATTACTAAATACCTCAAAATATTGGGTTTCCCTGATCTCAGCAGCTTCAGCTTCACTAAAGGTGCTAAGGAAAGACTTACCGTCCAAGGGCCGCTGCTGCACACCATCCACTTCATCGGGCATACTAATGCCGGTTGCTTCAAGTATGGTAGGGACCACATCAATGAGATGCAGAAAATGGGAGCGCACCGCCCCCTTATCTTTAATCACCTTTGGCCAGCTTACCACCATGGGATTGCGACTGCCACCGAAGTGAGATGCCACTTGCTTCACCCAGGGGAAAGGAGTATTCCCGGCAAAAGCCCAGCCTATGGGGAAGTGAGGCTCGGTTTCAGGACCGCCAATTTCATCGGCTTTAGCCAGGTTTTCCTCAATGGTACTGGGGATGCCATTCAAGGACTTCACCTCGTTTATGGTTCCCTGTAAACCGCCTTCGGCACTCGCACCGTTATCCCCCACGATATACATCACTAAAGTGTTTTCGGCATCGGGTAGTGCACTAATGGCTTTCATTAAGCGTCCCACCTCGTAATCGGTGAAAGCCAGGTAGCCGGCAAAATTCTCATATAGCAGGGTGTAGAATTTTTTTTCCTGGGCATTGAGCGTATCCCACAGGGGCACATAGTCGTTGCGGGGTGACAACTCGGCATTGGCAGGTATGATACCCATTTGCTTTTGCCGCTGGTAGGTAATTTCACGCTCATTATCCCAGCCGTGGTCAAATTTGCCCCTAAACTTATGGCTCCACTCCTCCCGGACGTGGTGGGGAGCATGTACCGCACCCGGGGCATAATACATGAAAACCGGTTTACTGGGGGAAATGGATTTTTGCAGCTGCAGCCATTCAATGGCTTTATCGGTCATATCAGTTTGGAAGTGGTAGCCCTCTTCTGGGGTCTGCTCCGGCTCTACCGGGATTGTGTTTTCAAAAATTACCGGGTAATACTGATGGGTTTCACCAGCATTGAAGCCATAGAAGTAGTCAAACCCTAAACCGGTAGGCCAGCGATCAAAAGGGCCAGCCGCCGAAGTCTCCCAATCGGGAGTGTTATGATTTTTGCCAAACCACGAAGTGTTCATGCCGTTGTATTTCAAAATTTTACCAATCGTGGCAGTAGCCCGGGGAATCATGGTGGTGTAACTGGGGTAGCCGGTAGCCCATTCAGCCAGAAAGCCGCTGCCGGCATTGTGATGATTGCGACCCGTGATGAGTGCCGCCCGTGATGGCCCGCAAATAGCGGTGGTGTGAAAGCGGTTGTAGCGCAAGCCCTCCCTGGCCAATGAATCCAGGTGCGGCGTGGGAATAGAGCCCCCAAAGGTGCTGGTCATGCCAAAGCCCACGTCATCCAATAAAATGACGATTACATTAGGCGCCCCCTCAGGGGGGGTGGGTAAATCGGGCCAATCCATTTCCGACTCCTGATAGGTGCGACCTATTTTACCCTTAAATTCAGGATCGGGGTAGGGGAGACGGTTTATTTCTTCAAAATCGCTGTTGGCCTGACTGCTATTAGCCTGCGAATTGGCTGAATTACAGCCCTGGATGACGGCCCATGCTGTAAACACTAACACCGCCAGGGAAGTAGTAAAAACTCGTTGGGCCAGAAACAACTTTCTCTTTGGTACCATTATCTTAACATTTTGAAATTCATCATTTAAACCACGTGATTAGCGATTTTATAAAGGAAGCGTCCCCCCATTACACCAGTATTCACGTTTGTTACACATATTTTAACCCTGGTTACTTAAGGGCTTTTTTCCTCTGACCTCGCCATTGCCATTAAGAAAGCAACTTCAGCCTATTGCAGTTCCAACTCAACATTAATAAGCCTGACAATATCTTCAGGAGTATGTACCGAGGCGCTGATATTCTCCAGTAGTGGTATCCTGGTCCGGAACTCATCATTTAATAATTGCTCTAAAAACATGAGGTATCCCAGAATGCGGAAATTGGGATCCAGTTGCACCAGTGGTACGTCCCAATCAAAATCGGAAGTATCGATGTTGAAGTTGGACATTAGAACCGTACGGATAATATGACGGATGTTCTCTCCGGTCATTTCTATTGGATTGGTTTTTCAATATTCCTAAGAACTGAAGAAAGGCTCTTGCACTGTTGTTACGAATATTTGATTCCCTGTTTTATTTTGGAAGGGGAATGGCCAAAGTGCGATTTGAAACAGCGGGAGAAGTGACTGTCGGAAGTGAAACCGCATTGGTAGCCTATTTCATTTACGTTATAGCGTCCCTCCTCCAGCAATTCATAAGCGCGTTGTAAGCGTGTTCTTTTCACAAACTGGGAAATGGATTGACCGGTAAGGGCCTTGAGTTTGCGGTAAAGGTGTACCCGGCTCAGGGCAAAATGCTGCCCGATAACATTGCCATTGAGACCGGGTTCAGTTATGTTTTCAAGGATATAGGCCCGTAGCCGCAGTATAAACTCATCTTCTCTCTTTACCAACTCTTTTTTACCATGCCCTTTTGCCTGATGGTAATATCGGTGCAACCCCTGCCGCAACTCAATCAGCTTTTGTACCCGCAAGAGTAGTTCCCGGGGGCTGAAAGGTTTGGAGAGATAGGCATCAGCCCCTGCAAAGAGGCCATCGAGCTTGTGGTTGAGCGAAGCCCGGGCGGTAAGCAGAACCACCGGAATATGTGAGGTGCTAAGGTCTTTCCGTATTTTCTGGGTGAGGGCGATGCCGTCCATTTTGGGCATCATCACATCAGCAATTATCAGATCGGGGATAATACTCAATGCGGTTTCAAGGCCTTCCTGCCCGTTAGTGGCCTCATGGAAGTGGTAGCCTGGTAGCTTAAGACATTGCCTGATGTATTCACGCATATCTTCCTGGTCTTCCACAATAAGGATGTCGAGATAAAAAGGAGGGGCATCCGGTCCGGCGGCCACAGTGGTGTTTTCGGCGGCACTAGCCGGCGGTGAATTGGGACTGAAGTCTGTTTCAACCAGTGGCGCTACGGGGGCATCCTGCTCCATTTCCGGCATGGAAATGGAAAAGCTGGTGCCCTGGCCTGGGTGGCTGTGCACCTGGATTTCACCCAGCTGTAGTTTGACCAGTTCGTATACCAGGGCCAGACCGATACCGGTACCTTCCCGCCGGGCGGAACTTTGGGCCTGGGCCTGATAAAAGCGTTTAAAAATATGATTCAATTCCTCCGGGGGCATACCGCTGCCGCTGTCCTTAATCTCGAGGCTGAGGCACTTTTGATTTTCCTGGCTACTGCGGCCCAGATAAACTTGAATACAACCCTCACGCGGGGTATGGTATAGGGCGTTAGCTATCAGGTTATAGAGAATTTTATCCCATTTGTCCTGATCAAAACTTGTGTTAAGTTCTTTTTCGGAGCTAAGAAATATAAGGCGTTGCTGCTTTTGTTGGGCCTGGGTTTGAAATCGCTTCACCACTTCCGCCGTATGGGCTACCAGATCCCCTTTTACCAGGTCAAGCTTCATTTGGCCGTTTTCAATCTTGGCCAGATCCAGCAACTGGTTTATCAGGTTGAGGATATGATTGGCATTTTTCAGTACTCCCTGCATGCGCCTTTCAAAAACCCGCGGCGGCGGTTGTTCAATAATGGCCTGTTCTACCGGACCAATAATTAAGCTGAGCGGAGTACGGAATTCGTGAGTGATATTGGTAAAGAAGCGGTTTTTCATCCCGTCAATTTTTCGAAGTCGGGCCGCTTGCCTTCTGATAATGCGGTGGTGACTCTTCAGGCGCCGGTCGCGCTCACCCAGTGCCTTTTGCAGGCGCTTTTTTTCAAAGCGCAATTTGCGCTCGCGCTGCCACAAGGGAAGAATCAAAAGTGCGGAGGCCACCACTCCCAAAGCCATCATGGTAAGGCCCTGACGGAACCAGGGAACATTAGCGCCCGGAGCTAATGATGTGCGCATTTCATGGGGAAGTGAGGCGGGGGTATTGTCAACCAGCAGCCCGGCATTTGCTGGCGCCGTTATATTTAAGAGTGCCAGAAGTATTATACCGGTATATAGGTAGGGCTTCAGCATATCAATCAAGGCTTTTTACACAGCGGAACCCCAGGTGCTCCTGTCCCGAATCAAAGGCGGTGGCCATACGGGCACTGGGCCGGTAGTTGCTGCAGTATTCTTCACTACAGAGATAGGAGCCACCCTTGGTGACGCGCTTGGGTACCAGCGGCTCCTGAGGGTCAAAACTCTTTGCGGGGCCGGCGGGGTTAATACAACCACGGGCAGATACTGATTTATTCTGAACATGGGTGTCGGGTCGGTACCAGTCAGAAGTCCATTCCCAAACGTTGCCAATCATGTCGTAAAGCCCAAATTCATTGGGGGGGTAACTCATTACCGGTGCGGTGCGGGCATAGCCGTCGCGGGCGGTATTACCATCGGGAAAGCGGCCCTGGTAGAAGTTGGCCAAATACTCTCCGGCGGGGGTAAGCTCGGTACCCCATGAAAAGGCGCGATGCTGCCCAGCCCGGGCGGCTATTTCCCATTCCGCTTCGGTGGGCAGGCGTTTACCCGCCCATTTGGCATAGGCCTGGGCATCCTCAAAGGCAATATGTACCACCGGGTGATTTCCGAGTCCTTCCAAGTCGCTGTCCGGCCCATGGGGATGACGCCAGTTGGCACCAATTTGCCATGACCACCATTGTGAAATATCGTGGAGATTGGCCGCCGGGTGAGGCCGAAACACCAATGAACCGGGCTGGAGTAAAGAGTCAGCTGGTTTGGGCGTGCCGGGAGGAAGCTGTTTTTTTAATTCATCCCAATCCACCGGCCGCTCGGCTACCGTTACATAAGCGGTTGCTTCAACAAATGCCGCAAACTGGGCATTGGTTACTTCGCTCTGATCCATATAAAAGGCAGAAATTTTTACCGGGTACTCAGGCCCTTCAGAGTGCTGGGCATACTTATCCTCACTACCAATTAAATAAGATCCAGCCGGTATCAGCACCATGCCCTCGGGTGCTGGATTAGTGGTACTAGCCAGGGGGGAGGTGCCAACTTCTGAACCTGAATTATCGGCCTGTTGTGTTTCCTGCTTGCCACCGCAGGCAGTAAGAAAATAGGACGTTATCAGAAGCGGAAAGGCTAATTTGCTCAGGGTTTCTGAAAGTGAAATTTTAGGTTTTGTTAACTCCTCATTCATGGGCGATCTGTTAAAAGCGTGCTGACACAAAGCTGTGAAAACCACTAAAGGAAAAGATTACTTTACCCTGGAAGTCATCATTAAAAGGCAGCTCACGTACCCGGTAATCATTGGCCGCATAACCGGCCCCGAGGGCAAAATTTTCAAAAATAAAGTAACGCAGGGACACCCCGGATTCCAGGATATGAATTTTAATATCGGAAACCGACAGGCGCAGGTACTCCAGCGAGTAGCGTCCCAGTAGCTTTGGCGTAAGGTAGCCACTTATATGTCCGCCAAAGAGTAGCGCCGGAGCGATAATACTGGCCTCGCGGTAATATTGGTTGCGGTTGATGCCGGCCTCGAAGCGGGTTTTAAACTGGATTAAGCGTGCCCCGAGCGATAAGCCTGCCTTCCAGCCTGGGCCCTCCAGAAAAGAATAGCGCCAACCAAGAGCGTAGTGGTAAACATCAAATTTTATGTGGGCCTTGGCCCCGGCATAAAACACGGTGTCCCTGATGGTGAAGTCTTTTTCCAGCTCAAGTCCATTGCTGCGGTTAATATTGGTATAACCGATGAGAAGCTCTGACCGCTGGCTGACCGGAAACAGGGCCTGACCGCGGAATACCGAGGTGTTATTGCTTAACTTAAGATCATCTTCCAGGCTTATATCGGTGCCCAGGCCCAGCCTTGAATCTATGCGAATAGAGGTGGTGATCTCGGGAAAATAGATGCCGGCAGAGAGGTAAAGCCGCGGTGAAGTTAAAGTGGAGTCAGGGCTGTAATAGCTTTGTGCATAGCAGGAGGCTGATAAACAAAATGCCGGTAGCCACCACCAGTTGCTGCTCGTATTGGAGGCTTGAGTCAATTTGTATGTGATTTTAGTTTTCACCCCTTAATCTCCTTCCGCTTCAATTTTTATAATGCTGCCTGCCGGTCACTTTACCCGCATTTGTTCGAGTTCCCCTATGAAGGGAAGGGCGTTTTGGGTTTCCATGCGGATGGCCGCTTCCAGATACTTTTCGATTTGAACAAAATGTGCCGCCTGTAAAGGATTTACCGCCTTCTTTATTTTATTGTAGTATTTGTGCTGCAGCTTTTCTATCGCCAAATTATTTTTAAAAAGCCTGAGCATTAGTTCGTCGGCCATTTCATTGTTCAGATTTTGATAGCTCTGGCTATAGTCCTGCAAAATGGCAATGCGCTCTTTGGCCAGATCCTGACGAGCAGAAGCATATTGCTGATAAAGGGGCCAGAAAGCTTCCGCTTGCTCAATAGATAGTGCCATATTCTGTCGGAAAATTTCCTTCTTTTCAATGCCCCACATCTCCAGGATAAGTTGGGTCTCCACGCTGGTGGATTGAGCCATTAAGCCTGTGTTTAAGCAAAAGCAGAAACTAAGTAAGGCCATTAAAATGCTGGTAGTTCGGTTTTTCATCATTATATGGTTTAAGTAGGTTATAATTCCCAGCCAAAGCCTGTAACCACTACATAGTCGGTATCAGAAGCTCCGGGGGCGGGCTGATTATCATAATTTAAGGTGAGGCCGGCTTTAACATAAAAGTCAAGAGGCAGGTCATAGGAAATGTCAAACTTATAGTCTACCCGGTGGCGCCCTTGTTCGGTAAAGCTGGGATACCAGTAAACATTGGTAAACAGGTTGAGATCGCCGGTATTGTAAAGATTGATTTCCGTGCCGACCACGCCTTCATAGCTTTCGCGATCGGCCGATACACCATTAACATCCACACTGGCTTCGAAATTCTCGTCGTTTATGGCCACTCCGGTAAAAGCATTCCAGTACCAGGAACTGTGCTGTACGAAATAGTAGCCACCCCCCAGCACCCCGGTGGTACGCAGGGAAAGATTTTGTTCTGAATTGGAAAGAAAGTTAAGACCGGCCCCGAAGAAAATGCCATTTCTAAGCAAGTAATCAGCTCTTAATGCTCCCTCCACCCGGCGCACCGGATCCACATCATCCTGGCTGCTGCGTACCTGGCGATAGTTGGCGTTGATAGTCCACTGTGGTGTTTTAAAGCCGAGGGTAGCGCTGGCATTGTATTGTTGGAGGTTTTGCGCTTTTGTAAGGCTGTAACCAAAATCAACTGAGGCCGACATTTTGCTCCAGAAAGACTCATCCAATTGGCGGAAATAAACAATGTCATTAACCTTTATCTCCTTTATGTTGCGATTATCCTCCACCCGCAAAACACCCGGGCTGCTGGTTTTAATAGTGGCTGGCGCCAGCAATACCCTGTTTTCAAGGGCTACCGTATACAGTTGATCTGAATACAACTCCGAAACCTTATCCCACTCCACCTTAAAATCGGAATCGCTGTAGTCCGTTTCAATGATTAGCACCTGTTTGGTCATTTGCTTGACTTCACCAACAATGATATCGCCGTTATTTAGCACCAAGCTGTCGTGTTGGGCATTGCTGACCAGTGATGTCAGCACTAAAATTATCAGCAGGCTTATGGGGTGGCTAATTATTTTTTGTACATACAGAGATGGGCGCTTCACCCGGTCGGAAAAAACAGGCAGGTAGTTCATTGCAATTCTGTGGTTTTTGGATTTTTAAATTAAGCCTAGGCTCTTTAACTATTGTTAATTTTCAATCAATAATATCTATCACAAACATTTGACAATGAGTGGGTGAACTGAATTTTCTGTTATTTTTAGACTGGTGATGAAGTGTTTCACTGCTAAACCCAAACTGGCTTATGATACTACCCGAAGGTTCCACCCCTGTTATTTATAGATATTTGATAATTGCCGCCTTCATGGCGACAGTGGCCTGTAACCCCCAGGGTGCCCAGTATGAGGACGAGCTTGATCTGGTGCTGTCAATTGAGAATAACGATGTAAACTATCAGGATTACCAAACTTACGTTATTGCCGATAGCATCGAAGTGCTGGGCCAGCAGGGGGAAGTTTCAATAGACCCGGCCAACCAGCAATTTGTTATTGATGAAATCAGGGATCATCTCAACGAGGCTGGCTGGACCGAAAGCAGCGATCCCATGCAAAATGGTTCCGACGTAATTGTACTGGTTTCGGTACTGGAAAACGTCAATTTTGCCGTTGGTGGTTGGTGGGACTACTGGGGCGATTGGGGTGGCTGGGGCTGGTATCCGCCTTATCCCCCGGGGGGCTATTACCCCGGGTACCCGGGCTACTGTTGCTACTCATCTATCTACGCTTACCGTGAAGGGAGCCTCATTATAGAAATGTTTGATCCCAACAACCCCCTGGCCAACGACCAGTTGGAAGTGCTGTGGTCTGGGGCAATTAACGCCCTGATTGATGGACGCTCCAACCTCCGGTCGCGGGTAGAGCGCGGCATAGATCGCATGTTCACCGACTCACCTTATCTCCATAAAAACTAGGGCTATGCAGTTAAAAAGACGAATGATATTGATTTCAATGACGTTGTGCCTGTGTTTTTCGGCGCAGGCCCAACACAGCCATTTCTTTGGACTGTCCTATAGCCCGGCCCTGCCCGGGGGAGGCCTGAGTGATTTTACTGATGACTTTAGTTTCAGGGGACTGAATGTCTCCGGCCTGTATCTTTTAAACCCAAACTTTTCACTGGGCTTCAGCAGTGGCTGGAACGTATTCAGGGAGGCCAGTGATGGTATAGTGAGTGAGGTAATTAAAGGTCCTGAGCGCAATATTACTCTTAGTGCCAAGCAATTTCGCTTTGTGAACAGTTTGCCGATTCTGGCCACTGCCAATTATCATTTCCAGTCAGAGAAGTTTCATCCTTATCTGGGGCTGGGCGTGGGCACTTATTATATAGAAAGACGGCTGGAAATGGGACTTTATGCCTTCAGGGAAGATAACTGGCATGCCGGATTAGCCCCTATGGCCGGGGTGGCCTTTCCGCTTGGCTATGGTGCCTTTCTTCACCTTGGAGTTCAGTATAACCAGGCCTTTGCCGCCCAGTCAACAAGTGCGATGAGCTATACCAGTTTTAAAATAGGCTTTTGGTGGGACACTTTTTAAAAGAATTAGATAATGAAAGAGATTAGAATATTGGGAATGACTTTAGTGATGCTGACAGCGCTGTATGGCTGCAGCAGTACCAGGGTCGTAAATTCATGGAAGGCGCCGGGCGTGCAACTGCGTCAGGGAGATTTTAGCAAAGTGATGGTGGCAGTATTAAGTACTAATGAAACCTCTCGCCGCCATGCCGAGCAAAAACTGGCTTCCTATAATCCAATATTTGTGCCTTCACACCAGGTACTGGGCACCCAGGCGGTGGTAATGGATACCTCAAAAAGCAAGGCCATACTTCAACGTCAGGGATTTGATGGGGTACTTACTTTCAGGTTATTGCAGAAAGACAAAAGTACTACCTGGGTGCCAGGTAGTTATTCCTATGGCTATAGCTACTATGGATATCACAGCCACTACTACAGCAACTTTTACGACCCCGGTTATGTACGAGAAGACGTCAGGTATTACATTGAATGCAATCTCCACTCTTTTGATAAGGGGTTGGTTTGGTCCGGGGTGACTTCTACCATGAACCCCTCTGACCTGGAGCGAACCGTTGATGAAGTGGTGTATGAAGTTTACAAACGCATGAGGCAGGACGGACTCTTTGCAGAGGAGAATACTTCAAAAATGAACAACTGATGCAGAACCTCAAACTATTAGCATTTATCCTGTTTGTTGGCGGTGCTGCCAGCCTCAATGCCCAGACCATAGAGGCTTTTGCCTTTAGTGGTTATACTTTTCGCAACAGCTTTAATATTACGGGTGGCGAGGCCAGTTTTGACGACGGCCATACCTTTGGCGGTAGTGTGGACTTTGTTCTAAATCCTAATTATGCCATAGAACTTTATTACTCACGCCAGCAAACCAGAGCCGAAGCCCGCTCCATCTTTTTTAATGAAAATTACAGTAATGATGCCAGCATAAGTTACATCATGCTGGGGGGGCAAAGAATATTTCCCGCTAGCGATGAGGACTTTCAGTACTACGGCGGATTGAGGTTAGGGGTGGTGATTTTGGCTTCAGATGAAAACCGTTTTACCGATGTCAGCCGCTTTGCCGTTGGGCCGAACGCCGGCATCAAGTATTTTTTCAATGATTTATTGGGAGTGCGGCTGGCCGTAAATCTCAATTTTCCGATAACCGATGTGGGCGCAGGCTTGTACTGGAGCAATGGGGGAGGCACCCAGGTCGGCTTAAGCAGCTATTCACCGATTGCGCAATTCGCCTTCAACGGCGGCCTGGTGCTGCGCTTTAACTGATTTTGTTGATTACCTGACCAGGTAGCGCCAGCCGGTATTGAGAGGGCTACTCAGTTCTGACAGCAGTACGGTTTTTTCTTTCTTTTTCGGTAACGGAAATTTCCTAATTCACTTCATTCGAATCAGTTACCATGCTATTGTCTCCATAAATACCTGAGCATTGACTGCCCTTAAGCCACTGAAAATAATGGGATTAAAAAATAGCGAACGAAAAGCCGGAAATTTTATAGCCGCTCACGCCTGTCCGACAATTCACGACCGCTGAGCTTAAATTACTAAGGTTTAATGTTTTCCTCATATATTTTAATCCACTCTTCGGCCGTCATTTTTCCGGCCAGCTCACCGATAAGCTGAAAGGGAATATTGTTCATATTTTTAAATCGAATACAACTTTTACCCATATCCAGCTTGGTCTTCACATATTTAGGATATTCTTTTACAAACCAATCCATCAATTCAGGGTCGGCATAAATACCCATATGATAAACTGCTACAAAGTTTTTTTGTGATGCCACGCTCATAAATGGGAGGGGCTGCTTAGGGTCACAATGGTAGCCGGCGGGATAAACGGAGTGGGGTACTACATATCCCAGCATGCCATAAGTCATCACCTCGGTGAATCCATCCGGAAGGTTCTGGCTGATTACCTCCCGCAACTTACTAATGGCGGCCTGCCTTTCTTCAGGCAGTGATTGTAAATACTCAGTAGGGGTACTGGCTTTTGACTGCATCTTTTTTCGATTGAAATGAATCCCAAATTTAAGGCAGATATCTTAATGGGCTTGCAGCAAAGCAGTGTTTCCATGCCATTTGGGCCTTGTCATTAGCCCTGAGCAATCATAAGGGGGCATGAGCATCAACTGCCCTGCCAGTTGACTTGCCGGGGCTGGAGTTTTAAGCAAAATTTATATCCTGTTGATGTTGCCAGGATGAAATGTCCGTTAAATTTTATATAATTGTTTCGTCAAGCCAAACAAACCGAAACATTGAGTCATATTCTTGCTGTATTATTAGCGCTGGTTCCAGCGCTCTTAAATTGCGGTATTCTTATATATCTTTTCTTCTTTCTGCCCCGCAGTAAGACTACCCATATTTTTGCTTCATTTATTATTTCACTATTCCTGTGGCAGGCTTATGATGTAGTTGCCCGTACCGTTATAGACCTGGAATTGATGCGATTCTGGGATCGGGTTTTGGGCATAAGTTGGTTTGCGACCGCCCCTTTGAGCTTGCATTTTGCCATTACTTTCACCTCCAAGAAAAAACAACAACCGGCCTATATTCCGGCCCTTATTTATTTTCCCTTTTTAGCGTTTTATTTACTTTTCGTAGGTAACACTACGCCGGTAACCTTTATAGATCACGATTTTTGGGGATACATTAATACTCCCCGTCCCGGTAGTATGGATAATGTGCACCGCCACGCCATTTCAGTGGTAGTTTTGCTGGCCTTGCTGATATTGTTCAGGTATGTGGCACGCATGAACTCTGAGTCCCAGTTTCGGCGAAAGCGACAGGCCTTATTGATTGCCGTGGGGCTGTTTATACCTACCTTACAGGGTACCATTACTCAGGTAATGTTGCCGGCCTACTTTCAGATGGAAGTACCTATTACCTCAACCGTACTTACCGTTTTCTCCTTTTCCATAATTTATGGACTGAGCCGTTATCGCATGTTCAATATCTCTGATTCACTCGATGTAGAGGGAATACTGGAGAACTTCAGTAATATGATATGGATTACCACCGTTGAGGGCGATATCATTTACCGCAATGCCTTTGCCGCCAAGCGCCTTAATCTGCCGGATGGGGAGGAAATCTGGAAACTGGACAACATCCTCAGTCCCGACCAACGCAGTCGCTTTCAGCTTGGAGTCATCAATCCCTGTCTTAACGGGCAGCCCTGCACTGATTTCGAAGTGCAACTAACTGCCCGCAACGGACAGTTTTATGAGGTCTTGATTTCCTCTGAAGTGATTAATAATAATGGTGTTATCCAGGGTATTCTGGTGATTGCCCATGATATAACTCAGCACAAACGTCAACTTGCCGCGATAGCTGATCAAAACCGTAAACTGAGCGATATTGCCTGGGCGCAATCGCATTTGGTACGCTCCCCACTGGCACGGATTTTAGGCCTCATAAAAATTATGAAACTGCCTAACACCGACGATAAAGACAAGGATTTATACCTTGACCACCTGGAGGCCTCAGCCAATGAACTCGATCATGTAATTCAGGATATGGTTGACATTGGCTATCCTTTAACCGACAGGTTAGGAAACCCGGGCACTCGTTCTGAATCGGCAAACTCGGACATTAACCCCGCTTAAAAAAAGCAGTATTATTATGCTGCCAATTAGGTTTCAGGCAAGGCCTGCTCTTTCTCCCTCTTCGGGCCGGGTGTGCTCTATCCAGGTTTTAACGGCTATCCTCAATTGATCTTCCTTGGTTTTTAATTCGTCCATATTGCAAAACCTTACCACGGCCTGGTTATTGGTCAGCCATTTTAACAGGCCTGATGAATCTTCAAAAATTTTGCCCGCCGGCCATTGATGGTGTACTTTTTCACCGCAGTGAAAAATGAGCCGGATAGCGTCTTCCTCGTGTAATTCTAAAGTGACCCGGTCATCATTGTCTATGCAAAAGCTGGGGGCATTCCATTTGATGTGTTCGGTAATTCCGGGGGTGCTGCTCAGGATAATGCGGCGTACTTCTGAAACCTCATTTTTTAAGGGATGCTTCAGTCGCTCAATAAAATCATTCACTTCTTCCGGGCCATTGTGATTTTGATGCGGGGTCATTGCCATAGTTGTTGTGTTTATAGTTAGATCATTCCTTTTTCATTCAGCACTTCTTCAGGCTCGGCCTGAGCCAGTTCCCCGGCTTCATCGATCTTATTGCGGTTGCAGCAAAGTAGCTGCTCCTCCGATACTTAGGGTGTTACTTTTGCCAGCTATACCTGGCAAGGCAGCACCACTAGTTTGTCTTCTTTAATTGATCATGGAATCCTAAAAACCTGCTCAGCATATGCAAGGGTATTGTCTTCGCCAGCCTTAATTTAATACCGGGCTCCGGCCTTTAGGCTTGCCGCTGGCATGCCTAGCCTTGCGTAGCCATAGCTTAAATTTAAGCTTTTCGCCATTATAGCTAAATAGCCCAATTTCCGAGGGAGTTGTTCATCCTCGGGTCAATTTTATGAGCAAAATGGCCGGGGGGAGGCAGTCCCAGGGCAATGGATTCTGTGCGGAGATTATTAATGTTCGGCGGGGAGCCTGAAAGTTTGCTATTCGGCACAAGTCCCCAGGGGACGATTATTGGGGATGCTGTGATCCATACTGTAATCGATAAGGCTGCGCAGTTCATCGAGCTTGCGTAGTCCTACCAGTACCCGGTTATTGATAATTACACTGGGAGTAGCGGTAATCCCGGCGGTACCAGCCAACATTTTGCTTTCGGCAATTTCTTTCTTTGCCTGCAGATAGCTTTGCTCCGGCAAACCTTCGGGCCCAAAGGCATTGGCAATCGCCAGGGAGTCATGCTCTGCATCAAAATCCCATATCTCAGTCAGAAAGCTGCTAAAGCTGCCTTGGCGAAAATTAGCGTGAGCCAGTTGGGCCAGATAGTTGGCATGTTTGTGAAAGCGTAGGGGATAATCGCGAAAAATGATTTGAAGCTTACCTTTCTTAATATATTCCTGCTGCAGGTGGGGCAGTTGATCCTGTACAAAAGCTTTACAGAAACCGCACTGATAGTCCACAAAAGCGATCATTTTCACCCTGGCACTGTCGGGGCCAAGCCTGGGGTTATCGCCTAAAGGCATTATGGACAACCTGGGTTTTGCTTTTAGTGCCTCGGCGCTTTCCTTGATCTGGTGACCGGGGCCATTTAGCCTATGCAGCAGCTGTTCGTGACGAAGCCCAAATAAAACCACCGCCGCCAGAGTAACTAGTACCAGCAGCGGGACCGCAATGGATTGGAGTTTTTTCATTGCTGGTCCTAATTACAATAAGGACACTCTGGCAGTGATCCCGGGCCAATCCACACATCATTGCCGTATTGGTAATAGAGGTCGCAAGAGGCATCGCGGGCAGTATAGTCACCAATGCAATCATACATATAAGCTGCCTTACACTGGGCGTCAACCTGTATGTCGAATTCAGGACCATTGTAGTTCTCCAGGTCACAGTTGCCAGAACCACCGCCCCCCTGGCTGCCGGTACCACCAGTCCCGGTGGCCCAATAGCCATTTTCGCCGGGCTCGGAGGGTCCATCGGGGCTAACAAACACCGGCCCATCAATAGGACCACCTTCTCCGTCGTACTTTTCGGTATAACCGAGATCCGAACAGCTTTCCGACTCAAAATAGCGTTCCCAACCCGCGGAACAATATTCCTGCTCTTCAGGCTGGCAGTAATATTTGTAGTTAGAGGTACCCCATTTCATTTCACATACGCCATTTTGGTTTTTGGCGCAGCCAGTAAGGAACAATAATCCCGCAAGGAGGCTAAGAGAGAGCAGAGTAGTTTTCATAATTAACAGGTTTACGGCCTTTCACACCCTTTGCCCAAGTTGAGGGCAAAAGCTTCCCAGCTGCTTATAAAGGCGCTGATTCATTATGATATCAGTTGTTGCCAGGAAGTAGCTTTTGCTGGACTAGCAGGATGTTTCAAGCCTTGAATTCAAAAATATAGGGAATGGGCCCCGCTGGAAATACCTCATTTGAGGTATTTTAAGTAAGATGCTAAGAATCAGGGAAAACGCGCCGCATGGAGACAATGGCTATAGAACGCGCTTCCTTACCACACTCACAGCTTTCCTCTTCAGGGCACCTTTGCATACACACCGCCAACCGGTAGCTACGGCCGGGCTGCAAAGGCGCAAAATCAACCCAGGGCCCGCCGGTGGGACAGGCGGTAACTAGGTTCATCACTACCGAATCGCGCAGGTATACACTTCCACAACTACGGCAACTTGGATTTAGGGTATCACCATTAAAATAGCTTACTGTGAAAAAGTAAAGGGTATCCTTTTCCACCCTGAATTCTTTGCTAATGCAGTCGCCGGTTCGGACCGGGCAGGTATCAAGGGTAGCGCAGTCAAGGTCAAGTACGGCGGTAATAATGGGGACTGGAAAACGGGGATCGCGCACTTCGCCTGCTAATAGGCCGGCCGGCGTTTCTATCTGCTGTTGCTCACACTGACAGGCTGCCGGCAGTAGTAAAGCCCAACAGCTTAGGGCCCATACCAGCCGCCGAAGAAAGGAATTGAAAGATTTATAGTTAATAATCAGGTACATTTTTTCCCAGGGTAATATTGCGGTGACCTGTAAGCATTCCTTTTTCTGACTTCAGTTCCAGCACCTCCGGATCACCACCACGTGGGGAAGAGGAAATATGGCGCGAGCTAAGAAGGGGGTCATCGGCAAACAGAAAACTTCCCAGCCAGTAATAGCGACCATCGGGTTCCAGTATGGTTGGGTGAATGTGAATAGGGCTTTGCCTATCAGGGTAGGCACCAGGTATTACCGTATAGAACTGGTAGCGTCCATCAGCAGCAGTTTTTACCCAGCCCCGCCGGTAGCCATGTCTTCTGGCCCAGCCACTTGCATCTTCTTCAATTTCGTAAAGGCCATTCTGGTTGGTGTGATATACATAGAGGATAACATCTTTGGCCGGTGTTTTGCCGTCCGGCTTAAAAATAGTTCCACTAATGCGGATCTGTTGACCCGGTTCTTCAAAGCCAGGCAGGGTGTCAGTAGGTTGCAGTTGACGCCGGCCATACTCGAATACCGCCTCACAGCCCTCACAGGGTCCTCCTACCAAGCGGGGTGTGACATCATCTTGCCCGCTATTGGGACTACAGCCTGACATTAGTAATATTAGTAAAACCCTGTGCATAAGTACAGTGACTATCGCCTTAAGGTACTAAATGCCGGCCAAATCTTAAATTACCAAAGTTGGTTTAAGAATCAACTAAAAATTCAGTATTAATATCCGGTATTAAAATATCCTGTCGGGGCAGGGAATAGCAAAAGAGTGGCCAGGAGGGCCAGGTACCTTTATAATCACTTAAAAATGATAATAAATACCCAGGTCCAAACCATAGGTCAGTTGTCGCGCACCAGTTTTATACTCACTTGAATGATCGGTAGGCAACTGGAATATAATGTTTGGTCTCGCCTCAAAGCTGAACTTTTGGTTGAGGCGGTAGCTCATCCCTGCGCCCGCATTTAAACCGAGAAAGAAAGGTTCATATTGAACAACATAATCTGTGCGATTATAAAGCGGGTCATTGGTTTGATGGGTATAAGAATAGATATGCCCCAGGTAAAGCCCGAAGCCACCAATAATGCTGGTTTTACCAATAGACGCTACTTCGTAATCCACATTGATTGGCACAGCAATGGCTTTCGACTTATAACGGTGCTGGTAGGTGTTGCCGGTTCCCTGGGGGTTGCTGATGGTGGTTTCATCAACATCAAACTGGTAACCTTGCGAAAGCTGCATAACGCCACTGCTAATGGTAAAATCGCCCAGCTGATATTTTACTCTGGCGCCAAAACTTAGCGGAAAGATATACTCATAGGTAGAACTACTACCGGATATCATAAAGGTACTGGCAGAGGGAGTGGCTACCAGGCCTGCACTAAATTTACCCTGGGCCAGGGCCATTGAGGGCAGGGAAAAAGCGATGGTAATTAAAAGGTATTTTATGGGTGATTTTTTCAAATTATTCATGACCGGAATTTCAGAGGTTAGGGTCGTCGAATATAGCATAAAACTGTAGGCATTTTAAGGGAAATAGTCAGAATAATATCAAGCGCTGGTAGCAGACGCTGCCATCAGATCCCCCTTGACTCACTAATGCTCAAGCCATGATAGTCAGTTGCAGATCTTTAGTGTTGATACCAGTTGTGATAACTGATTGCGGCCAGGGAGTGGGCTGTTAGCTTTATCGCTGACTGTACATAATCCATAAAAATGTGAAGTCGCAGACAGTTCTAAAATTTGAGTACACTCTTTTAAAAGAATAGACTGCTTTTTACAATAGGAACAAAAAATGTCCGGAAATTGACGTTTCCAGGTAGGAATGAGTTACTTATTGCGTAATTGTTGCAACCGCCTAAACCGTTTCAGGCGTGCTGTTAGATTATTATTTCAGGCGCGAATTTTCCAATTCAATATCGGCGGTGGCCCAGGCCAAAGCCAGCCGTCCCTCCACATCGGCCAGCATAGCTTCGTCATCAAGCTGTTGGTAAGCCAGTTTCATACCGTGCAGGGCCCAGCCATTTTTAGGAAGTCGGGCCAGGTCTTCTTCATAGGTGGCAATGGCCTCTTCATAGCGTCCAGCTTCATTGAGTACTGCACCCAGGTGATGGCGCACGGAGAAAAACCAGTCCGGCGGCTCGTCGTAGTTCAGCTGGTCCTCAATAACTACCGCTTCAGTGAGCAACAAAATGCTTTCATCATATTTACCTTCGCGGGCTTTGATCTCACCCTCCAGCACCCGCCGGGCGATCTGCATCAGGCTATGTACCGAGTTTATGTCCCACACGGTAATTTCTTTTAAACTTTCATCGGCGGCATATTTTTTTAAACGGGCCAATTCTGATTTGGCAGCATCCAGCTGGTTTTTACCCAGGTAAGCCATTCCCCGGGCGTAGTGTCTGACCGCGGCCGGGTATTTCAGCTGGGGGTCATGATTTTCCATGGTCAGTAGCTCATCCCATTTGCCAAATTTCACTTTCACGTAGTAAGGAATACTATAGTAATGTTGCAGGGTACTCCAGCCTGGTTGTATCATAATATCGCGGTTGGCCTGCTCAGACACTTTATCTGCGGCCAGCAATGCCCATTTGCTGTTGCCTTCAAGGGTGGCAGTGCCGGCCATAAAGTGATAATTATGAGGGTAGTAGGCGAGGGGGTAGGCACCTTGGGCATGGCAGGCGCTGGTATAGAGGCTGTCTACCTTTACGGCCCTTATATTGGCCAGGGTACCTTTGTGATAGTCACCGGTGCGGATGTAAATATGGGCCGGCATATGCACAAGGTGTCCGGCACCGGGAATCTTGTCATCATCAAAAAGTTGAGCACTGACCAGGCCTGCTTCAGGATGTTGTGATGCTTCCACCGCGTGAATATAGAAGTGATGGGCGCCGATATGCTCAGGATCGGCCTGCATCGCTTGCTTTAGTCGTTCCAGAATTTCAGGAGTCCATTCCTTAGCTTTTCCGTCCTTATCCCATAAGTCCCAGGGGTGGAGGTCCATTAATGCCTCGGCATATATGGCCTGAATATCGGCATCATTGGGGTATTGATCGGCTACATTTTTCATAGCATTGGCATAAGCGATATCCAGTTCGCGGCGGTCCTCGATCGGATTGGCAACATAGCGTTTAGTCAGGGCCTCAATCAGCGCTCTTTCCTTAGGACTACAGTCTGCCGCAAGGGCCCGGGCTTTTTGAATTGCCTCGTAGGCCCGCTGGTAATTGTCGCGCTCCATGCCGGCATTGTAATTAGGTCCCAGTACATAGGCATAACCCCAGTAAGGCATAGCGCAATCGGGGTCGAGTTTGCTGGCGTAGTAAAAAGAGCGGGCCGCCTCGGCATGATTAAAGCCATAGGCCAGTACCATTCCCTGATTGAAATAGCGTTGTGCCATTTCATTTTTGGTCTTAAGCTGGCAATCATAGCCTTCGAGATCCTCAAAAAGGGGAGCCTGGTTGTCACTGAGGTACCAGGCGTGATCAGTGGTGGCCGGCACGCAGCCGGTAAGAGGGCGGGCTGCATTGACCGAAGAGCTACCGGAAGTACCGGGAGCATTATGGCAGTCGCTGAGCCCAAACAAGCCCATAAGGATAATAATTGCTTGAATTTTCATGGTGATATTGTGTTGGATGAGCATGGCCCAGTCTCAGATCAGCGTGGGGCAGCCCTGGCAACACTGCCTGCACGTTAACTTGCTAGCAGGGGGAATTATAAAATTATAAAATTCTAAAGCAAAAAATATTGATAATCAGGCTTGAAGCCATCTTTATAATAGATTGACCTATGATCACTGCTGGCAAGGCAGCACTGGCAACAGAAAATGGTCCTAATAAAGAAATATCAGCTACCGCTGCCCTTTAGAATTACAGTAGTTAATACATTGACATTCAGTGTAAAGACGTTTGAATTGCTGTGCTGTTTGTTGTAAATTTATGGGTGTTTCATGTCTTAGAAATGCTGTGATGGCAAATTCACCAGACTTCCGCTTTTTCACTTCCCTGCCTATGCGCGCATCAATTGGAGCCGGGGTTTCTCTGCTATTACTGATCCTGGTGTATTCGATAGGCTATTTACCTCCTTCCAGTCGTCTTGAGTTAATGCTGATACCATTTTTGGTAGTGCCGCTGGGAGGGGCTTTGTCAGGGGTGATCGACTACCGCCTTGATGTTTTTCGCCGCCGGGGAGGGCTGCGAAAGACCACCGCCGATATGGTGAGTGCCACCTTTTTTATACTGCTTTTTGTGCTGGCTTTTACTTTGGGGATGGATCAGTCTGTTGACCCATAATGTGTTTATTGTAAACGGTCTGTTGCTTGATTTCCCTGAATCCTAGTTTAAGGTAAAAGGGGTGACTCTCACTACGGCGAATGTTGCTTCTAACCCGCACTAACTCACAATTAAACTGGCGCGCCCAGTCTTCAACCCGCTTTACCAGTATTTTACCAACCCCGGATCGGCGATAAGATTCATCCACTACCAAACCGTAAATCTCCACAAAGGCAGGCGTTTCCACTCGCATGGAGAAGGCAGCGTGAATCCAGCCGATAACCTCATGGCCACTGGTGGCCACCATTAGCAGCTGATCCTTGCTGGGTAACAGCAACCTTAGGCGGTTAGTGATTTCGGTGGTACTGGCATGGTAGCCCAATTGCCCCGAAAGTGCCGCTATTCGGCTGGAATCGGCTTCGCTAGCTGCTCTCAGCCGGATAGAATTGCGAGTTTTGCTATTGGATAAAGTCATTTGGCGGAGGGTCAGTTTTACCAATCGCAGTTAAAGGTACGGCCGATCTGCGCTTGCCCGTTAGCCATTTTCCTTAGTGTTGCTGCGATAGGTAGAGCGCATTTTGATCAGGGTCCTTAAACAATGCCAGACTTCCCCAAGCTTCATTATTCACCTCACACTCAATTCCTTTTTGAGCCAGTTCTTTCACCGCACTCTCAAAGTTCTTAACCTTTAAACCAATTTGCATATTGTCTGCCGGGGTGATCGCCCTGTCGCTAGGATGGAGCCCGATCGAAATGCCGGCCCCCTCAATGTCGGCCCAGTGATTGCCAAAGCGATTCTTTAAGGTAAGTCCCAACACTTCTGTGTAGAAGGCCACTGCACGATCGAGATCACTAACCATTACAGTGACATTGGCGCCTGATATTTCCATGCTTGCGTTTTATTTTGGTCAAATTTAGCAGTTACCTGTCATTCGCATTTATTAATTCCTCCACTTTACCAAGGTCGGGCTCAACCCACTGCTGGCGGGCGCGTACTGAATAAAGAATTTCGGGACTATAGCATGAGAGGGGATACTTACTGTTACCCCAAGGGGAAAGGATAAGGGTATTGCAAGCTTCGGCAATGGAAGAGTAAGCTCCATTTTCGAGAAAGCTGCGCCCAAGCATTAACCAAAAGCGGGTAATAGTTTCATGGTAACCTTCCGAGTCGCTATTGGGCGTACCTACCGCCTGGTTATGCGCTCTTATATTTTGGCGAACCAGGGCCAGTGCTTCCTCAGGACTATATTTGGCACTATACCAAATGGCTACCACCAGGTGGGCCGCATGTGTCCATTCCTGCTTTGGCAGTTTTCTGGCCTCAAAGCGTTCGATCAGAGAACAAATTTCCGCTTCGCTAAAATGATTTTTCATTGCCAAAGCTTTGATATTGTGTAATTAGGAGCTGCTTCAGAGAAATTATGGTAAAGCAGGAGTGCGTAGATCAATTTTAGTACCCTCATAGCCTGAAGGTTATTTGCTGCCATACTTAGGTTCATACAGCTGAATACTGAAATTGCCAGGAGCATAAAAGCGCGTTACCCAGCCATAGCTGTGTTCCTCTACCTCGCCCTTAAATTCAACTCCCCGGGATTTTAGTTCCGCCACAGTTTCCCTGATGTTTTCACAGTAAAAGGATATGTCAGCAGTGCCACTGGGTGCTCCATCGGTAGCGGTATCAGCGGCTGGGTGCACCCCCATGTCGGCCTCAGGAAGGTCAAAAATGAGCCAGCCACCACCAATATCGGTGGCCTTCAGGCCAATTTTATCGCGCAAAAATGCTCTCAATCCTTCCGGATCAGAGCTGTAGTACATAGTGTGAACTCCCTTAATCATGATTTCTATATTAAATATTTTAACGACCCCAGTAGGGGGACGAAGCTAATTTCAAAGGTGCAGAGAAAATCAACATCAGCTAACCCCTGCGGTTAGAGAGCCGGCAGACCCGATTACCAAAAATCTGCCGAAATAAGCGGTTGAGGCCCTAAGTTGCTCTCGCTCAAATTAGCAGCCCGCGCTTGAGCTTAGTTCTGAAAATTAAGCAAATAAACTGGTCGATAATATAGCTTGCGGGGAGGATGTGTGCTCTATAAATTTGAAGGACAGCACGTTAACTATGCAATCAACTAAAACCAACCTAAGCGAACCTACCAGGATATGGATTGTGGACGACGAACCTATTAGTCGTTTCGTACTGCGTAAATGTATACCCAGCCCTGAACGTTTTCAGGTAGTAGCAGAATACGAAAATGGACTCGATGCCTTACACGATCTGGAAACCTGTGTTAAAAAACAATACCAGAAAGTTCCCGATGTAATCATCCTCGATATCAATATGCCATTTATGGATGCCTGGGAATTCATGGACCGATATGAGAACCTTTTTAAAGAGGGAGACGGGCCTAAGGTGTTCATTCTCAGTAGCAGTGCCAATGATCAGGATTTGAACCGCAGCCGCAGTTTTGAAGCAATTGAGGAATACCTGATAAAGCCAACCAGCCTGCTGGAGATGCAGGATATCCTTAAAAAGCATTTTTCGCCGGGATCGAGACAAAAAACGGCCTGAGTCCCTACAAATTGATCACACTGAAAATTTTGGCCTGATTAATGATTAGTAAGGAATCAAGGTAAAATTTTGTGTGAAACGTTTAAAGGCCACTGCATGTCAGTGGCCTTTTTGTTTTTTGTAAAAAGCTGGCTGTAAGGCTTTACCAACGTACCAGGGCACTGCCCCAGGTAAATCCACTGCCAAAGGCAGCAAAGCAAACCAGGTCGCCTTCTTTTATCTTTCCGGCCGCCAGCGCCTCGCTCAGCGCAATAGGAATAGAAGCGGCGGTGGTATTGCCGTACTTCTGAATATTGTTAAAGACTTGTTCATCTCCCAGCCCCATTTTCTTTTGGATAAACTGACTGATCCGCAGGTTGGCCTGGTGGGGTATTAGCATGTCAATATCTTCGGCTTTATGGCCGGTGACATCTAGGGCCTCATTTATCACTTCCTCAAAGCGGGTAACCGCGTGTTTAAAAACGAAATTCCCATTCATGTAGGGGTAGTAGCTGGTATCATCCGGATCAGCCTTTTCCATAATATCATCCACCCAATAGGTGGTGCTGGGGCTGATCAATGCCAACTCTTTGGCAAACTCACCTTGTGAATGCAGGTGGCTGGTAAGTATGCCCTTGCCATTTTCTTCGGTAGGCTGTAACACCACCGCACCGGCACCGTCGCCGAAAATTACAGAAACGCCACGGCCACGGGTGGTTTTATCAAGCCCCTGACTGTGTAATTCACTGCCGATAAGGAGGATGTTTTTATAGGTGCCACTGCGGATAAACTGATCGGCAACGGACAAGCCATAAACGAAGCCCGAGCATTGGTTGCGAATATCCAGGGCGCCAATCTCCTTCACTCCCAGCTGCTGTTGTACCATTACTCCCGGTCCGGGGAAATAGTAATCAGGGGAGAGGGTGGCAAAAATGATGAAGTCAATGTCAGCGGGAGTGATGCCGGCATTTTCTATCGCTTTGCGGGCGGCTTTGGTGCCCATTACCGAAACAGTGTCTTCACTGCCTTCAGGCACCCAGCGTCGTTCTTTAATACCGGTACGTTCCTGGATCCAGGCATCGTTAGTTTCCATCATGCCGGATAACTCGTCGTTCGTCACCACGTTATCGGGTACATAATGGCCTACACCGGCAAATCTGGTTCTGATCATAGTTTAAAGGTATTTGCAGTACAAAGAAAAGCTAATTTATACAGACCCTTTACCGGCCGCAACAGGCTTACCAAGGCACTAAGCGCAACCATTGATAGTCAATATTTTATTAAATTAGGTGAAGCTTAAAAGAAATCACAAAAATATCCTCACCATGGCAACCGTACGATCACTGAACAAATGGGCCAACGCCCATAGTTACTATCCCCTCGATTTTATTAGAATTGGTTTAGGGGCCTTTCTGTTTTTCAAAGGCATCACCTTTTTTAATGACATTCACTATCTGATCCAACTGGCCGAGCCCCTCAACCGCTGGGGTGGCATGATGGCCCTCATCCACTACGTGGCACCCGCCCACCTGATAGGAGGGGTTCTCATAGCCTTTGGCTTACTAACCCGTTGGGCTTGCCTGGCAGAGATTCCTATCCTGATCGGCGCGATTGCCATAAACTTAATCGGAGAATTTCACACTATCAATTTTGTGCTTTCCACCATTACCCTGCTGGTGTGTATATTCTTTGTCTTCTATGGTTCGGGCAAACACTCTGCTGATTACTTCTTTAAAATGCGTCAGTAAAGGAGTAGAGGCAGTCGTCGTTTTTTAATGCCAGGCGTGTGAAGCTGACACCTTTCAGTTCAACTTACCAGCTTAACCAGCCATAGGATAAAGGCAATCAGCAAACAGCTAATAGCAATAATAAGGATCAGAATTCCGCCCAGTATTTCCATGATTTCAAGGGCCAGGGCCACCAAGCCTAATATTAAGAGGATGGGAATGGCTTTTTTCATCGTATGCCGGTTTAATTACTGCATCAATTTAACAAAAGAATTTGCTGCCTAAATAAGTCCTGCTGTCATACATCTGAGGCGCTAAGTGGGAAATAATGACACTGCTTTGTCGGAGCCCACGTCAGTTTGTCATTACTTAGGGTGGCGGCATATCAGTTGCTTGGCAAGAGGCAGTACCAACAGGGTATTGTAAAAAAAGTGAATCCAAGAAAAACTGATAGAAGTATGTCTACCGGAAGAATTAACGTTACTGCCGATAACATTTTCCCCATTATCAAGAAATTTCTCTACTCCGACCACGAGATTTTTCTGCGCGAATTGATTTCTAACGCGGTGGATGCCACCCAAAAGCTGAAGACCCTTACCCGTATTGGTGAATCAAAAGCCGAACTAGGCGATCTTACCATTGAGGTGAAGGTGGACAAGGAAGCAAAAACCATTACCGTTAGCGATCGCGGGGTGGGTATGACCACTGAGGAGGTGGAAAAGTACATCAATCAACTGGCTTTCAGCGGAGCAGAAGAGTTTGTTAAAAAGTATGAGGAGAAGGCCGATGGCGCTGCCATTATCGGTCATTTCGGACTCGGTTTTTATTCAGCCTTTATGGTGGCCTCCAAGGTGGAGATTATCTCTCAAAGCCATGTAGATGGTACCAAGGCCGCTCACTGGGTATGTGAGGGTAACCCCGAATTTGAGCTTGAGGAAACCACCAAAGATGATCGCGGTACCGATATTATATTGCATGTAAACGAAGATAGTCTCGAATTTCTGGAAGAGAGCCGTATCCGCGAGCTGCTCAATAAATACTGCCGCTTCTTACCGGTACCCATTCAGTTTGGTAACAAGGAAATCACCGAAAAGGAAGGCGAGGGCGACGATGCCAAGGAAATTAAGAAGCAGGTGCCTGACATTATCAATAATCCTGACCCGGCGTGGACTAAAGCGCCGGCCGATCTGGAAGACGAGGATTATAAAAGCTTCTATCGCGAACTTTATCCCTACACCTTTGAGGAGCCTCTTTTCCATATCCACCTCAATGTAGATTATCCCTTTAATCTCAATGGTATCTTGTATTTCCCCCGTATCAAGCCCAATATGGATATGAACCGGAACAAGATCCATCTCTATCAGAATCAGGTTTTTGTTACTGATAATCTGGAGGGAATTGTGCCTGACTTCCTTACCATGTTGCACGGGGTAATTGACTCAAAGGATATACCGCTCAACGTAAGTCGCAGTTACCTTCAGAGTGATGCCGCGGTAAAGAAGATCAGTGCCCATATTACCAAAAAGGTGGCCGACAAACTCGAGCGCATGTTTAAGAAAGACCGCGCTGACTTTGAAAGCAAGTGGAAGGACATCAAGGTGATTATTGAATACGGGATGCTCTCAGAAGAGAAGTTTTATGATCGTGCCCAGAAGTTTGCCCTCTATGAAAATGTAAAGGGAGAATGCTTCACTTTTGAGGAATACCAGGAAAAAGTCAAAGCGCTTCAAACCGATAAAGACGGCAATTTGGTAGTTTTGTATGCAGCCAATAAGGAAATGCAGCACAGCTTTATACAGCGGGCCGAAGACAAGGGCTACGACGTGTTATTGATGGATAGCCCCATTGTGAGCCACCTCATTCAGAAGTTGGAAACCAGCAATGAGAAGCTGAGCTTTGCCCGGGTAGATGCCGATCACATTGATAAACTTATCAGGAAGGATGACGATCAGCCCAGTAAGCTCAGCGACGAAGAAAAGGAAAAGCTGAAGCCGATCATTGAAGGCAATGTACAGAAGGAGAAGTTTACCGTACAGATGGAAAGCCTTAGCAGTGATGAAAATCCCTTCATGGTAACCGTTCCCGAGTTTATGCGCCGGATGAAGGAAATGAGCATGACCGGTGGAGGCGGTATGATGGGAATGGGAGATATGCCCGAGATGTATAACCTGGTGGTTAATACCAATCACGATCTCATCGGACGCATCCTTAGTGAAGACAGTGAAGAGCGCCGCAGCGAGTTGATCCGTCAGGGGGTTGACCTCGCCCTGCTCTCCCAGAACCTGTTACAGGGGGAAGCACTTACCAATTATGTAAATCGTGCTTTTTCAGGTTTGAAGAGCAATTGATGAAATAATGCCGATCCGGCTATCATTTTAAAGCCCTCGCCAATGCGGGGGCTTTTTTTGTGTTGCCACTGCTGACCGGTTTCAGGCAAATAAGCCCCTTACAGACGCCCTCTAAGCCTGTCTGCCATAGTGCCTTTGGTTTTTAGTAACTTAGAAAGACTTTAAACTAAAACATACTTATGATGAAAAATCTGATCGTTTTTCCATTGGCGCTCCTGTTACTGGTCGGCTTCCGGGCTGATCGTCCTAAAGATCCTGAAAGGGAAGAAAGGAAGCTGGCTGCCTTTGACGCCATCAGTGTTGGTGATGCCATAACCGTAATAGTACACTATGGCCCCCAAAAAGTGGAGGTTGAAGCCGACCCCGATTTAATGGCCAACATAAAAACTACGGTGGAAAACCGGGTTTTGCACATTGAAAATGAGGGGCACAATAAGCAGGAAAAGCCGCGGGTGAAAATTCTAATTGATGCCGAACGGCTGTCTGCAATAGACGCCTACGGTGGTGCTAAGGTTGAATTTAAGGACGAGCTTAGCAGCGGCGATTTCCGCGTTGGATTCTCCGGAGCTTCCAGGGGCAAGCTGAAACTGGCCTGTCGCGGCAACATCGATATCGATTGCAGTGGAGCTAGTATTCTCAGCCTTTACGGGAAGGCGGACAATGCAGTGGTGGATTTGTCCGGGGCCAGCCAGCTAAAGGCCGACGACTTTGTACTGGGCGATGCCGTTCTGAACGTTAGCGGTGCTGCTGAAGCCGATATTAATGTTAATGGCCACCTGAATGTAGAAGCTTCAGGGGCTGGCAGAGTAAGTTATAAGGGCAAACCAACCGATATTAGTCGTTCACTATCGGGTGGGGCCTCGCTCAAAGCCGGAAAATAGCAGTAGCTGAGCAGTATTTTAAGGAAATATTAATTAACTCAGGGCTGGCCCATTGAGTGGGTCGCTCTGCTCTCCATGCAGTACTGCGTTTATTTACAAATCATTAGCTGTGGTAAGTTAACTTTTGAGTTGCAGGATGCTGACACTTGAGCCGGGCCGTAGCTAAAGGCGGCATAAACAATAGGCTTGCTAAAGCCTTAGCTTATCCAATATTTTTACATTTATAGCCAAATCAACCAAGATGAAAAAATTGCTGACTATTGGGGTTATTAGCCTCTTTTTGGCCTCCTGTGGTGAAACCGTTCAGGGCAATGGCCAGGTAAAAAAAGAAACACGCGAAACAGCACCTTTTGAAGCGCTCGATATTAGCGGTGGTTATGAAGTTCACCTGCGTCCGGCCAACTATTCGTCCTTGACCATTGAGGCTGACGGCAACCTTCTCGAACATATTGAAACTTATGTGAAAGACGGCACCCTGCACGTGAGCTCGGACGTTAGTTTTTCACGTTATCGTGAGCTCGATCTCTATATTACCCTCGAGAATTTTAAAGGCCTGGAAAGTAGTGGCGCCGTGGAAGTATCCGGGCAAGGTATGCTGCGCGGTGAGGATATTGAGTTTGACCTGAGCGGGGCAGCGGAAGTGGAGCTGGAACTGCAGGCAGAAACCATCGAAGGTGAGTTTAAAGGTGCCTGTGAGGTTGTACTGTCCGGGATTACCGACCGCCTTGACATTAAAACCTCCGGTGCGGTGGAGTTTGACGGCGAAAATCTGAAGTCGCGCAAGTGCCGCATTAAGATGAGTGGCGCCGGTGAAGCGGTAGTATATGCCACTGAAGAACTGGATATTGAAGTCAGTGGTGCCGCCGAAATCCGCTACAAGGGACAACCCGCTAATATCAAGCAGGACATCAGCGGAGCAGCCAGTATCGACGAGTTGTAGAAAATCACATTAGAAGCATTTATTTGATAAGAGTATGAGCCTGGAAAAGGAAGCCCTTGAAAGAGCCCGGGTATGGACCCGTGAGCCTTATGACTTACATACGCGTACAGAAGTGGAAGACCTCCTTGAGCGAGGTGGCGATGAGCTTATTGACGCATTTTACAAAGATCTCGACTTCGGCACCGGTGGTTTGCGCGGAATTATGGGGGCCGGCACCAACCGCATTAATCGCTATACGCTGGGGATGGCTACCCAGGGCCTGAGTCTTTATTTGAAGGAGCAGTTTGCTGGCGAAGAAATCAGCGTGGCTATTGCCCATGACAGCCGCAATAATTCCAAGCCTTTTGCCCGTGTGGTAGCAGAGGTATTAGCCGCCAACGGCATTAAGGTACACCTCTTTCGAAATCTGCGCCCCACCCCGGAGCTGAGTTTTGCCATTCGTCATCTCAACTGTAATGCCGGTATTGTTATCACCGCCTCCCATAATCCACCTGAGTATAATGGCTATAAAGTTTACTGGCAGGATGGTGGCCAACTGGTACCCCCGCATGACAAGGCGGTAATTGAAAAGGTACGGCAGGTCCGTCCCGAAGAGGTCAAATTTGCCGAGAGTTCCAAGCTTATTCACGAAATAGGAGTGGAAGTGGATGA
>CAZUCA010000002.1:0-87616 GCA_964619125.1 uncultured Owenweeksia sp. | reverse complement strand
CCAACAGGAGGAGCTAGAAAAACCCCGCAGAATTGCGGGGTTTTTTGTTTTAAGGAGTTTAAAGTTCAAGGTAATAATTCAACAACATGATTTGGGCGAACCTGTCCCGCCGTATCGGTACACGATGGGCGCCCTCGATTCTTTAAATGCTTAGAGGAGTGGGTACTTTTAAAGACCTTCCCACTAAAACATGTCGGACGAAGACCGATAGTTATCGGTCCGGCATCTCAGGCTTTTTGCTTGACAGTCTTCCTGCGTCTTTGCGTGACTGTGTAGTTCTGGTGGTTGGTATAAGTTGGTAAGGAGCTATCCATTAATTCTAAAGAGCGACTTTTCCTTGTGCATGCTCAAGCTACTGATTTGAGGTTATCTCTTTTACACTGATCCCGAACGGTATTAATGCCGCAGTATTTTCACTGATAATTGGTTATATTACTTTCAGTTTTAATTTTAACCAATCCACCTAAATGCTAGCCGTATTAATTTCTTTGGCGGTCGCCATACTTGTTTATTTTTTTTACAAACGTAAATATGGAACGATTATAGGCCTTAACCCTTTAACTGAAGGTGACTCTTTTGACCCGGTAGTGCTTGTGATCGATACTGAGACAACAGGTTTAATTGTCGATAATGGTATTAGGGTAACGCGCCAAAACCTGAAAGAGCACGGTGAAAATTTTCCAAGAATCGTCCAGTTATGTTTTTTGCTGTTGGACAAGTCCGGTACTTACATCGGAGAGAAGTTTTATATCAAGCAAAATCAGGAAATACCTGCGACGGCCATTGGTATTCATGGAATTACTAATGAGAAATGTGAGACAGAAGGTGTGGAGTTGAATGAGGCCTTAAACGCCTTATCGGTTATTGCTGGTAAAGTGGATACCATCGTAGGCCATAACATCAAATTTGATTATAAAGTCTTGCAAGCGGAATATTTACGCGCTGGAATTGGTTTTCCACTGCGGCAAATGCGGAAGGTTGATACCATGAAATTGTTTGCAAAAAAGTTTGGCTACAACTATGGCTATAAGATTTCACTTTACAACGCAGCTGACCGGATTTTTTCAAAAAAGAGAAGCTGGCAGATGCTCAAGGCAACACTAGAAAAGCATGATGCTCAAAGCGATACTTTTGTAACAGCCTTGCTCTACCAAGCTTTGAAATGAAGATTGCATTTTGAGTGGTTTTACAACATGGGTAATTTTGTGGGGCCCCGTTAAGCACAAAAGAGCGAGCTTGTCTGCCGCCAGGCAGGAAGCCTGCCCTGCCTTAGTGCCCGGCTCTTCGTTTTACTCCGGCCGGGAACTTCAAAACGGGGGCTGGAAATTTCAGAGCCTATATTTGGGTTAAAGGTCAAATCTCTACTCTATCCATGCGCGGCTGCCTTGTCACTATATTTTCCCCACTTTTTTTCCTCTTTTCGATACTGTTGATAACAGACTCAGATAATATTTGGAAGAGTCTGCTGGGCTGGGCCCTGCTGATCATTACCCTTTACCTCACCTATGCTCAGGTGCTGCGGGAAAATTCGCGCTTTTAAGAACCAGGCAGATGCTTGAATTAACTGGTGTTGTTCAATAGGCAATGGCTGATAGGATTGAAGTAGAATCATTACTCCACCACAAAATCGAAATAGCTGGCCGGAAAAGGTTCCTCACGCAGGGTGAAGTGCCACCACTCGGTCTTGAGATGGCGGAAGCCATGCCACTCCATTAACCTCTGCAGTTGCAGTCGATTTTGGCGTGCCTCCGGTGATACCTCCATACTGCTGGGCCATGACAAAGGGCTGAAAAAGTCATAAGGGGTGCCCATATCCAATTCCTGGCCCGTATTAAGGTCGATGAGGGTTAGGTCTACGGTACTGCCACCGGAGTGACTGGAGTGGGCCGCTATATAGCCGCGATTAAAGAGTTCTTTTTTGGGGATGTCTGGGTAGTACTCCGCTTTCTTGAGGGTATCATGCGCTTGTTGGGACCAGTAGACAAAGTGATTGACCGCCCGCTGTGGCCGGTAGGCGTCAAAAACCTTCAGCCCCAAACCCTGTGCCCTCAGCTCGGCCTGTACAGCGGCCAGTGCCTGGGCTGCCTGCCGGGTCAGAATGATGCACGGCTGCCGATATCCATCTACCGGCTGTCCCATAAAATTATCGGTGGAACAATAGCGCACTTCTACCCTGATATCAGGAATGATATTTTCCAGATAAACAAAGCCCTCCGGGAGGGACTGACTTTGCCCGGCGGCACTATTGCCAAGGACAAGTGCGAGCACCATCATTAAACTGCGGAACAATCTGCTCATGTCAAATTAAGGCGCTAAGCAGTCTTTTGTTGAGGGTTGCCGGTCGTAAGGGAAACCTGGCCCGACGCTGCTAGCAGCTTTCTTGTCTTAGCGCTTGCTTATGCTTAAATTTAAGGGTGTTTCCCCGGCTCGGATATCTATCAATTCTAAAGAGTAATGTGATGAAAATTGGAATATTCGGCACCGGCATGGTAGGCCAAACTCTGGCGCAGAAGCTGGCGGAGCTGGGCCATGAAGTGAACATTGGTACCCGCAATGTGGAAGAGACTATGGGACGCAGTGAACCGGATGGCTACGGACGCCCGCCCTACCGCGAGTGGCAAAAGGAAAACCCCGGCATAAAACTTAGCAGCTTAAGTGAAGCGGCCGCGGAGGCTGAGCTATTGATAAACGCCATGAATGGCGCCGGGAGCCTCGCCGCCCTTGAGCAGGCTGGCCGCAGCAATATGGAGGGGAAGATCCTGCTGGATATTTCCAATCCCCTCGATTTTTCACAGGGCTTTCCGCCCAGTCTTACCATATCCAATACTGACTCACTGGCCGAGCAAATTCAGCGTACATTCCCTGATACCTTTGTGGTAAAGAGCCTCAATACTATGAATGCCGCTATTATGGTCAACCCCGGTATATTGCCTGGTGACCATAATGTGTTTCTTAACGGCAATGACGCTGAGGCTAAGCAGCACGTTCAGGAATTGTTGGAAAGCATGGGCTGGAAGAAAGAGAATGTCATCGACATGGGCGATATTTCCACTGCGCGTGGTACCGAGCAGATGATGCCGGCCTGGGCACGGCTCTATACTGCGCGGCAAAACCCCCTGTTCAATTTTAAGGTGGTATGGGGTGAGTAACCCCGGGCCTGAGCTATTGTGTACGATCCTGCAGCCTGTCTAGGGGGATGGTGAGCAGGGGGATCTGACATTGTTTGAAAAGCTCCTCGGCGGTATCCTCGTTAAAGGCCTTGTAGAGAAAACCATGCTCATGTGAGCCGGCGATGAGGAGGTCGATATCGAGTTTTTCTACTTCCTCAAGTATGGTTTGCACGGTGGGGCCCTGTAGCAGGAGGGCCTCAGTGTCGAGGCCATTTTTATGGAGACGGCTGGCCAGCTGAGCTAAAAAGCGATGTTCATCGCGCAGTTTATCGGCCCTCACGTCGCGAATGTACTGGGGGCCCACATCGAAGCCAACAAAATCAGGGTCGGGGGCGGCGATGTGCACTATCCACAGCCGGGCTGTAAACTGATCGGCGATGGTGGCCGCATAGTCTACCAAGAGCTCATTCATGTCGTCAAAATCTATGGCCACCATGATATTTTTAAAATAAACCGCTTCCATGCTGTCAGGATTGTAATGGAATTCTAAAATAGCATTTTGCCGGGCATGGTGCTAAGCAGCAGGGGGATAATCACAAACTTGAATTGAGTAATCAAAAAAAAACGGCCTGCTTTCGCGGGCCGTTTTTAGTTGTTGGAGTCGAGTAGAGATTATGTCTGGTCGCTAAAAGCGGAGAAAAATGCGATACCAAATATGGCGGAGAAAACAAAGGTCAAAACAATGGCAATTACCATCCACAGTAAAGTGGCTTTAGCCCAGTTAGCTTTACTTGTTGGGGTGTTGCTGCCAAAAGACCATACAAAAAGCATGATAAAGCCTACCAGCGGAATAGCCGTGATTAACATGGTTACAATCCACTCACCGGTAGATATGGCCTTGCTGCCAGTGTGATTTTCAGGTTCCATAGTCAGGTTAATTATTGGTTGGTTTAACAAAAGATGGTTACGAAACTAAACAAATATTTAAACTGACATAATTCTATGAATTAATTCATAATTCCTGCAGCGAAGATAAACCACCACCTTTGAGGGCAATGGAAGGAGGCAAAAGACCACTATTAAGGTTTACTCATCAGCACCGTAACCACCACCGCCGGGCGTTTCAATCACTAAGCAATCGCCTGGCTTAAGCTCGCTACTATCGGTAAAATCCAATTCTTCCTCCCCGCCATTAGCCCTTAGTACTGACTGCCGCCCAGCCTGCCCGGGCCCACCACCCATTAGTCCGTAGGGACGGTTAGTGCGGTGCTGAGTCAGCACGTTAAGGGTGACCGGTTCCAGGAACTCCAGCTCCCTTATTACCCCGTTGCCACCCCGCCATTTCCCACTGCCTCCTGAGTCATTTCTTATTTCAAAGCGTTTAACCCGTACCGGGTAGCGCCACTCCATAATTTCGGGATCGGTGATGCGGGTGTTGGTCATATGCTGGTGTACGGCATCGGCACCATTAAATCCTTCACCGGCGCCACTGCCCCCGCAAATGGTTTCATAATAACCGAAATTGTCATTACCAAAAAGAACATTGTTCATAGTGCCCTGGCTGCAGGCCGCCAGTGCAAAGGCCTTTAACAAGGTGTCAGTAAGGCGCTGACTTAGCTCCACATTGCCCCCCACTACCGCCGGACATTCAGTTGGATCATCAGGGAACACAGGGTTGAGCATGGAATTGCGGGGAAGCAAAATTTTGACCCGTTTCATCAACCCTTCATTTAAGGGAATGTCTTTGCCCGCTATCAACCGTAAGACGTAAAGCACCACACTGCTGACAATGGCCCGGTTGGCGTTCATGTTGCCGGGGTGAACTTTACTGCTGCCGTTGAAATCGATCGTCAGTGTTTTCGCCAGTTTAATGGTGACTTGTATCCTGCTGCCATCATCGAGTGTTTCCCTGGCCTTAAACTCTTTTTTACCCAGTTTGGGCAGCGCCTGCCACAAACTGTAGTCGGCATAAGTTTTGAGCTCGGCCATAAAATGCTGCAATTTGTCAGCCCCGTGGCGTTGGGCCAGCCTCTGGAGCTGGCGCCGGCCACGCTGCAATGATGCCAGGGCCGCATTGAGGTCAGCCAGGTTTTCGTGAATGGCGCGGCTTGGGTATTTAGCACTGTTCAGAAGAGCCTTAATCTGCGACCACTGTAGTTCGCCCTCCGCTACCAAATGACAGGGTTTAATCAGGACCCCTTCCTCGCTAAGCCGTCTGGCATTAGCCGGCATCGATCCGGGGGTGATGCCCCCGATTTCGGCGTGGTGGGCCCGGTTGGCGGCATAGCCGATCAGTTCTTGCTCATGGTACACCGGCATCACCAGGGTTACATCAGGTAAGTGGGAGCCACCGTGAGCGGGACTGTTAGTTATCACTACATCACCTTCCGCCATCTTCACTGTCTTACAAACTTCCTTTACGCAAATTCCCAGCGCCCCCAGGTGAACAGGGATGTGGGGGGCATTAACAATTAGATCGCCCCGGCGGTCGAGCAGGGCACAGCTGAAATCGAGACGTTCCTTTACATTCACCGAAAAGGCGGTGCGTTGTAGCAGGGCTCCCATTTCTTCGGCGATGCCGGTAAAGCGATTGCTGAAAAGTTCCAACTCTATTTCTTCGGGTCGCTGCCTGGTGTTTAGCTTTGCTTTTTGGCGGTCCACTATTAAGGTGTGTTGGTGGTCCAATACCCCTTGCCAGCCTTTTTCAATAAAGGCGGTGGAGGTAGGGTAAAGTATAATGGCGGGGCCGGTGATTTGAGCGCCGGGCTGCAGCTGATCGATGTCGTAAACCGGCAACTGCTGCCAATCATCCTGCTGCCAACAGGGCTGATGTTTTAAGGGATCGGGCTTATGGGGATTGCCGGGAACGCTGGCAGCTTCGGTCGGGGGCGCCTTTACCGAAACCACCACTTTGAGGGAGGCGAGCTCAATGGAGCGGTCCTCAATATAGTGGCCGTACAGCTGGCGATATTCCTCTTCAAATTTCGCGGCTAAATCCAACTCTTCCGACCAGCTGATTTCAAGGCTGTGTTCCTGCCCTTGCAGGCGCAGGTAGCAAAAGACATGTCTGCGCTCAATTTCAGTGCTTTGATAGCCGGCCTCAAGTAGTTCGGAGCGGGCCTGCTCACTAAGGCCTTTAATCCGGCCCGGCAAATCGTTTATCTGCTGCAAGGGCTTCAAAATATCACAGGACACAAAGCGTTCGTCCAGCGCATGACCTATGCCGTAGGCACTGAGTATGCCGGCGTCGCGGGGAATCAACACTTTTTTCATTCCCAGTAAGGTGGCTACCCGGCAAGCGTGCATGCCTCCGGCGCCGCCAAAAGCCAACAGGGAGTAATCTTCGGGGTCGTAGCCACGTGAAACCGAAATCTGCCGAATGGCGTCGGCCATTTTTTCATTGGCGATGTCAAGAAATCCTTCCAGCACCGCTTCTTTATTTTTAGTGTGGCGCCTGGCTTTGCTGAGCAATGCGCGGAAAGCCTCCTCGGCGGCATCTTTACTGAGGGGAATGCTAAAGCGATCGCTGGCCATGCGGCCCAGCAATAAGTTCACGTCGCTGAGGCAAAAAGGACCGCCGGCTCCATAGCTGGCCGGCCCAGGGTCAGCGCCGCCACTTTCGGGACCAACGGAGAACTTTTTACCGTCAAAACCACATACCGACCCACCGCCGGCGGCTACGGTGTGGATATGCAGCGAGGGGCCACTGATGTGAGCTTTGCCGATAGTAGTTTCGTACTGGTAGTCGAAGCGGCCTGCATAACGTGCTACATCGGTACTGGTGCCCCCCATGTCGAAGGTTATAATCTTGTCCTCACCCGTTTGGCGGGAGAGGTAGGAGGCGGCCACCACTCCTCCTGCGGGCCCGCTGAGCAGGCTGTCTTTAGGCTGAAAAGCCGCAACCGATGCCAGACCGCCGGCGCTGGTCATTACCTTCAACTGCTTCATTTCGCGGCTGATATTTTTCAGGTAGTTGTGTAAAACCGGCAGCAGGTAGGCATTGACGATGGCGGTTTCGCAGCGGGGTTGAAACTTAATCTGGTTGCTCAGTGCGGCCGATTGCGTGATGTAGCTGACACCGGCCCGCTTTAGACAATTGGCAATTTCCCTTTCATGTTGGGCATTGCGATAACTGTTGAGCAGGGCAATGGCCACGTTATTTACCTGCTGGTCACGACAGTATTCACTGAGCTCCTCGAGCTGTGCATCAGAGAGCTCTTCCTGAATCACGCCCTCTTGGTCTATGCGCTCTTTAATTTCAAAAGCTTTACTATGCAGGGGACTGGGCTTCTGAATATTGAGTGCAAAGAGGTCGGGGCGTTGCTGATTGCCAATTAAGGGCTGGTCTGTAAAGCCAGTCGTAATCACCAGCAGCGGTGGCTCACCTTTGTGTTCGAGCAGGGCATTGGTGCCCCTGGTGGTGCCCAGGCGCATTTTAATAGCGGGGAATTTTTTCCCTAAGGGGGTTTTGGTAATGACCCGGGTAGCCAGGAGTGGGGCTTCCTCGTCCGACGAAAGCTGAAAGTCTCCCTGGTAATTTGCCGGCAAATCGTCTTTCAGTTCAAGTTGCTGCCCATCAAATGATACTACTTTACTGGTGAAATCGAGAGCGGGAAGCGAAAAGTGAAATCCTTTTAGGATATCGTCATCAAATCCCCATCCCTGTGAAATTAGCGCGCTTGCCCCGGTGGTCTTTTTAATGTGACCTCTTAGCTGACTACTGCTGAGTACCTTGTTGCGGTGGACGTTGCCCTGCGGGTCTATGGCCAGGCAGTCGGTAAAGGTGCCACCGGTGTCGATCCAGATTTGCCATTCCTTCATAGCTGGTTCAACGGAGGGAAAGGGGAGGGGTTCGTAAGAGCGTTGTGCGATGTTATGGAAAGGTGACTTTTCTGTGATAGTTAGTAGCCAGGTTTACCGGAGCTTCAACCAAAACAACCGATGTTATGAAAGTAAAAATCGCTATCCTGTTGTTATTCTTTGCCGGTAGCCTGTTACTTAGTTCCTGCGAAAAGGATCGCCTGGCAAAAGATGAGCAAAGTGAAATGATCAAAAAAAGCCGCCGGGGCCAGGGTGGTAAAAAAAATCAGCCACCACCACCTCCGCCCGCCGAGGTTTTTACAGGCTATTATCAATTGCAAAACGCCCATGACTTTGACCCTCTGTTTCGCTTCGCCATCTCAGCATCCGGTCAGTTTATGATGCTGGAGAGCGATGCGAGCATAAGCTCATGGGGTACCGATTTTTGGGGTTATTGGGATGAGCCTTTTGCCTATACCAATCAGCAGGTAAACTACACCTTTGGTTTGTCCAATACCAGCTATACTTTCAGTCCCATAGCGGTTAACGAATTCGATGTCTATAAAAGGGTCATTATCCATCCTTATCTGAGTGGTACCGCCGATACCGCTTATTCGCTTCCCGGTATTTACACCCTTGAATTGTAGTTAAAAGCCTAAGGCCGATTGTTAAGTAGCATCTGGATTTTTTCCCCTTGGCAAAGTTTCAGAAATAAGTGGGGGAATTGCGGTTTGGTGGTAGCAGATTAAGCCATAAAAGTTTATTTTTAATCAACTCTTACAGTGCTAAATGATCAACCAATCTACCTCACCTCAGGCCTTTGCGCCATTTTCATGCCAGTACAATGCTCAATTGCCTGAGCTGCTGCTCAGGCTTAATTGTAGCCTTGCTATAAGCACTTACCAGGCCGGTAAGCTGGTGTTGCTTTCTGCCAAAGATGAAAATAGCCTGATCCAACTGCCCCGTTCATTTGATAAGCCAATGGGTATTGCCGAGGATAAGGAGAATGATCGCCTGGCTCTGGCTCTAAAAGATGAGGTGATTATTTTCAGGAATTCTGAGTCGCTGGCTCATCACTATCCCAAGGCACCGGGGCAGTATGATGCGCTTTATATGCCAAGGCTATCCTATCATACCGGCCCACTCGATGTACACGACTTGCGCTTTGGTGAAGGAGGGAAGTTGTTTGCAGTAAACACCTTATTCTCCTGCATCGTGGAGATTAACGATGCTTACAACTTCAGTCCTTATTGGGCTCCCCCTTTTATTGATAAGATGGTTTCCGAAGACCGTTGCCATCTCAATGGTATGGCCCTGGAGAATGGCCGTCCGAAATATGCTACTGCTTTTAATCAGGGCAATAGCGCTCAGAGTTGGCGTGAAACGGTGACCACCACCGGAGTGGTGTTTGATGTGGATAGCAATCAGCTTATTGCGGAAGGGCTGCCAATGCCTCATTCACCCCGACTTTTTAATGATGAACTTTATGTGCTGCTATCGGCCACTGGTGAACTTGCCCGGATAAACCGGGAAAGCGGTGGTTACGAAGTAGTCACTAAGCTGGATGGCTTTGTGCGGGGGATGGACCTCTACCATGATTACCTTTTTGTAGGCCTTTCCAAATTGCGAAAAAACTCTTCAACCTTTGGTAAACTACCCTTTGCTGAAAAAGCCAATCAGGCAGGGATAGTAGTTGTTCACCTGCCCACCGGAAGTATCGCCGGTCAGATTACCTACCAGACTTCGGTTGATGAGATTTACGATGTGCATGTGCTTGGCGGAAAGCGCCGCCCCAATATTCTTAATACTATTTCAAGCCAACATAATGAGGGATTGATGATCCCTGATAACACCTATTGGGCCAGATCCGGTGATATAACAAACTAATAACCAATTCTATGTCTAATCAAGCTTTTGCCCGTAAAAAGAGACAGCTGAAACTGCTGGCTCAGAAGTTGGAGGAAGAGATTCATGCCAACGCTTTTAGTTCTGAAGCCCATAGGTTACGCCAAAAAATCAGGCGCCTAATGGATGAACTCGCCCGATTCCTTAACCGGGCCGAACTCCAGAAAATAATAAGTGGTGTGACCGTGTTCCTGGGTTTTGCGGGATTTAACCAGGCCTCCGCCCAGTCCTTTGGCTCACCGCAGAACAACCCTTTTGGTTTAAGCGCCGCTACAACTTATTTCAGAAGCCCTGCCCTGGCCGACCTTGATGGCGATGGCGATATGGACCTGATGACCGGCGATTATTACAATAACCTCTATTACTATGTAAATACCGGGAGCGCTTCCAACCCCCAGTTTGCAGTGCCTGTAAGCGCCCCCTTTGGGATTGATACTGCGGCGCTATCATATATTTCCATGCCCACCTTCGTTGATCTCGACAATGATGGTGATTACGATATGTTGGTGGGTACTGCCGATTATTACAACGGCAATACGATGGTTTATTATCCCAACACAGGCACTGCTAACAACCCGCAATTTGGCTCCCCACAGGTGATGCCCTTTGGTTTAGGTAGTGGCAGCTTTTTCGCTATACCCACCTTTGGTGACCTTGACAATGACGGTGACTATGACCTGTTGGTAGGGCAGTATACGGGCGCGCTGGCCTATTATGAAAATACCGGTACCGCCACCGCCCCGCAATTTGCCACTCCGCTGGTAAATCCCTTTGGCATGAGTGGTGGCTTTTATATTTCATCACCGGCCCTGGTCGATTTGGATGAAGACGGTGACCTTGATTTGCTGGTGGGTGAGTACTATGGCAATTTCAAATATTTCGAAAACACCGGTACCGCTGCCAGTCCGCAATTTGCCTCACCGGTTACAAACCCGATGGGCCTTAGCCAAACCAATGGTTATGCCTTTATAAGTGTTGCCGATCTCGATGGCGATGCCGATATGGATCTGCTGGTAGGCGAATATTATGGTGATCTGATTTATTTTGAGAACACCACTGACATTGGCCTGAAGGAGCGGGCTGATCGCTTTACCATACGTTTTTATCCAAACCCAGCTAGTGATTATGTGAAAATCGAAACCCGTGAAAATCTGGAGCGGGTGGAGTTGTTGGATATGGCTGGTAAAACAGTTTTGACGATAGACGACCCCACCCCGAGCATTCCCTTGCGGGAGGTGTCAAGTGGGATGTATCTCTTGAAAATTACCAATACCGATGGTGAATCGATAAGCCGGAAATTAAAGGTACAGTAAGCTGAATGGGGCGCCGAAGGGATTTAACCTTCGGCCACCTCTTTTAATTTGGGCAGAGTGGCTTCCCAGCCTTTGGCTACATCCTGATAGCGCTTTTCACCTTGAGCGGCATGTTCAAAGCCGCTTTGAGTTATACTCAGATGTGAGCCATCCCCATCTGGTGATATAAGGTAGCGTACGCTGAGATAATTCTCGGGCACATCTTCCATTTCCCAGGTGGAGGGGAAGAGGGTGTGCTCTAACAGACGGGGCCTGTCAATTTCCACAATTGAGCCGTGTACCAGCAAGAGTTGCTCACCGTCCTTTTCCATGAAAAACTTAAGGTCATCACCTTTCTGCCAGCTGCTTTCCGCCTGGGAGCCAAACATGTATTGGGAGATTTTAGCGGGGTTTACCAGGGCGTCCCAAACTGCCTCGGGGCTGGCATTAATGCTGATTTCAGTGTGAAATTCTTTCATGCTGGTTTGCTATTGGCACAAACTTACTTAACCGCTGGCATAATCTCCGGGTCATCCGGCTCAATGTGAATGTGTACATCCGCAATTTGCGGTAATACCTTTTGTAGATGGTCCTTGAGGCGGTGAGCAATTTCATGACCGTCGCGCACACTGATTTCGGCGCTTACAATTGTATGTAGATCCACGTGAAAGACCATCCCCATTTTGCGTATAAAGCACTTTTCGGTAGTTACTACTCCTTCCACTTCCCGGGCTCTGAACCTGATTTCCGCTACCAGTTCGTCGTAGCGGTGTTCGTCCATAATTTCACTAAGCGCCGGCCTGAAGATGAGATAGGCATTGTAGAGGATAAAAGCCGAGGCCACCAGTGCTGCCCAGTCATCGGCCGTTTCCCAGCCGGGACCCATCCACAGGGCGATAGAAATTCCCACAAAAGCGGTGAGCGAAGTGATGGCGTCGCTGCGGTGATGCCAGGCATCAGCTACCAGGGCACTGCTACCGGTTTCCTGTCCTTTTTTCTTCACCACCCGGTAAAAGATCTCTTTGGTAATAATAATGACTCCCAAAACCAGTAGGGTGTAGGAGGCTGGTACCTTATGGGGGGTGCGGATATTTTCAATGCTTTCGTAGGCGATTACGGTGGCAGAGGCTACCAGGAAACCCACTACCACGAAGGTGATCAGGGGTTCTGCCCGTCCGTGGCCGTAGGGATGATTTTTATCGGGTGGCTTGCTGGCGTAACGCAGGCCCACCAGCACCAGGAAGGAAGAAAAAATATCGGTGGTGGATTCAATGGCGTCGGCAATAAGGGCGTAGGAATTCCCAAAAAAACCGGTGAGGAATTTGATCACCGCCAACAGGGCATTACCGACAATGCTGAGGTAGGTGGCTTTGATGGCTTTTTGGGAAAGTTCGGACATCGAAATTCAAAAATAGAAAAGCCACTTGAAATTTTGGCAGTGGCAGGGCTAAGACTGCAGAACTTTCTGACACCTTTCTATCTTTGCTGACTACCAAAAAAAACAGAAACGACATGTACGGCAAGTTGAAAGAGCACTTACAACAGGAACTGGAAAATATAAAAGAGGAAGGCCTCTACAAAAGCGAGCGCATCATTGAAGGTGAACAGGGTGCCGAAATTGAGGTGAATGGCAAGAAGGTATTGAACTTCTGCTCCAACAACTACCTCGGTCTGTCGTCTCACCCGGAAGTTATAAAAGCTGCCAAAGCCACCCTCGATAGCCATGGTTACGGTATGTCATCGGTGCGTTTCATTTGCGGTACTCAGGATATCCATAAAAAACTGGAGCAAAAGATCGCTGAGTTTTGCGGTACCGAAGACACCATTCTCTACGCCGCTGCTTTTGATGCCAATGGGGGTATTTTTGAGCCTATCCTCGGCAAGGAGGACGCAATCATTTCTGACTCCCTCAACCACGCTTCCATTATCGATGGTGTGCGCCTTTGTAAGGCTCAGCGCTTCCGTTACCAGAATAATGATATGGCCGATCTTGAGGCCAAGCTCAAGGAAGCTTCCGAAACTGCCCGCTTTAAGATTATCGTTACCGATGGTGTGTTCTCGATGGACGGATACGTAGCCCAACTCGACAAAATTTGTGATCTGGCCGACAAGTACAATGCCCTGGTGATGGTAGACGATTGTCACGCCCACGGCTTTATCGGTAAAACTGGTCGCGGTACCCCCGAGCTCAAGAGCGTAATGGGACGGGTAGATATCATTACCGGTACCCTGGGTAAGGCGCTCGGTGGCGCTATGGGTGGTTTTACTACCGGTCGTAAGGAAATAATTGAAATGCTGCGTCAGCGCTCTCGTCCTTACCTCTTCTCCAACTCCCTGGCCCCAAGCATCGTAGGAGCCTCCATCAAAGTGCTGGAGCTGCTGAGCGAAACAACCGACTTGCGCGATAAACTGATGGACAACGTAGCTTATTTTAAGGAAAAGGTAAAAACAGCGGGTTTTGAAATTAAGGATGGCGATTCAGCCATTGTACCTATTATGCTGCACGATGCCGCCCTCTCACAAAAGTTTGCCGATCGCCTGTTGGAGGAGGGAATCTATGTGATTGGTTTCTTTTATCCGGTGGTGCCCAAAGGCGAAGCCCGTATCAGGGTTCAGCTCAGTGCGGCCCATGAAAGGGAGCATCTCGACAAAGCGGTAGAGGCCTTTACCAAGGTTGGTAAGGAGCTCGGTGTGCTTAAATAGGCAATGCCTGCAAAAGCTTTTGAAGCCTCTCGCATGAGAGGCTTTTTTTTGCTTGTATGTTATGGCATTTGCAATCTACCTTCGGAGGCTTGAAAGAATAAACGGTGGGGGAAAACGAAGTTATTAAGTGGCAGCAATTTGAGCGTATCGCCGACGATCTGGCTACGCAGGAATTCAGCGTGGTGGATGACTTTCTCGCCCCGGAGGAAGTTAAGGCACTAAAGGCAGTTTTTCACTACCACCTTGAGCAGGAAAACTTTAAAAAGGCCGGTATCGGTACCGCCCAACACTTTACCGTTGATCGTGAGGTGCGGGGCGACTGGATTCGCTGGATGGATCCCCAAGACCCCCAGGAGGCAACTACCGCTTTTCTAGAGCGTATCAATCAATTGATGCATGGCCTGAACCGGTTGCTGTTCCTGAGCTTAAAGGACTTTGAATGCCATTTCGCTCTTTACCCGCCCGGAAGCTATTATGAAAAGCATATTGATCAGTTTCGCAATGCTGACTACCGCAAGCTCTCCTTTGCCTTTTATCTCAATGAAGAGTGGCAAGCGGGTGATGGTGGTGAGCTCCGCATTTACCAGGAACAAGATGTGATTGATATTCCGCCCTTGTCAGGTCGCCTGATCCTATTCCGTAGTGATACAGTTGCTCATGAGGTTTTAACTACCAGTAAAGATCGCTATAGTGTTACCGGCTGGCTCCGTGATCAGCCACTGGATCTGCCTCTTTTTTAGATTCAATCTTGGTATTTTGGGGTTAATGGCTTGACAATGTGATATTTGAGTGAGGTAAATAATTTTCAGCTGCCTTGTTTTATCAATTCATTTAAACATTTTCTTTGCGCGCCTTTTATGAAAGCGGTTAACTTAAGTTAGCTTTAACGCAAAGAAGTAACTCATGCGGAATAAATATTTTGACTTGATCGATCAGACTTTCTTCTGGCCTCAGGAAGAATTTAAGACTGAGGACAATGAACTGATCTGGAATGATGTGCCGGTGATGGACATCATCAAACAGTATGGAACCCCCCTTAAGGTCAGTTACCTGCCTCGCATCAGTCATAATATCCAGCGGGCCAAACGCATGTTTAATGTGGCAATGGCCAAGGCTGATTATCAGGGCAGCTACAACTATTGCTATTGCACCAAGAGCTCCCACTTTCAGTTTGTACTGGAGGAGGCTCTTAAAAACGATATTCATATCGAAACCTCCAGTGCCTTTGATATCAACCTGGTGGAAGCGCTGCATGAGCAGGGCAAAATAACCAAGGATCAGTACGTGGTATCCAATGGTTTTAAGCGCCCTCAATACGTGGAAAACCTGGCCCGCCTTATCAATAATGACTGGAAGAACACTATCCCGGTTTTTGACAATATGCACGAGGTGGACGAACTGTCGCCTCTCCTGAAAAAACCTTGTAAGATTGGTATCCGGATTGCGGCGGAAGAGGAACCCAAATTTGAGTTTTATACCTCCCGCCTGGGGGTGGGTTATAAAGACATCGTTGACTTCTACAAAAAGAAGATCAAGGACAATAAGATGCTGGAACTGAAAATGCTCCACTTCTTTATTAATACCGGTATTAATGACAACGCTTATTACTGGAGCGAACTGCTCAAGTGTGTAAATGTGTACGTGGAGCTCAAGAAGGAATGCCCCAGCCTCGATTCGCTGAATATTGGCGGGGGCTTCCCCATCAAAAACAGCCTCCACTTCACCTATGACTATGAGTATATGGCGGAGGAGATCATTCTTCAGATCAAGCAAATGTGTAATCAGAAAGGCGTGAAGGAGCCCCACATTTTTACCGAGTTTGGCTCTTTTACGGTAGCCGAAAGTGGCGCCACCTTCTTCTCCATTATGGATCAGAAGAAGCAAAACGACCGCGAAAACTGGAATATGATCGACTCTTCTTTTATGACCACCCTTCCCGATAGCTGGGCGATCAATAAGCGCTTTATCATGTTAGCGATAAACCGCTGGAATAAGCCTTATGAAAGAATCCTGCTTGGCGGACTCACCTGCGACAGCGATGACTACTATAACTCCGAACAACATGCCAATGCCATTTACCTCCCCAAATACGATAAGGAGGAGAAGCAATACGTGGGATTTTTCCATACCGGTGCCTATCAGGAGTCGGTAGGAGGCTATGGGGGAATCCAGCACTGCCTGGTGCCTGCGCCTAAGCATGTGGTAATCGATCGTGATGAAGACGGCGAAATACATACCCGCCTTTTTGCCAAGGAGCAGAGCTATAAATCAATGCTTAAAGTGTTGGGCTATTGAGCTGAGTGATTGGCAGCCAGACTAAAAGCTTTTGCAGGGGGCAGAAAAAATTTGCCACCCGGGATTGAAATATTGATTGAATTTTTAAAATTGTAACTCACAACCGACGAATGGATAAGCAACGCAACACCATATCGAGCTTTCTTGAAAACAACTTTCTGCACTTCAACGCCGCCGCCATGATTGACGCGGCCAAGGGCTATGAAAAGCACCTTGAGGAAGGGGGAAAGATGATGATCACCCTGGCGGGCGCTATGAGTACCGCCGAGCTGGGCAAAAGTCTGGCTGAGATGATTCGCCAGGATAAGGTGGATATTATCAGCTGCACCGGTGCCAACCTCGAGGAGGATATTATGAACCTGGTGGCGCATAAGAGCTATAAACGCGTCCCCCATTACCGGGACCTGAGCCCACAGGAGGAGCGCGAGCTGCTTGACGGTGGCTTTAACCGCGTTACCGATACCTGCATTCCGGAGGAAGAAGCTTTCCGTCGCCTGCAAAAGCATATCGAGAAAATATGGAAGGACGCCGAAGCTAAGGGTGAACGCTTCCTTCCTCACGAGTTTATGTACAAGATGCTGCTCAGCGGCGTACTGGAGCAGTACTACGAGATTGATCCTAAAAACAGCTGGATGCTGGCAGCGGCAGAAAAGAACCTTCCTATTGTATGCCCCGGCTGGGAAGACAGCACCATGGGCAACATCTTTGCTTCTTACTGCATGAAGGGAGAGTTGAAGCCCACCACTATGAAAAGTGGCATCGAGTACATGACTTTCCTTGCCGATTGGTATGTGAAAAACTCCGAAGGTAAAGGGGTAGGCTTCTTTCAGATTGGCGGTGGTATTGCCGGCGATTTCCCGATTTGTGTGGTACCGATGCTGTACCAGGATCTGGAGATGGAAGACATTCCCTTCTGGAGCTATTTCTGCCAGATTTCCGACAGCACCACCAGTTATGGATCGTACTCCGGAGCGGTGCCCAATGAGAAAATCACCTGGGGTAAACTCGATATTGACACCCCTAAATTTATTGTGGAATCAGACGCCACCATTGTGGCGCCGTTAATATTTGCCTGGATTTTAAACTATTAAGTGAGAATGTTATTTACTAACCTATGAAAGCTGCAAGTCCTGACAAGAAGCGCGTGATTGTAGATTACAAAAACGTGACCCCGGAAATTTTGGATCTCTTCACCGATCGCTACCCTTATGGCTATGAAGATGAGGACATCATCAAATTTAAGAACGCCAAGGGCGAAACGGTTAAAGCAGTCCCTTTTGAAACTAAGGACACCAAATACCTGGTAAAGGTTAGTGTGGAAATGGACGCTAAAATCGAGGCCTTTATGGATGATGAAGAGGAGGAAGACAGTACTCCGATGGAAGACAATGAAGTGGAAACCCCCACTGAGGAAGAGGACTAGCTGGCTGGTCTCAGAATATTAATAAACTAAGGCCCCATCTGCGTGCTCAAACGCGAATGGGGCTTTTTTGCATTATAAGGACAAGTCTTAAAATCTTTCGGTGTAGGCATGACAGTAGGGGGTGCCACCAGTTTTCTGGTAATAGTCCTGGTGCTTGTCGTCGCGCTCAGGGTAAAAAGGACCGGCTTTGGTGATTTCAGTGGCCACCTTGTATCCTTTATCCTCCAGTTCTTTTACCAGCTTATTGGCTACCTGCTTCTGATCGTCGTTGAGGTAAAAAATAGCGGATCGATACTGCTCGCCGACATCCGGTCCCTGGCGGTTTACCTGGGTAGGATCGTGGGTTTCAAAGAAAATTTTGGCCAGGGTTTCGTAATCGGTTTTGGCAGGGTCGTAAACCACTTCCACCGTTTCGGCGTGCCCGGTGGTACCGCTACACACCTCCCGGTAGGTGGGGTTCTCCACATGGCCACCGGTATAGCCTACCGTAGTCGAAATCACGCCCTCTTGTTGTTGCAGATAATATTCCGTACCCCAATAACATCCTGAGGCAAAAAGTGCTCTTTCCATTGTTTTCTGTGTGTTTTTGTCTTGGCCCCTAACTGCTACACCGAGTAGCAAGCCAACTGCTAAAAGTAACCAGCGGTTCATTGTAGTAGCGATTTTAATTATCTATTAGCGGGCGCAACCAGTCTATAAAGCAAACCCCGTCGTGGACTATAATCATATACGCAAAAGCCAGGCCAGAGGATTGTGGGAGAAACGCTAAATCCTAAAAAATCAAATTCGAAGGGAGCTCTTATAAGCTGGAGTACTGTTGAGTTCAGTTATTAATACAACTTAGCGTTTCGCATTTGCCGATTTAGAGTCAATACGCCAAAAAAAACCCTAAAGGTTGACAAGGCGGTTTGCGATTGACATCCGCCACTCCCATTTCGTACTTCCAACTTTCCCCTTCCTACTTTCCTTAAATCGTTGCTTTCTGCCTGATCAGAAATTCCGCAATCTGCACCGCATTGGTAGCGGCTCCTTTGCGCAGGTTGTCGGCCACAATCCAGCAGTTGAGGGTGTTTACCTGGCTGAGGTCGCGGCGGATGCGTCCTACAAAAACATCGTCCTTACCCTTGGCGTACAGTGGCATAGGGTAGGTATTCATCTCCACATTGTCCTGTACGGTGATGCCACTTTGTTGGGAAAGCAGCTTCTTTACATCGCTGGTATTGAACTCTTCTTCAAACTCAATATTTACGCTTTCCGAATGACCGCCTGCCACCGGTACTCTTACGGCCGTGGCGGTTACATGCACCTGCTCATCACCGAGAATTTTCCTGGTTTCGTTGGTGAGTTTCATCTCTTCCTTGGTGTAACCGTTATCGAGAAATACGTCGCAATGGGGAATACAGTTTTGGTCAATAGGGTAGGGATAGGCCATTTCGCCCTTGTCGCCATTTCGTTCGTTATTCATCTGGTCGAGGGCCTTCACCCCGGTGCCGGTCACACTTTGGTAGGTACTCACTACCACACGTCTAATGCGGTACTTCTCGTGTAGCGGCTTCAGCACCATTACCAGCTGAATAGTGGAACAGTTGGGGTTGGCAATTATCTTATCCTCATCAGTAAGCAGGTGGCCATTGATTTCGGGCACCACCAGTTTTTTGTCAGGATCCATCCTCCAGGCCGAAGAGTTGTCAATTACAGTGGTACCGACCTGGGCAAAGCGGGGAGCAAATTCAAGCGAGGTGGCTCCACCTGCTGAAAAGAGGGCGATATCGGGTTTGGCTGCGATGGCATCTTCCATGGAGATAACTGTCACTTCAGCGCCTTTAAAAGCTACTTTTTTACCCACCGACCTGGCACTGGCTACCAGCAAGAGCTCATCAATGGGGAGCTGACGTTCTTCCAATACCTTCAACATTTCCTGGCCTACCATGCCGGTAGCGCCTACAACCGCAATACGCATTCTCAAAAAAAATTTATGTGCTAACTTAATAGGTTCAACCACTGCAAATTTAGACCTATTTCAATACGTGAAAGCCTTTCTTGCCTTCTTATTGATCACACCTGCTTACCTGTGGGCTCAGCTTAGCGTGAGTGATGATTTCTCGGATGGGGATTACTCACAAAATCCTGTCTGGAACGGTGATACAGCCCTGTTTACAGTAAGCCCTGCCTTTGAACTGCAATTACAAGATTCAGTGGCCGGGAATAGCTACCTGAGCACTGCCTGTAGCATTGGCATGGAGGCGAGCTGGGAGTTTTCCCTACGCCTTGATTTTAATCCTTCGGCCAGCAATTACGCGCGCTTTTATCTGATGAGTGATCAGGCCGACCTCAAGGGTCCTTTAAAGGGTTATTTTGTTCGTCTGGGCGGCTCTTCGGCAGACCGCATCAGTCTCTACCGCCAGGATGGAAATAGTGTGCAGTTGCTACTCGAAAGTGGCGACGACTGGCTCGATACCGATCCGGCCGTGGTCAGGCTTAGGGTGGAACGCAGCCAGGGAGTGTTCAGTATGGCGGTAGATACTGGGCTCATTAGCACTTTCCAGAACATCGGTCAGGTCAGCGACAGCCACTATTTTTACAGTAGCCATACCGGTCTGCGCTGCCACTACACTCTCACCCGCTCCGATAAATTCTTTTTTGACAATCTGCTGATTAACGGGCAGGCCTATATCGACAGCATCGCACCGGCGATAGTGGAGGCCCATACCCTGGACTCCCTTACCCTCAGTTTACAATTTGACGAGGGCCCCGAATTGAGCTCGGCCCTGAACCCCCTCAACTACCAGGGTCAATGGGGTGAGAGGCCCACTACGGTTACGGTTGACTCCACTGACAGCCGGTTGTTGTATCTGCATTTTGCCGCTCCCTTTTTGTCCAACCAGCTTCTGACGCTGACGGTTAGCGGGGTGCAGGATCGCTTTGGTAACGCTGAAGTCCAAAGGGTATATTTCTACTATTACCGGCCCACCCGTGGTGACCTTCTTATCAGCGAAATAATGGCTGATCCCAGCCCGGTGGTAGGCCTGCCGCCCTCCGCACTGCCGCAGGAGGAGTACCTTGAAATCTATAATCGCAGCAACATACCCCTTTCCCTGGCCGGTTGGGAGCTTTTGATTGGCAACCAGGCAGAAGATCTACCAGCAGTAGTGTTGCCTCCCGGGGCTTACCTGCTATTGTGCCGGACGGCCGCGGTAGGTCTGTTTCCAGATTCAATAAGGGTAGAAGGTCTTGAGATCAGTACTAACACCCTAAATAATAGCGGGCAGGAGCTGCAACTGCGAAGCCCGGAGGCCTTTGTAACGGATCGCCTGCGCTATACCGACCAGTGGTACCGTCATAGTACAAAAGCGGAGGGAGGCTGGTCACTGGAGCGGATTGATTTGGAAAACCATTGTGAAGGGGCTCAAAATTGGCGGGCCTCAGAAAATGCAATTGGGGGCACGCCCGGTTACCGCAACTCAGTGGCGGCGCCAAATCCTGATACCACTGCCCCTTTTATTAGCGGCCTGGCGCTGGAGGGCGATACGACGGTGGTTGTGTCCTTCAGCGAGGAGCTATTCGGGCCCTCCTTGCTCAAGGCTGACAACTATCGGATTGAGCCCGACCCGGGCATCGAGAGGGTGGATCCGCTTCAACAAAACCCGCCGGCGATTCGCCTGTCACTGCAAAACCCACTGGAAACCTCGCTTGTGTATCAGCTTTGGCTCGATAGTCCGCCCCGTGACTGTGCCGCTAACCTCCTGCTGCCTGATACTCTCCTGCTGGGGATTCCTGAGCAGGCCCAGCCCGGTGATGTGCTGATTAATGAAATCCTGTTCAACCCTTATCCGGGAGGCAGCGACTTTGTAGAGCTCCACAATACCTCGGATCGCTTGCTTGATTTAGCGAAACTGCGTGTCGGTAACTGGGATGCGCATTTGCAACTTCCCAGCGGACTTATTGAAGTGCTTAAGCAGAGCTACCTCTTTCCGCCCCACACTTATCTTGTACTAAGCACAGACATTGACTTTCTGGCTGAGCGTTATCAATTGCATTATCCTGAGCGGGCGATAGCGGTGGAGGGCCTGCCCTCACTGCCAGATGATGGGGGCTCCCTGGTGATATGTAATTCAGCGCTCGAAACCCTTGATTATGTGATTTACACGGATGACTGGCACAGCCCCCTGTTGAGTGACGATGAGGGTGTAAGCCTGGAGCGGATTAGCCTCACCGCCCCCACCCGCCAGGGAGACAATTGGCACAGTGCCGCCGCCACTGCAGGCTTTGCCACTCCCGGGTATCAGAACAGTCAGTATTTTGCTGTTACTTCGCAGGGGCGACTGGAGCTGCAGCCCCGGGTGTTTTCGCCCAACCTGGATGGTTATAAGGATGTATTGCAAATCAGTTATCACTTTAATCAGCCCGGCAGCATGATGAGCCTGAGTGTGTGGAGCAGTGATGGAATACTGGTAAAGGAGTTGCAGCGAAACACGCTGGTGGGAAGCGAAGGCTTCTTTAGCTGGGATGGCACCGACCAGAGCGGAAACCGGCTGAACAGTGGCATTTACATTGTTGTGGCGGAAATTTTCAATCCTGCTGGCGGCAGTGAAACTATTCGTAAAAGCTGTGTTTTGAGTTTATGACCGATATTCAATTGGAGCGCATCAGCCTATCGCTGGATTGGAGCGAAATAGATGTGTTTGGGCACATCAACAATGTGGCCTTTTTTAAGTATCTGCAAGCGGCGCGGGTGCATTTTTGGGAACGAATGGGCCTGCTTAGCAAAGGCCTGCCTGCCGACCCCGGCCCCATGCTGGCTCAAAGCCAATGTCGCTTTCTTAAACCCCTCTACTTCCCGGGCCACATCGTCATTGCCACCGGTGTTAAGCTCTATAAAACCAACAGCTTTGTGCTGAGCCATGGCGTTTATAACAGCGATAAGCACCTTTGTGCCAGCGGTGAGGATGTATGTGTTTGCTATGATTTTAATAATAACAGCAAGTCTGCCCTCAACGATGAGCAGCGCCACTTTCTACAACACTTTAAACTACCTGAAAACTTCGAATTTTGAATAAGGACGAAAAAATTAAGGCCTTTGACCCTAATGGGGTGGCCAGTAGTGAGCAACTCTTTGGTCTGCCCTTTAGCGAGGCAGAATCAGAAACCATTGTATACCCGGTGCCCTGGGAGGTGACGGTAAGCTACAGCGCGGGAACGGCAGCTGGTCCGGCGGCGGTGCGGGAAGCCTCCCTGCAGGTGGACCTCTATGACCCCCTTTTACCCAACGCCTGGAAGCGGGGGATTTACATGGTGGAGGAAGATCGCGAGCTACGGCATCGCAGTGAGCACTTCCGGGGTATGGCTGAAGACCATATCAGCAAACTTGAGGAGGGAGAAGTAGGCGACCTGGATAAGCTGGCAACGGTAAACCAGGCCTGCGCCGATATGGTTGCCAGGGTGAAAAGCGATACGGCTGCCCTTCTTGATGAGGGCAAAAGAGTGGTATTGCTGGGTGGGGATCATAGTACTCCATTGGGATTTGTACAGGCCCTGGCCGAACGTCATCAGGACTTTGCTGTACTGCAGATAGATGCCCACGCGGACCTGCGTGAAGCCTACGAAGGCTTCGAGTACTCCCATGCATCCATAATGACCAATGTGCTCAAGCTGCCGCAGGTAAAAAGATTGGTGCAGGTGGGAATCCGTGACTACTGTGAAGCCGAACTTGAGGTAATTGAAAGCTCAAAAGGCCGCATCAGCACCTATTTTGACCGTGACCTTAAAGCGGGACAATATCGCGGACAGAGCTGGGAAAAGCAATGTGAAAAAATAATTGGAGAACTGCCGGCTAAGGTTTACCTGAGCTTCGATATTGACGGCCTCGACCCTAAGCTCTGCCCTAATACCGGCACCCCGGTGGCTGGCGGTTTTGAGGTGGAGGAAGTGCTTTTTTTACTGGAAATGTTGGTGGCAAAAGGACATAGCATCATTGGCATTGACCTCAATGAAGTGGTGCCGGGAGAGGGTGATTGGGATGCCAATGTAGCGGCGCGCCTCCTTTACCGGCTTTGTAACCTGATGGCATTGTCGAGGGCTGAATAAAAAATCCCGCCTCAGTAATTGCGGTATTTGCCGGAGCCTGGTCCGGAGGCTGCAATTACTGAGACGGGCTAATAAAGGTGCTTTTCCTATTTCAGGGTAATGGTCTTGCTGTTGCCGTTTACGCTTATAGTGGCCACATTATCACAGCTGCCGTTGCCATAGTCAAGGCTGCGGGTGCTGAAGGCCGGGCTGCTGATATCGATGGTACCGCTCACAATGTTACTGCAGGTAGCCTCGGCACGCAGGGCTTTGGTGATGTCCAGCTCAAAGTCAATGCCGCTGGCGGTAGTACCCTCGGCTTCGCCGGTTACTTCCACCACATTGTCAAAGGGATCAAAATTCATGAAGCCCTCTACCCAGGTACGCTGACGGCTACTGTTCCAGATAAACTCACTGCTGTCCGGGCGCATCACCGTTAGGTCTGACTGCAGGTTGGCATAGGGCTGCTGGTTGCTGTTCATTCCCATAAAAGTGATGCTCTTATAACCGTTGATTTCAAAGTCATTTACGGCATAGCCATCAAGGGTGATGGTGCGTACTGATCCCGGCTGAAAGGGCTGATCATCAAACATGATCTTTATTATGCCACGGCGGTATACCCCGTCGGGACCCTGGCAATTGCTGCTTCCCCAGTCGAGGGTAATGATATTAGTCACTCCGCTGGTGTCGATGTTATAACTGAGGCAGGTTGAGAAGGCGCTTTTCTGTTCAGGATTTCCTTCCATGCTCATATCAGCCATATTGTCCATCTCCTGGTCAAAGCTGAGGATGAGGGCCACCTCTTCAGTGTTCTCAGATTCGATCTCCTGTTGTTCTTCCTTCTCTTTCTGGCAGGAAGCGAGGCCAATTGTAAGTGCCGATAAAACGGTCCATTTTAGAATTTTCATAACTTGATAGTTTAGAGTTTTGAGTAAAGCAAACCACAAGGGATTAACGCCAAAGAAACGAATAAAATTTCTCTACGCTCCTAATTATCAGAGAGCTGCAAAAAACCAACCAACCTAATTAGCTGAACCATGCCTTTATACCAAACTGACCCCTCCAAAATTTTATTTCTCGACATCGAAACGGTAAGCCGGGAGGCAGACTTTGAAAATCTTGAGCCGGAATGGCAGTATCTGTGGGATGATAAAAGCCGATTTGCCCGCCGCGAAGATGAGAGCGCTGCCGAATTCTACCCCAAGCGGGCAGCGGTGATGGCCGAATTTGGCAAGGTAATTTGCATCAGCTGTGGCTACTTTTGCAAAACTGATGGCGGTCGCCAGTTTCGGCTGAAGTCCTTCTACGGGGATGACGAAAAAACTTTGTTGCTCCAGTTCAGGGAGGTGCTGGAGTCTCATTTCAGCCGTCACCTCTTGTGTGCCCATAATGGAAAGGAGTTCGACTTTCCCTATCTTTCGCGCCGCATGGTGGTACAGGGCATACGCCTGCCAAAATGCCTAAACACCAGTGGCTTGAAACCCTGGGAAGTACCGCATCTCGATACCATGGAAATGTGGAAGTTTGGCGATTGGAAAAACTACACCAGCGTGAAACTATTGGCGGCCCTTTTCGGTATTCCCACGCCCAAGGATGATATCGATGGCAGCCAGGTCGGGAGAGTGTACTGGGAGGAGAAAAATTTGCCCCGTATCGTGGAATACTGCCAGAAGGATACCGTTACGGTAGCACGGCTTTTCCTGAAGATGGAGGGCAGGGAAGACTTAAGGGATGACGAAATTGTAATCAATAATGAGTGAATTACTGGCGGTTAGCAACTTGAATATAGAGGTGGTGGGGAAAAAGCTGGTGGAAGATCTTAGCTTTTCTCTTGAAATGGGCCGTACCCTCGGTATTGTGGGCGAATCAGGCTCAGGAAAGTCACTTACCAGCCTGGCGGTGATGGGATTGCTGGCTGATAACCTCAAGGTAAGCGGTCAGATTCTTTACCAGGGAAAGGATTTACTTAAGTATCGCGAAAAAGATTTTTTGAAACTGCGGGGTCGTGAAATTTCCATGATCTTCCAGGAACCTATGACGGCGCTCAATCCAACCATGAAATGTGGTCCGCAGGTTGCAGAAGTCCTCTTGCGCCACTTCGACATGGGTAGTAGCAAGGCAAGGCAAAAGGTAATTGCACTATTCAGGAAAGTGGAGCTGCCCCGGCCGGATGATATTTATAACTCCTATCCCCATCAGCTGAGCGGTGGGCAAAAACAAAGGGTTGTAATTGCCATGGCTATTGCCTGCAAACCCAAATTGCTGATTGCCGATGAGCCCACCACTGCCCTCGATGCCACCGTGCAACAAGGTATCCTTGATCTTCTCAATCAATTGCGCGATGAATACGGTATGGGCATGATCTTTATCAGCCATGATTTGGGCGTGGTAAAACACGTGGCCGATGATATCCTGGTGATGTACTCAGGCCAGGTGATGGAGCAGGGTGAAGCGCGGAAAGTTTTTTCACAGCCCAGCCATCCCTATACCAAAGGCTTGTTGGCTTGCCGGCCCACTCCCGATACGCAGTTTCAGCGCTTGCCGGTGGTGGCCGATTTCATGCAGGGCAGTCGTCCCAAACTAAAACTGCGCACTGTGCAGCAGCGCTTACGGCGGGGGCGAGAGCGAATGCAGGCAGAGCCCATGTTGCGCGTAGCCGCCCTTAATAAACTCTTTGGGGCCAAAGCAGGCTTCTTTGGGAAAAAGGAAGAGGTAGCTGCCCTCAAAAAAGTGGAGCTGAATGTTTATCCTGGCGAATCGCTGGGCTTGGTAGGGGAGTCGGGTTCAGGAAAAACCACCCTGGGCCGGATTTTAGCGGGTCTGGAAACCGCCACCGCAGGCACAGTATTTTATAAGGAAAAGGATATTACCAATGCTTCGGCCGGCCAATGGCGGCAGTTGCACCGGGAAATTCAGATTATCTTCCAGGACCCTTATTCCTCCTTAAATCCCCGCATCAAAATTGGGGAGGCTATCGCCGAGGCCATGTTGGGCCTAGAGATGAGCCGCAAGGAACGCAAAAAAAGAGCGGCAGAACTGCTTGAGAAAGTGGGACTCACCGCTGAGGCCTATAATCGTTACCCGCATGAGTTTTCCGGCGGGCAGCGTCAACGTATTGGTATTGCCAGGGCCCTGGCGGTAAAGCCGGAGTTTATTGTTTGTGATGAATCGGTTAGTGCTCTCGATGTATCAGTACAGGCCCAGGTGCTCAACTTACTCAATGACCTCAAGGAAGAATTTAAACTTACCTATCTCTTTATCTCACACGACCTGTCGGTGGTAAAATATTTCTGTGATCGTATACTGGTGCTGCAAAACGGGGAGCTGGTGGAAAGCGGTCTGGCCGATGAGCTCTATGAAAACCCGCAGACTGCTTACACCCAAAAGCTGATTGCCTCCACTTATCAATAGTTAAAAGTCTGCCGGGATCAGGGTGGCGCGGGCCGCAATATTACTGTCTACCTTGGTGTCAGGATACAGCAAGATATAGGCCTTCATTCCTTTATCTTCCACTTGCTGCAGATGATCGGCAGTGGGGAGGTTTTCATAGGCCGGCTGCTGGGTGAAAAACATAAAGTCCACAAACTGCATTCGGGGGGTGTTAAAAAGTACCGCGTTTTCGGGCAGTTGCGGAGCCAGTGTCAGTGCAAATTTCTTGAGGCTCTCTGATTCTTTTACAAATTCCCGGTTTTCACTAGTAGAGAAATAACGATTACCCAGACGGCTGCTGGCAACCACCACAATAATCAGGGGCAGCAAATACCGGCGCCCCTGCCAATTAAAAAGACCTTGCAGGGCATAGGCAGCCATAAAACTCACCGGCGCCAGCAACAGGAAAGTAAATGCTTCCATTTTGGTTTGGGCCAGGCCGTAAAATATCATCACTGCAATAATGGCGAGCAGGCTGGTGGTAAGTGCCGGCATGGCGCGGAAGCGGCCGGTAATGAGCCGTACTACCGCCAGCAGGAACAGGAGGCTGATGAGCGGGAAAAACTTATACCACTGCTGCAGGTGGAAATTCCAGTCGCCGCGGTGATCTTCTACCGCCTCAAAAATGTGGAGGGCATTGTAATCGAGTTCTTTCTGGTAGAGAGTGGGCCATTGCTGGTAGGCGTAAAATTGCCAGGGGAGAAACAGGATCAGCGCCACACTGCCTGCCAACAGCAAGCCGAGCCAGCTTCGTCGTGAAAAGTCGCGCTGTAGCAGTAAGTGCAGGCCAAGAATAAAAAGACTAAGCGAGCCAGCCAGCCACTTGGTAAGCATGGCCGCACCGCAGGCGGCACCGAGAAGGACCAGGTATTTCCAGGCACCGGATTTGATGTAACCCACAAAGCCCCAAAAACTAAGAGCTACCCAGGCAATGAAGGCCATGTCGTTGTGGTCAATCCCCTGCCTGCCATTGACCAGGAAAAGGAGGAAGGGCTGACAAAATACCAGCAAAGCAGACCAGTAGGCCACCTTTGGGAAATACATTTTCACGGATTGGTAAACAGCCATCCCCAGCAGCAGGTACATGGCCACACTGGCACTGCGCATCCCGGCCAGAGAAGTGCCGAATACCTTCATGAATAGGGCCATTTGCCAGGTAAAGAGAGGCTGTTTGTGCAACCAGGTATAGGCGGCATACCACTCTTCATAGGGCCACCAGTGAATAACGTCAAGCGGGAACAGCTTAGGGTGAAAAGGCTCACTCATGGCGTTGAGCGCTACCAGGGCGTGAAAACGCTCGTCCCAGGGGTGGAGGTAAGCGTCCCTGAAAATAGAATGCACGGCCAAAGCTAAGGCCGCCCCGAAAAGGAGGTAAAGGGCCGGGCGGTGCTTTTCCCTGTATTTAAAAAGGAGGCTGGCCAACAGAAGCACCCCCGCTAAAAGCGCAAAGATGTTGGCGTTAACTTCCATCAGCGGCTGGTCTTTTGGTAAAAGGCATATTCAAATTCTTTCAGCTGCTTCACCTCTGAAATGCGCTGAAGGTGGCGGTCAAATTGGGTGATAGTATCGGGTAGCTCCGGCAAAAAACCATTGCGGATAATGATGATGCTGTCCTTTTGGAAAACCTCCTCTACTACTGGCCAGTGGCGGATGTAGCTGCCGTAGAAGGGCGTGGCTTTAATCTTATCCGAAAGGGCGTCTACCGTGTATGAATTCCAGTAGGAAGCCACCAGCCCGTAGTTGCCCATGGCGGCAAATTGCCGGGCTTCCTCAGGATTGACCCGGTCAATTACTTCGTGATCAAAATCGCGTAAATACTGGTATCCCGAAAAGGCGATAGCGATCATCAGGGCGGTGGCCAAAATGTGGGGGGCAAGGGCTTTTTTAAGGGTTGTGAGCTGGAGCAAAAGGGCAAGGAGCAAAAAGAAAAAGGCCGGTGTATAGTAACGAATCGGGTAATCCATGATGGCCGACCACTTGGAAAGCAATACCAGCAAAAAGCTGAAAAAGCTGCTGAGCAAGGCAAAGCCTGCCAGGCGACTGATGGTCTGGCCTATAAAAAGCCAGGCTGCTAAAAGGATAATCATAAAGCCAATAAGGCTGAAAACCGGTAGCAAGGCATTAAATGTGAGCAGGTCAATAAAGCCACCGGCCAGCAAATTTATGGCCGTTATTACCTCTTGCCACGAAGCCAGGAACTGCAGATAGCGTCCGTCGCCGGCGCTGTTGTTTTTTGCCACCAGAATAAAAATTACTCCTGCTACCAATCCAAGGGCGGCGGCGACGAGATTTTTGGGGTGTTTTAACAACTTAAGGATATTCTGCCGGTATACCAGCAAAAATGCACCTAAGGCGGCGATAGCAATTTCGGAGCACCAAATGGCGAGCATCGCCGCCAAACCGGCTATCAGAAGGCGCCAGGAAGTCGCCCAATTTTCCTTAAAGAAACTAAATAAAAAGAGGGCGATGAAAAAGAGCTGTCCTACATAGGGGTGGCCGGAAGTGACCTGCACCTGAAAGTAGGCGTGCGGTAAAAAGATGGCCAGGGCCAGCAGCAGCCTCAACCAAAATGACCGAAAGAAGCCCTGGAGAAAAAAATAGGCCCCACCGAGTAGCAGGTACTGGGCCAGGCTGATAGCCCATACGGCTGGAATCCCCAGCACAACCAGGGGGTATGCCAGCATAGGCAGGATACTGCCGAGGCGGTCCTGCCCCCAGTAGTACAGGTCACTGGCGAGGCTGAAATCTTCCGCCATCAGTACCTGGATGGCATGATCGCTGTTAAAGCCCTTAAAGTAAACGGTAGCGTACAGTGCACAGGAAAGCAGCGCTATGGCCACTACTCCCGGCACTATAAGCCAGTGGAAGTGGGAGCTCATATGTTTTTGGTAGTTCGGCAAGGCATCAAAGATGCTAAAATCGGCTTACTTATAGTTAGGCTATTTATTTACTTTGGCAGCCTCGCTTGGTAGCAGCCATGGTATTTAGCAGTAGCCTCTTTTTATTATTATTTGTACCACTGTTTTTTGGCGTGTATTGGCTTCTGCCTTACCGCTTTAAAAATGGTTGGGCCTTATTGGCCAGTGTGCTGTTTTACACCTGGGGGGCGCCGCTCTTCGTGTTTGTGCTTATCGCCAGTGTGGCCATGGACTACCTGCTGGTGCGTCAATTTGAGAACCCGGCCTGGCGCCGACCCGCTTTATGGCTGGCGCTGATTGGCAACGTTGGATTACTGGCCTACTTTAAATACGCCAATTTCTTTGTTGATAATGTCAACTCAATTTTGAGGGCCAGTGGCTTGGAAAGGGTGGGCTGGACCGAAATTCTGTTGCCGATTGGTATTTCCTTTTTCACCTTTCAGAAAATCAGCTACGTAGTGGATGTTTACCGGCAGTTGAAGCGACCCCTTAAGCGCTATAGTGACCATCTTCTCTACGTTATCCTCTTTCCACAGCTGATAGCGGGACCTATTGTACGTTACAGTGATATTGCCGATCAACTGGCCAATCGCCGTGAGGCTATCAATGCCGAAAACCGGCTGTTGGGCCTGTTTCGCTTTGCGGTGGGTCTGGGGAAGAAGGTGTTAATTGCCAATGTGCTGGGGGCAGAAGCAGACCGCATTTTTGAGCTTGAGCCTCAGTTACTGGGTACTTCCCAGGCCTGGTATGGCGCCCTCTGTTATACCTTCCAGATCTACTTTGATTTTTCGGGCTACTCCGATATGGCAATAGGCCTGGGTAGAATGATGGGCTTTAGCTTTCCTGAAAATTTTCGCAGCCCCTACATTGCCAAAAGCATCACTGAATTCTGGCGGCGCTGGCATATTACCCTCAGCACCTGGATGCGCGATTATCTTTACATCCCCCTGGGAGGAAACCGGGTAAAAAAAGGACGCCTTTACTTCAACCTCTGGTTTGTTTTTCTGCTTAGCGGCCTCTGGCATGGTGCCGCCTGGACCTTTATCTTTTGGGGTGCCTACCATGGACTTTTCCTGGTGCTGGAACGGAGCCTGCTTAAGAAAGTATATGCCAGCTTACCGGGAGTACTTAACATGTTAATCACCTTTGTTATTGTGGTAGTGGGCTGGGTGTTTTTCCGCTCCGAAACTTTTGGGCAGGCCAGGCTCTTTCTTCAAAAGATGTTTGCCTTTAGCGGGGGTGGCCCTGACATCCCTGCACAGGTGATGCTTACCGGGGGGGTGGCAATACTGTTTTCCTTTGTTGGGTACAGCAAAAAAGTGGAGGATTGGCAGGAGTCCCTATGGGTGCAGCCCCCGGGCAAGTTACGGACCCTGGCTTTTGCCCTGATAAGCCTCTTGTTGCTGGTACTGTCAATAGGTAGTATAAGTGCCTCCGGTTTTAATCCTTTTATTTATTTCCGCTTTTGATGAGGCTGCAAAACATATCGGTGTCCTTGTTACTTGGTATTTTGCTATTGGCCGGAATTTCAGGTTCAACAGACTTTGCCAATAGCTGGCCCTTGAGCGGGGTATATTACCAGCGACCCTGGCCTGTATGGTCGTTACATAGTTGGACAGAGGGGAGATATCAGGCGGAAGCCACTGCCGCCTACGAAGAGAAAATCGGTTTTCGCTGGTTTTTTGTGCGCCTGCGCAATCAAGTACATTACTCCCTTTTTAAGCGCTCCTTCAATCCCAGTATCACTATAGGTAAAGATGATCAGGTAATACCTTATGATTTTTATATGGACTATCAGGGGGAGACATTTGTGGGTAGGGACAGCCTCCGGAATCAGGTAGACAGAATGCATCGGCTGGATAGTATTCTGAAGCGCTGGCAAAAGCCCATGGTGGTAACTATTGCTCCCAGTAAGGTGTGGATGGCGTTGGAAGCCCTGCCCGACGGCTTTGTGACTGAACCCAATCCCAATACAAATTACCTGGTTGCGAAGGCTATGATGGATTCTGCCGGGATCAATATTCTGGACTTAAACTGCTATTTCACCGGCATCAAGGACTCAGTGGGAGTACCACTTTTTGCCAATACCGGGGTGCATTGGAATGCTTATGGTATGACCCTCGCCCTGCAACGACTAATTGAGCACCTTGAGGCCATATCTGCCATGGACCTGAAGAATGTTAAGCTGGAGGGATATACGCTGGGCGAGCAACTGCACCCCGATGATCAGGATCTTGGCAATCTGATGAACCTGCTTTTTCCTGTTGAGACCCAGCCGCAGCCCTGGCCAATTTATTCTGGGGCAGAGCAGCCGGGCGCCAGCACTCCTAGATTACTGCTGATAGCCGACAGTTTCTTTTTTGGCTTTCTTAAGATGCCTGCCACCTGGCAGTATCTCGATACGGATACCCGTTTTTGGTACTATGGTAATACTGAGCATGGTGCTCACCCCACTTCCACTCCTACCAGTGAGCTTTCAGCTATCGAAGCGGTAAAGCAGGCAGATTTTGTGGTCTTTTTGAGTACCACCGGCAATATGGAGCAGTTCAGCTACGGCTTTCCTCAGAAGTTTTTAGATGAGCTCCAAAACGATACCTCTGCTAGTCAGCATTAACCTTGGCAGCCTCGTAGTCGGCAGGATCCAGTTTTTTCTCGTAATCCTCCACAAAATGATCAATCAGAAACTGGTCCCAGTAGAGTTCCTTACTCATACTGTCGTAGTGGATGATGCTGCTCTTATATTGCTTATTCATAAACACGCTCCAGAAGCAGAGAAAAAATACCAGCACCCCGCCACCCCACTGTAGCCAGCGTTTCTGGTCGGTCAGAAATTCAATTGCTGTGGCCAGCCCCAGTGCCATAAAGGGTAGAAATTCTATCATGGGGCGTGACCCGAAACTGCCCCCATACCACCAGCACCACCAGCTAAAGGTGATCCACAGGGTGGGGATAAGGGTAAGCAGCACCCCCAGCAGGAGGTGGCGATAGCGCCGGTAGAGCGCCACTAAGCCCAGCAGGGCCACAAAGAGAATCGGTGAGTAGGTAAACCAGCCCTTACGGTAGCTGAAAAGTCCTTTCCAGATTTCGGGGTCGCTAAAAAAGAAGCTTTCATCATTGTAGGAATACAGCAGCCAGTGCCCGGTCATATGCTTCCAGTAAATAAACTGGGGCAGGAGGGGAAGTACCGCCACGGCCAGGGTAAGTGTGAGGTGCTGCCAAAGCTGGCGGGTATTTATATTTCGAAAGCTATGAATGATAAGCAGAATGGGAAAGATCAGCGCGGTGATATTGGTCGGGCGTATCAGAACCAGCAGACCGGCGGCCAGGCCTATAAGCAAGGCGCGCACCATTTTTTGACGACCCAGGTACAGCTGGGTTTGCAAGAGGATAAAACTCACCAGTGCAAAGCTGTAAACATGGCTCATCGGTTCTACAAAGCTGTAGTACGGCAGGTTGGTACCGGTAAAAATGCAGAGCATGGCCAGGGCTGCCACTTTATCGCTGAAATAAAACCGCAGAAAGCGTCCCAGGCAGTAAAGGCCGCCCAGGGCAAAAATCAGGGCCGATATCAGCAGGGCATAGCGATAGGGTTCACTAAAGCCATTGGCCTCAAACTGGGCTGAGTTTTGGGCAAACGAATGGGCGGCCAGAAAAAAAGGGCTATACAGCATGCTCAGCCCCGCGGTCATTTTTACGTAGCGGTGACCCTCCGCATCCTGGTTCATGTAAAACTGGCGCTTGCCCCATTCTTCCTCACCGCTGTCGTAAATGTCGTAGTCGTGGTAAATAAAGGTGGCGGGGAGGTAGCTGTAATAAAGAGTGACATCCCATTCTATTACCGCCCGGCTCTGCCAGAATTTGGAGGTCCAGAACACGGTAAAGAGGACCAGCACCAGCAGTACGAAGCTCCGTTTAAAAAAGGAGGAGGGAGCGGGCATTAGTCCAGCTGCATTTCGGGAATATCGCCTTCTACAATCAGGGTACCTTCGGTGGCGGCTTTTACCTCTTCCACACTAACCCCGGGTGCCAGTTCTTTGAGTTCAAAACCGCGGTCGGTTACATCGATAACCGCCAGGTTGGTGACAATTTTTTTAACGCAACGCACACCGGTAAGGGGGAGGGTACACTTGGTGAGGAGCTTGCTTTCGCCGGCCCGGTTGGTGTGCATCATCGCCACAATAATGTTTTCGGCTGAAGCTACCAGATCCATGGCGCCACCCATGCCTTTTACCATCTTACCCGGTATTTTCCAGTTGGCAATGTCGCCTTGTTCAGAAACTTCCATGGCCCCGAGTACGGTCATATCCACATGCTGCCCGCGGATCATGGCAAAACTGTTGGCCGAATCAAAGAACACGGCCCCCGGCAGAGCGGTGATGGTTTGCTTGCCGGCGTTGATCAGATCGGCGTCTACCTCTTCTTCAGTGGGAAACGGTCCCATACCGAGAATACCATTTTCAGACTGAAATTCCACGCTGATGCCTTCAGGGATGTAATTGGCTACCAGAGTGGGGATACCAATACCGAGGTTCACATAGTAGCCATCCTCCATCTCCTTGGCAATGCGTTTGGCGATTCCGTTTTTATCTAACATAGTTGAGTGATTAGTTAATTAGTCCATTAGTTGATTGGGTGACTTTTCTACAATTCAACCAATTAACTATTTTCTCTTACTGTCCGTTGCTCAATCCGCTTCTCATAGTTTTTGCCCTCAAAAATCCGCTGTACAAAAATACCGGGGGTATGGATTTGGTTGGGATCCAATTCGCCAGCCGGTACCAGCTCCTCTACTTCCGCAACGGTAATTTTACCGGCCATGGCCATCATCGGGTTAAAATTGCGGGCGGTGCCCTTGAAGATCAGGTTACCGGCTTCATCACCTTTCCAGGCTTTTACAAAAGCAAAGTCAGCTTCAAAGGCATGTTCCAGGATGTGAGGCTTGCCATTAAACCAGCGCACCTCCTTGCCCTGCGCCACCTCAGTACCATAGCCAGCCGGGGTGTAAAAAGCCGGGATGCCGGCGCCCGCTGCGCGACAACGCTCGGCCAGCGTACCCTGGGGAACCAGGTCCACCTCCAGTTCGCCACTGAGCATCTGCTTTTCAAAGAGGTCATTTTCGCCCACATAGCTGCTGATCATCTTTTTGATCTGCCGGGTTTGCAAGAGCAGGCCCAGGCCAAAGTCGTCTACCCCGGCATTGTTACTGATACAGGTAAGATCTGTGGCACCGCTTTCACGAATGGCCGCGATAGCGTTTTCGGGAATGCCACAAAGACCAAAGCCTCCCAACATCAAAGTCATGCCGTCTTTCAGGCCTTCAACCGCCGTGGTGGCATCGCTAACTACTTTTTTAATCATAAGCTAAATCACAATTTTTGCCTATCGTGTTTGACAGGCAGTTGCCTATTATTTTTTTCTTGACCGCCCCGGAAGGCCAGGTTTATAATCCTTCAAATTCACCTGGTAAATCCGGTTCAGGTACTTCTTTGTTGGAGGTGTCATCAGGATTATACTGGGCGCAATTAAGCTCCACGCTAACCGGATGGTCAGGCTTTTCAAAATCTTCCTTACTTACCTGTAACTTCTTGTCGGCATATACTTTTTTCATGTAAGTACCCCATACCGGCAAGGCTACCGTGGCACCCTGCCCAAAGGTGATGCTGCCAAAGTGGGCGGCCCGGTCTTCACAGCCTCCCCATACACCGGTAATAAGGTTGGGCACCACTCCCATAAACCAGCCGTCAGACTGATTCTGGGTAGTGCCGGTTTTGCCGGCAATAGGGTTGGTAAACTCATAGGGGAAGCCGGTAACCACTTCGTTGGGAGTGCTGCACCACTTGGTACGCAGGCGGGTTCCGGTGCCGCCGGTAGTTACCCCTTTCATCAGGTCGAGGATAATATAGGCATCTTCCTCGCTCATAACCTCGTTGCTGGCAGGGGTAAACTCCTGTAATACCACCCCGTTTTTGTCCTCGATGCGGGTAACCATTATCGGTTCGGTATACACACCTTTATTGGCAAGGGTAGTGTAGGAGCCCACCATTTCCTTAACTGACAGGTCAACTGTACCCAGGGCAATGGAAGGGGCGGAGGGGATGTCGCTCTCAATGCCCATTTCCTTACACAGGCGGATTACCGGATCGGGACCAATTTCCTTCATCAGGTAGGTGGTGACGGTATTGATACTGTTGGCAAGTGCTCCCTTAAGGGTATATACACCGCCGTAGTTACCACTGCTGTTCCGGGGACACCAGTCTTCAAGCAGGCCATAGCGGCCTTGTTCAATACAGGTAGGAACATTGGGAACCTCGAAGCAGGGTGAATAGTGCTTTTGTTTGATAGCGGTGGCGTACACAAAGGGCTTAAAGGTGGAGCCTACCTGGCGCTTACCCTGGGTGGCGTGGTCGTACTTGAAGTGCTTGTAGTCTATGCCGCCCACATAAGCCTTAACAAAGCCGGTTTGCGGCTCTACCGAGAGGAGCCCGGCGTTGTAGAAGTGCTTGTAATAGCGGATGGAGTCGAGGGGGGTCATTACGGTATCGATATCGCCCTGCCAGCTAAACACGGTCATGGGTACCGGGGTGTTAAAGGCTTTTTTGATCGAATCCTGAGAGGCGCCACTGTTGCGCATACTGCGGTAGCGGGCCGAGCGACGCATGGCCTGGGTGAGGATGCGGTCTATCTGCTCCGGGGTTACGTTGTGGAAGGGTGCCAGCTTGCGGTTCTTCTCCACTTCAAAAAACTTCTTCTGCAGGTTGGTGAAATGTTCCTTCACCGCTTCCTCAGCATAGGTTTGCATGCGCGAATCGATGGTGGTGTAAATCTTAAGACCATCGGTATAGATGTCGTATTTCTCGCCGGTTTTGGCCTCGTGCTGCACTACCCAGTCTTTCATAAACCCACGCAGGTATTCGCGGAAATAGGGAGCCAGCCCTTCCAGGTGGCTTTCGCGGGTAAATTCGAGCTCTATTGGCTTTTCCTTGAGGGTGTCATAGGCGGTGTCATCAAGCATATCGCTACGCATCATCTGCTGATACACGGTGTTGCGGCGGTTGAGTGCATTGTCAGGATAGCGACGTGGGTTGTAAAGAATAGGGTTTTTCAGCATGCCCACCAGCATGGCCGATTGCTCTATGGTGAGGCTATCGGGGGTGGTATTGAAGTAAATGCGGGCGGCCGAGTTAATGCCTACTGCCTGGTAGAGAAAGTCGTACACGTTGAAGTACATGGCGATAATTTCCTCCTTGGTGTACTGGCGCTCCAGGCGGGTGGCGATCACCCACTCCTTAAACTTCTGCATAATCCGTTCAGAAGTGGTTTTGGCCTGATCGTGAAAGAGCTGCTTGGCCAACTGCTGGCTGATGGTACTGCCACCACCATCTTTTCCCAGGTTTACCACCGCCCGGGCCAGCGAACGAAAGTCGATGCCACTGTGTTGGTAGTAGCGCTCATCTTCGGTTGCCACCAAAGCGTTGATAAGGTGGGGGCTGAGGTCTTCGTACTCGGCGTGGGTTCGGTTTTCCTGGTAAAAACGGCCCAGGGTTTTGCCGTCGGCAGTGATAATCTCACTGGCGAGGTTGCTCTTGGGGTTTTCGATCTGGGCAAAACTGGGGAGCTCGCCAAACACTTCCTGCGACACCAGGAAAATGAACAGTGCCACGGCAGCAATGCCTGATAGCACAATGATCCATAGCCACTTTACATACTGGCCGAAATTGTCTTTAGCCTTTTTCTTCGCCATCTTCGGGAGAAACTTTATAAATACTTAATCCAACGTCTTCAAGCCCCTGCAGGTATTCGGGATACATGGCTTGCTGTAATTTAAACACATAAGCACCAGGCTGTTTAAACATCAGCAGCTGATCTTTAAAGGGCCAGGAATTGGTCTTTAGTTCACCCACACCCTTGCCAAGCCATTTGCCGTAAGGATCGGCCAGCATAAATTCGGCGGTATCGGCAAACTCGCGTCCCCTTTGCGAAGTAACCTCCCTGAAGAGGAATATATTGCTGTAGGGGTAGTTGTTGTTATTGCGCAAATGCCAGCCTACGCGATAAGCGGAGGCCGTATCCTCGATCATCACCTCAAAGGTGACAACACTATCCTGATGCCAACCCTGGTCCGGGATGGCCACGTATTCCTCATACAGGGCAGGCTCGTCGCAGGAGTAAAGCCCCATTAAAATCAGTAGCAGACTACTTATTTGACGCACCTTTGTTTTTATTTCGGGCATTGCTATTCTTCGACTTTTGCCGGGGCGGTCTTTTGCGCGATTTACGCTTGCGATTGCCCCGTTTGTTGTCAAAGCGGGTAAGGCTACCCTCTTCAATTTTTGGTTCAAACGAATCACTTTTAGGCTCTTCAACCACCATAAAATCTTCCAGTGATGCCGGGGTTTTACCAGCCTCATTCATCTGGATAATCTTATTGACAGCTGCTACATCCAGGCAGATCCAGTCTACCCCCAGGTTTTTATAGCTGTACCAGAGCTTGCGCTTAAAGATATCCATCTTCTGGAGAATGGCATCACCCTTTTGGGTACGCAGCACCACCTCATTTTTGGGAAAGTCGCGCAGGGCCTCCAGGTACTGGTCGAGCTCGTAGTTGAGGCAGCACTTGAGCTTACCACACTGGCCGGCCAGTTTTTGGGGGTTTAAGGCCAACTGCTGGTAACGGGCAGCGGCGGTGTTTACCGAGCGGAAATCAGTCAGCCAGGTGCTGCAGCATAGTTCACGGCCACAGGAACCGATGCCACCAACCCGGCCCGCCTCCTGGCGTGCACCGATCTGGCGCATTTCAATTCTTACCCTGAATTCAGCCGCCAGATCCTTGATGAGCTGACGGAAATCAACCCGCTCCTCGGCGGTGTAGTAGAAGGTGGCTTTATTGCCATCCCCCTGGTACTCCACATCACTTATTTTCATATCCAGACCAAGCTGATCGGCCATTTGCCGGCTCCTGATCATGGTATCAGTCTCTTTACTTTGGGCTTGCTGCCAGATGTCGATGTCGCGCTGATTGGCTTTGCGATAGAGTTTCTTAAAGTCCTTATCGGAAGGGCTTTTGCCCTTTTGCTTCATTTGTATACGAACCAGCTCGCCGCTAAGCGAAACCCGTCCGATGTCATGACCCGGGGTGCCTTCAACGGCCACCACGTCATTGATATGTACCGATATATTATTGACGTTCTTATAAAACTCCTTACGACCGTTCTTAAAGCGTACTTCCATAAAATCGAAGCTGCCCCCCGGCTGCTCCATATTGGAAAGCCAGTCAAAAACAGTCAACTTATCACAGCTGCCAGTACCGCACGAGCCATTGCTCTTGCATCCTTTGGGAAGCCCGTTAGTGCTACAATTAGTGCATCCCATATTGCTGTATGTTATATAATTTCAGCCCCTCCGCCTTTTCAAGGCGGTCAGAGGCCAAAAAGCAAAGATATTAATCTAACTGAAGCGGCTTTTATTGTGCCTTCATATCATTTTTAAATAGTTTTAACGTTTCATTGCATCACCCGCATTATCCTTTCCATGAAGAGAGTTTACCTCCTGATTCTTAGTGTTTTTATTAGCCAGCCTACCTTTTCCCAAACCTCAACCAGCATCGGCGTTTGGCTTGATCATCTGCCCTATGGCGTTAGTGTAGACCTTTTTGAGAAGGATGAACAGGTGTATACTGCTACCCGGCAGGGGCTGTTTATTTACAACAATATCGAAAAGACTTTCAGTCGACTCTCTAAGGTTAGTGGTCTGAGTGATGTGGGCCTAACTACCCTGGCTTATAATGAAAAGCACGATTTGTTACTGATAGGCTATCAGAACGGTAATATTGATTTACTGGCCGGCGAGGAAGTAACCAATGTGCCAGCCATCCGCCAAAGTGGAAATTACAGCGGCCTTAAGCGGGTAAATTATATACATACCGAAGACGATTACGCCTACTTCTGTACCGATTTCGGCATTGTATCCTATAATCTGGCCAGCGGTATTGTAGATGAAACCTATATCATCGGTCCCGAGGGCGAAGCCCTGGCGGTGGAGGAACTGAGCGTGCTCAACGATAGTATGTATGCAGCCACCAAACTAGGGGTTATGGCAGCATCTCTCGATGATCCCCTCATCTTTTTCGGCAGCTGGCAACTGGTAGCTGGTAGTCCTAAACCGGTTAATACCATGGCGGTTTTCGATGGCAAGCTGATGGTAAACCGCAAGACCGGCAATCTTAAAGACAGTGTGTTTAGCTACAGCCAGGGGCAATGGGATTATATTGAAGAAATAGATGCGGGCGACAATAATGACCTTCGCAGCTCGCGTGGCCGGCTGATGCTGACCAACCACTTCGCGGCCCGCGCCTATGACGAGAACTTTCAGGTTAGCTTTAACTCGGTGGGGGCGGCCGCCGGCTCCAGTACTTTTCAGCCGGTTGGTGCGGTTATGGACGAAGCGGAAAATAATCTCTTTATCGCTGATGCGGGAGGGGGAGGTCTTTATCAGAATTTTCAGGGCCTTTATATCCTTAACCTAAGGCCCAATTCACCCTCTTCAACCTCGGTGCAGAAAATGACCTTTGGCAATGAGAAGCTCTATGTTGCGTCGGGAGCTATCAGCGATGTGTGGGCGCCCTTGTTTAATAACCAGGGATTTTACGTGCTTGACGAATTTGAGTGGTCAAATTACCCGGTTTCCGCCATTGATGACTATAAGGATATTGTGGCGATAGAGGTGGACCCTGATGAAGAGGGGGTGATTTATGCCTCTTCCTACCAGAATGGAATATTGAAATTGGTCAATAATGAGGTGGTCGAGCTGATAAATAGCAGCAGCACCGGTGGTAGTATGCAGGGCATCCAGGGCGGCAGCGAGCACCGGGTAGGCGGCTTTAGCTCTGATCCCGACGCTAACATCTGGTTTACCAACAGTCTTACTGATCAACCCCTGGGGGTGTTGCAGACCGATGGTAGCGTAAGGACATTTTCACTGGGCTCAATTGCCAATAGTTCCACGGATGTAAAAAACATCCTCTACACCAGTAATGATCAGGTGTGGATGCAAACCCGCAGCGCCGGCATTGTAGTGAGTAAGATTGAGGACGGTGTACCCCGGGCCAGCAAAAGGCTGGATGTAAGCGAGGGCAGTGGCAACCTCCCCTCAAACCGGGTGCTGAGCTTTGCCGAGGATCTCGATGGTGAGTTATGGATCGGTACCGACGAGGGGGTGGCAGTGTTGTACAGTCCTCAGAATATATTTGAGCCCAACCGCAGTTACGATGCCCAGATTATTGTGATTGATGAGGATGGCGATGGTAATGGTGAAAGAGTACTGGGTAGTGAGGTAATTCAGGATATTGAGGTGGATGGTAGTAACAAGAAGTGGTTTGCCACCGCCGGCAGCGGGGTGTTTTATACCAGCGCCAATGGCAATCAGCAGATCTACAATTTTACCACTGAAAACAGTCCTTTGCCAAGTAACAACATTCTGGATATAGAAATAGATGACCTTACCGGCATGGTATACTTTGCCAGTGACCAGGGCATAGTTTCTTTCCAGGGCACCGCCACCAAAGGGGTGGAAGTACACCGCGATGTGTTTGCTTATCCCAACCCGGTGGAGCCGGGCTACGATGGTCCTATTTTGATTCGCGGATTGGTGACAAATGCGCAGGTAAAGATCACCGATATCGAGGGAAACATCATTTTCGAGACCATTGCTGAAGGGGGACAGGCCGTTTGGAACGGGCGAAACTTCGATGGCCGCAGGGCCAACACCGGTGTTTACCTGGCTTATATCACCAACGATGATGGTTCGGAAACGGCGGTTACCAAAATTCTTATTGTAAACTGATGCTGAAAACGGAGGCCATTGTACTGGGTTCGGTAAAGTACGGTGACAATAGCATTATCCTCCGCACTTATACCCGCGAAAAGGGCTTGAAAAGCTTTATTGCCGGGGGCCTGCATTCCAAAAAGGGCCCCTTGCGACCGGCCCTCGTACAGCCGCTTAGCCTGCTTGAGATTGTGTTTTATGACCAGAGTAAAGGGGAGCTGAAGCGGCTTAAGGAGGCTAGTGTGGCTCATCCATATCGCTCGGTCTATTTCAACCCGGTAAAGAGCAGCCTGGCAATGTTTTTGGGTGAAATGCTCAGCCACGTGCTGAAGGAAGAGGAGGCCAATGAGCCCATGTTTCAGTTTTTATTCGATGCCCTGGTTGATCTCGACCAGCGCCAGGAAGGACTGGGAAACTTTCATTTAGTATTGCTCTACCGCCTTTGCGCTTACCTGGGTTTTGCACCAGAGCCACCCCCACCCGACGCTGAGTTTTTTGATTTGCTTAACGGGGTTTACGTAGCCTACGAGCCACCTCATTTTCATTTTTTGCGTCAGCATGAAACCGGACTATGGCAACAACTGCATCATTTTTCCCGCGGTGATCAGGATCAGCTGAAGCTTAACGGAGTTGATCGCAGCAAGCTGCTGGATGCACTGGTAGATTATTACCGCCTCCACCTTACTGATTTTGGTGAGTTGCGCAGCCTGCCTATTTTAAAGGAACTGCAGACCTAAGCTCAATTGGTGGTTTCAAAGCTGCGCAGAATAGCCTCCAGCTCCAGAATGAGATTGCGCTTACTCAGCTCGGGTGCATACACGAAACCATCGAGCATTATGCGTTGGTTGTTATCCTCATCAAAGATGGTGAAGTTGATGAAGCTTCCGCCCATAAAATCATTGGTTACCCGCCATAAACCCCGCGTTTCAAGGGCAAAGTGACCGTCAATTTCAGTGTTTTCTATGCTGGGGGTCATCATGTCTTCCACCACCATGTAACTGCCTTCATTTTCGCCCGGCACGTAGATCTGGGTAAGGCTGTCGCGCAGGGGAATTATCTTTTCCCCCAGCAGGGAGGCCTCGTCATCAATGGGTTCAAAGTGAACCATGATACCCATATCGCTCTGCACTCCCTTTTTCCAGAAAACCAACAGATCCTCACTTTCATTTTCCAACTCGTAGTCAGCGGGGATAGCCATGGTGGCGTGATGATTCTTCAGTGCCGCCGGCAGGGGCTGGGTTTTGCGGGTCAGGCGCTGGCGCAGATAGCTCAGCTCGAGCGCCATTATCGACTGTTCTGCCTTTTTATGGTTTTCATTGATCAGCTTCGCCAGGGCTTCCTCATCAGGGGCACTAAAGCGTACTACCCGCTGGGGCCGGGCATATACGTTTTTACGGATCTCAAATTTGCTTTCGCCGGTTTCCAGCAATATCAAATTGCGGGTACGTTTCAGTAGGTCGTTAAACTCTTTTGGGTCGACCTGACGGAGGTTAAATACCGGTTCCTCCTGGGGAAGGCCGGTACGGGCACGGGTAAAATAGCGCCGCAGGCTTTCACCGGCCACATCACTGTAAAGGCCATCTTCGGCAACTACAATTACATCAAGCCGTCCGCCATTGCTACCTGGCAGGGAATCTTTAAAAGCGGCATTAGGTTCACCATTTTCCTGATTACAGCCAAAAAGAAAGAAAAGCAGTAACAGCGGAAGAAATTTGCGCATACTTAACTGTTCGGATAAATTTTAAGGGTCATACCCACCTTGAGTTGACGGGCGTTGGAAATGTTGTTCCAGCTCATGATATTCTGAGCACTAATGCCTGGGTATTTGCGGGCAATGCTGTAAAAGGTTTCGCCGGAGCGCACCCGGTATTTTACATAGTCACCACTTGCGGATGCGGTAGCCTGGCTGCTGCTACTGCTGGCAGGCATACGACGCGGGTATATTACCAGGTTTTGCCCCACCCTGATTGTGTTCCCTCGCAAACCATTCCAGCGGCGGATGCTGCTTACCGATACACCGTACTTCTCGGCAATAATGCCCAAAACCTCGCCGCGTTGTACGCGGTGACGGATGCGTTCGTCCATCTGTACCACCGGCGCCATTGAAGGTTTGTTGGCTTCAAAGTCATTGCGGGCCAGGGTGTAAATGGAATCCTCATTGGCAATAAACTTTCCGATGCTGGTAGAGGGCAACACCAGTTTGTAGGGATCGTCCTTGCGCTCGGGGATGATGTTGTAACGATAGGCCGGGTTGAGGAATGACAACTCCTCTTCCGAAATACCAATCAGCTTGGTAATCTGGTCAAAGCTTAGCTTCTCCTTTACGGCGATAGTGTCAACCTGGAAGAAGGAAGCCTTAATTTCCTCGGGATAGAGCTTGTGCTCATCCGCGTAGTTCATGATGTAGTTTACCGCAATAAATGCCGGCACATAGCCTGCGGTTTCGCGGGGCAGGAAAGGGCGAATTTCCCAGTAGCTACGCTTACCACCCGAGCGACGGATGGCTTTATTAACGTTGCCGGGACCGCTGTTGTAGGCGGCCAGGGCCAGATTCCAGTCACCGAAAATATTGTAAAGGGTTTTGAGATAAAGACAAGCGGCCTCAGTAGATTTTATGGGATCATTACGCTCATCCACATAACTGCTTACCTGCAGGCCATTCATACGCCCGGTGGCATACATAAACTGCCATAAACCGGCGGCTCCCACCCGGCTACGGGCCTTGGGGTTCAGCGCCGATTCTACTATGGCCAGGTATTTCAACTCCAGTGGTAAACCATGGCGATCGAGCGCTTCCTCAAACATGGGGAAGTAGTAATAGCTTAGGCCCAGCATTTTATTTACCTGCTCACGGCGGCGCTTGCTGTATACGTCAATATAGGCCTTTACGTATTGGTTAAAATCCAGGTCAATAGGGCTTTTACCATCGAGCACTTTCAGGCGCTGGCTATAAACACTGTCGTGGAAGGAGGGCACTACAAAGAGAGAATCACTTTCATCGATGTCAATAAACTCCCGGGTAGAGCTCTGTGAGCTGTCCTTCACAAAAAAGCTGAAGTTGATAAGACTGTCGAGGCTGGCCACATAGGGATCATCCGTCAGGTCTATCTCCTCCAGGGCGAGGGGTTTTATCTTTTTTATAGTGTCGTTTTCGGGGCCTGTGGGTTGCACCACGGCAAAAGCAGTGATTGAGAGCAGGCAGAGTAGTAGAGAGATCCGGTTCTTCATAACATCATCGTTTCAGCTTAAACGCTACATTATTCACCCTATTACATTGGAGTGTTAAAGGGGTGTCTTACAAAGTTTTATGACGCCGGTAAGATACTAATTTTCGCTCAAGTGCGATAAGTGCTAGTTCATCACGGCATGCGAAAATTCCAGCAATTGCTTTTCGGCAAAAGCGGGAGCCATCAGCTGCACCCCGAAAGGAAGACCGTTACTGTGCGTTCCCAGCGGTAGCGAAATTGCCGGTATGCCGGCAATATTGGCCTGTACCGTAAAGATATCCTCGAGGTACATCACCGTGGGGTCATTGAGCTCAATGCCACCTTCAAATGCAGTATGGGGAGAAGTGGGGCTGAGAATGAGGTCGTAATCGGCAAAAATCTTATTGGTTTCATCTCGGATCAGGCGACGGGCCTTTTGGGCCTTGCCGTAATAGGCGTCGTAATAGCCGGCGCTAAGAACAAAAGTTCCCAGCAGGATACGGCGCTTCACCTCGGTACCGAAGCCTTCGGTGCGCGAAAGTTTGTAGGAGCTCTCCAGGTTATGCGATTCCTCACTGCGGTAACCGTAGTGGATACCGTCGTAGCGGGCCAGGTTGGAGGAGGCCTCAGCGGTGGTGAGCAAGTAGTAAATGGGTACCAGCTGATCGATATAGGGGAAGTTCACCGGTTCTACGGTGTGGCCTTGCTCCTTGAGCTTTTCAATGGTATTGAGCACGCCGTCGCGTACTTCCTTATCTACTTTTTCATGCAGGAGGGTTTCCTTGATGTAGCCGATCTTCATCTTTTTACTGTCACCTGCGGCAAAATCGGCTTTTTCCACCTCCTTGTTACTGAGGGTGGAGTCGTAATCATCGCGGCCGGCCATCACTTCATACAGAAGCGAGGCATCCTCCACGCTTTTGGAAATAGGCCCGATCTGATCAAAAGAAGAGGCATAGGCGATTAGACCATAGCGCGAAACCCTACCATAAGTAGGCTTGAGACCTACCGTGCCACAAAAGCTCGCGGGCTGGCGGATGCTGCCGCCGGTATCGCTACCCAAGGCTGCCTGGCAAAGGTTGGCTGCTACCGCTGCCGCACTGCCTCCTGACGAGCCACCCGGTACCTTTGAGGTGTCGAGCGGGTTTTTCACCGGACCGTAGTGTGAATACTGATTGGCCGAGCCCATCGCAAATTCATCGCAATTGAGGCGACCAATGATAATGGCATCCTCCTCCAGCAGGCGCTTAATTACAGTGGCGTCAAAGAGGGATTCAAAACCGTCAAGAATTTTGGAAGCAGCACTCACCTTATGGCCGCGGAAGCACATATTGTCCTTAATACCGATAACCATACCAGCCAGCTTGCCGGCGGTGCCGCGCTGCAGCTTAAGGTCAATAACGGTGGCCCGGCTGCGGGCATCGTGGGCAAAAACTTCTACAAAGGCATTGAGGTGCTGGTGCTCCTCGATGCGCTTCAGGTAAAACTCTACCAGTTGGGCACAGTTAAAATCGCCGGCTTGCAATTTGTCCTGTACCTCAGCAAGGGTTTTATAATCCATCTATGATTGGGGAATTTGTGGGGTGAGGAATTATTTTTTCTCGGAAGAAGAGGAGGAAGAGTTGTTGTCTTCATCTTCTTTCACGGCGTTCTTAAACTCCTTTACTCCACCACCCAGTCCGCGCATGAGTTCTGGTATTTTACGGCCACCAAAAAGCAATAGCACTACCAGCACGATCAATACGATCTGCCAGGGACCGATCATACCTAAAAGAACAGAGGCAAAATTCATTTCTCTTGCATTTAGAATTGTGGGGCAAAGGTACGAATTCAATGGGATTGAGAGACAGTGCTTATGAGCTCTTTGCGAAGCTCTTAATCGGTTCTTCTGGAGTGTATTCTCAACACCCGCTGCAGCCAAATAAGCCAATTGTCAATCAGTTGCCTGAGACGTGCTTAACCTTTTTGCGCCAACCAGGGCTCGGGGTTGAGCGGTTGGTTTTCCTTCCAGAGCTCAAAGTGCAGCACCGTTTTGCCCTGATCGTCGGTGCGGATCAAGCCGATATTTTGCTTGGGGGTAACTTTATCGCCACTCTTCACGTACACCTCGCTGAGGTAGCGGTAAATGGTGTAGTAGCTGCCGTGGTTTACAATTACGGCAAAGCCTTCACCCGGCACGCGGATAATGCCCTGTGAGGTCACTTCTCCTTCAAAGGCCGCGCGGGCGGTAGATCCTTTTTCAGTGGCGATGTCGATACCATTGTTGTCGAGTTCCACGCTTTTTGCCACCGGGTGGCGATAGGGGCCAAAGCCGAGAATGATGATTCCCCGGTCAACCGGCCAGGGCAACAGGCTTTTATTGGCTGCAAAGCTGGCCGCCAGGCGTGAGGCTTCTGGAGTAAGGGCGTAGCTGGGACTTTCGCTTTTTTCCTCAACCGGCTTATTGGCTGCTTTCAACTCCTCCTTTTTGGCGGCAATCATTCCCTCCAACTGACGGTTGGTGGTACGGTTGCTAAAGTCCTTACCGGCAATCAGGCCCACTTTTTTCGCTTCGCTTTCTATACCCTGGCGGATGGCTCTCTCCTTGGCCCGCTTGATCTCGGCGGCAATAATGCGCTGAATCTCCTGATCAAGTTGCAGGGCTTTAGCTTTTTTCGACTTCAGCTCACTGGCAATTTCACTTTCCTTTTGCTTGAGGTTGCTGATGTTTTGCTGGTAGTCCTCGCGTTCGGCAATCAGGGTTTGCCGTTCCCTTTCCATCTGTCCCCGGAGTGCTTCCTTCTTCAGTTTTTGCTGGCTGAGGGTGGCGATCTTTTCGTTGAGGATGTTCTCTTTTTCCTGTATTTCCTCCACCTGGCGACGGCGGTATTCGCTTATCTGCTTGAGGTACTCAAGGCGACGCATGGCCTGGTTAAAATCAGTAGAGGAGAAGATAAACATCAGCCGGCTAAAACGATTGCTGCTTTTGCGGGCCTGACGGATCATGGCGGCGTATTCATTTTTTAAGCGTGCCACCTGTGCCTCCAGGGTGTCGATTTCAGTTTCCAGTTCACTGACCTCCTCGTTGATCAGGTCGGTTTCGCGATCGAGGGTGCGGATGAGGTTTTGACGCAGGCGCAGCTTTTGCTCCACTGTCTGGATATTGCCCAGGCTCGATTCGCGGTTTTCACGGGTCTCCTTCAGCAGTTCATTGGCGAGCTCAATTTCATCCTGCAGGCGTACTTTCTGCTTTTCCAACTCAAGCTTGCGGTCGCGCTGGCCAAGAGTAATGAGGGGAAGGCAGAATACAAAAACGAACAGCAGTTTAGCGCATTTCTGCATAGCCGGAGGGAATATTAAAGGGATAGTTGAGATTGGAGTCGTTGGCCGAAAGGGAACGCAGTTCGAGCTCAAGTTTGCCCGAGCTTTGGTTCAGAAAATCAAGGATAATAGTTTCGGGATAGAGCAGGCCTTCCTGCTGGTCAAAGTGTTTATAGCTCAGCTGGTAGCGTTTGCCCAGGGTGGGCTCATTTTGCATCTGCTGGCTGGGCTTCAGGTTTTGGGGGTCGAGATAAATCTGGCGAAAGCGACTGCGGCCACTGTACTGGGCCGGGTCATCCTGCTCATCGAGGTTAAAGTCACTGAGCACATAGGCCCCGGGGCGATAATACAGCTCAAAATCACTTTCCGTTTCAAAAATGGTATTGGCACTTAAGAGGGCCTGTAATTCCTGAAAACCAAGGTCAATTTTAAATTTCTGCTGCAGCTTACTTACATTACCTCTCAGGTACTCACGCTGCAGGCGGTTTACAAAGGCAACACTGTCAGGTGTAATAATGGCCCGCGCCACTTTTATGCCCAAGAGGGGATCGGCCAGGTCAACCCAAATGAGGCTGTCATGGGCAATGCGCACCTCCAGTTTAAAATCCTGAGAACTGCTGCCATCGTCGTAGCTGCCGTGGTAGCGCAGGCGTAAATTGTCGAAACTATTTTCGCGTTCTTCAACCGCCGTTAACAGCGCCCGGAGTTTAATAGGGGCCGGTGAGCCTTCCGGTAGCTTGCGGGTACTGCGGCAAGCCACCAGGGCTAAGCTGATGATAAGAAAGGCGAGAAATCTATTCAACAATTTTTCCGCTTTTAATTTTTTGTTCGATCATGGGAGAGCTATCGCCCATCTCACGGGCTTTTTTCCATTGTTCCACCGCTTCTTCGGGGCGGCCATTCTTATAGAGAATATCACCGTAATGCTCGAGCACCTCGCCACTTTTGCCACCGCCAAGCTCTATCACCCTTTCCATTTTTTCAAGGGCAAGGGCGTAATCGCCTTTTTGGTACAACACCCAGGCCCAGGTGTCGAGAAACACCGCATTGCCCGGCTCCAGGGCGTTGCTGCTTTCAGTCATCTGCAGGGCCTTGTCAAGCTTTTCACCCCGCACAGAGAGGTAGTATGCGTAGTTATTGAGTGCGGTAGGATTTTTAGCGTTTAAGGCCAGGGCCTTTTCAAAGTTCTGATCACTCTTATCGTGTTCACCCAGGCTGTGATAGGCATTAGCCAGGTGGGTATAAAACTGTTCCTTGAGGCGGGGATTACCCAATACGTAATTGAGGCCATCCTCGAGGTAGCCAATAGCTTCAAAGGGTTCGTCGGTGGCAGTAAAGGCCACCCCGGCAAAAAAGTAGGGCAGGGGCTGGTTGGGAAATAGTTCTACCGCCATCGGGGCATCCAGCTTAAGGCTATCATAAAACTGGGCCTGAATTTCGATGAGCAGGATCTGCTCCCATATCTGAAAGCGATTGCCGCCTTCCAGTTGGGTGGCCTTTTTGTAGGCGCGCAAGGCCTCCAGGTTGCGACCGTCGCGGCTCAGAAAATCACCGTAGATGGCATAGGCCTTGGGGTCTTCGGGGTTCTGCTCCATCACTGACTCCAACATGGAGTAGGCCTCTTTCTGCAGGCTGCTATCCTGGTAGGAAGCTTCAAAGAGGGATAGCAGAATAGGTACCTTTTTGTCGATATCCAGTTCCGGGTTAAAAATGGCCTTCTTAAGGTGAAACAGTGATTTCTGGTTTTCACCCCGCTGCTGATAATACTGGGCCAGGTCAAGATGCGGGCGGGGGTCGTCAGGAGCTACCTTCAGCATTTCCTGGTAAACATCATAAGCCTCCTCTGGCATTCCATTTACCATGTAAATCTGGGCCAGGGTGCCGTAATAGTCTACCTGCTTCGGGAAGGCCTCAATTAATTTCTCCATTTCCAGTACCGCTCCCTGCAGGTCACCTTCCTCCAGGTAGATCTGCTTTTTCTGGTCGGAGAGAATCTCGTTAATGCCGATAATTGCCTCCAGTTCATCGAGGGAAGCGATCGCCTTTTTATACTGCTCATCGCGATATTGGGCCATGGCCAGCTCGTAGCGGTAATCGGGGTTAGCCGGTTCCAGGGCGACCAGTTTTTCCATTACGGCAATTTCCTTTTCCGGCTGATCAAATGCCCGGTACACCGAGGCCAGTTGCAATTGAAACCAGCGGTTTTCAGGTTCCAGCTCTACCGCCCGGCGCGCAAAAAAGATGGCATCAGACTCATCACCCTGCTCTGCATAAAGCTGTGCCAGTTCGTAGCAGACCGTGCCATTAAAAGCGGTGATTTTATACAGATCCTGGTAAAGCTCCAGCGCCTGATCGCGGTGGCCCAGCATTTTTTGCTTCTGGGCCATAAAGAAAATCTCATTGAACTTGAGTCTTTCTTTTTTAGACAAGGGGTCTTCCCCGTCTTGCGCCTGAAGCAGCAGCGAGCTTAAAAAAAGGAGGAGGAAAACCCCGGCTTTAGTCAAGCCGGCTGAAATCTCCGATACTAATAGATGAAAACTTCCCATCAAAAAAGGCTTTGTTGCCAATCATCGAGTTGGTGAGCCGGGCGTTTTTTACCGTGCTGTCTTCCTGGATGATGGCGGTGTCAATCTGGCTGTCTTCAATTACGCTGTTGGCACCCACACTCACCCCGGGACCCACCTTGCTATTGCGTATTACCGCACCGGCAGCGATAAAGCAGGGCTCGATTATTTCCGAATTTTCAATTTTGGCCTCAGGGCTCAACAACACTTCACTGCCGTTGAGAATGGCCAGCACGCGGGCGTTAGTTTCAACAGTGACATCCTTGTTGCCGCAATCCATCCATTCCTGCACCGTGCCAGAGGTAAACTTGCTACCCTTGCTCTCCATATTCTCGAGGGCATTGGTAATCTGAAATTCCCCTTTTTCCTTAATGTCATTATCAATCAGATATTGCAGCTCATCGCGTAAAAAGTCACCATCCTTAAAATAGTATATGCCGATAATGGCTTCATCTGATACAAATGTGGCTGGTTTTTCCACGAAATCGGTGATATAGCCCTGCTCATTCTTTTTAACGACACCAAAAGCGCTGGGATCTTCCACTTTCTTAGTCCAGATCACGCCGTCAGCCTCACTATCGAGGGTGAAGTCAGCCCGGAACAGGGTGTCGGCAAAAGCCACTACCAGGTTGCCGGTAAGGGAAGGCTTGGCGCAAAGAATGGCGTGCGCGGTACCCAGGGGTTGATCCTGGTGATAAATAGTGCCCTTGGCACCCAGGCCTTCGGCAATTTTAATCAGTTGGGCTTCTGTTTCCTTGCCAAAATCGCCAATAATGAAGGCGATTTCATCCACTTCCTGGTCACATACCTTTACAATATCTTCTACCAAACGCTGCACAATGGGCTTGCCCACAATGGGGATAAGCGGTTTGGGAACAGTAAGAGTGTGGGGACGCAGGCGGCTTCCACGGCCAGCCATAGGGACAATTATCTTCATATTTTTCTTAAAGTCTTTCTTCTAGCTCCGACAAATTTACAGGGAGCCTGTTAATGTGAAAGTTTTTATGGGTTTATTAACGCTTACCGGTACTGCCAAAGCCTCCGGCCCCGCGTACGGTTTCGTCGAGCATTTCAACCTCCTCCAGTCGGGCATGTTCATGACGGGCTATCACAATTTGGGCCACTCTTTCTCCCTGCTCCACCGTGTAGACCTCGTTGGAAAGATTTACCAGGATTACTCCTACCTCACCGCGATAATCGGAGTCGATGGTGCCGGGGCTGTTGAGAACGCTGAGACCATGCTTGAGTGCCAGCCCGCTGCGGGGGCGTACCTGGGCCTCGTAGCCCACCGGCAGCTGAAAGTAAAGGCCGGTTTTTACCAGCCGGCGTTCCAGCGGTGCCAGGCTAAAGCTTTCACCGGGGTTGAGCACATCAAAACCGGCCGCCTGTTCACTGGCGTATTGGGGCAGAGGATGGCCCGACTCATTGATAACTTTAATCGTTATAGGGTTCATTTTCTTCTGAAATTTTTAAGCAGGGCTTTACCATCGGCAAACCAGGCAAAAATGGCAAAAGCCACAAAGCACAGCGGTGCCGTGTAAAGGTTGTAGTCAAGCAGGTAAAAGGCAATAAAGGCCAAAAGTAAACTAATAATCAGGTAGCTGGCTATCGGTTTTAGGGGATAGTCGATGGGATCGTACTTCTGGTTGAGGTAGTAACTGTAAATGGTCATGGCGCCATAGCTGATGAGGGTACTCCAGGCCGCACCCATATAACTGAATCGGGGGACCAGCAGCAGGTTGGCTACAATGGTAAAAAACAGGCCTACAAAAGTGATGTAGGCCCCCATGCGGGTGCGGCTTTGCAGTTTATACCAGATGTTGAGGTTGAAGTTTATACCCAGCAGCAGGTTGGCAAAGATCATAATAGGCACAATGTCGAGCCCCACCCAAAACTTGTCGTCGATAAACCACTTGATGATATCGAGAAATGAGATCAGACCTACAAAAATGGTGGCCTGCAGGATGACGAAGTAGTGCATCACCCGGCTCATTTTATCTTTAAAATCACCCTCACCACTAAAAAAGAAGGGTTCAGCGGCAAAGCGGAAGGCCTGGATAAAGAGCATCATAAAGGTGGCAATCTTCACATTGGCCCCGAAAATTCCCATCGCTGCCTGAAACTCTCCCTCCGGTAGCAGGTACTTGAGAAACTGGCGGTTGGCCATTTCATTGGCAATGCCAGCCAGACCAGCCAAAACAAGGGGGGCAGAGTAGCGCAGCATTTCCCGTAGCAGGCTTTTGGGAAAGTTTAACCTCACCCTGATCAGTTCAGGGAGAAACAGCAGTATCATCACCAGGTTACCGATAATATTGGCGATGAAGATATAGGCCACGCCCAGGCTGGGGTCGTAGATCAATTTCACCAGTCCCGCCGCAATTCCCTCTTTCAGCATCCATGGCAGCAGCAGGAAAAATACCAGGTTGAGCAGTACCATCAGCCCGATGGTGGAAAGGCGGATAAAGAGGAAGCGCATCGGGCGGTTTTCGGCGCGGAGACGGGCAAAGGGCACTGCGGCGAGAGCGTCGCAGGCCACGATGATCATCATCCAGAGCACGAAGTGGGGCTGCCCTTCATAGCGCAGCAAGTCGGCCAGGGGCTGCAGAAAAATGGCGGTAAGACCAATTACAAGCACACTGAGGCTGAGCACCCAGCTTATGGCAGCGCTAAACACCTGTTTGCTCTGGTGTTTCTCATCGCTGAAAAAACGGAAGAAAGCGGTTTCCATCCCAAAGGTGAGAATCACCATCAGGAAAGCCGCCATGGAGTAAATATCAGTATTGATCCCGTATTCAGCCTGGTCGAGCTTGGCAGTATGTAGTGGGGTAAGGGCAAAGTTGAGCAGACGGCCCAAAATGCTACTTATCCCATAAATTGCCGTTTGCGAGGCCAGGCGCTTAAGTGAAGACAATGGCTGAAATTTTTCGTAAAAATAGAAAGAGCTGCCATCCCCCGAAGCCAAAGACGAAATAGTTCTTAACGGCAATCCCTTTAATACCGCATAACATACTTGCTATCTTTGGCGCTGTAAAACACCCTTTATCATGATTCGAGCTGTAGTAGTGCCGCTGCTTTTTCTCCTTAGTAATTTGGCCTGGGGCCAGTGCCCGGAACTTGATACTGAGGTGAATGGGTGGCTTCATCAACACCTCGAATACCTTGCCTCCGATGAATTAAAAGGTCGTAAACCAGGTACTCCGGGCGCCACCAAGGCGGGGGTGTATATCCGCGAAGCTTTTGCCGCGATCAAGCTGCGACCTGTTGACGGCAGCTATTATCAGAAGTTTATGGTGCCGGAGGCAGTGGCCTTTGATGATGATAAAAACCAGCTGATGTTTGATGGCCGGCTATGGGAGCTTTTTAAGGATTATTTTCCGGCACAGTGGAGCACCAATGGCAGGGTAAAGGCCGGCCTGGTATCGGTAGGCTTTGGCATAGAAGCGCCTGAATTGGGATATAATGATTACGAAGAAATCGGGGATGACCAGCTGGATAAAAGGGTGGTGGTGATGGACATTTCCTCTCCTGACGGTATTCACCCCCACTCCAAATACCTCAAATATCACGACCTGGGAGAGCGAATCCTGAAAGCCCGTAAGAAGGGGGCCGCAGCGGTGGTATTGGTAAACCTGGGTAGCATGGCCAGCGACCTTCAGTCGGGTTATAAAAATATTCAGGCTAAAGGTTTGCCGGTGGTTTTTGTGACCAATAATGAGCTGGCGGCAAAACTGCAGCAGGGAGGAGAAGTTTCACTGCAAACAGGGCTGCGCGAAACCGAGGTGGAAGCCTACAATGTGGTAGCGGAACTCGATCATGGCGCTAAACACACGGTGCTGATTGGCGCACATTATGACCACCTGGGCATGGGAGGCGAAAACAGTCTTTACCGTGGCGAGGAGGCAATTCACAACGGAGCCGATGACAATGCCAGCGGCGTGGCAGCCATGCTTGAAATTGCCCGCTACATCAGTGAAAACCCTAAAGAATTTCCGCAATATAACTTCCGCTTTGTGGCCTTTTCGGCCGAGGAAATGGGCCTGCTGGGCTCGGCCCATTTCACTAAAAACACCACAGTGGGTAAGCGTTCCTTACGCTATATGATCAACCTCGATATGGTGGGGCGCATGGAAGACAGCCTCCTGGCCATAAACGGGGTAGGTACCTCTGCTGCCTGGCCCGAACTACTTGAAAAGATCGACTGCTATGGCCTGAAGCTTAAAACCAGCAAGAGCGGGGTGGGGCCATCTGACCACACTAACTTTTACCATCAGAAAATTCCGGTGTTGCACTTTTTCACCGGCACCCACAGCGATTACCACAAACCCAGCGACGACGTAGACAAGATCAATTTCGCCGGGATGGAAAGCGTAGTGGGTTTTATCCTTGAATTGATAAAACAATCGGCTGCCGCGCCGGACATATCATTTACTGAAACCCCTACTGAATCACTCAAGGCGCCCAGCTTTAGTGTTACTCTGGGCGTAATGCCTGACTATATGTATGACGGAGAAGGTATGCGCATTGATGGCGTTAGTCCTGACAAGCCTGCTGCCCGGGCCGAATTACAGCAGGGAGATGTGATAACCCGCCTCGGTGAGGTGAAAGTGGTGGACATGATGAGTTATATGAAAGCATTGGGTCAGTTTAAGAAGGGCGATACGGCCGAGGTAGAGTTCCAACGCGATGGGAAAACTTTAACCGCCACCCTTCAGTTTTGACAACACAGGAATCAACCGACAAACACATGAGAATTGCCGTCATTGGTGGGGGTAGCTGGGCTACTGCCATTGTGAAAATACTTACCGAACACAACGATTATGTGGGCTGGTGGATGCGTAACGAAGACAGCGTTATGCACATTAAGAAATATCATAACAATCCGCAGTACCTCAGTTCGGTGGAGCTGATGACGGAAAAAATAGATGTTTCCACCGACCTCAATCACATTGTAGAAGAGGCTGACACCCTCATTTTTGCCGTGCCTTCAGCCTTCCTCAAAAATGCCCTCCAAAACCTGGATGCCGATTTGAGCAATAAACTGGTTTTTTCGGCCATCAAGGGCATTGTGCCCGATGAAAAGTTGATCGTGGGCGAGTTTTTCAACCAATTTTATAAGGTGCCACTGGAGAACATTGGCGTAATTACCGGACCCTGCCACGCGGAAGAGGTGGCCCTGGAGCGCCTTTCGTACATCACCATTGCCGGTTTGGATCAGGATAAAGTAAAAACCCTGGCCAGCCATATGGAGAGCGACTTCATTAATGTGAAGATGTCAGATGATATATATGGTACCGAGTACGGGGCGGTGTTGAAGAATATTTATGCTCTGGCCGCCGGAATTTACCATGGCCTCGGTTATGGCGATAACTTCCAGGCGGTATTGGTGAGCAATGCAATCCGCGAAATGAAGCGCTTTATAAAAGCAGTACACCCGATCAAGCGCGATATCAACGGTTCGGCCTACCTCGGTGATCTCCTGGTAACGGCCTATTCACAGTTTAGCCGCAACCGGATGTTTGGCAATATGATTGGCAAAGGCTATACCGTGCGCTCGGCCATGCTCGAAATGAATATGGTGGCCGAAGGCTACTATGCCGCCAGCCTGGTGCGTGAGCTCAAGGAAGAGCACAAGGTAAAAATGCCGATTGCCAGCGCTGTTTACAAAGTGTTGTACGAAGGCAAAAGTCCCAAGCGGGTAATGCGCAAGCTCACCGAAAAACTGGATTAGCGGTGTTGGTATGAGATCTGAGTGGCTTTGCTAAATTTGAGGCAAAAGCACCTTCTCATGCCCGATTCTCCCGGATTTATAGCTTACCAACGCCCCGATTGCAGTGATGAGCAACTGCTGGCCCGTAGCCGTCAGTTTTATCAGGAGCTCGATTTACGCCGTTCCTGTCGCGATTTCAGTGACCGCCCGGTGAGCCGGGAGGTGATAGAAAACCTGATAATGACTGCTTCTTCAGCTCCCAGCGGTGCCCACAAGCAGCCCTGGACTTTTGTAGCAGTGGCCAATCCGGCAATAAAGGCAAAGATCAGGGCGGCGGCTGAAACTGAGGAACGCGAATTTTACGAGCACCGCGCTACTGAAGAGTGGCTGCGGGACCTCGCTCCCCTGGGTACCGATTGGCGCAAGCCCTTTTTGGAAGTCGCCCCCTGGTTGATTGTGGTTTTTAAAAAGTCCTACGACGATTCTCCGCAAGGGAAAAGCAAAAACTACTACGTGCAGGAATCGGTGGGTATTGCTTGCGGCTTTCTTATCGCGGCCATTCATCAGGCCGGGCTGGTTACCCTTACTCATACTCCCAGCCCTATGAATTTTTTGACGGAAATTCTAAAGCGTCCGGCCAATGAGAAACCGTTTTTACTGCTTCCGGTTGGCTACCCGGCCGGCGATGCAATGGTGCCAAAGCTGGCACGCAAAAGCCTGGACGAGGTGAGTGAATTTGTAGAAGAGTGAAACTGACCCGGGCTGGTATCCGTTTGGTTTAAAGGCTCTCGCGCAGAGGCCCTTTATTGCGGAGGAAAAACCGATAAAATGAGTTTTTTGTATTTTCCCTTCTGAAACCTTAACCTAACTCTAATTGACCTCTACTCGAAAAGCAGCCTTTTCCTGGGCTTTGCTGTCCCTTAGCTTCTGGGTTTCGGCCCAGTCTACTCTCACTGAACAGGCTAATTCAATAGAAGCAGATTACGATGAAGTGTTGTTATCAAACACCGATTCTGCCCTCGCTTTAGGCAGGAAGCTGTTGACACTCGGCCTTGATTCGGCTGATAACTACCTAACGGCCCGGGGCTATGAATTTATTGGGCAGGCCTACTATTATCACAATGATCTCGATCAGGCTCTCCACTATATTCACAAAAGCCTTGAAATTTACCAAAAGGAAGATTTGCCGGAGTTTGTCGGCGGTGCCTACATGCTTTTGGGAAGTGTGCATGGCGATCGTGGTGATTATAAAAAGTGCCTCGATTATTATGAACTGGCGGAAACGCTTTTTCGGCAATATGACAGCTACCCCGTGGACCGGGCCTGTCTGTACTACAATATCGCTCACATATTTATGGATTTGCAGAACCTTGATTACTTCGAAAGTTATATCAAGCGTTCGTCGCAGGTGGTAGAAGAGCATCAAATCGAGTACCTGAAGCCGGCCATACTCAACCTAAGAGCACGGCTGGCGCTGGGTAAGCAGCAATTTAGGGAGGCATGGTCATTGGCTCGCGAAGCGCTGGCCGGGGCACGCACAGATCACGATAAAGTGGAGCAGGTTTTTGCCTATGAAAATCTGGGTTTGGTGAGCCTCGCGCTCCATGAATCATCCCGGGCCGAGCTTTTATTGGACTCTGCTTATCAAATTGCGCTGCGGTACGAAGACCCCTACCTTATCGCCAACGCCCAGGCACACCTGGCCGGGGCTTACCTCCGTAATAATGATTTGCGCAAGGCTTCTGCACTGGCTGGTGCTGCCTATAAAAGTTCGGTTGAACAGGGTAACCTGCTGTTGCGCCAAAATGCCAGCGCCGTTTACGCCGAGATCCTCGAAAAAGAGGGGGAGTACCAGCAGGCCATGCGGGTGTTTCGCGAATATACCGACGCCAAGGACTCATTGCAGGGTTTCAGGATTAACGAACAGCTACTGCGATCACAAAATCGCATCAGTGAACAGCAGAATGAGCTACTGGCCGCTGAGGCCAGGCTGCTCAAGGCCGAATACTCTAAAGGTAAGGTGGTGCTGATCACAGTTTCGCTGGCCCTGGTCTTTTGTATGGTGATCATTTTTCAGATGGTACGCAACCTGCGCAGCCGTAAAGAGGCGGCGGTTGCCCTGGGGTTGAAGCAAAAAATGCTCGACGATAAGAGCCGGGAATTGGAAAAGCGTAACCGTGAGCTGACCCGTATCAACAAGGGTAAGGATAAGCTCTTCTCCATCATCAGCCACGACCTCAAAGAGCCCTTTAACCAGGTGGCCAGCTTCCTGCAAATTTTGGAGGATAACCCCTTCCTTGATAAAACCATGAAAGAGGTGGTGAATAGCATCCGGGAGTCAACCCGGGTTACCCTTTTTTCTATGAACAACCTGCTGATGTGGAGTAAGTCGCAGTTTATGAATCTCCAGACAGAATTTGAGCGCGTGGAAGTAAACCATGTGCTGAATAAGCTCATCACCGAATTGCAGCCAGGTATTGACGGTAAAAAGCTCAAGCTTGGGGTTAATGTGGCGCCCGGTACCAACCTTATTGTTGATCCCAATCACCTCGGGATCATCCTCCGTAATCTTCTTGGTAATGCCATTAAGTTTTCACCGCCCGGCGGTGTGATAGAAGTGGCGGTGGGCGTAAAGGATGGTAAAGTGGAAATAGCGGTTAAGGATGAAGGAAAAGGAATGAGCAAGGAAGAAGTGTCAATGCTATTTGATCCCCAAAGGCACTTTTCCACCCCGGGAACCCTAAACGAAAAAGGGACCGGCCTGGGAATGATTATCGTGGCCGAGTTTCTGCGCGAAAACCGGGGTTCCATTGCGGTGGAAAGCGAACAGAACAAGGGTACCACGTTCAGGGTATGGCTGCCGGCGGCCTAGCTGGCTACTCATCCTCATCAAACTCCCCCTTGGCGATCTTTACGTTCCAGTCCTGCTGCACGTCGTGCTCCACGCTGTGCTGCGTTTTACTATCGTAGGTGGTTTGCACTGTCTTGAGCTTCTTTTTACCATCCTGCCAGATCTTCTTAAATGATTGCAGGGGCTTTTTGGCTTTAAGCGCTTTCCTGGCATTGGCTTCCGCCTCTTCCTTACTGCAGCCTTCGGCTTCGGTGGTCATTTCCTTCGCCTTCTCCCTCAGGTCTTTTTGAATCTGTTCGGCCAGGCGCTGGGTAATGTCCAGGTGGCCCTGCTCGTGGGAGAGTAGGTCAGCACTCAGGGCGGGCATTAGCGAGGTCTTACACTCCTTCAGCACCTTGTCGTCGCAATCGTCTTTGCCGGTGGCGCTAACGGTGGCGCCAGTGTGGGCCTTGTACTCCCAGGTACCGGTTTTAAGCAGTGCCTTTTCAAAGCACTCTTTCAAGGGGTCGCATTCCGCTGCTTTGGTCACTTTTACCTGCTTGCCCCCACATTCAAAAGTCAGGTACTCTTTGTCCTTAAGCTCGGCGGCAGCTTCTTTACAGGCTTTAACCTGGGCAACGGCACCTTCCTTGGAACTCTTGGTCATGGCACTGTTACAGGGGTTTACCAGCTTGCTTTTACAGCGGGCTTCCTGGACATCCTTGTCTGCGGTCCAGCTTTGCTTCCAGGATGTGGTGGTGTTGAAAGTGGCTTTCACTACAAAGCGGTCGGGATCATACTCAATTTTGGCTTTGAAGCGGGGTTTGTCGCCCTCACAACTGCCAATTTCACTAAAGCTGGTCTCCTTGGGTTTTATTTTGTCCAACTCCGGATCCTTAAGGTTGCTGGAGGTAAAGGCCTCGTTGGAAGACCCCCTTGGCGCGGCACCTTCAAAGTCGGCCCAGCTGAGTTGTTTATAGTCGATCTCCTTGCGTTGCAAGCTGGGCTGTGCGGTGTTGCTCTCCAATGTCGCCCCTTGTTGCATGGTGTGGGCCAGCTCGTGGGCCAGTAGTTTTTTGCCTTCGTAACTCCCGGGCTGGTACTCGCCTTCATTAAAGAAGATATCACTGCCCACGGTAAAAGCACGGGCGTTCAGCTCCTTATTCATCTGCACGGCCGGTGACGAATGATGAATCCGCACCTTGCTCAGGTCGGCACCCATGCGATTTTCCATAAAACTGCGGGTATTTTCGGGTAGGGCATTGCCCTGGCCCTTGCTTTGATTGATCCGGCTGGCAATCCAGGGCTTCACCTCGGTTTCGCCACTGTCAGGGTTACTTTTGGCCAGAATCAGCGGTTTGGCTTGTGCCTTTTCTTCTTCCTCACATTCCTTGCACTTAGGCTGTAGTGCAGGTTCAGTCATGCGCATCACTTTTTCGGAGACCTCGTCCGCCTCTTTTTCGAAGCGGTCGTTGCTGCTGCCCATTTTGAGTTTGAAATGCATACCCGGTATCGGCAGCATAATGGGGGCACCGCCCATTTCGTAGTCTATCTGTTCGCTGTGGGTAGGGTTGTCGTGTTTCAGGGCATTGTCAATAGCCTTTGGGGTAAGGGTATTCGACATCCAGCTCGAGAAATCGCCACCGAGGCCCATCATCTGTCCCAACTGGTAGGTTTGCATCCATTGCTGGTTAATGGCCTCTGTATCGCCCATGCGCTGCCAGGGAATGCCCCGGTTAAAATAGGGGCTGCTCATACCAAACCAGTCAATTTGGGATGAGGGGTCAGCGAAATTGTATTCATCGCCGAAATAGGGGGACACTGGGGGTCCAGGATCAGGGTCGGGTGAGGGCACGCCTTCCTCCTGCTTTTGTAAAAGCTGCCGGGCCTCCTTATCCGCAGCTGCGGCTGCCCGGCTTTCATGGCTGGTGGTGTGAGTCTTTTGTGGTTTGCTACTATGCATGCTTGTGTAGTCAGTTTTACTTACCCCGATAATAGGCCGTCACTTTCCCTCCCGCTGAAACCACTACCAGGCGAAAGCCACCCGGTGTTTTAGGGGTTTTCCATACGGTGATCTCAAAGCTGTCATTGGTCGTTTTTCCTTCACCTATCATCTGGGCAGGAGCCCAGCCTTCTTCCTGCTCCACTTTTTTCAGGGCAACTTCAGTAGCGTCCTGGAGGCTCAAGGCTCTTTTATGTTGATCCTCGCTCATGGCTCAGGCTAAACTTTTAACGTGTTTTAACTCTGCCTTCACCTCTTTGGTGCAGCTGGCATTCTTACCGCAATCCGCCAGCTTGCCTTCCAGACATTTTTGCTCGGCCTGGTAGGATTTTTTCTCTTCTGCGGCGGCATCCTTTCCGGCCTTGAAATTGGGGCGGTCAGGTCCTTTGCCATCGGGGCAGTCAATATCATCGAAGTGGTTTTCCTCATGCACGATGCCACAGGCGTCAATTATTTTCACGGCATCGGGGTCGGTAGCCCCGGTAGCCCCACCGGAGATCCACAGGCAGGCGTGTTTCTTTTTGTCACAGCAGATCACCCCCGCTACGTCACCGTTGTCGAGATTGGCGGTTTTCGATTCCGCACAACAGTCGCGATCCTTGGCAGGCGCTTTGCCAGGCGCTCGATTTTGGATGGCGGGGCGCTTATGGGCAATTTTTAAGGATGAAGTAGCTAGGGTAGCCTTAGCTGCAGGCTTATGCCGGGAGTTGGTGGCTGGGGCCAGCTTTGTCGCCAGCCAGGGTTTTTGTCCTGCTTTGGAGGGGGCAATCCTTCGCTTCGCCTGAATAATATCTTCTTCCTCTTCTTCCTGTTTTTGTAAAGTTTCTTCCCGTTTTTGTTTTTGGGCCTTTTCCTCTTTTTCGCATTCGGCGCATTTGGCCTGAAGGTGCCCGGCGGCAGCGCGTGATGGGGTGGGTGAAATACTGGCCAGAGCTCTCATGGCAATGTGGTCTAAATGGTTTTACCTTCTTTTTGGAATTCCTTGCGGATTCCATCCCGGATATCTTCTGCCCTGATCACCCTAGACTTACGGTTCAGGGCCTTCAGCGAGCAATAGCGGATTACGTTCATAATGGCTCCGCCGCTCATCTCGTGTGCCTCGGCAATTTGCTCGAGTTTAAGACCTTTCTCTAATTTACTCTTTTTTGAAAAGCCCTCCTCCCACAGTCGCAGTCTTTCCGTTGGCCTGGGCATGGGAAAGTTCACTATCGATTCAAAGCGCCGTACAAATGCATCGTCGAGGTTACTCCTCATATTGGAGGCGAGGATTACAATTCCGTCAAAATCCTCGATGCGCTGTAGCAGGTAACTCACTTCCTGGTTCGCATACTTGTCGTGGGCATCCTCCACCTTGGTGCGCTTGCCAAAAAGGGCATCCGCCTCGTCAAAAAACAGGATCCAGCCCTTGCTTTCGGCCTGGTCAAATATTTTGGCCAGATTTTTCTCGGTTTCACCGATGTACTTCGAAACCACGGTAGAAAGGTCGATGCGATACACATCCCGACCGGTAGCTTTACCCAACAAGCTGGCGGTCATGGTTTTACCAGTGCCGGGTGGGCCGTGGAATAAAGCTCGATATCCCGGCCTCAGCTTCCGCCCAAGCGCCCAGTCCTCCATCAGGGTGTGACCGTGTTCCAGCCAGGTTTGCAACTCTTCCAATTCCTTTAACACCCGCTTTTCGAGGATCAGGTCTTCCCATTCCAGTTGGGTGATCAAAAGCTTAGCCGGGAAGTCGGGACTGAAATCGGGCTTGTGCATTTCACCGCTGGTGAAGTAATCCACGTATTCGCGCGCCAGCTTGAGGGCGCCGCTGAGAAAGGGCTCGCCGGGGGCGGGTGGTTCCAGCTTTAGTATGCGATGCCTGGCGAAGAGGTGATCGCGTGCAAAGAGGTCCTGGTAATAAAAGCGCTGGTTGAGATCGCTGCCGGCTAAGAGGAAAAGGGCGGTCTCACCGGTAGGGATAAAGCCGCCATGACTTTGGCCCTTTAAACCCCCAAACTCGGTGGTGCCCCTTTCGTTTCCTTCTCTTTTCTTAAAAAATACGTCCAGTACTTCCGGGCGTACGTAAGGCAGCAGAGCTAAGATTAAAATTAATCGCTCGGGTTGGCCCAGCCCGTAATACTCAACGAAGCTGGCATAAAGGGACTGTTTGTCTTTGGTGGCAGGAGGCTTTAGCTGCCAAATACTTGTAAGCTTATTATTAAAGCCATTATTTAATCTGATGTCAAGCACCTGCTGAAACCATTCAATTTCCACTGCCAGCATTTGGGCATTTTCCGTGGCTTTATTGCTGACCGTGTCCGGGGCGCTATTTTGTACTTTTTTTTCCATTATTACCACTCCACGTGTACCATCGTATTGAGCCAGGGTAGTCTGAAAATGCCGATGGCATAGGGTAGCCGGTCCAGGAGAATATCGTGGGTTTGCCGTTCGATGCGTATCAGCAGCTTATCGTCCTGAAGGTAAAGCAGGCCTTCACGTTGCAGGAAGGCTTGTTGCAGCCCCTGGGGGCTGGTATTTTTTAAAGCGGCCCAATTCTTTACCGCTGCTCGCAGCAGTTCCTGCGCAGTCGCTTTTATTTTGGCAGTGTGCCGGAATTGCATGGGGATAGGCTCCTCCAAGGGGTAATTACACAATAACTTAAACAGGCTTAGCTTGTATTCTGCTTTACTGCTTTGGTTAAAAACCAGAAAATGAAGCAGATGTATAGCTCTGGTCTGCGCTTTTTCGCTGGCAAATTCTTTCTTTTTATTCAATAGCCGGAATATCCTGAAAAACTGGCTCAGGTAAGGGTGCAGGAGCACTATACCGGCCCCCGCAACCACTATAGCTTCTTCGGGATCGGCCTTTAGGAAAGGAGCGGGGCTTTGTACCAGCTCCCGCGCTGAGTCTTGCTTGCTGGTTGTATGGGAGGGCAGTTTAACTACCTTAGCCTGTTGTTCAGCAGCCGCTTTTTTAAATTCACTTTTGAGCTCGGCAAACCACTTTGCCTCCTTCAAATTCTTATCGCGATGGGCCGCCAGGAATTTAGCCAGGTCGATGGTCTTGCTTTTGTCAGCTGAATATTGCAAAACCATGGAGATAGCTTTGGCTATTATCCTATATATAAAGTCATTAGATAGTTGTTGATTGGTTTGGGTGGTTGCTGTAATTCTGATGATATTTCTATAAAAAGTGGATTTCAACCGGCCAGCCGATTGGCCGGTTTCAAAGGCCCAGCTTTGCAGAAGGCTTTCTACCTGCTTAAACACTGGTTGTATGGCCGGCTGATGCTCTAATAAGTAATGCCACAAGGACTCCACCTGGGAGGGGGGCAGGTGGTGAAGTAAGCGTTCCACTGCTGAGTTTTCCTGCAGTATGATTAGGAGGTGTTCCTTGATTTCTCCCGAACTCTCTTGCAGTAGCAATGGCCACAATTGCTTTAAATCCGGCAGTTCCTTGCACCACCATGGCAGCTGACCGTGCGCCAGGAAGTAGAGCAGGGCGTGGAGCTTCTTTTGTTCCTGATCCTTAAACAGGTGGGGACGGCTTGCTAAGTCACCATCCATCTTGAAGGGGGTTTTAGACGCATTTACCCCGGCATCACCAAGCGCCTTTTGCAAGCTTACACGAAGCTTATCCATCAGCTGCTTTTCCCACCGCTCAGCACGGAGGTTACCGAGGTCAATTTCCAGCCGGTCAAACTGCAGAACCCTGTCGCTGCTATTACCTTCGTCGAGAACCTCTTCAATCATTCTTTGCAACTGCTGGTGGTGCAAGCGGCTCAGCCTGGCTTGTATTTGAACGGAGTTGTCACCAGTATGGACTTCCACTTCATATAGCTGCCGGTGAATGATATGATGACCCTTAACCATTCTGCAGTAGTTTTTGAGTTTGCTTCAGAAGGGCTTCGGCATTGCTATGACCTTTTATTCCCCGTGTGTAACGATCCAGCATTGCCTTCAAACTGCCATTGGGGTTGATATTGGCTCCCAGTTTAGTCAGTACGGCCAGGTCCTGATTAGCTTGTTCGGCCAGCTTGTAGAGATTGGAGTTTTTCGAAAGGTCACTTTCCTGGCTGGCGATCACCCTTAGTACATCTTCGAACTGAGCTAAATACAGGGTCGACAGGTGATTGCGCAGGGGTTGATCACTGCGCGACTTAAGTTTCCGGGCGCTGACTAGCGTTTTTGCCATGGTAGCCTCATACTCTTTGGCCATTGCTGCGTTAGCAGAGCCATCCTTGATTTTCTTAAGCTGGGCCGGGTCACGGAAATCGTTTTCCAGCTTATTGGCATTGGTCATAAACGCGGTGTGGGCGGTAAAATTCAGGCGGCTAAGATTGGCAGTAAGCGGATCATTGGTCCAGTCGGTCACTGAAATTACCCGCAGGTGGCTGCCGAAGTTGCCGCCATTAGTCAGGTTGATGTTTTCGCTGTACACGGCGGTGCAGCCATTGGCCAATTGATGCGTTACCTGGGCGTTGACGGCAGTCTGCCCATCGTCAATACTGAATTGGAAAGTCTCGGGACCGCTGTAGTTTCGAACAGCACTTTGGCCATCGCTGAAGCTCCAATGAAAATTACCTGTTAAGGCGGATTGGAGCTCAAATTCCACCAATGCTATGCTGCTGGTCTGCCGGATTATCTTATGCGTGAATTTCAATTCCGGAACATCGCCTACGGTAACCGTAAGGCGCTGCCCCATATAATCGAAGGTGTAGCTTCCTGCAGCAACCCCAAGGGGCTTAAATACCCATTGTCCGCTGGCATCCTGATTTAAACCGGAATCATCGCCGGCAATAGTGCCTCCAACGGGCTGGGTGCTAAAGAGGTAAGTGCGGCTATCGTTATTGCAGTAGCTGTAGTTGCTGCTTCCTTTGGGTTGCTGCAGGTCAAAAATTACTGTTTGCTGGCCTTTGAGCGGGATGTCCATTTCAAACTCATCGCGGCAACGCCAGGCGGTGGCCACTATGCGCACATTCACGAAGCGGCCACTCTGCCGCCCCACCGGAATTGTGAGAGTATCGCCGTCGGCATCCACCGGCAGGTCGTTCACAAACCATTTCACTGCTTCGGCATCCAGCGACTTGTCCTGGAGAACTAAATTCTGACCATCATTAGTTAGCAGTTCAAAGCCGGCTTTGGGATTGTGGATATTCACTGTGATTGAGGCAGAATTTCCCTGCACGGCATAGGTGAAGCTGATCTGTTTGCCACTAGCAATCTGCGGGTTAAAGAGATAGGGGCTGGTGGGGCTCATCTGTACCACGCCATTGAGGGGAGAGAGTGTGCCCCCATCCGGGCTCAGGCTAAAGGGTACCGGGTTGTCGTTTTTACAGAAATCACTGCTGGGCAGGCTAATGCTTACCTTCACACTGGGATCGCGCAGTATCACCTGGCTGCGGTCGGTGTTGTCAGAGCAGGGGCCGCGCCGGGCCACCAGGGTAACTACAATTGAATCCTGGTCGTAATCCTCCGGTGAAATCAGCAGATTTTTGGTGCTAAAGGTTTCGTTGGTGTCGTGAATGGTCCACTCATAGCTGTCGGCACCGCTGGAGGTGTTTTCCAGAATCACGCTGCCGGGAATCTTATCCCTGTTTTCGGTAAATGACGCCTGGGGGTTGTAAACCTGCACGGTTATACTCGCTTGTTCGCCATCGGGACTGCTATAGGTGATTTGCACTTCCTCACCATCGCCTTTCACTTCCGAAGGCTGGAAGTAGTAGTTACCATTTTCATCCTGTACCACACCATCGCCCTTCACTTCACCCCCATCGGGTTCTAGATCGAAGGGATAGCGTTTGGTGTCTTTGCGGCAGAACTCTTCTCCCTGCAGTTGGATTTCAACAGCGTCTCTCGGCAACTCTTCTACCGCCAGGCAGCTGCTGCAACAGCGGTAGGGCACGGCAAAATCGGCTACTACGCGGTAGCGGCGGCGGGGCACCCTGATCCTGTCCCGGCTGCCGAACACATCGCGAATAAACACATCCGGATCTCTATAGCGCGGCTCAAAGCTGGCCCGCGATTGAAATTGGCTCTGATCCCGACCAGCGGTTGCTGCGAACTCAGACGCGGCAGCACTGCTGAATTTGGCCCTGGCTGTTCTTTCTTTAAGGTCATCATCGCCTCCGCCGGCAAAAAAGTTCAGGTCGTCAGTGAGATAGGATTGCTTGTAAATGCCGTGGGCAAATTCAAGGATACCCGCCTTGAGCACCAAGGCACGTGAGAATCGGAAACAGGGATCCCTGGGGTCACGGTCGGGATCATCGTCGGGCTCCTCAGGGTCACGGGGCTGATCGGGGATTTCGTCATACACCAGGATGAAGGTGCCGCCCGGTTCTACCCCCGCAATATGTTCCAGTCCGGCTCTGCCGCTCACGTAACCCGGGAAAAGCTTACCGAGCTGAAGCTGCAGTTTGCGCTCCTGGAACATATCGTAAAGCGATTTGAACTTGCTGTCCATACAATCATCAATCACCCTTTCAAAAAGGGTTTTTACCGCCATAAACTGCAGGTAGCTGAGTTGCACTTCGCGAATGTTGTTGGAGAGCATTTCCAGGATAATCTGGATGATCAGGGTAAAGGCGTACACTATGAAATGAGGGACACGGAAGAGGGGGTAGTCAAAGTTTTTAATGTGCTCGGGTAGGGTGGCTTCCACCTGCTGTAACTGGTAGTAATAAAGCTGGAGAATAAGATAAAGATCGCCCAGGGTGTTGATAAAAGGCAGCGCCGAGCCCTTGCCGCCAACCTGCAGCGAGGCCAGTCGCGGATATTTGGTGAAAAGCTCTTCAAGGGGCTCCACAATATTGCCGATAAAAACGGTGATGCTGTTGATGCAGCGCAGGTATTCGTCGCGATTGCACTTATAGCTCACCTGCAGGTCGTTGAAGCAGCTGTCTTCCACTTCCACGTCGAGGTGATCGCGCGAAAGCTTAATTCCCAGGACATCGAAGCTGAGGTTGAAGTTGCGGATCTGGTTTTCGAGATGCTGCTTTACCGACTGATACTCCTGGCCGATATGGCCTTCGATGCGGAAGTGATTGTAGTCGCTAATGTCGAAGAGCAGCGGCCGCAGCACATGTTCGAGGGTAGCGTACTGATTGGCATGGTATGAAGGCACGGTGGCCGACTTGCACTTGCGTGCCAATTCGTAGCTCCAGTAGCGGTAAAGGGGCTGCTCCTCGCTTATGGGATAGTAGAAACCCATCGCCCGGCGGCTAAGCGGGTTGCAGGTCCACTTGGCCGGGGTGATTTTGATTTCACTGACCGTGCTGTAAAAAGAAACTTTAAAAACCTCCACCATTCGCACCATCCGTTGGAACAGGGTTTTTAGTTTTTCGAGTTTGCCCGACTGGCCGTTCAGGGCCGGGGAGGGAATGAAGTAATGCCGGAATACGGATTTCACGCCCTCATCCGGAATGGCTTTGTCAAGCATCAGGTGAAGAGGAAAGAGACTGGCATCGGGGCAGCAAACAGATAAGTACTCGGTGGAGGCTTCAATAAATTCATTGTAGGCGAGCATCAGGTCGCGCAGCAAATCGTAAGCGTATTGCACCGCCAGTTCATTGTCGTCAATGGTTTGGCGGAGCAGGTCAAAAAGGGCGTTAGCAGCAGGATTGGTAAGCTGAAAGCCTTCAAAGGGATTGGTGTTGTAAAGTCCTTTGAGTTCAGCCTGATGCGCTTCATAACTTTCAAAAAGGGCTTTGCCAATGCGGATGGCAGCTGGTTCTGCTACCTGGCCATAGGCATCTTTGAGTTTTTGCCAGGAGCTGATACCATCGAGGTTGAGGCTGGTGAGATCGGACAGATTGTAGTTCAGGCGCTCAATAGAAATAGCCGGCAGGTTGCACTTGGTGTTGAGGATATTCAGCAGCTCACTTTCGGTGGAGGCAGCGCTTCCGGCGGCAATGAGCGTCAGCAGGTCCTCCTGGGCAATCAGCAGTCGCTTTACGCGGTGAATGCGGTTGATGCCTTTCTCCAGGCAATTTTCTCCAATGCACTTTTGCAGGTCCTTATTTTCAATTTCCAGGTACAGCAGCACTGCCATCTCCGTCAGGTCAAAATCACCATTGCCAGCCACCGTCACCATATCGTCATCCTCCATATCGAGGTACTCCTGGGCCGTGTAGAGTTCCCACATCGCCGGACGCGAGTTGTCATCACCAAAGTAGCTGTAGGGAGGTTCGGCTTTGTCGGCGAAAGGCCGGTAGTAGGTAAGGTGCACCGCCTCCTGCGAAATGAGGTAGCCAAGCGAAGTAACGCCAACACCCTTGCTGATGTCTATATTGCTGCTGCCATCACTGCTCACCTCCAGCCCGCATACAATCCCGATTCCGATCAGTTTGCGGCGGGTGTCGAGGTCCTGCCTGGTGAGGTATTCGATGGCATCGTTGAGGTTGTTAGCGGTCAGTACCTGGTCGGCCTCAAATACGGGGTATTCGAATAATGGGCTCATACTGCTATGTTTTGGTTGAACCGAGGATGGTGTTGCCCAACACTACGGGATTTTCATTTTCACTTTCGTCACAATCATGGAGGGTAGCCACGGGGTATACGCTCCTTATTTCATTCATGGCGGTGATGAGCTGGGACGCAGCGACGGCCAGCTCAGCATGATCCCTTACAGGACGGGCAAGTGCATTCAGCCATTTTTCAAAGGCCTGTTCAAAGAGTAGCATGGCTTCATTATCCACCCAGCAGATTTTCACATGGAGGTGAGCCGGGGCCTCTAGACGGGCGCTATATTCAAAGAAGCGCCGGAAATCCATATTCTGGAAACGGGCGGGCCAGGCCGGTAACACCAGGGTCATGCGGAAAGAGTAGGGGTCAATTTCGCCCAGGCAGCTTTTGCAGCCTTCCTCTATACACACCGGCATCAGTGGATACTGATCGGTATAGGGCCGCAGTAGCAGATGCTCTACCAGGTGCATACCCTCGGTATTGCACTCTTCGCTGAGCAGGCCGATAAGTTCCTGTACCAGCGCCTGCCTTTGCTGGGGAGGATTCGTTAAAATGCTGGTGCCGATGATCTCACCATTCTTAGCCAACAGGTTGTAGTAATACTTGCCGTCACTACTGGTTTTGAAATGGTAATTATGGAGACTTACGCCATTGTGCATAACCGAATTAATGCCAATTTGCCGGCCCTGCTTGCTGGTGTAACCCTCACTTCGCAGGAGGATCTTATTGTTTTGACCTCTCACCCGGAAGCGGTACTCTCCGGCCACATCTTCATAGAGTTCGAAAATGGCGCCATCAGTTTTGCAATGCAGGCGGCGCCGGAAATAATTCTCAATGCCGGTAAGCCGGGCCAGGCGTTTTTCATAGCCCGATACATTGTCGGTATTCCATACCTCCCCTTCAAGGGTGTAGTTGAAGGCACGGAAGCGCTCCGCACTCAGCACCGGGTATTCCTGTAAGAAAGCCAGCTTATCCATTAGCAGTTCGGCCGGGGCCTTTTTGCCCTCTAGCTCGTACATCAGTAGTACGTAATCGCTGAAGCTCTCACCAAAGCGGGCCAGCAGGTGATCGAGGAAGCGGTTGCGGCGGCTGTAAAAGTCCTCTTCGCTTTCAGTGATTTCCTCCAGTTGGGTTACATAGTCATTCCCCAGGTTGGTTTTAAAGGTTTCCCAGTCGGCCTGGTACTGGGCGTACTTGTCAATATCGGTGCCTGCCGGCAAGCTGCTGACAAAGCTCTCAATCAGCTTAAAAATTTCCGGTACCGGATCGGAAACTGAATCGAGATCGGTGGTGGAGGCAATAGCTTCCGGTAAGCGGTATAGCAGCTGGGAAAAGTAGCTGCGATCTACCTTTTCGGAGAGGCTAAAAAGATCCTTCAGGTGACCCAGCTGGGCAAAGTAGTTGGCCAGAAACTGGTCGAAGAGCAGGAGGTATCCCTTTAACTGTTTGGCCTGGGCACGCCGCAGGCCATCTACCACCCCCGGTATGCCTTTTTTACCAACCCCGTAAGTCAATGGGAAGTGATTCTGGATGGAATGGTAATCGCTGAGCCGCTGATCCTGTCCCGGCGGGATGGGCAAGTTCCATTCATCCATGCCCAGCTTTTGAGTGCGCAAGCCCAGTTGTTTGTTGCGCAGCAGGCGCAGCGCTTCAACCTTTTTGGCCCGGTAGGGAATCAGGCCTTTGAAGAACTTGATCTTATCCAGGCTGCGCTCAATGCTAAGACGCGGCGCCCGACCGGGAGTGATGGGGAGGCACCACTCTTCACCCGGGCTCAAAGGGACCCCCTCGTAGAGATTGCTTAGTTGAATGAACTTCACTGCCACTACGCCAGGAACATCCATGATAATCTGGATGAGATCAGAAATGTGGATATTGCTTTTCAGCGCTGCCCCTTCCAGTTCCGCTTCGGTAATAAAACCATGGTCGAGCGCGGGGCCGTTAAAGATCTGATCACTGCTGAAACCCTTCTCCATCAGCTCTTCAATGCTATAGAAGTTTACCGGCGGTGCGATAAATTGCGACAGCTCAAAAAGAACTGCTGCCATCACCTCTTCAATATCGGCACCGGCCTCTACTACCAGATCAGCACATACCACCACTTCCTCCACCTCCAGCGCGGACACCCGGTAAAAGTCCTCACATAAATTGCGATGGTCGTGTAAAACGGCCAGGGCCTTTTGTGCCAGCGCCAGGGCCTTTTCCAGCTTTTGCAGGTAAAGTGCCACAATGCTATTGGGGCCGGTGTCGTTGATATGATTGATTAAAGCAGTGGCATTGGCTGGAGTGTTGCTACCCTCCCAGGCGTAGCTGGCTGCCAGGGCATAAGTTTTACTACCCACGGTAAGGCTGAACTCAAAGTTGTGGAGCTGGGCACTACGGTTAAAGTTGAGGTAAGTGGCCTGGTAGGAATCCACATCGCCGGGAGCAATGTTATGCTCCTGGTACCAGTCCCAGCGGGGTAAGTTTACTACCAGGGCTGTATTATTCACCTCACTTTCAAAGCTCCAGTCGTTGAGATCCTCAAAACGCGCATTTTCATCCAGCTCCAGGATCACCTGGTAAAGCCCCTGTGGCTTGATGGGACGCAGGTTTTTTATTTCCCAATCATACTGCAAAAGGCTCTTCTTGCAATTGGCATAAAAAGGCGGTTCCGGATCAGTAAGCAAGCGCAGCCAGGCATTGCGAATACCTTCGATGTCGATCAGCAGGCGGCGGTAGTCGTTAACGGTCACCGGGTGGCAGGTCAGGATTTCGCGGGCGGTAAAGAAGTTCTGAATGTCCGCGCCGGGCTCGGTTTTTTCGGCCAGAATGTCCTGAACCGGCATCCCGGCGCGATAGCTGAGGTCGGTAATGGCATAACAAAGCACCTCCAGGATGGTGATACCCGGGTCGTGAATATTGTAGTCGGTCCAGAGGCGATGCCCCAGCTTTTCGATATGCCGGATGCCCTCGCTGCGCAGCAGGTTCCAGTCTTCGCCGGGTTTCAGCGGATGGTTTTTGACTATATAGAAGGCTTCATTTTCCAAGGTTTGGTGTTCGTTGTTAGCATTTCACGGCAACTTCCTTTACAAGGTGTTCCAGCGCCGGGTCTTTATTGCTGATGCTCACGAAGATGCTGCGCGCGGTGGTGGGCAGACTTTCGCCCACATCCGACTTATGCAGTACCCCGTCTACGTAATGACTCATTTTGAAATTCTTTACATAATCCACGTAAGGCCGTTCCTCCACGTAGTTGATGATGCTGGAGCGGTAAATCTTGCCGCCAAAAAGGATGTCTTCCGCTTGTTGAAAAGCCCAGGGTGCCAGGAGTTTCTTGATGTCGGTGTTGAGCTGCTTTTCATAAAAACCGCGGTCATAACCGGTATGAAACTCAACTTCAAGCTCCACCTTTATCTGTTCGTAGAGCGGGTTCAGCACTTTAAGTTTGTCAATGGCCCAGGCTGGCATCAGGCTGTGCAGGTAAGTTTTGATTTCTTCCAGCCGGGCTTTGCTCACTGCCGGCTCGTAAGGATTCAAGGCATTTTTGTTGTTCAGCTTGGGTACCACCACCACACTAAGGTAGCCGGGCGCAAACTCGGAATTGAAATCTTTGGCCAGTACCGGGTCATAGCCATAACTGCTGTGGTTGATGCACTTCACTTTGTGCAGCTCGGGAAACTCTTCCAGCACCAGGCGCTCGTAATCCCAGATAGATACCCCGCGATCTTTGTGGCGCAGACGCTCACTTACCCGGCGGTAAAAGTCAGGGGATGACTCTTGCTGACGACCGCCAAAGGAGGCATAAGGCTGACTCACGCTCTTGATCGAATTCACCCGCTGCGCCAGCTTGGTGGCCTGGCCGGCAGCTAAGGGCTTAAACAGGTGCCGGGGGTCATTGCCGCGGTCATCAAAGGTGGCACTAACGGCCTGGGCCCGCACTTCTACCAGGTCGCAAACGGCAGCAGTATTTTCACTCATGCTGGCTTTGAGCCAGTGCAGACCAGAAGGCAAGATGTGGTGATCGCTGGTGGCAGCACGGGGTATGGCCACTTGCAAAATGCCGCTTTGCAAAAGCCCCTTGGTAGTGTCACGCAAAATTTCCTGAGTTTCAAATTCCAGCCATTCGTCCTGCTTGAGGTAAAACCAATGCACGGGTGTGGTGGGGAGTTTGGGATCTTCACTGCCTTCAGCAAGCTGAATAAGCAGGCTCAGGTTTTGGGGGGGATCCAGGTCCTTAATGCCAATATAAAATTCGCCGGCATGCTCCTGCTGCTGGCCTTTGTGCTTATGGTGAAACTCAGGCGCCAGCCGTATTTTTTTGGAGCCCAGGGCAGGGTGCACCTCCACCTGTCCGAAAGGATGGATGTGGTACAATTTCAATTCATTGGCGGCATAGTCGCCACTACTACTAAAGCCAGCCTTGGCGAAAGCGGTGTAGTCCACTTTAAAATTGGTGAGCTTGGGTGTGTAAGGTTCTTTAGGCAGGAGGCTGGGATCGGGGGTGGTCATGGCCGCTACGATGATAGCCTGCTGCTGCATGGCCAGGGGGAATTTTTTATGCCCAAAGGCCATAGCCGGGGCGGTCAGGCGCAGGCGCAGGAATCCCCGGTCACTAGCGCTGGTGTATTGAACTAAGGGCTCCGTCAGGGGCTCATTTTCCAGGCTTTTGCCCTCTGCAATCAGGGAAAGTTCAAAAGTGGCGGACAGAGCCCCTTTATTTTCGTTAAAGAGGGCTAAGCTGCCTGGCAGACTGTTGGCAATCCATTCGCCGTGGCGCAGGTCTTCCACCGCAACGGTAAAGCTGCTGGTGTCAAGGCCCGTTTCACCATAATTGGCGTAATGGGTGGTGAAATCTGCGGGCAGATCCAGCCAGCTGCCGGAAAGTTTCAGGGAGCTGAGATCCTTACCCATCAGCTCGTTGCTGCCCAGGTAAAAGGAGGAGCTCAAGCGTGCTTGCGGCCCAAACATCTCAAAGGGTTTGGCGGTATCGATCAAGCTGCTGTCATTCTGCAGGATAAGCTCCCGCAAATCCTTCACGTCGGTTTCCAGGGTAATGTCAAGTGGTTCAATGCTGCTGAGGGTTTCATAGCTGTTGCCATTTACGCCGTCTACCGCCAGAATCTCAAGTACCGGGTTTGGCGTGGTGTAAGCTTCACCGTGCAGTTCGGGGTCAACGGCTACCACGGCCGGATCGGCTTTGCCCAGCATAAGGCGCAGAATGAGCTGATTGCCCTTTAGCTGTAGTTTATTGCCGGTCTGTTTACTGATTTCCTGCTTGGCGGTCAGCAATTGAGGCTTAAAGTAAAACCAGTCTTCCTCAGCAGTAATGCGGCAACTAAGCCCCTGCTTGAGGAGGCTGATTAGCTGTGACGACGGCTTATTTTTAAGGTGGACGGTGAGAGTAAGCTGGCGCTCCCCTTCCTGCAAAAAGAGGTCGTAGGAGCTGATAGCAAAACCCACCCGGGCATCCTGCATAGTCCTTTCGTCGGCTGTCAGGCCGCTCTGATCCTTTCCGAAGGCCTTCCATTTGGGATTTTCCTCCTCAAACTCAGCTCCCGCCCCATCAGCAGAATCGCTGACCTCTGCCGAGAAAAGCTTCTCATTATTGTGGCGCCGGAGGTAAAGGCTGCGTAATTCGGCCACGCTGGCTTTATTGGCCACCAGCTCAAAATCACTTTGGTAAATTCGCTCCACCCCGCTGTCGTCTTTGCCAGCCTTCACCTCCGTAGCTTCCTTCAGCAGGGCTTTTTCCACCTGCTTGGCCAGCTCAAGCACCAGGTGCACGGTGTCAGGGGTGGCGGCTTTGAAATCGAGTTGCAGTACTTCTTTATAGTAAAAGTCAAAGTGGCGGGCGGTGAGGGTGTTGAGTTCATTGCGGGCTTGATCCAGCAATTGAAAGAAAGCCAGCATCAGCACCATATGGGGTTGATGGCCCGGGTAGTTTTCCAGAATATCGCTCAGGAGTAGGTTCTGGTTTTCCTCCAGTTGGCGATACACCGACAGAACTTTTTCAAGCAGGCGTTCCAGACGGTTGAGCCCGGCATTGGTGGCCCCGGCGACAGTACTGCGATTGGGAAGGAAGATGGAATTATCAGCCCCGATTGAATTGAGATAGTCACTCCAGCTCAAAGCCGGGCTGAGGCTCCATTCGTTGCTGAATTCACGGGTGATCAGTTCCGCGCTATCGAGGGTGGGAAAGGCAGTGTGATAGGGGTTGTGATAATTTTCAGCAATCAGCTTTGGGTTTTTCTTGCCCTCCTTGTAGTAAGAGAGTGCTTCAGCAAACACACCGCGCAGGCTCGAACCGATATGACGACGCAATTCCCGGCGTAGCAGGGTATCATCAACTGCTTTTACGTGCCAGTTTTCCACCCGGCGCAGCAGGGTGAATATCAGGTCGAAAATGCCTTTGTAGGCACGACGCAGGTCGGCGTTGCTGCTGGCAGGATCCGCCACCTCACTCCGTAACTGGTCAAAGGCATCTGCTGCTTTTTCCAAGGGGAATTCGCCCAGCAGGGCAATTAGGGAGGCAACGCCCGTGTTGAAGAAAGCCTGCCAATCACCATTGGCCTCGTTTCGCTCATTGTAAAACTGAAAGAGGGACGCGTATTCCCGCAGCAGATTAATCTGATCGCTTAATGAACGCTCGTCAACCTCCACAAAGGCAGGGCTGAGGGCGGCCAGAAAGCGCTTCTGCTGACTGGTACCATCACGGACGAGGAGGTTTTGGGTATGGCAGTTGTTTTCGCTCATTTGCTCACATTAGTGCCTTCTTCCAGGTAAAAGGGGTACACATAGTTGAAGCGGGAATTGGTTCCCCGTACCTGGTAGTTGATGGTGATGTCAATCTTTCCTTCCAGGTTGTCGGCGTCAAGGTCCAGGTCAATAAGTTCAATGCGCGGCTCGAAATACACGATGGCGGTTTTGATCATGCCCTTCATGGTGGTGATAAGGGTGAGGTTCACCGGCTCAAAAAGGAGGTCGTGGAGGTTGCAGCCATATAGGGGTTGCAATACCCGTTCACGAATGCTGGTACTAAGGAGTATCTGCAAACTTTGGCGGATATCTTCAAAGTCAGCGGCCATTACCACACCGCGGCTTTCCTTCTTAAAGCTGGGCGGAAAAGCCCAGCCTTGTCCTAAAAATTCAGCTATGTCTTCTGCCATTTCTATCCAATTAAAACTGTGAATTCTCCCAATACTATCGTTCCGCCGTGGGCGGTACTGTCTCCCAGTCGCGCTGCCGGTTTGCCACCAATCATCACTGTTGATGATCCCGCTGCAATGGTGTCGGGCGGTCCGCTACACACCAGCATATCACCCACCACCGCGGCCGGTATACCTCCAATCAAGACAGTAGCTACACCGGGCCCGCTGACAGGTCCTCCTACATGAGGCACAGTGCCCGTAACCATCGGACACACATGCATATCGGTTAATCGCGCGGCGGGTTGGCCCATGTTTTTAGTATTTAGTGGTTAGCTCTGAGCTCTGAGCAATTAGCTGTGAGCGCTAAAGCGCCAGGCTTATTGCTACGAGCGGTTAGCGGTCGGCTTTTATTTTTTGTTGTAATCCGTTAATCATCTTCTGACATTCCATTTCCTGGGTGTCAAGTGTTTCAAATTCATCAGTGCTGAGGAACTTTAGCTCATGGGCGATGTAAAGCTGAGTGTATAATTCAGCACAGGATCCCGAGGAGATGCCGAGGAAATAATGAAACTCCTTGTCTGTGTTTCGGCCGGCACCCTCCGCAATATTGGAGGCTATTGATACCCCGCAGCGACGAATCTGGGAGGTGAGTCCAAACTTTTCTTCCGAAGGAAAGCCTTCGGTTGACTTATAGAGATCGACTGCAATGTCTACGCCTGAGTGCCACACTTTGTACTTCTTAAAATCTCTCATGGTTATTGGTTTTGGTTAAAATCTTTAGCTGTTAGCTATTAGCAGTTAGCCCTGAGCTGTTGGTATTTATTTTTTAGTTGTGACCAATTGGCTTGGACTCATTTAAACTTTTGTCTCTCAATCTCATCGCCCACTATATGCTCACTGCTAATTAATCTGCACAATACTCCCTTTCACTGTTGTACTACCGCCGGACTCCAGCTTGGCAGAGGCGGAGCCTTCAGCTTTGAAATCGGCGTCGGCCTTCAAACTGATGTTGGTCGCTTCCAACTTGATTTCTCCGCTCGTCTTCAGGCTGATATCGCTGGCGCTCTCCATTGCGATTCCCGAGGAAGAGAAATTGCTGCTGTTGCCATTTTCATCTTCAATCGTAATCCCACCGTCGCTTTCGGAAAGGACAATTTTATTGCCGTTGGGGGTGTCGATAGTCACACTTAGCTCGTCGTCATTAAACCAGATGCGCATCCCACTGCGGGTAACAAAACCCTTCTCGTGGTTGTCGTCGCTGTGATCAGCAGGGGCCGGCTTGGCACTGCTGTGTACCTGTCCCACCACTACCGGGTGGCGGGGATCATTATCGAGAAAGCCTACTATGACCTCGTCGCCAATTTCGGGCAGGAAAAAACTACCGCGGCTATCACCGGCGTCGAGGGTGGCTATGTGCGCCCAAATACCTTCTCCACCAGGATCCACGGCCGGCAGACTTACCTTGATACGGTTCTCTCCGTCAGGGTCATCGGCCAGGGCTGTCACCACCGCCGGGTGCAGACCGTGTACCGCCGGCAACAGACCGGCTGCCGGTTCGCGGGATATCTCGTATTCTTCAAAAAAGCTTTTGCCGGAAAGGCCAAGTTCCACATCGCTGATAAAAGTTCCCCCCTCCAGTTGGTGATGCACCCCCACGACATAACCGATGCCATTAAAGCGATCACCGAGGCCCTGCACTTCCAAAGTTTGTCCGGGTTTCAGCTGGGGCAACCCCTGCATTTGCACCCGTCCGCGAATAATGCCCAAACGGGCTTTCTGTAAATGATGATCGGCATAGGCCTGAGCTTCGCCCTGCGCCAACGGGGCATCGCAGTGGAGCAGTTTTTCCTCAAAGCCAAGGGCACTAGCCAACTCATCAGAACTGAGATTGCCCTGGTTTAAAGTGGCGCTGATGCCGGCCTCGGCCTCCTGGTTCTGCTGATTGGCAGGGTCCCAGTTGGTAGCCCTTACAGCAGTCATCTGCTGGCGCGCATCTATTTTTCCTTCAAACTCCAGCACGGTAGCCCCGTAAATTACCGACACTTCCGCTGGCAGGTTTGGATTGGGTTGGGTCACTTTGATCTTACCATCGTCGTTAAAAACCAACATGGCACTGGCTTCGGCCCGGCTTACCAGAAAATCCCAGTCGCTGGCATGGTACTGCACCATGTTGAGGTGGGTGGTGTCGGTGGTGCTTACCTCCGGTTCCAGGCCGTATGCCCGAATCAATTCTTCAAAAATGTCACTGTCGCTTAGTTCGTAGTAGTAGTTGCTCTTGCGGCCCAGGGTCATCGCAAAGGCCGCATCACGACACTGAATAAGCAGGCGGCCCGGTTTTCCCTTGCGGGCCTTGATGCTGTGCTCGGTAATAGTGCCCTTAAAAATAGTTTGGTGGTCGAGGGCGTAGCCGGCTTTAATCTCCAGTTCGGCACCTGGTAGAAATTTAGCGGATGAGCTGAGCGGAAAGTCTTCGGTAGCGGCATTGCCATCCAAAAAAGTGATTTCGGCCGCTGCAATGCGGTTTACTTTTTTCGTTACCGAAACAGCACTGACCTGGAGCGAGGGCGCCAGCTTCACTCCATCAACAAGGATGTCGTAGCCAGGGCGGCTGGTGGGCTTGTCCACGGGTATCACACGGCTATCAGGCATTGCTCAGTTCTTTAAGGGGTGGGAAAAGCACGCGGGTGCCGGTGGTAAGGGAGCGGAAGGCGGACAGGCCATTAAAGGCGGCTACCTGCAAATAGTAGCGACTGTCACCGTAAATGTCGTAGGTCATCAGGGGCAGGGTGTCGCCGTCTTCCACAATGCGAAGGTGGGTGAGGTCTGGTGAAGCAGGGTTATTTTCGGCCACCTGCTGCTCAGGTGGCTTATGGCTTTTGAGCGTTAGCGTTAGTTTGGCCCGCAGGGGATTGCCATCAGCTGAAAAGAGGGGGTAATTTATATTCAAAACCTGCAACACCCCGGTATAGTCGAGGGTGCCCCAGGTTACTTTGAGGATGCGCGGCTGGTGCTCATTACCCTGGTAGTTGTAAGCCACATCGAGAAGGTTGTTTACCTGTTGCTCCACATCCCAGGCCGGGCCGGAAGCCCCGGTACCATCGATAGTGAAATTGAGATTGAGGTCGCTGGGCTTAATGCGCTTGAAGCGCTGGTTGCCATCAGTGTTGCCATCGGCCTCGTTGCTTTCCCACTCAATCTCGTACTTGCGGGCGTAGGCTTGCGGGTTGTACTGCACCTCAAAGGGAGCCCCATCGGGCTGCAGCACGGTGTTTTCACCCTGCGACACCTCCCGCATGCCCTGGATGCGCAGTTTGGTAACGGCCTGATGTTGTAAGCCAAAAATCATCTCTCTCCTTTCTTAGCCAGTATTTCCAGCACCTGGTCCACACAGTCGCGAATGATGGTTTCCTTGTCTATTCCGTTTCCGTTTAGCGGCATTTTCGCTTCGCTGCTGTCTTTCACCTGGGCTTTAATGACCAGTTCTCTTATTTCTATGGGCATAATTCAAATTGCTAGTACACGGTAGTATTGAAATTTCAGTTCGATAGATTCAATGACCAGTGAATTGGCCTGGGCATTGAAGTTGGAATAGGACCATTTTACCGGGTAGGCCTTGGTGACGTACCAGGCGGCAATGGGCAGGTGAAATTCATTGAGCAGGCTGATAGTGGCATTTACCGGGCTGTACTGCTGGTTTTCGATCGCCATTTGCGCCCAGGCCAGCAGGCCACTGCCAATAAACATCCCGCGCTTCAACACCAGGCTTTGGTACTTGGTACGTACCGGAAGCTGGTGAGTAAAGCGGTTTTCGCCGCCTTCAATAAGCTCTTCCACCTCCACCTGTTGCGTAAGGCCTTGCACCTCCTGGAAGCGCATGTCCTTATCGGTTTGGGGGAAAAGCTCAAAGAGCACGGCAAAGTGAAAGCCTGTTGCCGGATAAAAGATCCCCATGGTCGCTAGCCGTTTTCAATCACTACGCCTTCATGCGCAATTTCAATCGACTCTATTGCCACTTCGTTACCGCTAGCCTGCAGGGAGGGCGAATCAATTTTTGACGGCCAGGCATTCTTGATTTTCCACACCATCACCGGCGTGTGCTCTTCATCCAGCAGGCTGATGATAAGATCGCGGCGCTCTACCGTATTCATCTTGGTGGTATTGAGCCAATCGAAGAACTCATTGTCGCTGGGGATGATGCCTCGCTTGAGGGTGATATTGCCATAGGTGCGCATACCAGGCATCTTGATTTTGGTAAATTCAGGGCTCAGTCCATCGCGGTATTCGATGGGTGCCTGCTCGATGCTAAGGCCCGACACTTCCGAAAAGCCGAGGCGGCTGCCGCCCCACTCAACCTGGAAGTGAAATATGGGTAAAGGATAGTCTGCCATTGTCTTAGTATTTAGTGGTTAGTATTTGCTAGGGAGTATTGAGACCGTGATTCTATTTGAGCGTGTCTCAAAAACGGGGTACGCCTTACTCACCTCTGTTAGGATTCCTGCATTTTGTGTGAGAACTTGAGGATGATGAACTCAGCCGGGCGAACTACCGCCATGCCAATTTCCACATTCAGCCTGCCTTCCAGGATGTCCTGCGGCGTCATAGTGAGACCCAGACCACACTTTACAAAAAAGGCATCTTCGGGGGTGGCGCCGGCCAGGGCGCCGTCCTTCCATTTGTCAATGAGGTAGTTTTCGATCATCGCCTTTACCCGTACCCACAGGTTGGCATCGTTGGGCTCAAACACCGCCCAGTAGGTGGATTTCTTCACCGACTCCTCCACCATATTAAAGAAGCGGCGTACCGGCACGTAGCGCCATTCGTTGTCGTTACCCGCCAAAGTGCGGGCGCCCCAAACCAGGATGCCTTTACCGGCAAACTCCCGGATGGCGTTGATGCTCTTGCCGGCGTTCACGTCCACGTTCAGATCTTGTTGCAGCTCAAAGTCGATGTTTTGGGTGAGACCCTGTACGCCGTTGATGCTCACATTGGCAGGTGCCTTGTGCACACCCCGCTTACTGTCAACAAATGAGTATACCCCGGCCATTGCCCCGCTGGGGGGAATGATGCTCAGGGTCTCATCGATTTTCTGCAGAATACTTTTATAGCTGCCAAATGATTCCTTCAGGGCGTTTTCCATTTCCTTTTCATAGGCAGTGGCGGCAGCGAGGATGTCATTCATGGCGCCCAGCACACCGATAAAAATGCCTTGTGCCGTTTGTAGCGCCAGGCGGCCCATTTCGAAATTTCCAGGCAGGGCCGAGTATTGCCCGTCTACGGTGGTTTGATCGGCGGGTACTGTGGTGATACCGAAGTTGGTAGCCAGGGCGGCCGGGTCGCTAAGAAGGCTGTTGCCGGAGGTTTCCATGGCGCTGGCATGGTAAATCAGGGTCAGCAGGTCACTTTCTATACCCGAATTGGTGATGAAATTGTCGGCGTCGCTGCGCAGCTTCCAGTCGCCATCATCAGCAATGCTGTCGCGGAAAGCATCAATGGAATTGGCCAGTGCCTCGATGTGCTGGTAAATCGGACGCAGATTGGTGCGCACCTGGGCAATGGTGGAGCTGCTGCTGATATTGTTATTGTAGTCATCCACCAGTTCCTGATGCCGATCGCTATGGCTGTCGGCGCCACTCAGGTTGGCCACTACCACGCCGGCGTTATAGTTCTGCGCTTCCGCAATTACCGTATCCCGTAACAGCACGATCTGAGCCTGAATATCCGGGTCGTTGGTGAGGCTTTCCAGGGCCACCGGCGTGCCGGAGGCGCGTTGCAGGGAAATTTCGCGCAGGCGGGCATTCTTGGGAAAACGGGCTTTGAGCCAGGGGATGTAGGCGGCGCCATACTTGAGGTTGTTGATACCTATGCCCGAGCGGAAATCATCCACATCGTCATCGAGATCGCCGCTGTTGGCAGTGTCGAGTATCGCCACCCGGTCCATCAGGTCGCCGCACTGCCTGAGGGCATCCTGGGCAAAGGTGTAAAGATCGCTGCCGGTAAGGGTAGCATCAGGGCAAAGGATCATGGTGGGTTCGTCCAGTTTTTTCAAAACCGCCAATCCCCCTTTAATGCCCACCTTGGGTGAGGTGCTGCCGATGCTGGGGCTGGTGTTGTAATCGCCAATGGAAATAATATAGCACTTACCGCCGCCATTGTTGAAGAACAGGCGCAGGCTGTCGTATAGGTAGTAGGTGTTGTTCATGCTCACCGCTGCCGGGCTATTGTTGGCATCGAGGGTTACCATTACGTTTTCGGTAGGGGGTGGGCCCCCAAAGTATTGCTGGTATTCGGCAATGGAGCGGATCTTTTTGCCGCTCATAAAGAGGTCGCCGGGGGTGAGTTCCTGTGCCATTTCGGTATAGCCGATAAAGCAGGGAACGGCGGTTTCCACTTCGGCCACCGAGGGGGGAAAGATGCTTATCTCCTTGATATAAACATCGGGAGTTTTGTAAGTCGCCATTGGCTTGGTTATTAATGGTTTTAGATGTACAGATTCAGTTTGATATCCGAAACCCACTGGCCGCTATCCTCCTTAAGGTGCCGGGCATCCGGGTTAGATAAATTTTCCAAAACCGTATCACCGCTGTTTTCAAGATTTACCTGGCGATAGGCTTGCTCTCTCAATTTTACCGGCCCGGTTGACTGAATGGTAACCGGGTTGCTGCCGCTGGCAGCCGCAAAAGGAATAAGAGGGTCACTGCCCTGCGGAGTGTGTAGCACCGCAAGGCCGGTATAGGGGTCAGTGCCCAGTGAATTGGGTAAAGCGTGTTTAAAGATCTGGTAGCGCCACAGCACTTCCCGGGCCTCAAAATTGAAGAGGTAATTAGTCGGGGTGGTGAGATCTACCGGCGGGTTTAGCACCACTTCAAAGGCGATCAGGGCGTTGGCACTTGTGGCTTCGGGATGAAAATAGATTTCTTCGGCACTGCCAAGAGGGTTATTGCCGTTGTCGAGCTCCTGCAATTGATAAAGACCGGGCAGGCCGCTGTTGAAATTAATGCTGAGGCTGCCGTTATTAAATTTGAACAGCTGCGTGCTGGAATCGCCTAAAGGATTGGTGATTTGTATTCGTACCGCGTTGGAATCTTTACGGACATAACTGAAGTTACGGCTCTTAAGTCCTACCGCACCAAGCAGGGGGCCGTTAAGTATTTCTTCACCGGCGCCGGTGCTGGTGGCAGCGCTACTGTTGAAGTAAAAAATTTGCCGCCCGGCCTGGACGGGGTCACCCTCGGTAATACTCAGAAAAGCGGGGTTTGTGATGGCCAGGAAAAGTTGCAGCCGTTGCTCCTCCTCAATAGGACGGGCAGCTTCCAGGGTGCCAGCCTTGTTAATGGCCTCGGCAATAATGTGACAACCATTATCCGTTGGGCGGTATAACAGGCCCAGGTCCTGCATTTTCTGACGCGTGGCGAAAGGAGCTATTACCTGAAGGCCCTCAAAGCTACTAAGGCCATAAAACTCGTGGGTAAGTTTGAGGCGAAGTAATGATATATAATGGTATTCAGGCATCCCTAGCTGTTCAGGTCGCCATAGTCGCGCTTGAACACCCGTACTTTTTCACCGCTGAGCGGAGCAATCAGGTCTTCGAGGTACAGCACCCTGAACCGGTATAAAACCGAGGGAAGATACTTGGCACCGAGGGTGCCCCAAAGGTGGTTCTGCTGTTCAAAAGTCAGCGAAACCAACTCGGCGGTGAGCTTCTCCACCCCGGGGGGCAGAGAGGGATAGTGGGCCGTCGTGAAAATATTGCGCGGCTGAAAGTAGGTAAGGATAAAGCTGATATGCTTGAGGGCTTCGGAGTAATTGCCGCTATTGGGCCAGTTGGCCGCAAAGAGAACGTAGAGATTAACCTTTATTTCGGGTAGGATTTTATCAAAGCCTCCGGCGGCATTTTCCTTAAAACTGGGCAGGGGCTGACTGGTGCGATCCTCTTCGATATTGACCAGGCTCATACCAAGATTATTGACCTGAAACTCGCCATTTTCCCCCACGAGGTGACTCAACTCCAAAGTATTGTTGTTGGCAGTTTTGAGATTGATATAGTCGTTTATCTCACTCCTGATAAAAGCTAGTGTGGCGTCGATCACAGATTAACGGTTTGGCGTTGCCGGAACTAATGAGGTTGAGGAACTTAAAAATAGCAATCTTTCTCGTGCCGGCCGGGAAAAACCCAGTAAAAAATCGGCATTTAACACACTAGGGATGAATGATGTAGGGAAAATCCTGCAGAAAAGAAAGTGCACAAGCTCCTTTTGAGACCCTGTTGTTAAAACCAGAATCCCAGCGCCAGGTAAGTGTACCAATCGCTGTGGTTGGTGCTGCTCATTACATGGAGCTCAAGGGGGCCAATGGGGCTGTTAAAACTGTAGCCCAGGCTGTAGCCGTCAAAGAGGGTTTCACTATCCAGTAACTGGTCGAGGGCTGGTTCGAGGCGGCCGAGGTTGTAACGACCAATCAGGTAATGGTTTTTAAAGAACTCATAGTAGAGGTCTCCGCGCAGCATTAAGGCATTGCGTCCTGAAAGCTCCATAAAACGATAGCCTACGAAAGGGTAGATGTAGTTGATATAGTTTTTGCCCATGCTGCCTAAAAACACCTGGTAGGGGTAGTCGGGATCGGGACCAATGGTTAGGGCGCCACGGGCGGTAGCCACTAATGAAAAGTCTTTTCCCAGCCGCGCCGCCTGGCTCAGCTTGGCATCGAAAACTGAGGTGGGCTCCAGTAAGTCGGTGATGTCTTTTTGCTGGTTAATTATCCTGAAGTTGGCCGAAACCTGCGAACCTGAGCGGGGATAATTCAGATCATTAAAGGAGTCGAAATCGAGAAAGAAATAGTAATTAAAGTAATTGTTATAGCTGTCGATGTAATCGGTCACTTCTATTTGCTGCTTCAGGTCCACCCCCTCAAACTGTATCCCGGCGCCAATGGCCAGGGCATCGTAAAAGGTAGACTGGATAAAGAAGTCCGTGCTGAAGTCGAAGTAGTTGAGATTGGTAAGGCGGCGCCGGTTTTCGTAAAGGGTGGTTTCAAATCGGTTGGCGCGCACGTTAACGCCCAGGGTGGGAATGACACCGTGATCAACAAAGTAATGCAGGCGGGCCCGGGGGTTATCGCCCACCGCCACGTCAAAGCTGAGGCGGGAGTTTTTAAAGAGCAGGTTGCGCTTGGTGAAGTTGAGCAGCAGAGCGGTTTTGAAGTCGTCGTCGTAGTGAATTCCCACCTGAAACTGCGACAGCGACCGTACCTCACGTACTTCCAAATGCAGATTGAAGGCTGAATCCTCAGGGATGAGCTGGTAATCGACCTTTTCAAAAAGGCGGGAACCGTAGAGCTGGTCCAGGCCCCGCTCCAGTTTGGTGATAGTGGTGACTGCCCCCTCCTTTATATTAAGCTTGCCGGTAATGAATTTAGCGGTGTAATTTTCATGGCCCGATACCACTATTTTGTTGATCCCGAATTGCCGCAGCGGAGCGGTAGTGGCACTGTCTCTTGGCCGGGCCCGGGCGGTATCGATATTGAGGATGGCCTGTAATTGAGGTAGCATCTTCTGGGCTGCCACCTTTCCGCTGTCCACAATCTCAGCAAAGCGCTCAAAGCTGGTGATGCCGGCACCGGTGATCTCAGGCTTTATCAGTATATCGGTGTTGCGCAGCTGACGCTGGTATTCTTCCACCCGCTTAAAGCTGGAGGTCTGTTCCAGGATTCGTACCACTGAGTTAAGTTCCTCCTTATCATAAAGCACATCCTGTACATCCACGCCAATGATGATGTCTACCCCTTTGTCGAGTAGGGGCTGCACCGGGTAATTGTCCAGAATGCCGCCGTCGGCATATAGCTGCCCTTCAATTTCATAAGGGGTGAAAAGGGATGGAAAAGCCGAACTGGCCCGCAGTGCATCTGAAAGCTCGCCGGATTCGAGATAAACCACTTCGCCTTTTACCAGATTGGTAACGGCGCAGGTGAAAGGGATGGGGTATTGGCTGAAATCGTCGTAACGGTTAGCGCGCTGGGTGAGGTAACTCAGTTGCTTGAGGATGTAATGCGAATAGTTGAAGCCGGTAGGCAGGGTAATCCGGCCATCAAGGATTGGAAAAGCCAGCAGGTAGCGGTCTTCATCCTTGCGGTCAAAATAACTGAGGTGCCGGCGTGGAATCTCATTGGAGAGCAGGGCCTCCCAGTCTACCTCCTTTAGCTGACGTTCAATTTCCGCTACCGGGTAACCAAGGGCATACATGGCCCCTACGATGGCCCCCATGCTGGTGCCGCTGACATAGTCAATTTTAATGCCCAGGGAATCGATTACTTTGAGCGCTCCTACCTGGGCCAGGGCCTTGGCCCCACCACCACTCAGCACCAGCCCTACTTTGGGGTTGCTGGCATTGGGCGATGCAGAGCCATCCTGCCCGCTAAGTGGGGTGAAATAAGGCAGGATCAGGAAGACAGCGAGAATGAATTGGCGGTTCAAGCGGATTAGTACTTTTCCGCAATGTAAATACAATTTACTTGCTCAGAAGACTATCTTGCCTACTTCCCAATCAAAAAGCTTTATTTCAAATTGTGAACTGAACCTCTGGACCACCTATGAAAAAAACGTCAGCCCTGTCAACGATTACCCTTAGCTTAGGCCTTCTATCCTTATTGCTCGTAGCCTGTAATAAAAAAGACTATGATGATA
>CAZUCA010000001.1:36717-115057 GCA_964619125.1 uncultured Owenweeksia sp. | reverse complement strand
GGAACGGGTAGCTGATTATTGGGAAAATCGCAATGCGGCCACCCAGGAGAATATGAACGCCGCCAGCGAAATGGGTGCCCAGGCCTTACTGGTTCACCTGATGCTTGGAAAGCTTATCTACGGCAATATGTCCAAAGAAACCTCCAACAGCAAGATGGCTGGCCCCGGTAACATGTTCACTACCCGGCTGGGCTATGGCTTTTCATCACTGCCCATGTTTACCAATTCTGAAAATGAAACCTACAATGGCAATTCTTACGGCACCAATACCTCGACGAAAAATTTTCAAAGCTTCACCCTGGAAATGGGCCTGGGCATGGAATATTGGCCCATTTATTCCGATGGTTTCGGACTGGGGGGTTCCCTCGATTTGTTTGCTGGCCACGGGCTCTTATTCGAACAATTCAGTTATGGAGGAAATTACTCCCTGCAAGGCTATATAGGCGGGGACAACATGCAGCTTTATGCCGCTTTTCGTCAAGGTATCCGCGTAATCCACCACAATCCCTGGATCGAGGACGGCGAATATGGAGGAGGTAAGTCCGGAGCAGCATACAGCCGCATTACCGTGGGACCACAATTCCGCTTTCTATACGATGGCGGTTCACACTTTACTACCCTCGGAATTCTTGGCATCCTGGAGCGCAATAGCGGACATTCTTCCATGTTCGAAGATGCAGTTTTTGGAGCCGCAGTTTTCAGCCACTCCCCGGGCCTCAGGCTTGAATGGAATAAGCGCAACCGCTTCAGTTTTGGTGCCGAAGCGGTATTTAATTACCGCCGCTCAGGTGAAGCCCGCTACAACTATCACTCTGAAGCCACCTTTAACGGCACTATGTTCAATATTAACTTCCACCGACGCTTTGACCGCTTCCCCCATTCAGCCCTGCGGATTCATAATCCGAAGGCCGTATATAAGCGTATTCGCGACTACGAAGGTTTTTACTTGAATCTACTTCAACCCAACCTCAGTTGGATCACCTCTGATTCCAGCAGCACCAATACGCTCAAGCCCTTTATTGGGGTTGACCTGGTAGGGGTGAAGTATGTACAAAAGCTGTATAAAGGTATCGGACTAAGCCTTGGCCTAAATGGCAGCTATACAGGGGTGCGGTTTAATTACTTTACCAGTGTGAACCGGGCCGGTATTAACCTCCCCCTGGCAGTACGTTTTCACTTACCGGGAGTTTTGGCTCGCTACTACCTCGAGACAGGCTATAAGTTTCACTATTATTTCCATAACCGTCCGGTCTGGCGTAGCGGTTTGTTCAAAGCGGAGGAAGTAAGTGAATATGTTGAACTACCGCTAAAGAATACCTTCGGCAGCTATCGCATTGGTGCAGGTATGGCTATTCCCGGCACCAATAAAAACACTTCGGTTGGTATTGTTTACGAACGTAGTACCAGTGCTGTCAATACCGGTCTTATAGTGTCCGATTTTAACAATCAGGATTATAGCGATGCTTTTAAAGGCGACGTCCTACTCCATCAGCTTTCCATCCAATTTGCCTTTCAATTTTAAGTTATGAAGAAAACTATCTATACTCATTTTCTACTGTTGTTCCCTCTGGTATTCTTTGGTCAATCGAATACCTCATCTAACCTTCTAAAGAAAACTTCCCTGGAGCTCAGTGGCAGAGTTAGCACCAATGTGCTGAGCGTTCCTACCCGGCAAAACACTTTAGAGGCTTCCGGCTATGAGACCTTTGAGGAGTACCAGAGTACCAGCGCCGGTGTTAGCGGCGAGATTTGCTTTAGCCCCATTCTTCATGATAATTTCTTTTATACCTACCGGCACGAGTGGAGTTTAGGGCTTGGGCCAGGAACCAGCTATTATTACCAGCTGGGGGGAAGTGAAATGGGCCTCGGGTTCTACGGTAATTACCTTACTTACCATCTTAAGAACCGTTTTGTTAATGTGATTGGCTACCGTCCCCGGGCCAGTAACGCTAGCGAAGTAAAGGAAGAGGTTCACTACAGTAAGTACACTGATATACGTCAGCACGCCTTCGGGCTGAAGTTTAACGCCGGCCACAGCAGCACTTTGGAATTCGCTTTTCTGATGGAAAATTTTAAAGAGGACGAAAACCAGGAACCCTGGCAGGGTGCTTTGTTTCGCTGGGACCGCAAGGATGCAGGATGGGGTCTTGAAACCATGGTATTCTGGAGCCATCCTGCCTATGGTTATTATTTCACCACTGAAGAACCTGAGGGTGAATACGAACCCACCGGCTTGTTTATCAACGTTAAGCTAAATTATAAATTTGGCTATCGCAATAACTATGGTGATCTGCTGCAGCGATAAAAAAGCAGGCTAATTAGAAGAATAACGCTGGCTGCAGCATGCAGTGGTGCATAGCGCTAAATCCTTTATTTTAGAAGGATAATAAAGCCGCACTATGCCCGCCAAGCAAAACTACCGCATCCCCGCCGCCACCCGCATCGGTCACGTCCACCTGAAAGTAGCGGATTTACAACGATCACTTGATTTTTACTGTGGCCTGCTGGGTTTTGAACTGAGCAGTACCTATGGTGAAGATGCCGCCTTTGTCTCAGCTGGCGGTTACCACCATCACATCGGGCTGAACACCTGGTACAGTAAAGATGGAGGGCCACCGCCCGGCGACAGCACCGGGCTTTTTCATACCGCTATCCTCTACCCCAGCCGCCGCGACCTGGCGGCCATTCTCCAGCGGATCCGCCAGGCCAGCTACCCACTTACCGGAGCCTCTGACCACGGCGTTTCAGAAGCCCTTTATCTGGAAGACCCTGATAAAAACGGAGTAGAGCTTTACTGGGATCGCCCCGAAGAAGACTGGCCCCGGCAGGAAGACGGACGGGTAGCCATGTACACCCGACACCTCGACCTGGAAGGTCTGCTAAAGGAGCTACAATAAGTGCAAAAACCGGCCAGAAATGATAGTTTAAAATTTCAATTTTATTGCCAGGTTTTATACAACCATTGCAGCTATAATTGTCTGTAAAGAATGTTTGAGCAAAAAAATAGACTCTTTAGTAGCAAATGTATTTTATGAAAAGTATTGTCCTTCTTTCCTTTTTGGCTTTCGGCCTCCTTGCCTGCCAGAAATCAGCTAGCATGGCAGAGCAGCACGACAAAATGTGTGAAGTGAAAACAGATATTTTGAGTCCTCCCGGTTTTCACTTCAAGGAACTGGGCAGCATCGACATTGACGGGAGTGTGCGTTCAATTCAATTTCTTAATGATCAGCTAGGCTACGCCCTGGCCAATCAGAATTATGGCGGTTATGTGCGGGTTTTTAAAACCACCGATGGTGGGCATAGCTGGCAACCCCTGGAGATTGATGTTCCCCAGGAACCATTGCAAATGGTGTTTACAGATGAAAACCACGGACTGATTACCCTTAGGTATGACTGTCCTGATGCTGACTGTAACCGACCATGTGTTGTGCTGAAAACCCAGGATGGTGGTGCGAACTGGCAAGAAGTACACTACAATTCCCTGATGGGTGACTTATACTATCCGCAATATGATGATGCTGGCAACCTGTACGCCATGCTGCTGAAATTTCCCGAGGGCAATCAACAGCTGATGCGATCTCAGGATAATGGCCAAAGCTGGGATACCCTTTTTAATTTGCCTGATTATCATAGTCAGCGTACCAGAGCAGAATTTCAGCTCTATAAAGACAAGCTCTATTTCCTGAGCATTGATAAACAAATTCTGGTAATCGATACCAGTGGAGATTTCCTGGAGACCATTAAGGTTCCTCCCACGCACCACGGTCCCATCCAATTGACGCTTATCAACGACAGTGATTGGCTACTTTCCACTTACGAGGGCTTGCAAAAAACCACTGACGGTGGCAGTAACTGGAAAAAGGTGCTACCCAACTGGAGTAAAGTGGTGGGCTTTAAGGACGCTAACACCTTACTGGCATTGGAGACTATCGGTAATTGCCCGGTTGACTACCCCTTTAGTAGTGACCGCTTTACCGGCACCAATGATGGTGGTGTCAGCTGGCAGGCGGCTTCAGAAACCACCACCAATATGATGGAACTGGGCTTCGAAGACAGCTTTCAAATGGCCCCTGGCCACTGGCGGGTGGCAATCGACAAGCGAATTTTTGAAATTAAACTCCTTTAAGCTTAGGGCGCCAAAGAGGAAGGACGGTGAAACGAGCATACCCGCAACCGCGCTCTCGATGAGCTGATAAAGGAATTAGATTGCCCTAAACCCGAAGCACCGGCGCTGGTTAAAGTGATCAATGCTTCCACCCAACACCGGCACCGGCCGTAGGCAAAATATAGCCCGGGTAGCCCTGGGCAGCCTGATGCTGCTGGCTGCCCTGGGTCACTTTAGTTTCCAGCGGCAGGAGTTTCAGGCCCAGGTACCCGACTGGATGCCCCTGAGCAAGGATCTGGTGGTAATACTGTCGGGAATGGTTGAGATGGCCCTGGGCCTGGCGATGATTTTTCTTATTCGCTATAAAGTTTGGGTGGGTCTTACCCTGGCCCTGTTTTACCTGCTTATCTTCCCCGGCAACATAGCGCAATACCTCAACGGCACCGATGCTTTTGGCTTAAATACCGACCGGGCCCGCCTGCTGCGATTGTTCTTTCAGCCGCTGCTGATATGGTGGGCGCTGTGGAGCAGCGGAGCTCTTAATGTGATAATTTCAAAATCAAAAACCCCTCATGAGTAATTTCTACCAGTTTGAGGCTGAAACCCTGCAAGGTGAAAGTCTGAGTATGGATAAGTATAAAGGCAAAACAATATTGGTTGTCAATACCGCCAGCGAGTGTGGCTTCACTCCCCAGTTTGAGGGCCTCGAAAAATTATACCAGCAGTATAAGGATCAGGGTTTGGTGGTACTTGGCTTTCCCTGTAACCAGTTTGGCGGCCAGGAACCTGGCAACGCCAAAGAAATTGAAGAATTCTGCCAGGTAAATTACGGCGTGAGCTTTCCCATGTTTGCCAAAGTAGATGTCAATGGTCAAAATGCCCATCCTATCTTTCGCTTTCTCAAACGAAAGCTCAGCGGTTTTCTGGGCGGCCATATCAAATGGAATTTCACCAAGTTTCTGGTAGATCAGAATGGAAAGCCTCTGAAGCGATTTGCCACTACCACCACCCCAGAGCGTATCGGCAAATACCTCGAACGCAAATCACTGGTACAGCATGTGAAATAAGCCTGCTTGTGATTAAAATGGCAAAATCCTAAATTTAGGAGGATTAATCACAATGCGGTGAAAAATGAAAAGTATGACTTGCCGACAATTGGGCGGTGCCTGCGATCAGAGCTTTCAGGCGGAGAGCTTTGAGGAGATAGCCCAACTGAGTCAGATTCACGGTCAAAAGATGATGCAAGAAAATGATAAGGCCCATCTGGAAGCAATGGAGAAAATGAAACAGCTGATGAAAAAGCCGGGCGCGATGGAGCAATGGATGGACGAGAAGCGACGGCAGTACGAATCCCTGCCGGAGAGCTGAGTCACCCTGCTGCAGATGCAAAAGCTCAGGGCTTCATCTTAACAGCCCCTATAATGCCCGGCGAAGTAAGCTAGTATTGCCATTGCCCACCTCAGTTCATGCTCCGTTGGTTGGTACGCCAACTTTGTGTTTATTAACCCTAATGAAAAATCTGAATCTGGCTCTTGCCCTTATCAACTTTGTCCTGGTAGGCCTTATCTTTTTCCGATACCTTGACTATTCCAATCTCCCCTGGCAAAATAATTCAGCAAATTTTATTGGTCTGGCCACTGGTTTTCTCCTGATCGCTTCAAATTTATCCGCCCTGTTCAGGCGCATCCATTCCCGCAAACTATAACAGCTGTGGTGGAAGGCTAATGCCCGCTTCCTTTTCAGGTATTTAAATTTTGAAGCTACTCCGGTAATACTTCCTCCGAAGTGAGTAAATTGCCTTATGCTTTTACGACTTACCGGCCTCTTTTTTCTTTCCACCCTTTTACTGCCCACAACCGGGTTTAGCCAGAATGCCACCTATCACTATGATATGGCGACCTGCATCCGGCAGATTCTTGCCGCCGATGATTCACTCGGCCGCCTTCGCAATCACGCCTGTGAGACCAGCAGCCTCAGCGTAAGCATCAATGAGTATCTCAAGGCACTCGACGCCCTCGATTTCGGTGGTTGCCCAAGCGACTTCACCAGCGCTTTCCGCAAACACCAGGGCGCCTGGTATGATATGCTCAGCGTAACCGATCGCTACCCACACCTGCGTGGTGAGATGCATCTCCTCTTTAAGGAGCTTGAAAGCAGCGAGGATGCCGATATGTTCGCAGCCGTATTACAGCGAATAGGTGATAGCTGGAGCGAAGTGAAGCTGGCGGCAGCCAGTGGCAAATAAGCGATTAATGAATATTATTGAAGCCACGCGCTTAAGCCGGTTGCAAAAGGAACAAATCAGATCGCTGTGGAACCGGGAGTATCCCGGTGACATCATGCTTGAGTCACCGGCCGCATTGGAAGCCTACTTAAGTAAACTGGAGGACCACCGGCATCTGCTGCTTTGCGATACTGATGAAAATATAAGGGGCTGGTACTTTGATTTTATCCGTGATAACACCCGTAATTTTGCCATGATCATTGACCACAGCCTGCAAGGGCGCGGCTATGGCCGCCGTCTGTTGAACAAGGGTCGTTCAGGCCTGCGCTCACTGCAGGGCTGGGTGGTTACCGCCAGCGATTACTTAAAGGCCAATGGCCAAGTTTACCGGTCTCCCCTTGGCTTTTACTTAAAAAATGGTTTCCGTTTATGCGAAGGAGAAACTCAGGAAACCAAGGCTTTAAAGACAGTAAAAATAAGATGGTCACAGCCAGCCCGGAGGGCTGCTGAGCGGTCACTTTGAACTATTTTAGTTTGTAGCTTGTGCTTTGTAGCTTAACCGGCAAAATCAGACTGACCAACTATGGCTCGCTTTTTTAAAAACCGCATTGAAAACAAAGGTCTGCCTCCCGGCTCCCTGGTATTTATTGGCACCAAAAAGGTAGATCATCCTACCGTTGAATACATCGCTTATGACCAGGAAGGTATTTCGGAGGCCGAATTCATAAAGGTGGACAATGTACCTAAAAATGATCCTCACAAAAAGCAATGGTACAATGTGATGGGGGTGGATGATGCAGCTTTTATGGAGCAATTGGAACAGCGCCTTAAAATACATCCACTGGCGATGGAGGATGTGATGAACACCGGCCACCGCGCCAAATTTGAGGAGTTTGAGGAGCACGCCTTTCTCACCCTGAAAATGTTGCGTTTTGATGAGCAGGAAAGCAAGGTGCTGAGCGAACAGGTGAGCTTTGTTCTTAAGGAGGATTCGCTCATCAGTTTCCAGGAGGAGCCTGGCGACACCTTTGACCCTGTGCGCAAGCGACTGCAAAACCCCCATGGTAACCTGCGCAAAAACAGTTCTGATTACCTCACTTATGCCCTGCTGGACTCTATTGTTGATAATTACATTTATATGATTGAGCACCTGGGCGGCAAAATCGACGACCTGGAACTCAAAGTACTGGAAGATCCTGATGAGGAGGTATTGCAGATGATCAACCTCTACAAACGTGAACTTCACTATATCCTCAAAGTGGTAAAGCCGGTAAAGGATCTGATGTATACCCTGTTGCGAAGCCAAACACCCTTTATTCGCAGGCAAAAGGTGCTGCCTTTTTACTCTGACCTAAATGGCCTGGTGATCCACGCCATAGAATCGGTAGAAGCTTACCGGGTAGTGCTCAATGATTACCTCCAAATTTACCACAGTAACGTTAGTGCCAAGATGAATGACATTATGAGGGTACTCACCATTTTCTCGGCGATTTTTATTCCCCTGTCCTTCTTTGCCGGGGTATATGGCACCAACTTTCAGCATTTCCCTGAATTGGAGTACCGTTTTGCCTACCCGCTGTTTTGGGGCGTGGTAGTTCTGGTAGCTCTTACCATGTTGCTCTATTTCAAGCGTAAGAAGTGGCTTTAAGGTGTAGCTGAAAGTTCAAGGTTCAAGCCTGCCCCAATGGTCAGTGCCAGCTGGCAGACGGGGTTTTAAGGTGGAACACCCCATTTCTATGGCTTTGGATGGTTTTAAGGCAAACCCCCGCGCCAATCCTGATACTTTCCAACTAATACGGTCTACCTAATACCGCCCCCCACCTTTCAAATTTCGAAGTTCGAACTGCCCCCTTCCCCTCCGTCTTTCAATAATTCCCTTCCTTTGCCGCTTCAAACTGCGACACCTCCCCACCAATGAAAAAAGCGCTGGGCTATATGTTGATATCGGTGCTGGGCTTTGCGCTGATGAACCTGACGGTAAAATTTCTGGGACGCCTGCCTGCCACTGAGTTGGTGCTGTTTCGCAGCCTTATATCCTTCGTGATTTCCGCCTGGATGATACGCCGTCGCAACCTCAGCCTTTTTGGCAACAATAAAAAGTATTTGATCCTGCGGGGAGTATTTGGCGTTACGGCCCTATCCCTCTTTTTTTACACCCTGCAGGAGTTACCGCTGGGCTCAGCTATCACCATTCAATACCTTTCCCCGATATTCACCGCTTTCTTCGCCATTTTCATGCTGCGCGAGAAGGTATTGCCCCTGCAATGGTTTTTCTTCCTTATCTCCTTTGCAGGCATTTTTGTCATCAAGGGATTTGATCCCAATATCAGTCTACCTCTCTTTTTGATGGGTATCGGCTCCGCCGCCTTTGCCGGACTGGCTTACAACTGCATCCGTAAAGTAAAAGACAGCGATCACCCTTTGGTGGTGGTATTCTACTTCCCTCTGCTGGCCACTCCGGTAATGGCGGTGATCAGCATTTTTAACTGGGTGACGCCTGTTGGCCGGGAATGGGCTCTTCTATTGCTGATGGGAGTACTTACCCAAATAGCACAGATCTATATGACCAAGGCCCTGCAAAATGCCGAAGCCAATGAAATTACCGGCCTTAAATACCTCGGTATCATCTTCGCCCTGGGTTTCGACTTCTTTATTTTTGGGGTAAGTTACCAGCCTATGGCCCTGGCGGGTATAGCGATGGTACTGGCAGGAGTGATTATCAATGTTATTTACAAAGCCCACAAACGCAAAAACCAGCAACTGGCAGCTAGCCAGGGCTAAGTCTGTCCAGCATAATGGCGGTGGCGATGGCCACATTGAGGCTTTCGGTACTACTGCCCCCTTTGCGGGGAATAGTAACGGCCCGGGCACGTTGCTTCCAGAATGGAGAGGGACCATGAGATTCGCTTCCCATTATCAGAGCAGTATTAGTATCGGGCTTTAGCTCATAGAGGCTCTCACCTTGCATATCAGCTACCAACAATTGATGCCCTGACAGAGAAGCGGCTATCGTCTCGGGCTCGCCATAAGTGATCTTTACCCGGGCAATACTCCCCATGCTGCTTTGCACACATTTGGCATTGTAGGCATCTACGGTTCCGTTCACACAAAAAACTTCTTTCACTCCAAACCAGTCACTGCTACGGATAATGGTCCCCAGGTTGCCAGGGTCTTTAAGTCCATCCAACACCAGGCTGAAACCAGCGGGCCCTGCTGCGAAAGCGGGAAAGGGGAAAACCCCCAGCACTTCATCGGCCTGCTCCAGCTGACTGAGCTCCCTTAATTCGGCACTGCTTATCTCCATTGCCCCGGGCCATAGCTGCGGCTGGTCACTAAGCAGAAATTCTGCTTTAAGGCCAGCATCAAGTAATTCCTTTACTACTTTCCGACCTTCGGCCACAAACAGCTGTTGCTGCCAACGATGCTTGCGATTTGTAAGTTTGCGCAACAATTTTTGCTGATTGCGGGATGGCATAAGCTCTTACCTTTGCGTTTTTAGTGAATATCGGACAAACTTGATAAAAAAGCTCTACATAATTCTGGCCGCCAGCCTGTATTTTCTCCTACCCTCCTGTAAATACACCAAACACGTCCCGGAAGGCCGGCTGTTGCTGTGGGACAACAATATTCACGTAAACAGTGAGAAAGGTGCCCCCGCCAAGGCCTACGATATTCTGAAGCAAGAGCCCAACAGCGGCATCTGGGTTTTTACCGAGGGATTTGGCTTTTATCTTGCCCCGGGCCTCGCGGTATACAACATTGGCAATGGTAAGGAGAAAAATATTTTCAGCAAGCTGGGTGATGCGCCCGAAATTCTTGATACTTCTAAAGTGTACACCGGCGCCAAGCAATTGCGGGTCTGGTACTTCAACAATGGCTATTTTAATGCCAGTAGCAGCTATCGCATAGATTCCATTAAGGCCGGCAAACGGAAGGCGGCAGTGAACTACTTCATCCAAACCGGCAAGCGCTACTATGTAAACAACTATAGTTACGAAATTGAAACCCCCGCCCTGCTTGATCTGGTGGCAAAGCATGCGGAGGAGAGCCTGCTGGAGGTGGGAGAGCCCTATAATGCCGAGTTGCTCGACGATGAGCGCGATCGCCTGGCTGCACTCTTTCGCAATGATGGCTTTTACGGGTTCAACAAAGGGCTTATCCTCTACGAAGCCGATACCGTACAGCCCGGCGATAGTGTGACGGTAAAAATGGTGATCAGCCAAAAACCGGTGGAAGCAGGTGATTCCACCCTGTACACTGACCATCGCCGCTACCGGATTAACAAAGTGTACATTCAACCTGACAAGAACTATAGTATTCGCAGCTCCCCCCAGGACACGCTCGAATACAGAAACTACCTGATAGCCTATGACACTTTAGGCTACAAGCCCCGTTATCTTACCGATGCCATTCACTTCCGCCCCGGCCAGATTTACTCCTCCAAAGCGGTGCGGGAAACCTATAGTCACCTGGTGAGCTATAATGCCTTTCAGTTGAGCGAGGTAACCTTCGTAGCGGCTGGTAGTGACTCCACCGGACCGCTGCTCAATGCGGTTATTAATCTCAGTCCGCTGGAAAAGCGAACCCTGACCTTTGAGCCTGAGATAACCACCACCAATGTAAGTTACTTCGGTGGCAGGGTAGGGATAGGTTATGTAAACCGCAACCTCTTTAAGGCCGGCGAGCGCCTGCAGATAAAATTCAATGCCGGGGTAGAAAAACAACCGACCAACGATCCCGATCGTCCCACTTCCACCACGGTAGAAGTGGGCGCCGAGGCAAACCTTAAATTTCCGCGCTTCCTCTTACCCTTCAACACCGTGGGCCTGGTACCCAAACGGATGCAACCCACCAGCCTTATTAACGGATCGGTAAGCCAGCTTAAGCGTGATGAATTTCAGCGCCTCACCTTTCGCACCGGCCTCAGTTATCAATGGCGGCAAAGTCAGCGGAAATATCATCAGATTAACCTCTTTGACCTCACCTACTCACGCCTCGATAATATTGACCCTGACTTTTTCGACCGTCTTACTGACATTCAGCAGGCTGCCTTTACCTCCGAGTTTATTTCAGCCACCCGCTACTCCTATACCTATAATGAACAGCTGGATCCCAATCTGGTAAACCACCGCTTTTTTACCGGTAATGTGGAGGTAGCCGGCAACACCTCTCAGCTAATTGACCAGCTCACCAATGCGGGCGAAACGGTGACGGATGGACCGAATGAATTCTTTGGAGTGCCCTACTATCAATATTTAAAACTGGAGGGGGATGCCCGCTATTACTGGAATTTTGATCCTGAGCATAGTTGGGTAAACCGCATCTTCAGCGGCTACATCCTCCCCTATGGCAACAGCCACTTTCAAAGAGACGATCAGGAAGTAAGAGTACCTCCTTTTTCAAAATACTACTTTATGGGCGGCAGTAATGACCTCAGGGCCTGGGCGCCGTACCGCCTGGGCGCCGGCACCCAGTATAACACCAATTATGACAAGGGTACCGATACTACTTTTGCCACCGGTACCTTCAAACTACTATTAAACAGTGAATATCGCTTTCCCATTTTTTCCAGCCTGAAAGGAGCCCTGTTTATAGACGCAGGAAACGTGTGGTACACCGGGGGACTGCAAAACAATCAGACCGAGTTGAGCATGGAGGCCTTATATAAAGAACTGGCTGTTGGCACCGGTATCGGCCTGCGCATTGACCTCGATTTTTTTGTAATCCGTTTTGACATGGGTGTTAAAGTGCGCGATCCAGGTCTGATCAGTGAAGGGCGGGAATGGGTACTCTTTACCGAAACCCCGAATATTCCTAAAAACTTCAGCTATCACGTTGCGTTGGGATATCCTTTCTAGTCCCCATCTATTTTATTATAAATTTGCCCCCTTATAGAGGCACTTTTAAAAAAATCAAATACCAACATTAAAAACGCTATCAATGAATCTTGATAAGATTGCCGAACTGCTTGGCGCTGACGCAGATCGCCTGTTAAACCACACCAGCAAAACCATTGACAAATCGATGCTGCACCTGCCCGGCAATGATTTTGTTGACCGCGTTTTTGCCGACAGCAACCGCAGCCCCCAGGTACTTCGCAGCCTGCAGAGTCTGTACAACCACGGCAGACTGGCCGGTACCGGATACCTCTCTATCCTGCCGGTAGACCAGGGAATTGAGCATAGCGCTGGTGCGTCATTTGCCAAAAACCCGATTTACTTTGATGGCGGCAATATTGTGAAACTAGCCATGGAAGGTGGCTGTAATGCGGTGGCATCCACTTTTGGTGTACTGGCCAGTGTGAGCCGCAAGTACGCGCACAAAATCCCCTTTATCGTAAAGATCAACCACAACGAACTGCTGACCTATCCCAATACCCACGACCAGATCATGTTTGGCAGCATTCGTGAAGCCTGGAATATGGGTGCGGTAGCAGTAGGAGCCACCATTTACTTTGGCTCTGACGAAAGTAACCGCCAAATCCAGGAGGTGGCCGAAGCTTTTGAATACGCCCATGAGCTGGGAATGGCTACTATTTTGTGGTGCTACACCCGCAATTCTGCCTTTAAAAAGGATAAAGATTATCATGTGTCGGCTGACCTCACCGGCCAGGCCAACCACCTGGGCGTAACCATCCAGGCCGATATTATTAAGCAAAAGCTCCCCGAGAACAACGGTGGCTATCGCGCCCTCAACACCGGCGACAGCAGCTACGGTAAGTTTGACGAAAGAGTATACACGGAGCTGAGCTCTGATAACCCTATTGACCTTACCCGCTACCAGGTTGCCAACTGCTATATGGGACGTGCCGGTCTTATTAATTCCGGTGGTGCTTCTACCGGTAAGGCCGATGACGACCTGAGCCAGGCCGTTACCACCGCTGTGGTAAACAAACGTGCCGGAGGCCAGGGTCTGATCTCAGGCCGTAAAGCCTTCCAAAAGGAAATGAAGGACGGCATTGCGCTGCTTAACTCGATTCAGGATGTATACCTGAATGATAATGTAACGATTGCCTGATAAAATTTTGCAACGAAAAAGTTCAGGCGCATGTTACAGACTGCCTCTGAACTTTTTTTAGTTTTCAATAGCGGTGATTGCCTGGCCCCCGGCCGCTAGGGCCAGCTCTGCTGCTGATAAGAAGAAACCAAAAAACTTAAATACCATGGGTTGGTTTAAACGAAATAAAGAAGGGATACAAACCAGTACCAAAGACAAGAAGGAGACTCCTGAAGGCCTGTGGCACAAGTGTCCTAAATGCAAGGTGATTGTATCGGTTGAGGACCACGCCAAAAATGTATGGGTGTGTCACAATTGTGGTCATCATGACCGCATTAACGCCGCCGAGTATTTTGAGCTGCTTTTTGACGATGGTAAATACACCGAACTCGACCCCAATATGACTTCGGGCGACCCCCTCAAGTTTGAGGATACCAAGAAGTACACCGAGCGTTACAGTGCCTCGGTAGCCAAAACCAACCTCAAGGAGGCGGTAAGCACCGCTTATGGCAAAATGAACGGCGAAGAGGTGGTGATTGGCTGTATGAACTTCAACTTTATCGGCGGATCCATGGGTTCGGTGGTAGGTGAAAAAATTGCCCGCGCGATTGACCACTCCCTGAAACATCACAAACCCTTTATGATGATCAGCAAATCGGGGGGTGCCCGGATGATGGAAGCGGCCTTCTCACTGATGCAGATGGCCAAGACCTCTTCTAAACTGGCCCTGATGGGCGAAAAGGGAATTCCCTATGTATCGCTGCTCACTGATCCTACCACCGGTGGGGTTACCGCTTCCTTTGCCATGCTGGGCGACATCAATATTGCCGAGCCCGGGGCTCTGATCGGCTTTGCCGGCCCCCGGGTAGTAAAGGAAACCATTGGCAAGGACCTGCCCGAAGGCTTTCAAACCTCGGAGTTCCTGCTGGAACACGGCTTTCTCGATTTTATCGTGGAGCGCAAGCACCTGAAGAAAAAGGTGAGCCGCTTTCTGAAAATGGTAAAGCCTGAGACAGAGACAGAAACTGCTGATTCAAAATAATTTTTACTATTTTTGCAGCTTCTTTAATTAGCATAACATCTATCTAAACGATTTTGTAATGTATTTGACAGCCGAGAAAAAGCAAGAGATTTTCAAAAAGCACGGTTCATCTGAAACCGACACGGGTTCTGCCGAAGGCCAGATCGCCCTTTTCACTTTCCGCATCAACCACCTTACCGAGCACCTGAAGAACAACCGCAAGGACTTCAGCACCGAACGTGCCCTGGTAAACCTGGTAGGTAAGCGGAAAAAGATTCTCTCTTACCTTAAAAACAAGGATATTGAAAGATATCGTAAGATTATTTCTGAGCTCGGAATCAGAAAATAATCTGACCTATTACGGGGAAAGGCAATTTTTCAATTGCCTTTCTTCGTGTTTATACACTTCACTTTAGACGATTACAATTAGATGATTCCAAATCCCATTACCCAAGAAATCACATTAGACGACGGTAGAACCATCACCCTCGAAACCGGTAAGCTGGCCAAGCAGGCCCACGGCTCGGTGGTAGTAAAGATGGGGGGCACTATTTTGCTCGCCGCCGTGGTTTCAAACGAAGAAGCCAAAGAAGGCGTTGATTTCTTACCCCTTACCGTAGACTATCGCGAAAAATTCGCTGCTGCCGGCCGTGTTCCCGGTGGATTCCTTAAGCGTGAAGGTCGCCCTTCAGATGAGGAGATCCTCGTTATGCGCCTGGTAGACCGTTGTCTGCGTCCTCTGTTCCCCGGCGATTACCACTCTGAAACCCAGGTGATGATCAGCCTGCTTTCCTACGATGAAAATGTAGCCGCCGACTGCCTGGCCGGACTGGCCGCTTCTGCTGCCATCGCCGTATCTGATATTCCCTTTGACGGTCCCATGTCAGAAGTACGCGTAGCCCGCATCAACGGTGAATTTAAAATTAACCCTGCCCCTGCCGAAATGGCTGAGGCCGATATCGACATGATGATCGGTGCCAGTATGGACAGCGTAGTGATGGTAGAAGGTGAAATGAAAGAGATCTCGGAAAAAGAAATGGTGGAAGCCATTGCCTTTGCACACGAGGCCATTAAAAAACAAATTGAAGCCCAGCTCGCCCTGGCTGCCGGTATTGAAAAAGCCCAGACCAAGCGTGAGTATGAGCACGAAGTACACGACCTCGATCTGAAAAAGCAGATCATGGACGAGCTTTACACTTCAGTATACGAAGTGGCTAAAGCGGGACTGCCCAAAAAAGAGCGCAGCGAGCGTTTCAAGGAGATTCGCGAAGCCTACAAAGAGCGCTACAGCGAAGAAGAACTGGAGGAAAAAGAAGCCCTCATCAACACCTACTACCACGATGTGGAGTCGGAAGCGATGCGCAATATGATCCTCAACGACAGCCAGCGTCTCGATGGCCGTGCCCTCGACGAGGTACGCCCCATCTGGACCGAGGTAGACTACCTGCCCGGCTCACATGGTTCAGCCATTTTCACCCGTGGTGAAACTCAATCGCTGACCACCGTAACCCTCGGTTCCAGCCTCGACGAAAACCGCAAAGATGGTGTAACTTATGTAGGCTCAGAGAAATTCTACCTGCACTACAACTTTCCTCCCTACTCTACCGGTGAAGCCCGCCCTATCCGCGGCACCAGCCGTCGTGAGATCGGTCACGGAAACCTGGCCCAGCGTGCCCTTAAGGTAATGTTGCCAGAACAAAGTATTTACACCGTACGGGTGGTATCCGATATTCTTGAATCTAACGGCTCATCATCAATGGCTACCGTGTGTGCGGGTACCCTCGCCCTGATGGATGCCGGTATCCAGCTGCGCCGCCCCGTTTCGGGTATCGCCATGGGTCTGGTACAGGATGCTGAAACCGGAAAATATGCCGTATTGAGCGATATCCTCGGTGATGAAGATCACCTTGGTGATATGGACTTCAAGGTAACCGGTACTGAAAGAGGTATCACTGCCTGCCAGATGGATATCAAAATTAAGGGTCTGTCTTACGACATCCTCGAAAAAGCCCTCGAGCAATCACGTGCCGGACGTCTGCACATCCTCAGTGAAATGCTAAAAACCCTGGATGCTCCCCGTCCTGACGTAAAGCCGAACGCGCCCAAGATTGAGGTGGTGGAAATTCCCAAGGAGTTCATCGGTGCCATTATCGGTCCTGGTGGTAAAAACATCCAGAAGCTTCAGGCTGACACCGGTACTACCATTAGCATTGATGAGATCGATGACAAAGGTATTATCGAGATCAGCGGTACTGATCGCGAGTCAATGAACGAGGCTAAAGCGCGTATCAAAGCCGTGGCCTTTGTTCCTGAGGTAGGTGAAACTTACCAGGGTAAAGTAAAATCCATCCAGCCTTACGGGGCCTTTGTGGAAATTGCTCCCAATACCGACGGCCTGCTGCACATCTCTGAAATTGAGCACCGTCGTCTCAAAACGGTAGACGAAGTACTCAAGGAAGGTGATACGGTAGAGGTGAAGCTGATTGGCATGGATGACCGTGGCAAAATGAAGCTCAGCCGCAAGGTGTTACTGCCCAAGCCCTCTGACAACTAGTCCGAAGGCGAACTAAGGAATAATTTTTGACGTTCAGTATTAGACGTTCTAACTATTTAACCCAAGGACTGTAAATTTCTATGAGACAGCTAAAGATCACTAAACAGGTTACCAATCGTGAAACTGCATCATTGGATAAATACCTGCAGGAGATTGGTAAGGTTGAACTGATTACGGCAGAAGAGGAAGTGGAGTTGGCTCAGCGGATCAAGGCAGGCGATCAGGTTGCCCTTGAAAAACTGACTAAGGCGAATTTGAGATTTGTTGTTTCTGTAGCTAAGCAGTACCAAAACCAGGGACTAACCCTCCCTGACCTTATAAACGAAGGGAACCTCGGTCTGATCAAGGCAGCACAACGCTTTGATGAAACCCGTGGTTTTAAATTCATTTCTTACGCAGTTTGGTGGATCCGTCAGAGTATTTTGCAGGCGTTGGCCGAGCAATCACGTATTGTTCGTCTGCCGCTGAATAAGATCGGATCGATCAACAAGATCAATAAGGCTTATGCCGCTTTGGAGCAGGAGCAGGAGCGCGCTCCCTCTGCTGGCGAAATTGCCGACAACCTCGAGATGGGTGAAAACGATGTGAAGGAAAGCATGCGTAACAGCGGCCGTCACATTTCGATGGATGCCCCCCTGGTTGAAGGTGAAGACAGCAACCTTTATGATGTACTGAACACCGGTGACAGCCCTAATCCTGACGATGACCTCGTGCAGGACTCACTGCGCACCGAGATTGAAAGATCACTGGCTACCCTTACCCCCCGCGAAGGCGATGTTATCCGCCTTTACTTCGGGCTGGGTGGTCAGCACCCGATGACCCTGGAGGAAATCGGTGAGAAATTTGACCTCACCCGCGAACGCGTTCGCCAAATTAAGGAGAAAGCAATCCGCCGGTTGAAACATACTTCGAGAAGTAAGATTCTCAAGACCTACCTGGGTTAAGATAATCGCTTCTAAACTACAACGCCCCTTCGGTTTTCCGCTGGGGCGTTTTTTTTTATAAACCACTTTCCGCTCAGGCTGCCTGTTATTTGGCGCAGCTCCCTACCTTTGCCAAAAATTTTTTCACCCATGCCCATTATTGCTCCTTCATTACTGGCCTCCGACTTTGCCAACCTCCAGAAAGAATGTGAAATGCTCAATGCCAGTGAGGCCGATTGGTTTCACATCGATGTGATGGATGGCATGTTTGTGCCCAATATCTCTTTTGGCATGCCGGTAATTGAAGCCATTAAGAAGCACGCGAAAAAACCGATGGACGTGCATTTGATGATCGAGAAGCCCGAGCGCTACATCAAGGAATTTAAGGCGGTGGGAGCCGATATCCTCAGCGTCCACTACGAAGCCTCCACCCATTTACACCGCAGCCTGCAGGCTATCAAAAATGAAGGTATGAAAGCTGGTGTGGCCATCAATCCCCACACCCCCGTAAGCCTGCTTAAGGATGTAATTGAAAATATCGACGTGGTATGCATGATGAGCGTAAATCCCGGCTTCGGCGGGCAGAAGTTTATCGAAAAGACCTACGACAAGGTGAAGGAACTCAAGGATATTATCCTGGCTGCCAACGCCCCCACCCTGATTGAAATTGATGGCGGCGTAACCTCCGATAATGCCAGTTCGCTGGTCAATGCCGGTGCCGATGTACTGGTTGCAGGGAGCTTTGTGTTTAAATCAGACGATCCCAAGGGAACTATTGCCGATTTAAAGAAAGCCTAGCTGTCAGCCGGAAAATGCTAAGCAAAAAGTCCGTAAGTGCCAATTACGGACTTTTTTGTTTTAAGCCTTTTGGGTCGGGCCAGTAAAGCTGTTGTGTTCGTGGAAGGTATCAATATGGCGCGATTTGCGCTCCTCAAAGATATCGTCAACCGTTACCAGTATACCTGTTTCCTCCACCTTGCCGAACTCGTCGTTTAGCGCGGTCCCGAAAGTCTTCATGGTACTGCTGATATTCATATAGGTATTGATCAATGGAGGAATGTTTTCACCACGATCCCGTATTTCACGATTGAGCTCGGTATATGCGGCTTTGTACTCTTTGCCTTCCCAGCGCTTCATAAAGGGAGCCAGCTCCTCGTCAGTAACCAACACCTCCTCAGGGTAGGCCAGTCCCTCATTGTCGGGAAAGAAATGGCGGAGGAAGGAAAGCAGCATATTACGCGCCTCACGGTTATAACTGGGGTACATCGTTACCTTCCCAAACATATACTTCACATCGGGATTCAGTACCAGGATGGATCCCAGACCATCCCAAAGGTTGTCCATTGAGAAAAGCCCTTTGCGCGAGGCACCGCGCTGGTACTTGGGCTGCACAAAGGAACGCCCCAGTTCTACTGTGTTGGGCAGGTAGTTATTGTAAAAGGCATCCGAAAGGTGAAAGAGATGCCCGGTGGCTGATTCAATGCGCCCATCAGGCAGGCGGGGTGCATTTTTACACATAATCAGGCGGTAACCGGCAATTATCTCGAGCTCTTCCGGATCCCACAGCACCAATTGCTGAAAAGGTTTTTCAGCCGTGTCATAGGCATCAATATCTATACTCTTACCGGTGCCACCGCCGGCAGTACGGAAAGCCAGTTCGCGCAGGCGACCAATTTCGCGCATAATATTGGGCGAATTATGGGCATCTACCAGGTAAAGCTGGTTGTGCAGTTTATTGCTGTGGCGAAGAAATTTATCTTCAGTAAGTTCTTTAAGTAGCAGGTCGCGTTCGACCGGGACTATAATGTCTTCCATAGTTTAGTTGGCATTGGGCAGGTTGTAGGCCTTGGCCTTCACTTCTGCCGCCCATTCTTTATGCGTTTTAGAAGCGTCAAAATGTTGGTAGGGAATGGGTTTTCCAAAACGGACGGTAATAGTCTTTCCGCGCTGACGAAACATTTCATCGGCGAGGTAAAACATCTCCACATTGGCTTTTACCCCAAAAAACCGTCGTAAGCGGGAGAGGTTGTAGAAAAAGTTGGAATTGCGGCCTTCAATATGCACCGGCACCACATCCTTCCTGTACTTAATAGCGCGACTGATAAAGCTTTTTTTCCACTCCAGGTCACTAATCCCGTCCGAAAGTTTTCGCGAAACCAGACCGGCCGGAAACACCAGTACCGCAATATCCTGCGAATAGGTTTTTTCAATTATCCGGGTGGCTTCCCGGGGGTTCTCCCCCACCTTGTTTACCGGGGCAAACAAGGGCTGTAAATTCTCTATACTCAGGAGGATGTCATTAACCAGAAATTGGAAGTCCTCGCGCACATCGCCCACCGCCTTCATCAGGGCAATGCCATCGAGTCCGCCCAGGGGATGATTGCTAGCCAGGATAACCCCACCTTCAACAGGTACGTTTTCAGCACCCTCCACTTTTACGGTAGTATGGAGTTCCTTAAGAGATCCGCGCACAAAGTCGAGCCCTTCGAGGTGGCCGATATTGGCCATAACCTCATTGATATCCTCCTCATGCACAATGCGCTTGATATAGTGCAGCATAAAGCCAGGCATCCACTTAGCCAGCTTACTGTTCTTCTTCCGGATAACCTCCTTTACGTCAATGTATTTATCTTGTTTCTCCAAAGTAGCTTCTTCTTCCATTGTAATAGGACCGAAAGTCTTAACAGGCGGGCAAATTTAAGCTTTTAGCTGTCATTGCCATTTACATAGTCTTGCAGGTAGGCGAAGCGGTCTGTAAGCTTTCCTTCGCGGTCAGTTTCACTGGCCCGGGCCAAAATCCCTAAGCGGTCATCATTAAAAAAATGAGGAATGACATTTTTGAGCAGCTCCGAGCCAAAGTCCTCCGAGGCATCACGCGGAAGCTCACAAGGCAGGTTATCTACTGCCGATACGGCAATACTACCCGGACTGCGGAGGGCAACCACCGCTTCCGCCCGAGGATCATAAGCATAAAAAGGATCGGCGATAGTAGCAGGTCGGATAGTTGAGGCCACCGGCCCATCGATGTCACAACTGATATCGGAAATTGTTTTGATATTAAATTTTGCCGACCTGGCATCGGCGCGGCTAAAGATCAGCGGGGAGCCCTCAGCCCAAAAATGTGCCGCTATATACATATCTGCCAGCTGGGCGTAAGGCATAAAGTTGGAGAGATATCCTTCGTTACTGGCATAAAAATCCTCCTTCTTGAATGGCTTATTGTCACTACGACGGAAATAGTGGCGCACGTCCAACTGACAATAGCCCGGCTCCGGCTGTTTGTCCCCCAAAAATTCGTCGGGTGTAAGCTTGCGAAGCGAGAGTTTATCCAAAATTTCCATAGCCCCACGTGCCACCCGGCCGTCACCGGTAAGGGCGATTTTAAAATCAGCGGGTAGTTTAATTTTTTGCATCTCCCTTTCCATTTCGGCCCGGTCAAAGCATTCATGCGCCGGTTTCAGCTTATAGGCCAGGGTTTGCTCACCGTATAACCTGAAGGCATTATAAGCACCCACAATACCCGCATAACGCCCAAAGCCCACCAGACGCATGCCACTTTTAGGGTCAGTTAGCATTTCATAATCAATCAGGCGGATCTTCTTTTGCAGAATTGCCTGCAAAAGCTTGCGGTTGTAAGGCTGTTTTTTATAAGTATGCGAGAAGAAGAGGTAAGTCTTGTGAGGAATAAGGAGATCTGCCGGCACTTCCTTCACCCCCAGCAGCACATCGCAGGCACCGAGGTCTTCCTGCACGCATAGGCCCGCTTGCGCGTACTCATCATCTTTGAAATCACGGATGGCGCTGGGTTGAATTACGATTTTTAGGTCGGGGTATTGTGCTAGAAGTTGCTTACATTGACGGGGAGTAAGAGGAACCCGCTTGTCGGGTGGGAATTTTCCTTCGCGGATAATGCCTAATTTCATGCAGTTGGTATAAGATTTGTGTCAAAGATAACTACCTTTGCAGGTTCTATAAAGTTCTTTACCATATGGGGTTGACCGGTTTCGACAGCAAGACGGAATTGGTTGTAAGCATGCCGGGCTATGGAGATGTCGCCCGTTAACAAAGATGCTTTACACTTATAATTGGCGAAAATAACTTCGCGCTTGCCGCCTAATCACTCGATAGAGGGTTAGAGCTAATCCACGCGTAAGACGCGGGAGCAAGCCATCTCTCGCTTCCCAAGTCTGGAAGGAAGCGAATCAGAGGTGTCATTAAATCCGGACTAGTTGGCAAAGAGCTGTGCTTTGCCTCCGAAACCTCAAACCGCAGCTAAGCCACCGGTAGGGTGTTTGTTCCCAGCCTGTGGTCGAAAAGCCAATAATAAACTAAGCATGTAGAAGGCAATTGATTTCCTTGTTTGCACGGGGGTTCGAATCCCCCCAACTCCACAAATCAATCCCGCAACAATGCGGGAGTAGCATTTGTGAGAGCCCCGCGGTATGGCGGTGGCTCCACAAAAATCCCGTCCTACCTTGTAGGGCGGGATTTTTGGTTTCAGGGCAATGGCGAAGCTCGTTTCGCTGAGGAACTGCAGCTAAAAATCGGGCGCGCAAGCGGCGGACTTTTTTATGCTTGGGTACAAAGAGAAACAGATTGCGATCATGCCATCCTCCCAACTCTACCTTCGCTCACCGAAGCTGCCCTGTAGGGTCAGCGAAGGTGAGCTTCATTGATCACCGATGCCCCTGTTAAGGTGTGAAGGTGATTCTTATTATTTCTATACCTTAATAAAAATCAAATTCACCCATTGCATTAATCCTAAACCATTAACCATATCATGGCAGGTTTACATGCTCCGCTGTGCCGAAAATTCATATTATGTTGGCTGTCATGGTGAGGTGAAATACATCCCTTCAAGATTACCACTGGCATTGATCACTTAGGTCACTTTCTCCAATAAAAATCTTGCCTATCACTTTGAAAAGTGCCTTAAAACAGAATCCGGCCGGGCCTTCATGAATAAAAGACTGGTGAAGCGCCACCCTAACCAGTGGCAACATCCACAGCAAAACAAATTCTGAAGCGTACCCCCTCCCACCGCCTGGAATCCATAAATCAATCCCGCAGCATTGCGGGACTTTTGTATGGATCTGGCTGCTGCCGTCTCAGCTTGAAATCCGGCGATTATAATTCTGTCTGAAATCTCACCTCAGCGGTTAGTTGGCATGCGGACATAGCAGCGCACAACCCCCTCATTTTCAAAAACTAGCCGTGGATTTTGTTCCCAAAAACGTGCACTAAGGGCTCATTTTTCCCATGTTGAGAGATGTTAGGGAGAATATTTCATTGATCAATGCTGAATATCAAATACTTAAATATGTGGGTATAGATTTTACTACAATTATAGTTGGAGTTGACTCATTAACCTTAACCTAATCCATAATGATCCATTTCCTCTTACACTCTTTTGGTTACAACTCTGTCCAATCATTTTTTCACTTACTAAATCTTCTCCAATCATGGAAAAACCCAAACTCCATGGGCTAAGCGCATCATTTCGCCCGGCCCTGACCAACTTTTTTATTGCTCTCTTCAGCTGCGGCCTGTTTTCCACAGCCATTGCCCAAACCGCCCCCGTGCGGCTGTACACCTTTGACAGCCAAGGCAATTCAATTGCCGGCATTATTAAGGTGCAGAAAGGTCCTAACTTTATAGGGAATTTCAACAGTGGTGATACTGCTCATCTCGACATTGGCGATCAGTATAAAATTTGGGGCACCTTTGACAATACCAGCACTATGCGGGTTTTCCATGTAGTAAGTGCCGGTGGGGATTCACTGGGGTTTAAAACCACTAACGTAAAATTCCATTTCTCTGGTGGATACCTCAATTTCCGTGGATCTGGTTCGTGGAAGAGCTTTGGCCCTGATACCGTAAATGGCGGCTGGCAGGCGCGTGAACTTTTCCCCTTTGACTATTACGGTGATACGATGAGTATACAAACAGGTTATGTGTGGAATGATGTTCGCAACCTCGTGTTTGATATTTACTACCAAGGGCAAAGCAGTGTAGAAAAAACCCTCTCGGTACTTTATGTAAGAGACAGCAAGGGCGATCCCATTCAGGGTGCCACCGGCCGCGGCGGCTATGCCACCCCCACGGTATGGCATGTGCCCGGTAGTACCAATGCCAATGGTCTATTACTGGATATGCGGGATGGCAAGCAAACCAACCTTTCCTACGAGGCGAAGGTGAATAATACCACCGCGGTAGAAGGTCCCAAAGACCCAACCCAGGATTCCTATTACCTCTTTAATACAGATTCACTGGAATTAATCCTGGAAACCTGCCAGGGCACCGGCCTAGCTGGTGGTAATGTCCGCTACGGCAATGGTGCCAACTATACCACCTGGTGGTTCCCCGGCAACCCCACCGATGCCAATGGCCGCATCGTAGGCGAAGTATTCCCCGGCACCTATTCTTTTGAAATGCAATATAAGGGCACCGCCGACCAGAAAATATCACAAGTAATCCCAGCCGGGGGCGCTACGCTGGTGTGGAATACCGTAAATGTAATCTTGCAACATGATGGCGACATATCTTACGGAGGAAACACTGGAGATGCGCATTTTTATACCAAACCCAGCATGGAGTTACTACCGGGTACCTATAAATTTCACTTCCGCCAGGGAAATCGCCAGGATCTCACCCTTAGCGGCTGTTTCTTTACCAAGAGAACAGCTATTGTAAACGTCCTCGACTGTAATGGCAACCATCAAGCTGATGTGGGCGTAAAATGGTATAAGTGGGGCGATGCCAACAATAAAATTGATGCTGATTCCACCTCAGGTGGGCCAATGGCAATTTGCATTGATTCAGGCATTGCTAAAATTGGGGTGGTAGTGAACTACCTGGGGCAAAGCAATACCCTGGTACAACACCTGGATAACGAAAGCGACACCTTCACCTTCCAGATGACCAATGTAATGCTGGCCCTGTACAACCATGACAGTACCACCACCCTTACGCCTGACTCGGTTCAGTTTTACGTGTATGGCCAGGCCGGCAATAAGATGGGCTTCCCCAACAGCCTGGAGAAATGCCTGCTTCCCGGCAAGTACGGTTTTGTGGTTGACTACAACGAAACTTCCCAGAACAAGAACGGCATAGACGTAGAACAAACTAATCCGGTGGTTTTCCAAACCGGTTTGGTAGATGATGTGGATACCTGTACTTACAACCCCACCACCTACTATCAATATGGCAATGCCGGTAACCCTACCGCTTTTTCTGACCCGATGGAACTAATGCCCAGTAAGGTAATTGTGAAGTCATCCACTAACCCCAATAAAACTGTGAACGTGCAATCTGGCGCCATTCATCGCCTCGATAGTTGCACCATTGTGGAAATAATGGACAGCTGTGTTTCGGACAGCGGCTGGGCCCTCAGCACCGTAGTTACGCCCAGTAACTGGAGCGGCTACTGGTACGGCGTTAACAGCCTGCCGCATGACTCCACCTTCAGCGAAAGCGCTCCGGTAGGTCAACCTTACCCATGGGGAGGTATTACCGTGCTCCCTGGTACCCTACCCATTAAGGCGCCCAATCACATCACCTATTATCGCAAGAAGTTTGGCCTCAGTGATACCGATGACCTCGATGCCCGCTTCCGTATGTATATGGATGATGGCACTGAGATTTATATAAACGGTCATCTCATTGCCCGGGAGGAGAATATGAACTCAGCTAACTTTAAGGGGGTACCTCATGATCTGGTTATGGATCACGATGTAGCGCCGGTAAATGGCTATCTGGGTGGTGATCCTTTTGATTACGTTGCCACGATTGATCTCGACACCATCCTCAACAAGGATATGAACTACCTGGTAGTGGTATTGCGCAACCCCAAAAACAGCAGCAATTTTGGCGGCTTTAGCTTCCGGATGGACATCACCAAAAATGGTCAGTCTGTATTGGTGAAAAAGGCCAAAATGGGCGAGCTTAGCGGCCGGCGCCTGGTGGCTTATCCGAACCCGGTTAACGACGTACTTACTATCGAATTTGACCCCACAAGCCAACAAACCGAGTACAACCTTAGCGTTTATAGCATGAGCGGGCAGTTGATGAAGTCTGAAGATTTCATTACCAACGATGGTATCCACCAGCTCAACTTAAGTGACCTTAAATACGGTCTTTACTTCGTGCGCTTGGTGAGCGACGGGCAGGTACGCTTCGTTAAGATTATTAAAGAATAACTAAATAAACACACCTTAAGTTATCCACCCCTCCCGCTTCTGAGCGGGAGGGGTTTTTTAATACCTGCCTACCCGCTAAACAACTTTAAAGCTTGGCAGTCTTTAAGCTCAAAACCGGGCCGGCAATTTTTACCTTCGCAATTCTTAAGTTGGGAGGCATGAAAATTATCCACACCGCCGATTGGCATATCGGTAAAAAGCTGCACAAGCACGACCTTAGTGAAGACTTCAGCCTATTTATTGACTGGCTTTGTGAGCTGGTAATAAATGAGCGGGCAGATGCACTTTTGGTGGCTGGTGATGTCTTTGACCTGGCCAATCCCGGCAGTGATGCCCGTAGGGCCTACTACCGGGCACTGCTCAAATTAAGCAAACTCAATTGTCAGCTGATCATTACCGGGGGCAACCACGACTCTCCCGCGGTACTCAACGCTCCCAGCGAATTACTCCGCAATCTCAACATCCATGTAATAGGCTCCCTGCCTGAGGCTGCCAGCGACTTCCTGTTACCGCTAAAAAACCAGGCGGGCGAAACTGAACTGGTGGTAGCGGCCATCCCCTACCTGCGCGATCCCGATCTGCGACAAGCCAATGAGGAAGTGAGCTACGAAAACCGTATTGAAGCTATCAGGCAAGGGATAGCCAGGATCTTTGGGGAAGCAGCTGAATTCTGCCAGCGGCAATTTCCCGGGGTGCCTGCCCTGGCTATGGGTCATCTCTATGCCGCCGGTGCCAGCAGTTCTGATAGTGAACGCGACATTCAGATTGGCAATGAAGCCAGTTTTGAAGTGCAACGCTTTGGCAGTTATTTCAGTTACATCGCCTTAGGTCACATTCATAAGCCACAGCGCCTCAATGGCCTGGTTCCCACTTTTTATAGCGGATCGCCCCTGCCTCTCTCATTCAGTGAAAGGAGCGATGCCAAGAGACTGTTATTAATCGATACCGCCAAAGGCTTTGAACCAGTAAGCATCGCCATTCCATCGTTCCGGAAAATGCTCCGCCTCAGCGGCACCCTGGCCAGCCTGCAGGCAAAACTTCAGGAACTGGAAGCCGATGGCCCTTTAAAAACTTTGGTGGAGCTTGAAATGGAGGAGGAAAAATCGGATCCGGACAAGATCATAGCCCTCGATCGCCTGGTGCAGGATTTTGAGCACCCGCGCATTCAAATTGTAAAACACCGCGCCTATTTTAAGGATAAACCCAGCGGAGCCGGGGCGCTATACGGCAAAACCCAGGCTCTCGAAGACCTGCATGCGCGTGATGTTTTTGATAAACTCCTGGGCAGCCAGGAGCTCACCCCTGAAAATCACAGTCTCCTCAAAGAAGCTTTTGAGCAGGTGCTCGAAGAAGTAGAAAGCAGCAAGTACTAATGAAGATCCTCAGAATCCGTTTTAAGAATATCAATTCCCTGCGGGGTGAACAGGCGGTTGACTTCAGTACCCCTCCCCTCCTCAACAGTGGTTTGTTTGCCATCACCGGACCTACAGGCAGTGGTAAAAGCAGCTTATTAGATGTAATTACTCTCGCTCTTTTCAACCGCATTCCCCGCCTGGGGAAGCTCAGCAAAAATTTCCTTAGCCAATCGGGTGCCGTAATCACCCGCAACACCACTGAGGCATATGCCCAGGTAGAGTACGAGTGCAGCGCGGGCCGCTATCTCTCATCATGGGAAATATCATTGAACCGCAACGGTAAGCTGCGCGAATATCATATGGAGCTCACCGATCTGACTTCAGGGGAACGGCTGGATCTGAAAAAAGCACAGGTAGCCCCTTATAACGAAGAACTTATCGGCCTGAACTATGAGCAGTTTGTAAAATCAATCATGCTGGCCCAGGGTGAGTTTGCCGAATTTTTACGGGTCAACAAATCAGAACGGGGCGAACTGCTGGAGAAGATTACCGGGACGGGCATCTATCGCGAACTGGGAAAAAAAGCTTACGAGAAAAAAAACCTCTTTGCCCGGGAATTGGAGAAGCTTCGTCACCACCGGGGTATCATAGCGGATCAATTGTTAGCAGCAGAACGCTTGCAGGAAATAACTGCCCAGAGTAAAGAGCTGGCAACCCAAATAAAAGAGCGGCAGCAGAAAATCAAAGGGCTTGAGGCCGAGCTCAAGCTGCGAGCCGAAACCCAAAAACTTCGTAAAGAACTGCTGCAACTGGAAGCTTTACAGGCACAACACCGAAAAAGCAGGCAGGAGTTTAATGACTTGTATGCTGATAAACTAAGGCGGCACGAAAGCACCGCCCCCTTCGCCACCTTATTAGAGGATTGGAAGCGCAATCAGCAAAAGATTAAAGAGCAGCAGGAGTCATTGAGCAGGCGCCGGCAGCAAGAGCAAGAGCAGCAGAAAGCAAGGACTAAGCTCAATAATGAAATTAACCTGTTTTTAGGCGAGCCCAGTCATCCGGACAAGCTTTTAAAAAAGCTGGAAAATTTTCGGGATAAGATTATCAGCAAGGATCAGGAACTACTGGCCATACGCGAACAATACAAGAGCCTGCACAAGCAACTGCAGGCGAGCGGAATCAGCTGGAACTACCACCCCCAGGCCCAGGAACCGGAAAAGGAACTTAACAAACTGAAGGGCTGGCAGGAAGAAAACGAACAAAGCCTGGCGGCCCTTGCAGCGCAACTGGGAGAGCTAAATGGCGGCGAGTTAGAGACTCAGGAGCAGCAGTTGCAGGAGCAACTAAGGTCAGCCGAAACCGGGCAACGTCTGCAAGCCGATTTAATCAAACTCGCTGAACGGCTTCAGCTGGAAAGCCAGCAGCTGGAGAAACTGCAACAACAGCAAAGAGAACTTCCCTCTGTTATTGAAAAACTGAAGGTGGAACGGGCACTACGATTGCAGGAGAAACGCAATCTCGAGCTGGAAATAAAAAACCAGGCCTTACAGGCCTCACTGGCAAGCCACCGCAAGAATCTGAAGGAAGGAGAAGCCTGCCCCCTCTGTGGGGCCACCCATCACCCCTGGGCCGAGGAAGCGCCGGTGAGCAGCGATGCCAACCAAGAAAAGCTGGCCGCCGCCGAAAATATACTTGAAAAGGCACAGAGAGAGCTTAACGCACGCGAAAATGATCAACATCATTTCCAGCGCCAGCTTACAGAGCTAGAAAAGAGAATGGAGGAGCTAAGGGCTGAGCAAAAGGAAAAGCGCGCTTCTCTTCAATCTGCCTGCGCGCCCTGGCTACAGGATGGCAAAGCCAACTGGGAAGAAATTATCAGCCGGCTTAAAGAAAAGCAGAACGCATTGAAAAAGCTGGAGAAGGAAAGGACACGCCAGCAGGGCCTGGCGCATAGCCGGCCCTTATTAGAGCAAATGATCGCCGAGGCTAAAAATGGAAAAAGCCTGAGCGAAAAACGGCAACAGATCTACAATGGCAAGGACATCAGTGGAGATTGCAACCGCCTGCGCGATCGCTGGCTGACCGTAAATCAACAGATCCAGAACCTGCAGCAGCAGCAAATGGAACTGCAGGAGCAAGTGAGCACCTTAGGCGGAAACCATGAACAACTTGAGGCCAAACTACAACCTGCGATTAAGGCGGCAGGTTTTGAGGATATCGCCGCCGCCCGGATGGCACGACTGCCGGAAGACGAATACCTGCAGCTCTCACGACGTGCCGCCAGTTTAAAAGCAGCCGAAGAAAAAAGTAGTACTGAGCTGGAGGCATTGCAAAAGACTATTACCGCTAATGAAGCGGAAAAATCGCCGGTCGGGGATGAGGAATTGCAGGAGAGCTTACAAAAGCTGCAAAAGGAACATGAGACCCTGCAAGAGCAATGGGAAGAGCGCAAGCGCCTGCTTAAAAATCACCGTGAAAATGCAGCCGAGCTTGACAAACTTGATAAAGACATTGCCTGGGAAGAAAAAACCGGCCACAAATGGGAATTGCTTTGCAACTTAATTGGCGATGCCACCGGCAAAAAATTCAATGACTTTGCCCAGGACCTCAGCCTTCAGCAGCTATTGATTTTAGCCAACCGTCGCCTGGCCCAACTCAGCGACCGCTATCGCATTGATAAGGCCAAATCTGATGAAGATGAAGGCCTGATTGCCATTGATGCCCATATGGGTGATCAGCGGCGTTCGGTAAAAACCCTTTCCGGCGGTGAAACCTTTGTACTAAGCCTTTCGCTGGCCCTTGCCCTTTCTGACCTGGCCGCACGCAATGTGGAAATCAACAGCCTCTTTATTGATGAAGGCTTTGGCACCCTTGACCCGGAAACACTTGATCAAACCCTCGACACCCTGGAGCGACTGCAGGCCGAATCATCAAAAACCATCGGCATTATCAGCCATGTGGAAGCGCTAAAAGAAAGGATAGCCACCCAAATTCAATTAGAACGCAACGGACAAGGCTACAGTAAAATCGTTGTAAAGGGCTAACAGGCTGGCTGGGTAACCAGCGTTACCAAGAATTATAAACAACTGGCCTAAGTTTGCCCCTTGAACCTTAAAAATAAGAAATGGGATTTTTTCAAAAGATATTTGGTGGCAGCAGTAAGTCGCAACGGATCAAAGAGATGCTTGATCGTGGTGGAGTGGTAATTGATGTGCGCACCCCCGGTGAATTTGCCAGTGGCCATGTGCCGGGTTCTAAAAACATTCCTCTGAACAATCTAAACCAACGGCTACCAGAGATCAAAAAAATCAACAAACCCCTGGTGTTGTGCTGTGCTTCAGGAATGCGAAGCGCCCAAGCCAACGCTATGCTTTCAAAGCAAGGCCTGGAATGCATGAACGGAGGTAGCTGGGGTAGTGTAAAAGCGGCTGTGCAGAGATAACCCGGCCCCCGAAAGCGCTTTCCTATCCTGTAAAAGCGCTTGCAGAGACCGGGCATCGTTCCAACACAACTCTAACTATTTACTTAAAAAGTATAGGCCAGGCCCAGCTGGGCCCCGATACGATAATAGCGCTGCCGGGCTTCAGACTGCTCCAGCATGTCTTTCAGCTGCCAACTGCTGTTCAAATCAAATTGTACACTCCAATGAGGAGCCAGGGTATATTCAGCCCCCAGGCGCAACTTGTAATTCCATTGCAAAGGAGGCTTGAGCCCTGTGTTTTCATTGCTCTCTAAACCGCTAAGCTGGTCATTTAGGTAGCGATAACGTTGATGCAAAGGCAAGCCCAGGGAAAGGCCGCTTTGCAGATAAGGTTTTAACCTGCCCCTGGTAAAGCGATAACCTAACAAAAGTGGTATCTCCAGGTAAGCAAATTCGGTTTGACCATTATTGGCTTCTACCGCTGTGTCATTATAGGCGTATTCCGCGCGGTAATTCCAGTGTCCCTGATAAATTCCGGTAATGATGCGTACTGAATCCAGCTGGATGATCCGCCCCCCTAAATCGCTGAAGTGATGATAGCGGCCGTCGAGGTAAGCGGTGTCAACCTGCTCCATTTGATAATCGAGGACCTCACCGTAGCGGGCATATTCAAAACCACTGCTAATAAATAATTGGGAGCTGATCTGATAGCTTACTTCCCAGCCCTGGTTAAAGGTGTAGATAGCCTTTTCATTTTCGGAGCGATAACGGCTATACTCATCGTTGTAATGCTCAAGCCTTTTACCCACGTAATTATAGCCGCCAAAAGCCCGGATGCTAAGCCTTAGATTTTCAAGATCAGGCAGCTTATAGCCTGACCTGGTACTGGCCGCGATAGTATTGCTATCAAGCCGTATCTCCTTATCAGAGCCGGTAGTGGCCAGACTGAGCTGTTCTGCCACATCCCTGGGCTCTATTTGCAGATAATCGGAAGGGGATTCCTTATTGCCAACAGTGACTGCTGCCGGCGAAAGGGCCTGATTTCCCTCCCCACCTACGGTATTGCCACCATTAAAGCTTTGGCCTGCCGGACGCTCCTGATCTACCCCCACTGCAGCATTAGCTGTGTGATCTGCTGCAGATACTACTGACTCTGGCCGAGTTGCCGGTGCAGAGCCGGCAAGCACATTTCCAGCTACCAGCTCAGGCTCCGCTGCGGTTAATTTCCGGGTATCAACCTCTCCTCCTGCCGGCGGTGTTGTGGCAGGCTTAATATTCTCGTCCTTATCGCTGAGAAGGGAGTTTGAAGCAACCATGGATTCATCGCTGTTTACTGCATTTGCAGCGGGGGAATTAGGTTGGCTGGCAGCTTCGACCTGAGAGGGGGCAGGCTGCCCTGCCGGATTCTCCGCAGCGACGGAATGTGCTTCCTCATCATCCCGGCTAAGGCTTTTAAGGCCACTTTGCGGTGTGCTTTCCGAAACGTCCTGGCTGCTTTGATTTTCCAAAGCTGGTAACCACTGGGCGTCAGGCCTGGCTTCTGGCCAGAAAAGCCAGCTGCCCAGGCCGATGAGCATTAGCAGACCCACGCTACCGGTAAATTTCACCCAGCGCCTTTGCCAAAAGCTCACCGGCATTTGTTTATCCAGTATGGACTCCATTCCAGCCCAGCCTCTCGCCTTCTCAGAATCAGAGAATTGCTGTTGCCCCAGGCTATCACGATATTTTTTGTCTATCCAGTTCACACCTTTCGTATTCCGGATTCGGTCATAATCAGTTTTTCCTTGAGCTTCTGGCGCGCCGCAGCCAGGTAGCGTATAGAACTGCGTTCAGTGCAGCCCAGTCTCTCGGCTATTTCGCGATGCGAAAAACCGTCAATAGCATATAGGTTAAATACTTCCTTTTCCTTTTCAGGCAAAGCTTGTAGCAGAAAGAGCATATATTCGTTTTCCTCCCATGACAAGCTGTGGTTCAAACTAACCACCCGGCCCCCTTCCCAATTATCCTCCGTCTCGGGGTATTCATTCGATCTGGCTTTCTGCCGGCAGGCATCAAGGGCGGTATTCACCGCAATCGTTTTTACCCAGGGCATCAGCGGGCGTTCCAGGTCAAAGGACTTCAGGTTCTGAAGCACTTTTAAAAAGGCATGGTTTACCCATTCCAGGGCCTCATCACGACTACTGCTATAGCGCAGGCAGGCACTCATCATCAGGTCAAAGCACTCCCGGTAAAGCTCATTCTGAGCCTTACGCTGATTCGCTATGCATCGTTTTATGATCCTTTTATGGTTTTTCACTGGAGCCGTTGAGGCTGTATTGGTTCACTGCAAATAAATCTATTCAATTACCCTTTTAAAAGGCTGACTTTCTAAACGGGTGATGCCGGAGCCCGCCGATCACCTGATCACTTGCAAGCGATGCTGACTGATCGTTCCGGCTCCGTCATCGAGGGTTAGTATATACAATCCATTCTGCAAAGTACTGAGGTCCAGACTTCCCTTACCTGCACTAAGTGTCATTTTGGCGTTTCGCAACAAGGCCCCTTTTATATCGTATACCTGGTAATTAATCGCCCCCTGCAATGCATCTGAATATTCTACCGCCAACCTGCCACTGCTGGGATTTGGGTATACCGCCACTTCTGGCAGCCTCACCTCAGTCAAGCCAATGGTAGTGGTATCCAGCACATTCAGCACAAAGGGTCCGCTCCAACTCTTATACTGCAGGTTGCCCAGCGAGTCAACGCCAATGGTATCGCAATGCATATCACTGCAGAAATTGCCCAGCGAATCGGTGACTTCTATTTTAAGGCAGAGTGTATACGTGCCCGGACCGGCATAAGTATGAACCGGGAAGGGTGTATTACTGCTATCGCCATCACCAAAGTACCAGGTATGGGCCGAGCCGTAAGCCGGATCGCTGTAGGCCGGATCGGCCATATTCCACACGTATACGTTGTTTTGGTAGGAGTTTACGGTATCGACGATGAAATCGGCTTTACAGAAAGGTCCGGGGGTGCTTCCCACCGTTATCGTATCGCAATCCACACTACTACAGCTAAGATTTCCCTGGAAGTAGAAATTACTTTGTGCACATACTACATATGTCCCTGCGGCCAGGTAGGTGTGAGTAGTACTGTTGCCAACCCCGTTAAAAACGGCCGTGGTCCCATCGCCAAAGCTAAATACGTTGTTGGAGCTATCTATCATTATCCCGCCACCGGTCATAACGCTGGCCTGGAAATTATAACGGAGTGGTAATGAATCTGCGGTAGAATTTAGCGTTGTAACGCAAAAAGGATTAAAATTTACAGACAGGCTATCGCAATACACCCCGCCACAACTAATGGTACCATTTACAGTATCTTCCACCATTACATACAAACACACATTATAGGTTCCGGGGGCATTCCAGCTTTGGATAATACTGCCATGGCTGTTCCAGCCCGACATGCTGAAGAAATGAATTCCATTGCCTCCATCCTCAATATGCCAGAGCACCTTTTTCACTTCTCCCGGGCCTACCGTCAAACTGCTGCTATCGGTAAGTACATATTTAAGCGCATTAGCTGAATCAGGAGTAGCGGTGAAATAGGGAGGGCAACTATTTATTCCTCCTAGCTGCACAGTATCGCAGAAGTTAGTCACACAAATGGTATCCTGAATACTATCAAGGGCCACCATGGTCATACATACACTGTAGTTGCCATTACTGGCGTAGGTGTGCAAGGGAGTTCTAACGATCTGAGCGGGGCTGCCATCGCCGAAGGTCCAGCTGTAAAAAATACTGTCGGGTTGAGGGTTTACCGAGCGGAAGGGCAAAAACTTAATATCGCGACCGCCGCCCCAGAAATACTCGAAGCGGGCCCCGCAGGATGCGCTGATGGGTGCGCCGCTGTATTGAATAGGCATACAGGTATCGGAAGAGCAGATTACATTGCCGGAAGAGTCACGCACGGTTTGGTAAAGGCACACGTTGTAGCTGCCATTCTGCGCATATGAATGGCTGGTATTAATGGTGGTGGCTGAATCGCCATCGCCAAAGGTCCAGAGGTAATCAATGGTGCTGGTGGAGGGAAAGTTATTAGCCACACTGCTATTAGAGAAATTTACCTGGGTTCCGGCTGTACCACTGACTGTGAAATACGCCTGGCAGCTGGCGGTCGGATTGCCTACGGTATAACTGGCGCAATAGCTATCATAGCACACACTTTTATTGTTGGCGGTATCAGTGCGATATATATCAATACAAACCTGGTAGGTGCCTGCCTGTGCGTAGTTATGGCTCAGAGAGGAATTTGCTGAAAAGGTAGTGTCGTAGTGACCATCGCCCCAACTCCATTGAATAAAATCACTGGCTGCATTGACGGGTACATTTATAGAGCTGTCGGTCAAACTTAGGTTGAGACCGGTATTTGAGTTCAGCGCTAATTGAGCCTGGCAACTGTTGGCTGGGATGGCACAACTCAGGTACAGGGTATCACTTACACTGGGAGTGCTTACGGTTTGAGTGCGCGAATAAAAGTTACCATTACAGTCGTAGCTGTAAAATTCATAGCTGTAACTGTAGGGCAAGGAATCGACGAGGTAACCGCTGGCGTTGGTTTGCAAACGGAGGCTACTCACAATAAAGCCATTGTTGTCAAATTTATCGAGCCACACCGGGTGGTTGGCCAAAGCATTATTGCCACTCACCACATAAAGGCTTAGCAGCCCCTGCTGAGCCGAGAGGCCGGCAGTAAGTAGTATGGTGAATGCTAGTATTATCTTTTTCATAGGTCTGTTGAGATTCGCTAGTACTGGCAGTACGGCGCAAAGGTCTCTCATAGGACAATTTTTTCCTGGAAAATATTATCCATTTAGCTTTTTAACTAAAAATATCATTTATTTAGCTTTTTAGGTAAATATTTGTATTTTTCACCTAAATTGGTGAATAAGTGCAAGCCATCATAACCGGAGACATTATCAACTCTACCAGCCTAAATACCCTCCAGCGGCAACAGCTGGAACAGCTTTTATGGAAGCTGCTGCCCGGGCTGGCCATAAGCAGGAATGATTTCAATATTCAACGGGGCGACAATTTTCAACTGCGGGTGGAACCGGTCGATGCCCTAGCCGCAGCCATTAAGCTACGCTGCCACTTAAAAAAGCAATTCAGGGATCGCAAACCACCGCTTGACGCCCGCTTAGCTATCGGGCTGGGTGAAATAAGCCTGCAGGGGCGAACCCTGAGCAGCTCTGATGGAACAGCCTTTCGCTATTCGGGTCGGCAGCTGGAACGTCTCAAACAGGAAAAAATAAACCTGGCAGTCACCAGTAAAGATCCCATACTCAACGCGGCCTGGGAAGCTCTGGCAATACTGATGGATGAGCATATCAGCAGCTGGAATCACCTCCAGGCAGAAGCCGTTTTAGGACGATTACAAGCTTACACCTTTGAGGAAATTGGAAAGCAATTGGGGATCAACCCCTCGGCCGTGTACAAGCGAATAGAATCGGCCCATTGGAAAAGCGTGGCCAGTGGCCTCGACTTTTATCAGCGTTGGGTAGGGAATCTCACCGAAACAAATTAATTCAGATATTGGAGTCACCATAAGCCCCTGGTCCATGAAGTACTTTCTGCTCCTATACTTTATCCACCTCCTGGCAGACTACAGCTTACAACCGCTTAGCTGGATCAAGGATCGCGACCAACGCAAAGCCGCTTCCACCGGTCTCCTGAAACACGTTCTGGTACACACCCTTATTACCGCCCTGGCCCTGTGGAAACTGGAATTATGGTGGGTATGGCTCACTATCGCCATTACCCATTGGAGCTGCGATGTATGGAAAGCACATCAAGCTTCCAATCTGAAAAGCTACCTGATAGATCAGGCCTTTCATGCCAGTGTCATCTTCATTTTGAGCATTATCCTAAGCCGCTCTCATCCCGGCGGTCCGCTCCTGTTTGAGTGGCTTCCAGGCGAACTGACCGGACAAGTACTGGCTGTAGGCTGTGGCATAATGCTGATGCTGCGCCCCAGCAGCATGATATTGATGTATTTTATGAAGGGTTTCATCCTCGACCCTCCTGACACCTACGCCCTGGAAAATGCCGGAAAATGGATCGGCTATTTTGAGCGCTTAATCATCCTCATGTGCATCCTCATTGGTGCCTACACTGTACTGGGCTTTTTAGTTGCTGCCAAAAGTCTGCTGCGCTTTGGCGACAAAAATCACGACCGCAAACACACCGAATATGTTTTAATCGGTTCCTTGTTAAGCTGGGGTATCGGCATCGGGGTAGCTTTAGCCTGCCGCTTTGTTATCAATCATCTATAAAAACATTCGCAAGCCCAAATTTCTTAACTTCAGAAGGATAACAACTTCAATCATTAATTTCTTAAAAGCATCTTTATGAAAGTTCAAGAAACCGCCAACCGCCTGGTGGAGCTGTGCCGCAAAGGCGAATTTGCCCAGGCCTATGACGAACTGTTTGCTGATAATGCAGTAGGTATCGAACCAGATGGCGCCAATGCCCCACCCCGTACCGAGGGACTTGACAGCCTGCGCAAAAAAAACCGGGAGTTCGGTGAAATGGTGGAGGAAATGCACGGCATGTCAATTTCGGACCCGATTGTGGCCGATCGCTACTTCAGCTGCACCATGGAAATGGACGCCACCTTTAAAGGTATGGGCCGCAGCAAATCATCGGAGGTGTGCCTCTATGAGACCAACGACGATGGCAAGGTGATAAAAGAACAATTCTTCTATACACCCCATTCACAATCGTGAACGGAACAAAAAAAAAGCGGCCAAAAGCCGCTTTTTCAATTTCAGTATCTATTTCGGCGCTCTCTTGCGCTCGGTTTCTTTCAACAGAATTTTGCGAAGGCGAATCGACTTGGGCGTTACTTCCACATACTCGTCACCCTGAATATATTCAAGGGCTTCCTCCAGAGAAAACTCAATGTGAGGGGCGATACGCATTTTATCATCTGCCCCGGCCGAACGCATATTCGACAGTTTCTTGGTCTTGGTAACATTTACCGTAAGATCACCGGCACGGCTATTTTCACCGATTACCTGGCCTTCGTAGATCTCCTGGTTAGGCGGAATAAAGAAACGTCCGCGATCCTGCAGGTTATTCAGTGAATAAGGAATGGAGGTACCGGTTTCCAAGGAGATCAATGAACCGTTCTGACGACCAGGCAGGGCTCCTTTATGGGGCTGAAACTCCTTAAAGCGGTGAGACATTACCGCTTCACCGGCAGTGGCAGTCAGCAGGTAGTTACGCAAGCCAATAATACCTCGCGATGGAATTTCAAACTCCAGGTGCATCTGGTCGCCCTTGGGCACCATTTGCAGCATTTCTCCCTTGCGCTGGGTAATGGCTTCGATGGCTTTACCGCTCACCTCCTCAGGCAGATCAATAAAGAGGTCCTCCACTGGTTCATGCTTTACGCCGTCAATCTCCTTAATGATAACCTGGGGTTGACCAATTTGCAGTTCATAGCCCTCGCGACGCATGGTTTCAATAAGCACTGACAAATGCAGCACCCCGCGACCAAACACGTTAAAAGTATCGGCCGAATCGGTTTCTTCCACCCGCAGGGCCAGGTTCTTTTCAGTTTCCTTCTCCAGCCTTTCCTTAATATGACGTGAGGTCACATATTTACCCTCCTTACCAAAAAACGGTGAGTCGTTAATGGTAAAGGTCATGCTCATGGTAGGCTCATCAATTTTGATGGTAGGCAGCGCATCAGGACTTTCGGCATCGGCCACAGTATCGCCAATTTCAAAGCCCTCAATTCCGGTAAGGGCGCAAATCTCGCCACTGCTCACCTCCTCAACCTTGCGCTTTTCAAAGCCTTCAAATACAAAGAGCTCTTTAATGCGCGACTTCACTTTGCTGCCATCCCGCTTTACCAGCGTAATAGGCTGGTTAGCCTTCAGGCTGCCACGATGCACCCGACCGATGGCAATTCTTCCCACAAAGGAAGAATAGTCAAGGCTGGTAATCAGCATCTGGGGGGTACCTTCGCGTTGCTCCGGGGAGGGAATAACCTTTATAATAGTGTCGAGCAGATAAGTGATATCATCGGTTGGGTTTTTCCAATCAGGCCCCATCCATCCGTTTTTGGCACTACCGTATACCGTTTCAAAATCAAGCTGATCTTCGGTAGCGTCGAGATTAAACATAAGGTCAAAAACCATTTCGTGCACCTCCTCCGGGGTACAGTTGGGCTTATCCACCTTATTAACCACTACTACCGGCTTAAGGCCCAATTCGAGGGCTTTTGACAATACAAAGCGGGTTTGCGGCATCGGTCCTTCAAAGGCATCCACCAGCAATACCACACCGTCAGCCATATTCAGTACCCGCTCTACTTCGCCACCGAAGTCACTGTGACCAGGGGTGTCGAGGATATTAATTTTAACATCTTTATAGCGTACCGATACGTTTTTGGCGAGGATGGTGATACCGCGCTCACGCTCCAGGTCATTGCTATCCATAATGAGCTCGCCGGGAGTTTCGTGGTCGCTAAAAAGTTTGCCCGCCAACAGCATCTTATCCACCAGGGTGGTTTTGCCGTGGTCAACGTGGGCAATAATGGCTATGTTTCTCAAATTCATAAAAATAGGGCCTTCTAAAAATGGCGGCAAAGGTACGCTTTTAAATTCCTTCCACGAGTTCTCGCCTTGCTTTCTCCGAAAGTTTTTCGATTTGCTATATATTCGCAGCCTAAAAGTCATTGGCCTAAACAATAGGCTGTGACAGGCACAATATTTAATCGCACTCAAGTCACTGTACTACAAGCAAATAATCAATTTATTTTTAGTCGTATTTATTAGACGACTTTCCATAAAAACACACTCTACTCTATTCTAAAAATTTACACACTCTGAACACCTGTCACGCGGGAATACGACCCAGGCCTATGCGGATAATAGCCGGGATTCAATTCTAAACCAGGTCATTTAAAACAAACAGCAAAGTTATGGGCGTCAATAATTCAGGCCTTTTTTTTCTGTTTGTAATCCAAGGCATCAAACCCAAACATCAGCAGGTATAGCAACAGGTTAGGACCTTTAGGGATCAAAACAATCTTAAAAACGAAATAGAAGAGAGAGAGAGTTCGAAGTTTAGTCTTCGAAGGAGGAGCCCCGCCAATTTTGGTGGGGCTTTTTAATTCACCCCTGCCTTAAGCCCCCACATATCAATCGATTAGAATTAAAACCTGGCTAATAGTATCCTTATTCCTGAATTTCAGCCTATTAGTAATCCAGATTTCATCGAATAAATTTTTGTTTGCCATTGCAATTCCTTAACATTGGCACCTCATAAAAAAATCATACATACAACTCAAGTTCCTATTATGAAAAAACTGCTACTATTGCTCTTTTCACTTTCACTGGCTCCCGCTTTTGGTCAGTACTGTGAAACAGGGCTTTACACCTCAGGCTGCAGCTTTGGGGATGAAATCGACGACTTTATGTTCGGCAGCTTCATAGACACTGCCACCGGTTGTGCCTCTGGCACCGCCACGGCCTACGGCAATTATACCGCCGACACCCTGAGCATTACTCACACCATCCCTACCCCGGTGATGGTCACCGCCAACTACACCGGTCAATCGGTTAAAATCTGGATCGACTTTAATGACGACCAGGATTTTGACGATCCGGGGGAGGAAATCATGAACTCCGGTTCGGTTACTTATGGAAGTACCCAGGGGCCATACCATGACACTATTACCCTGCCCATGTCGGCTGGTACCGGATATCACCGTATGCGGGTAAGGGACGTGTGGCTTAGCACTAGCTTTACTGCTTGTTCTTCACAAGGTTATGGTGAAGTGCACGACTATACTGTGCATGTAATGCCAAATGTTAGCGGCAACTGTGCCAGCTTTAACAATATTGCAGTTGACAGTATCAGTGGTACTGCCGCCAAGATTAACTGGACCCCCGGCACCAGCAACAGCTCTTTTTATTTAGAGTATGGTGTAAGTGGCTTCAGCCGCGGCAGTGGCACTACGGTAAGCGGCAGCTATCCCGGCGCTCAGCCTCCGGTTGTGATTAGTGGCCTTTCTCCGGAAACTACCTACGATTTTTACCTTGGCGAAGTATGCAACAGCGGTGCTGACTCAGTAGAACTGGTTAATCCGGCAAGCTTTAGCACCACCAAACTTTGTGCAGCTCCAACCAACTTCGCCGCCGCCAATATTGGACCTTACTCCGCTGACCTGTCTTGGAACCAGGCTGGTAGCTGGATGGAGGCCTATGTTCTCTACGATTCGGCGGGCTTTGACCCCGACGTGAGTGGCAATATTGACACCGCCACTTCCACCCCGTTTAACCTGAGCGGGTTGTATGCATCACTTGACTATGATGTTTACCTGGTAACCAACTGCTCTGGCGGCAACGGTTACAGTGACACTATCGGGCCAATCAGCATTACCACCCTTTGTGCCCCTATCACCAGCTACCCATATCTCGAAGATTTCGAGAACACCGTTACCGGCTCACCCGGAACCTTCCCCAATTGCTGGAATGGCATCTCCACTTCCACCATGCGCTGGCAGGTAAACTCAGGCTCCACTTCATCCAGTAACACCGGTCCATCTGTTGACCATACGACTGACACCACCACCGGTAAATACGTATACCTTGAAACTTCAAGCAGCAGCAGTTCTGAGGCCTTTCTGCAAACTCCTGAAATGGACCTGACTTCGCTGACCAACCCGGAGCTTTCTTTCTGGTATCACATGTACGGTGCTACTATGGCTGATCTTGAAGTTCAGGCCAGTACCGATACCGGTGCAAGCTGGACCACCATTTTCAGGCTCAGCGGTGAGCAACAGGCCTCGGGTGGAGACCCCTGGAAACAGGCTACCATTGACGTTTCACAGTTTAAAACTGCCCTCAGCCTTTTCCGCTTCCGCGGAACCCGGGGTGCCAGCTACACCGGTGATATGGCTGTAGATGATGTGGCCATGGCCGAAGGACCTGCCTGCCCTACGCCTTCTGCTTTTGTACTCTCAACAACCGACACCAGTGCCACATTCAATATTATTGGTGGTGGTAGTAACTACAACGTTGAGTGGGGACCGATAGGCTTCACTCAGGGCACCGGCTGCACTGACACTGTTGCCAACGGTGTTTTTACCCTGGACAACAACTCTGACCCCAGCTGCACCAGCCCCTTCCTCGGAAACAGTGAATATGACCTGTACCTGCGCAACGACTGTGGAACTAACGGAATGTCTGCTGTGGTTGGTCCTATTAGCTTCCGTACACAATGCTCTGCTTTCGGTGCACCGTATAGCCAGAATTTTGACGGTACCACTGCGCCTGTACTGGATTTTTGCTGGAGCACGGTAAATATGACCAGTAGCTCTTCTGTTGCCGAAACCGATGCTTTTACCAGCAATTCCGCCAGCAACAGTGTGGAACTCTACAACTCAGCAGCCACCAGCGGGGCCTTGATGCTGGTATCACCCGCCTTTAGCGACATGGATACCAACAAGCAGGTGACCTTTTATGTATATGACGACGATGACGGATCTGACCTTATTGTAGGTACCATGACCGATCCGGCCGACACTTCATCCTTCACCGCTTACGACACTATCACCGCCGCTGATATGGACAATGATAGCTGGGAAGTATTTGTGGTGACCTTTGAGAATTACACCGGTTCCGATAAGTATATTGCCTTTAAGCACGGCATGAATAGCACTTACGACAATATCTATATTGACGATGTGGAATACGACACTATTCCTCCTTGTGTATCACCATTGATCACCAGCCTCGGCGTGAACACCACCACTACTACCACTGCTGAAGTTTACTGGACTGCTGGCGGTGCTAATAACTGGGATATTCAGTATGGTACCCCCGGATTTGTACTGGGCAGTGGCAGTACCATGTCAGTTACCAATGACACCGCAGTAATCAGTGGCCTTACTGCCGCCACCAGCTACGAATTTTATGTTCGCGACAGCTGCGGCATGGGCAATTCCGGTGCCTGGACTGGTCCTTTCCAGTTTACCACCGCCCTGTGTGACAGTAGCAACGGCTGTGTATTTTTGGCCGACCTGATCGACTCCTATGGAGACGGCTGGAATGGCGCAGAAGTATCGTTCATCCAAAATGGTATCGTAGTAGGAACAGTAGGTGCCGGTTTCACCAGCGGTACCAGCATGAATGACGTTCCGGTAACCCTTTGCGATGGCTATGACACCTGGGTAATTCTTAGTACACCCGGTGGATGGCCTTCAGAAGTAGGTATTGAAATCAACTCTCCCTATCCTATTCAGGTAGGCAGCTACAGCCCTACAGCTGGTACCGGACAAGGAGATACCTTGGCGTTCTTTAACGCATCCTGTGCACTGCCCACCTGTCCTTCACCTACTAACCTGATGGCTTCAGACATCACTGATAGCTCGGCAACCATCAGCTGGGATACTGTTGGCAATGCCAACTCATACGAGGTATGGTTCGGGCCTCAAGGCTTTTACCAAGGCACACTTACTACTGGTGGTCTGCACCTGTTCACAAGCAGCGATAGCCTGGCTCTGGACTCACTGACTGAAACCACCTGCTACGAATATCTGGTAAGAGCGGTATGCACTCCTGGCGACAGCAGCATTTGGGTGGGCCCCAACAGCTTCTGCACCCCATGTGCTCCGAAAATGGCTCCTTACCTGGAGAACTTTGACGCTCTTACGGCCGGTACCTCCAGCCTCACTAACTGCTGGAATATTGAAGGTGGCAGCTTTAGCTGGGAAACCAACAACGGCAGCACCCCATCCTCCAGTACAGGCCCCCAGGGTGACGCCACTTCCGGTACTGGTATTTACCTTTTCACGGAAGCCTCTTATGGCAACCAGGGTGACACCACCATTCTGGAAAGTCCTGTGGTAGACATTGCCAGCCTGAGCAGCCCCGAGATGCGCTTCTCTTACCATATGTATGGTGCCACCATTGACACCCTGCATATTGATATCTTCAGCAGTGGTAGCTGGAACAATAGCGTAATGATGTTGGGCGGTCAGCAGCAAACCGCCAGCAGTGACCCCTGGAAGGACACCATTATTGACCTGAGCAGCTACGGCAATAGCGTAAAAGCGAGGTTCCGTGCCATCCATGGCAGCAGCTACACTGGCGACATTTCTATTGACGACGTGGAGTTTGACGACCCCATTACCTGTCCTCAGCCGGTAAACCTTGATACCGCTACCGTGGGAAGTACTACCGCCACCCTGACATGGGATGCCGGTACCAGTGGCAATACCAGCTTTGAAATAGAGTATGCTATAGCTCCCTTTACTCAGGGTAACGGTACCAAACTTGTGGTTACCGGTACCAGCTATGCAGCAACTAACCTCACGCCGTCGGCTCAGTATTGCTTCTACGTGAGGGAGATTTGTGGCGCGGCTGATACCAGTTTCTGGAGCGGACCTTACTGCTTTATCACCGATTGCCCAGCTGTATTTAACGCTCCTTACACTACCAACTTTGAAGGTGTAAGCATCGGCAGCAGCTTGGAGTATGAAAACTGCTGGAGTACTTCCGGCACCTCCGGCCTGCATTGGGAAACCGAAGATGCAAGTGGTATCAATGAGAACTCGCTTAATACAGGTCCCTTCTTTGATGCGACTCTTCCATCTATCGCCGGTGGTACCTATGTTTATCTTGAGACCAGTTCCACTGGTGACTCAGCCGAACTTTACTCACCTTATATCGATGTATCAAGTCTCACTGCCCCCGAGGTGGAATACCACTACCATATGTACGGTGCTACCATCAACAAGCTTGAGGTATTTGCCGAAGATCAAAGTGGCAACCGCAGCTTCATTGACAGCATCGTGGGCCAGCAGCAGATAGCCGGTTCTGATTCCTTCTGGGTAAGAAACGCTAGTATGACTAACCTGCCGGCCAATATTGTGCGTTTGGTATTTGTTGGTCACTATGGCGGCAGCTATACCGGTGATATCAGCATCGATGAAGTAAGCATTCAAAATTCGAATGGCTGCCCCGAGCCAAGTAATCTGTCAATAACAGCAACCGGCTGTGATAGCCTGGAGCTGAGCTGGACGTCTAATTCTGGTGCCTCTATTATTGAGTACGGCCCCAGTGGCTTCCTGCCAGGTCAGGGAACCATGACTTCTATCGTGAGCAGTCCGTTTACTATTAGTGGTCTCACCCCAGGTACCAGCTACGACTTTATGGTTGCTGACACCTGTTCTGGTGACACCAGTAGCTTTGCTGCCCCGGTAACAGCAGCTACTGATACAGCGCCAATGCCGGTGGCGAACATTCAGATGATTTCTGATTCGATTGCTAACGGCAGCAAGTATTTTGCTCTTGACGCCAGCGGTTCTGCCAACGCTACCAGCTACAGCTGGGACTTCGGCAACGGAACCGCCAATGGCGTGCAAACTCTTGCTTCGTACACCACCAATGGCGCGCAAACAATTATACTTACCGCCACGAACGGTTGCGGTAGCGATACCGACACTCTTACTGTGAATGTAGATATCAGTCTGGCTGAAAATATGCTTAGCCGCAGTCTGTCTATGTTCCCTAACCCTGCCCGGGAAGCAGTGCAGCTGAGCTTCACCCCTTCCGGAACTGAGAACATCACCGTCAAAGTAATGGATCTCAGCGGCAAGGAAGTAATCAGAATTAACGCCAGTAACCACGGCAGCCGCTTTGAGACTACCCTGAATGTAGCTCAACTGGCTGATGGTGTTTATATGATTGAAATCTCTGATGGTACTCTTAGCGCCGTTCGCAGGCTGATAAAAGAGTAATCAGACTTTAAGTACTAACTTAAAAGCCGGCCCGTGGCAACACGGAGCCGGCTTTTTTATGTTATCAAACCTGCTGACTTATTCCCTTAATAAATACCACCTGGCAGCTCATTGTAGAAACTTTCATTTCAACATTTACCGCTCAGCCCGGTAGCCAAAAAAAAGAGCCGAGACCCCTTTTCAGGTAAGTCACGGCTCTTTCCAACCAAACCAAACCACAATTGCTGTGTATCAATTGAGATATATCTTCCTAACGGTTTTTAGACCGGCATTATTTTGAACGCTCACTAAATATATTCCCGGCTTCATACCACCTACTTCGAGCTTCAGCTCAGGACCATTCGGGTACAAGATTTTATCCATAACCACTTTACCCGTCATGCTGGTAAGCTGAACCCGGGTTTTACCTTTGGCCAGGTTATGTAATCGAAGCTCACCGTTTGCCTGGGAAATAAAAAAGTCGGCAGCGCTGGTTTTGGCCAGACCTACCGTACTACCGGCCAGCTGTATGGCAGTGGCTTTGGCAGCTCCTTCATCAAATCCCTGATACGCGATGCTGCTGTCTGCCGGTGAGTACACCGTAAATCTCGGAGTACCACTCATAAACCAGCTCTCACTAGAGTCGATGAAAGTATAGATATCGTTCCAGCCATAAGTGGATACCCAACTGTAAAGATCACTACAGGGGGGTATACTGGCGCTATAGGTATAGGTCATGGCTCCCCACACACTGATCTGACTCTTGTTTTGTGCCGCCCAGGCCTGCAGACCAGCTGCCTCACTCTGGCAATTACCACAGTCAAAACCCTCGGAGGCCACCAGCAAAACCTTGGCATTGGCCAATTCACTGTAAATGCTATTGCTTACACCATTGCAATTGGTGACCGTTATGTCAGGCGTCTGCGCCTGACCAACAAAACTGCATATGCTAAATAATAAAAAGTAGATTTTCTTCATAGTCGGCGATGCTTGTAACAATCAGACCGCTTTTATAGCCGATCGTTGTACATATTAAAGCAAAACCTGTGCCCTAATTTGCTGAAAATGGCACCGCCGCAAACCATAACCCACTGACTTCCAAGCTTAACCCATGCTCATTAGAGGAGTACAGCCGTGGAAAGGAAGCTGCTAGCTAAATTCCGTCTCACCCCACTGCGCCAGCAGTCGTGCCCAGTCTTCACGATCATTGAGGCAGGGCAGCAGCCGGAACTCTTCACCGCCATTTTCAAGGAAAAGATGGCGGGCTTCCTCCCCAATTTCCTCAATAGTTTCCAGGCAATCCGAAACAAAGGCCGGACAAATCACCACCAGTTTCTTTATGCCCTGCTTAGCAAAATCAATTATGGTTTTATCGGTAAAGGGAGTAAGCCAGGGGTCACGCCCAAGGCGGCTCTGGAAGCTACTGCTGTACTTACCGGCGGGTAAATTTAGCTTTGCAGCTATAAGATCAGTGGTTTTCAAGGTCTGATGGCGGTAACAAAATTGATGAGCCGGTGAATCCTTGGCACAGCAATTTTCCACCTGCAGGCAGTGGCTTTTGGTGATATCGCCTTTGCGGATATGGCGCTCCGGCACCCCATGATAGCTAAAGAGAATATGATCATATTCCTGTTCCAGGGCCGGGCTGATGCTTGCCGCCAAAATGTCGAGGTAGGCTTCTTCCTTGAAAAAAGCCTCGCGTACCTTCATCTTCAGTTGCGGAAATTTCTCCTCCACTACCGCACGTGCTTTTACCACCACCGTCTCATAACTGCTCATGGCATAGTGGGGATAGAGAGGCACCAGCAGGAACTCCTCCATATCGGGGTTTTGCTGCAACAAATTTTCAACACCACTCTCAATGGAGGGGTTGCCATAGCGCATACCCAAACTTACCGGCAGCCGCGAATGCTTTTGAACTTGTTCCAGCAGCCGTTCGCTCAATACGATAAGTGGTGAACCTTCATCCCACCAAATACTCTGGTAGGCCGCCGCTGATTTCTTAGGACGGGTATTGAGGATAATGCCCCGCACCAAAAAGTTCCGCAGCCAGTAGGGAGCATCGATCACCCTTTCGTCCATCAGAAACTCGTCGAGATACTTCTTTACGTCTGCCACTTGATAAGAGTCGGGAGAGCCGAGATTAACCAGGAGAATACCTTGCTTCATGAAGTTGCCGCTTGTGATTTTTCAAATAGCAGGATTTAGCCATTGCCTGCTATTATAATGAGATTAAAGTTATTGTTTGCCGGTGAGGTACTTTTTGGGGGTCACCCCGAACTTCTTGCGAAAAGCCGCTATAAAATGACTGGGGTTGGTATAGCCGATATGGTAAGCTGCGTCATTTACCTTCACATTTCCTTTATCAAGCATATGCCGGGCGGTATCGAGCCGGTAGTCATTGAGAAACTGAAAAACGGTTTTGCCGTAAATATTTTTGAATCCTTCCTTAAGGCGGTATTCATTTAAGCCAATTTCGCGCGACAATTCCTTGAGAGTGGGCGGGTTGGTCATACTTTCGAGCAGGATTTTTTTGGCGAGGCGAATACGTTCCACATTTTCCTCATCATTCAAAAAGGGGCACTGCTCTACATCTTTGCCCTCTTCCTTGGTAAAGAAAAGAGCAAGTATCTCATAGGCCTTTGCCTTTTCGAATACCGAGCGCGCCGGTCCATTGACATTATTGGCAAAGAACTGATTGAGGGCCACCGTAATGAGAGGATTGAGAGGACGATCGGCATAAAACTTCTTGCCGATATTTTCCTTGTTCAAAAACTCAATCTCATCCGATTCAGCTACAAAAAGGCGGTGCAAATTCTCCACTGTGATATAGAGGAAAACCAATTTCGCCCCACTTTGCGCCTCGATATCCAGGGGCAAGGCGGTAAGGGGATTGTAAAAGAGTAAGCACTTCTCACTCTCCAACTGCAGCCGGTAGTTTCCCTGGCTAAAAAGAAACTCCGCGCCACCACTTACCCCAAAGTAAAACTGGATCAGGCTTTGGTCTACCTCCCGCTTCATGCGCAAGGGATAGTCCTCCCCATTTTCCACCTTCACCATGTAAAACCCTTCACTTATCAGGGTATTTTCCACTTTTCGTTTTGGGGTATTTTTTTCAGCTTCGTCTATCTCAAAGTGTAGCTCCATCTTACTCGATTACGATTTCATGACAATTGTCATGTTTGGAAACCCGCATCCGGCCTATTATTGCACAAAATTACAGCTTAGCTTAATTAGAACGGCTCTAAATAGCGACATTCTCAGAATCGGGATATATTTTTTTCGTTTAGAGGTATTTTACTTTTTCGAGACGGGATATTTTTGCAGCAGATTATGAAGAACTTCCGAGTAAGTCAGTTTTCAAACTTCTTCCTGGTGGGCATTGACCACAAGACGGCAAATGTAGAAGTACGGGAGAAGTTTAGCCTGAGCGAAGAACAAGCCAGTCATCTTATCTACGATTATAAGCAGATGGGAGGTGACGGCATGATGATTCTTTCCACCTGTAATCGCACCGAAATCTATGGTTTCGGAAACTGCCCGCGCGACATTATTAGCCTCTTCTGCAAGCATACCCACAGCGATCGCGACCTCTTTTACCAACACCAGCATATCAAACAAAACCGCGAAGCCATCGAACACCTGTTCAGGGTGGGCAGCGGTTTGGAATCAAAAATATTAGGTGACTTTGAAATTATCGGGCAGATTAAAAAGTCATTTTACTTTGCCAAGGAGCAAAACGCCCACAATGCTTTTCTGGAAAGGATGGTTAACAGCTGCATCCAGTCAAGCAAGAAGGTGAAAAACGAAACCGAGCTCAGTACCGGCGCTGCCTCAGTGGCCTTCGCTGCCGTGCTGAAGGTTAAAAGAATGATGGAAGGTGGCCTTACCCCCAAAGTAGTACTGGTGGGCACCGGCAAAATAGGGCGTACCGCCTGTGAAAACCTGGTTAACCAAACCGGACTGAAAGACATCACCCTGATAAACCGTACGGCCGACAAGGCGCAACGTTTGGCCGAACGCTTTGGGGTAAAGCATCAGGGCTTTGATCAGCTCGATGACGCGGTAAGTGCTGCCGATGTAGTGATTGTAGCCACCGGCGCCAGCCTCCCTACCCTTAACGCAGCAAACTTCAGGAGTTCGAAAAAGCGTCTTCTACTCGACTTGAGTATGCCGCGTAACGTATCAGCAGAACTATACCAGCACCCGGACTTTGAGGTAATTGATGTAGACCATCTCTCGGAGGTAGCGGAAGAAAGCATGGCCCGTCGTCAGGCCGAAATCCCCAGGGCCGAAGCTATTATCAATGAAATAATTGATGAATTTTATCTCTGGCTGGAAAGCCGCCGGGTAGCCCCTACCTTGCAGGCGGTCCGTGAAAAAATGGATGACTGGAAAGAGCGTGAGCTCCAAAATCTGCAAAAGAAGTTTCCGAAGCTCAGCACCGAGGAAGCTGATGCTTTCGCCAGCCAGATGCTCAATCGCATTACCGGTCAGTTTGCCCGCCAGCTCAAAAACGGGGCGGATATTAATAATGACCTTCGTACTATTCATCACATTTTTGAGCTGGAGCCAAAAAACTAGCTTATCCCCACTTCTTTATCTATAAAGTAGTTTGAAAAGGATAAACATCTTCGGAGCTTTGTCCTCCTGCAAAACCACCGCTATTTGAAACGAGAAATACGCATTGGCACCCGCGACAGTAAACTGGCTCTCTGGCAGGCCGAAAAGGTGAAGTCTGCCCTGGAGGCCAACGGCCATGCCTGCACCCTGGTACCGCTAAAGTCGCCCGGCGATATCGACCTTAACACTCCCCTGCACCAATTTGGCAGTACCGGCATCTTTACCAAAATCCTCGATGATGCCCTTTTTGCCGATCAGGTGGATATTGCCGTACATTCTTTAAAAGACTACCCCACCGAATCTCCCACCGGGCTTGTTATTGCCGCCGTATTGGAACGGGGCCCTCATCATGACATCCTGGTACATAAAGGTGATTTATCCTTTATGGATGAAAAAAAGGAAGGTCTGATTGCCACCGGTAGCATCCGGCGTATCGCCCAGTGGAAGCACCGCTTTCCCCGACATCAGACTGAAAATTTACGCGGTAATGTCCAGACCCGGCTCCACAAGCTTAATAAAAGTAACTGGCAGGGCGCTATTTTCGCCAAGGCAGGCCTGGAGCGGGTGGGGCTGTTACCCGAAAAACACATTGTGCTCGATTGGATGATTCCCGCTCCGGCCCAGGGCATTGTGGGAATTGGCTGCCGCGAGAATGACGAAAGCATATTAGAGGCATTGGCAAAAATCAATCACGCCCCCACCATGGCTGTGGCTAAAATTGAACGCGACTTTCTCAACGAAGTAGAAGGTGGTTGCTCGGCCCCGGTGGGTGCGTATGCCCGGCAAGAGGGTGACAACATTTTACTGGAAGCCGGTGTTTTCGCACTCGATGGGCGCCACAAAGTAGTGGTAAGCCACTCAGCTCCCCGGTCGATAGCCGGCGAACTGGGCCGAAAAGCGGCACGCCAGGCGCTTGAGGAGGGTGCCCGTGAAATAATGCAAAACATTAAAGATGCCTGAATCCAAACCCCGTCCTTATGTTTTTTCCACCAGAATATTGCAGCCCGAACTGGGTCAACAACTGGAGAAAGCGGGTATTAAGTACCGGGAACAAGATTTCATAAAGGTAAGTCACGAGTTTAATGAGGATAGCTTTTTGCACAGCCTCAACAACCCGGAGACCCAGGCCAGGGTATTTACCAGCAAAAATGCCGTACACAGCCTGCGACTGCTGGCCAAAAGCCAGCCATTGAAAATTGAAACAAAAAAGACCTTTACTGTAGGTATCAGGGCTACCCAAATGCTGGAAGAGGAATTTGGTTTAAAAACCTCTGCCCGCGCCAAAAATGCCATCAGCCTGGCCCAGATCATTGCCCGCAATGGCGATGTAGGCGCGGTGGACTTTTTCTGTGGCAACCAATCGCTTGATGACCTGCCCGAATATCTGGAAAGCAAGGGCATCTCTGTAAACCGCGAGATCGTATATAAAACGGAACTGGTACAGGAAGAAATTGAAACCAGTCAATTCAGCGGCATGATTTTCCTCTCCCCGACCGCCGTGTACAGCTTTTTTAAGAAGAATCGCATTAACCCCGAGATCCCGGTTTTTTGCATCGGCGCCACCACCGCCGAGGCGGTCCACCTGCGCTGTAACAATCCCCGGATAGAGTCAGATGAACCTCTGATAGAATCGGTGGTAGACAAAGTAATAGAATATTTTAAGCAATAAGAATAACCTCCGCGTAGCCCTGCAGTTCCGCAGCTTCGCATTGAAGAAACATGAGCATGACAGAAATCAAAAACGACCTCCTTCTCCGTGCCCTTAAGGGCGAAAAAGTACAACGTCCCCCCGTGTGGATGATGCGTCAGGCCGGGCGCTACCTGCCTGACTTCATGAAACTCAAGGAGAAGCACAGCTTTTTTGAGCGGGTGGAAACCCCGGAACTGGCCACCGAAATTACTGTAATGCCTATTCGCCAGGTAGGGGTGGATGCCGCTATTCTGTTCTCAGATATCCTGGTAATTCCCCAGGCGCTGGAGGTGGAAGTGCAGATGGTTCCTGGCCGGGGTCCGGTTATTCCCAACCCCATCCGCAGTAAGGAGCAGGTAGAGGCTATTCCTGATATTGACGTAAAAGACCGCCTGAGCTATGTGTACCGTGCCATTGATATGACCAAGGAGGAACTGGCAAACGAAGTTCCACTGATTGGCTTCGCTGGTTCACCCTGGACCATCCTCTGCTATATGGTGGAAGGTCAGGGCAGCAAAACCTTCGATAAGGCCAAGGAATTCTGCTACACCCAGCCCGAGGCTGCTCACCTCTTGCTCGAAAAAATTACTCAGGCCACCATTGCCTATCTCAGAGAAAAAATAGCCCATGGCTGCAACGCCATTCAGGTTTTCGATAGTTGGGGAGGACTACTCTCACCACTGGACTACGAAACTTTCTCCCTGCATTACATTCGCGAGATTGTGGAAGCCCTGCACAAAGATATTCCGGTGATCGTATTTGGCAAAGGTTGCTGGTTTGCGCTGGAGCAAATGTCACAACTACCGGTTTCGGCCCTGGGAGTGGACTGGACTATCAGCCCCCAGATGGCGCGAGAGTTCACCAAGTTTAACGTTACCCTGCAAGGAAATTTCGACCCGGCCAGGCTCCTTTCGCCTATCAGTGAAATTGAGCGCCTTACCAAGCAGATGATCGACGACTTTGGTAGCTATAAATACATTGCCAACCTGGGCCATGGCATTTTGCCCAACATTCCGGTAGATCATGCCCGGGCTTTTATTGACACCGTAAAAGGATACTAGAAAGCAGCTGAAAACAGCAGGCGTTGACCTTTCTCACCATTCCGCTAATCACCAATGATGAAAGAAGAGTTTACCGAATATATCCGCTCCCTTCAGGATGAAATTTGCCAAGCCCTGGAGGAAATTGATGGCAAGGCAAAGTTTGTTGAAGATCATTGGGAACGACCCGGTGGTGGTGGCGGACGATCGCGGGTGATGGAGCGCGGTGGGGTTTTCGAAAAAGGAGGAGTAAGCACCTCTGTGGTGCACGGCGAAATGCCGGAAGCCCTCAAACGCAATATGAAAACCGAGGGCAGCAGTTTTTTTGCTTGTGGCATTTCCCTGGTCATTCACCCCGAAAATCCATTTGTACCCACCGTACACGCCAACTACCGCTACTTTGAAATGTACGATGAAGCTGGCAGGCGTATTGACGGCTGGTTTGGCGGCGGTACCGACCTTACCCCCTACTATCTTTTTGATGAGGATGCCCGGCACTTTCACGCAATCCAAAAAGAGACGGCTGACCGGCACGGCAAGGATCTTTATCCGAAGTTTAAAACGCAGTGCGACGAATATTTCTGGAATCATCACCGCGGCGAAGCCAGAGGTATTGGCGGCACTTTTTTCGATTACCTGAAAGCGGATGGCAAACGCAGTGCCAGCGACTGGATGAAATTTGACATGGATATGGGGAAGAGCTTTTTGCCCGGCTATCTGCCCATTGTAGAAAGGCGCATGCATCAACCCTGGACTGAGGAGCAGCGCTATTGGCAGGAGTTGCGCCGGGGACGCTATGTGGAGTTTAACCTGGTGCATGACCGGGGCACCCTCTTCGGCCTTAAAACCAATGGCCGTACCGAGAGCATCCTGATGAGTCTTCCTCCCCGGGTGCGCTGGGATTACAACCGCAGCCCTGAAGCGGGTTCAGAGGAGGCCCGCCTGCTGGAAGTGCTGAAAAATCCAAAGGACTGGCAGTAGCTATCACCCCTTATTAAGCCAAAACAAACAAGAGATCAGAGTATAAATTATTAAGGATACAACAGATGTTACATCGCCCCAGGAGATTAAGACAAAGCCCCGCCATCCGCGAGATGGTAGCCGAAACTCACCTACATCCCGCCGATTTTATTGCCCCACTCTTCTGCATGGAGGGTGAGCAGCGCAAGGAGGAAATTGCCTCCATGCCAGGCTATTTCCGCTACAGCCTCGACCTGCTTATTGAAGAGCTAAAAGAGCTTTGGGGACTGGGCTGCCGTTCGGCGCTGCTATTTGTAAAGGTAAACGACGATCTCAAGGACAATGAGGGCACGGAAGCCCTTAATCCCAACGGCCTGATGCAAGAGGCCATCCGGGGCATTAAGGAAGCGGTGCCGGGCATCTGCCTGATGACTGATGTGGCACTTGACCCTTACTCTGAATTTGGTCACGACGGCATTGTAGAGGACGGCGAGATCCTCAACGATGAAACGGTGGGGGTATTAGCCGAAATGGCTATCAGTCATGCCCAGGCCGGCGCCGACTTTGTGGCGCCCAGCGACATGATGGATGGCCGCATTGAGGCCATGCGCATCGCCCTGGACACCGCCGGCTTCAGCAATACCGGCATTATGGCCTATAGCGCTAAGTATGCCTCCTGTTTTTACGGCCCTTTTCGCGATGCCCTCGACTCTGCGCCGGTGGATGTGAAGGATATCCCCCGCGACAAAAAAACTTACCAGATGGACCCGGCTAATGCCACCGAGGGGCTTAAGGAGGCCCAGCTCGACATAGAGCAGGGGGCTGACATGGTTATGATAAAGCCGGCCGTAGCTTACCTCGATATTATTAATCGCATAAAGGAAATTTCACCGGTGCCGGTTACGGCTTACCACGTAAGTGGCGAGTATGCCATGATAAAGGCGGCCGCCGAAAAAGGCTGGCTCAAGGAAGAAGAAGCCATGGTGGAGGCCCTCACTGCCATCAAGCGGGCTGGCGCCGACTTGATAGCCACCTACTTCGTGAAAGACATCCTTAAGTTTTTAAAAGCCGGCAACTAAGCACAATTGCCGGGTTCCGCTGGTAAAAAATTGCCTTGATGCCATAAATCATCGGGAAGAAATTGAGTAGCCGGCAGTATGCTTTGAGAACAATTCATGGCCGGCACTTTTGAATTTTGGACTTTTGCAGTTCAATAGGGTTTCCCTGAGGAATTTTACCCAATTAGATAATACTGATATGATCACATCCAAGAGTCAGCAGCTGTTTAAAATAGCTTCCCGCTATATCCCCGGTGGGGTGAACTCCCCGGTGCGGGCTTTTAAATCCGTGGGCGGGGATCCCATTTTTATAAAAAAGGCCAGCGGCGCCTATATGTACGATGAAGACGGCAATAGATACATCGATTACATTGCCTCCTGGGGCCCGATGATAATGGGCCACGCCTATGAACCGGTGGTAAAGGCCATCCAGGAAAAGGTAGCCGATTCCACCTCCTTCGGTGCTCCCACCGAGCTGGAAATTAAGCTGGCGCGCCTCATCTGCGAGAGCATTCCCAATATTGACCGTGTGCGTATGGTAAACTCGGGCACCGAGGCCACCATGAGTGCCATCCGCCTGGCGCGGGGCTTTACCGGTAAGGATAAAGTGATAAAATTTGCGGGCTGTTACCACGGTCATGGAGATTCATTTCTGATTAAAGCCGGCAGTGGTGCGGTTACCCTTGGTCACCCCAGCAGCCCCGGTGTTACTGAAGGTACCGCCAAAGACACCTTACTGGCCGAGTACAATGATCTGGAAGGGGTGAAAAAGCTGGTAGCTGCCAACCAAGGGGAGATTGCTGCCCTCATAATCGAACCTATTCCCGGCAATATGGGCTGCATTCTTCCGGAAGAAGGCTTTATTGAAGGACTTAGAGAGCTTTGCACTGCCGAAAACATCATTCTCATTTTCGACGAGGTGATGACCGGCTTTAGACTAGGCTTTGGTGGCGCCCAGGAAGCACTGGGGGTGGAGGCTGACCTGGTAACCTATGGCAAGGTTATCGGCGCAGGGATGCCGGTGGGTGCCTACGCCGGTCGTGAGGATATTATGGAGTTTGTAGCTCCCAATGGTCCCGTATACCAGGCCGGTACCCTTAGCGGCAACCCCATTGCCATGGTAGCCGGCTACACACTGCTGAAATATCTGAAGGAACACCCGGAGGTGTACAGCGATCTGGATGCCATGTGTCAAAAAATTCACCAGGGATTGGAGCAGTCGCTACAGAGTACTAATCTCCCCTGGACCATTAATCGCAGGGGCTCTATGATCAGTCTGCACTTCAGTAATGATAAGGTGCGCAATTTTGATTCGGCCGGAAAAGGCGACAATCCATACTTCAGGCAGTTTTTTCATGGCATGTTGGATCGCGGCGTTTACCTGCCTCCCTCAGCTTATGAAAGCTGGTTCCTGAACCATGCCCTGAGTGATGCCGACATTGAACACACTTTACAGGCAGCCAAGGAAGTATTTGCCGAAATGCAAAGCTAAAGATCAGCTTATTTACACCACACGAATGGAGAGCTCACCGCTCTCCATTTTTTTTCAACCTCCCCCCAGACTGTTGTGAGTGAGGTAAAAAGATTAACTTTTAGGCGACCAATGCTGCTAAAGCCTTTGCCTAAATCTATTTACCTGACCATTGACGACTTTCCTTCTGCGACTTCAGGAGAATTACTAGAGTATCTGGTGAAACAGGAAATCCCTGCCGTTTTATTTGGAATCGGCAAAAAGATCAAATCTCATCCTGAGCTCGCCAGGGCCGCAGTCAGGAAGGGTTTCATTTTAGCCAATCACTCATATAGCCACCCGCATTTCTCACGAATTTCGATGCGCCGGGCTAAAAGGGAAATTCTCAAAACAGACAAGCTTATCAATAGCGTTTATGAAGCGGCAGGCATCGACAGGGAATACCGCTATTTTCGTTTTCCCTATGGCGATAAGGGAGACGGACGTCTCGGCAAGGTATTAAGTCAAGGCGGGCAATCCCGGCAGAGGCTTTTTAAAATAAAACTGCAGCAGTTCCTCTCTGGCCTTGGCTATCAAAAATTTAATCCCCCAGGCATAAAATATCGCTACTATCACCACTATCTCGGCCGGGAATATGACCTACACTGGACTCTCGACAGTATGGACTGGCAACTTAAAAATCAGCCTGAAGACTTTAAATTCCTCTTAGGTCGCCTGTATGGTTTGTGCCCTGCTGACCTCCGCGGAGAGCCAAATGAAACAGCTTACGGCCTTCCCTTTCGCGGCTCTGATGAAATCCTGTTGGTTCATGATGATCCGGTCACTTTACCGTTTGTGCAATTACTTTTGAGTGACCTGAAAAACAATAAAAATTACAATTTCAAAACCCTAGCCGGCAACCAGCTTGCGGTATAGTTTCAGGTAATGGCTGGCTACCCGCTCATTAGAAAATTTGGCGCGGGCAATAGCAGCAATATCCTGCCGGCAGAAAACCTTCAACAGTGCGGATAGGTCACCTTCCCGCCATTCAGAAACGCGAGTATCCCAATCGCCAAGCCCCAGATTTAAGACTTTACCGGTATGGTAGCGACGGACAAACTGGGCCGCACTGATCGCATTTTCATTTACCAAAACAGGTAGCCCCACCGCATTGTATTCTACTAGTTTAACACTGAGCGCAATTTTTTTGTGTCTCAGAAAAAAAAGCCCATAATCACTGGCCGATAGGTAATGAGGCACCTCTTCGTAATGGGGGTGAATGATGCGGTAACAGGAAGGGTCAATTCCCTCCGCTGTCATCCTTTCACTTATAAACTCACTGTTTTCTACCGGTACCAGAAACAACAGGCAGTAATTAGCTTCGTATTTGAGCAACTGCTTTAAAAATTCAGCATAAAAATGCGGCTCATGCCAGGTGCCGGGATACATTGTACCCAGATAACAAAAAATCAGGTGATCCTCCAACTGAAGATCACGGCGTAAACTTTTCCGCCGGTCTTCACTAAACTTAAATAAGCTGGTATCAACATTATTGCCGATTATCTCCCCACCTGATAAGCCGTTCTCTTTATAATGCTTTTGGTAGTAATCTGAAATACATATAGTTGCATCACTTTGCTGTAATAATTGTCGCTCCTTTAGCTTCCAAAAGTTAAAATCTGTGCTTTTGTCAAAAATGCCATTTAAGCTCTTGTTTTCCTCGGGGAAATCAGAGCGTGGATCAAAAACGATCCGCACCTTAGGAAAATAATCTTTAAAGTATTGCAGGGCCGCGGTAGCCGGGTAACTCCTACCATGGAATATGCGCACCCCATCCAGCAGATGTAGCTTAGCCAGATATGGTAGCAGCAGATAGCCAAGGTAGGGTAGTGAACTTGCGTTCAATGTTTTATTTGGACGCCAACCACGATCGTTGTGAAATACAGGTCGCCAATGTGGCACCGGTGCCGGAAATGGCAGGGGCAGCAGCCTTAATTTTACCGTTTTTGGGACAAATTCCCGCACCTTTCTGCGCAAACTCAAGCGATGAGTAAGATGCCAATACCATGGATAGGCTACCAGTAAAATAATTGACATATCCCTACCTTCCTGCTGTATCTGACTTAATAATTCCAATACCTGCCTTCTTATTAAGGGTTTCCAGGGTTCATCGTTGAACATCAGATAGGCTACTTTCATATGAAACACTAGATAATACTAATTACCAGCTAGTTGATTGACTTTAACAACTAAATTTAACATATTTGTTAGAGACCAACCTAATCAACCCTCAAGCCCATTGTGCCTAAAACCCATCTTATAACTGGTGGTTGCGGATTTATCGGCCAGAATTTGGTAATGCGATTACTAGCCACCACCGATGCCCGCCTGATACTTATCGACAATCTGAGTAGTGGACAGCATCCCCGTCACTGGCTACCAATTCCTTGTGTTTTTGAAGACCGGCTACTCGCCATTTTTGGTGGGGACCGGAGAATTCTTTTCATCAAGAGCAATGCTATTAGTTTATTGGGACGCTGCAGCAAGGAGCCTAAGCTACTTGATAGAATTTGCTCCGAGAGCATAGGCAGACTGGATGATGTTTTTCACTTTGCTGCCGTGGTTGGAGGCAGAAATAAAATTGACAATGACCCGCTTGCTGTGGCCACCAACCTGGCTATCGACGCCCAGTTTTTTAATTGGGCCTGCAGACACAGGCCATCAAGGATACTTTACCCTAGCTCAAGTGCTGTTTATCCCGCTTACCTCCAAAATAAATTAGGTGCTCCCCTTCTGAAAGAAGAGCTCTTAGACTTCAGGCAATTTCACCTTCCTGATGAGACTTATGGCTGGGCCAAACTAAGTGGTGAGTTGCTTGCTCAAAAAGCCGCATCAACTTATGGCTTACACATATGTTGTGTGCGTCCTTTTTCGGGCTATGGTGAAGGTCAGGATGCCAGCTACCCGGTTACAGCACTGGCGCTACGCGCTATAGGCCGGCAAAATCCATTGGAAGTGTGGGGCAGTGGATTCCAGGAACGTGACTTTGTACATATTGACGATCTGCTTAGCGGTATGTTGCTGGCATTGGATCATATTGCCGATGGAACCGCTATTAACCTTGCCAGTGGCCGACGCAATTCCTTTATCGACGTCATAAATATTTTAACTACCCTGGCAGGATATACTCCCCAAATCAAGCCTCGCATTGAAAAACCTACCGGGGTCTTGTCCCGCTGTGGTGATCCGAAGCTCGCCGAAAGAATTTTGGGATGGAAAGCCAGTATAAAGCTGGCCGAGGGGCTGGAGCGAATGTATAAAGCTCTCAGCAAGATGGATCACCATCAGGCCAGAACCCACCCATAAGCCTTAAGCTAAGCTCTGAAAAACAAAGGATCCCGGCCTTCTGGCAGGGATCCTTATTAACCAACCAATCATCAATTGAGTTGCGGGGTGCAACTCTTGCCATCCAAAGTCGTCCGTCTTTTGTTTAACTTTTTCAGTAAATTCTTAAACAAAGATAAGTCAAGCGATTTAATCCTGCAAATAAATTTTCAAGCTTATTTACTCATTCCTACCGATTTAGGCGTTTTATTTAGAATTCATCTAAATAGTTTTGTCATTTTGAGGGCGTGTCCTATTTTTGCCGCGTTATTTTAAATCAGTCTAAATAAACAAATGAGAAAGCTATCAATCACTGCCGCCCTGGCTGGCCTCTTTATTATGTCAGCCTGCGACAAAGACTCGGATTCTCCCAGTAACCCCAACGAACTTCCCGAAACCTATAATTTTGATAATGTAGACATCAGTGGCCAGCAGACGCGCCTCGACATGCTGAGTGAAATCATGGCCTATGTGGAGCTTTCAGATGATGGTCAGGCCGTAAACGAAAGCCAGGTGATGGCGATGTTTACCAATGACGCCTACACCTGGAGCAACTCCAGTTTAAACGGCAGTAGCAAACAGATCGCCAATAAACTTGACAGCGATGGTGGTGCCACTATTGCCCAGTGGGTTTATGAGCTCGACAGCATCAGCCAGAATGCCGGTACCGGCAGTAATGGCGTGGCCGGTTTGGTACAGAGTAACTCTGGCAGCAAACAATACTTACTCAACAGCAAAGGATATCACCTGGCAGAACTGATTGAAAAAGGGGCGATGGGTGCACTGGCTTACTATCAGGCCACCGCGGTGTATCTGAGCGAAAGTAAAATGGAGGTTGACAATGAGGTGGTGGAAGCCGGCAAAGGCACCAGTATGCAACATCACTGGGATGAAGCCTTTGGCTACTGGGGTGTACCCACCGACTTTGGCAGCGACGACTTCACCTACGATAGCGAATCTGCTTATCATCGCTTCTGGGCCAAATACACCAATGCTGTAAATGCTGCCCTGGGTAGCAACAGCAAGCTAATGGATGCTTTTATTAAAGGTCGTGATGCCATCAACAATAAAGATTATGACAGCCGCGATGCCGCTATTGCGGAAGTGCGTCATCAATGGGAACAAGTGGTAGCAGCCATGGCCATCCACTACCTCAATGGTGCCCGTGCAAATTTTGCCGACAATGCCATTCGCAACCATGAATTATCAGAGGGCATGGCCTTTATCTGGAGCCTGCAATTTAATCCTTCACAGGAGCTTAGCGACCAGGAAATCGAAGATCTGCTCAATCAGTACTTTGGCAACCTCTACGAAATAAGCATTGACGATATTAATCAGGTAAGAGATTTGCTTGCCGATCGTTATAATCTTGGCGAAGTAAAAGAAACGCTATAAAGAATGCACAAGCCTGTCAGCATAATTCTTAAACAAGGTATCCTGGCCCTGCTGGCCGGGATACTTTTTTCTTCATGTAAGGAAACCAGCGATCCCCACCAATCCGTCAACTTTGACCGTAAGGCGATGCTGATCAACTGGGCCGACAATCTCATCATGCCCGCCTACCTTGATTTTGAAGCGAAGATCGACAGCTTTCACAAAAGTGTGGATGCCCTCAGCATTGAGGAAAGCCAGGCTTCCCTGCAATTGAGCCGTGCCCTCTTTGAGGATCTTCAACTGTCCTTTCAGGCAGCCAAAATATTTGAGGTAGGTCCGGCTGCCCAAATAGGCTTCCGCTCGGCAGTAAACATTTTCCCGGCCGACACCAGTAAGATCCTTGCAAATATCAGCCAGGGTGATCTCGATTTTGAAACAGCCACCAATATTGACGCCAAAGGCTTACCAGCCATTGACTACCTTTTATATGCCCGCGCTGATGAACTGTTGGTCAATGACGATATGCAGGCTTACCTGCAAAAGTGTGCCGACCACATCCACCATCAGATACGGCAAATCCTCACCGCCTGGAACGGTGGCTATCGTGAAGACTTCATTGCCGCTACCGGCACCGACATTGGCAGCAGCCTCGGCCAGATGGTGAATGCAATGAACAAGGACTTTGAGTTGATCAAAAATGCCAAAATTGGCTTTCCGGCTGGTAAAAGAACAATGGGCACCCCCTATCCCTACACAGCAGAAGCCCCTTATAGCGATCACTCTCTGGCCATGGCCATCGCCAACGTGGAAGCAATCCACCGCCTTTATTTAGGCACTTCCTTCGATCAAAGCGAGATCAACCTGAGCTTGCGCGATTACCTAGCCGAAATGCAAGTGGTACAGGGCGAAGATGCATTGGATGAAGACATCCACCAGACTTTGCTGGCAACCCTTGCTGCCCTCGGTAATATTCCGGCTCCCTTTAGTGATGCAGTGGTGAACCACCCTCAGGAAGTTGATGCCGCCTACCAAAAAATGATTGACGCGGTGATCCTGCTGAAAAGTGAGATGCCCTCAGTATTAGGGGTACTGATTACTTACCAGGACAATGATGGCGATTAGAACCGCCGGGCCGAGTACTTAATAATGCAAAACCGCAGAATGGGCTTTGCAGTTGACCTTGCTCTCTGCGGCCAGTGATGGACATGGGAAAAATATTTGCAAAAGAGGCCAACCTGGCCCCCCTCGCTTCCTTCCGGATAATTTTCGGGCTGCTAATGCTTTTCTCAAGCCTGCGCTTCTGGCTGCGCGGCTGGATTTATGAATTGTACATTCTGCCGCAGTTCCACTTTAAGTATTGGGGTTTTGAATGGGTGGAGGTACTCCCTCCCGCCGCTATGTACCTGGTTTTTGCCCTCATGTCGCTGGCGGCCCTTTGCATTGCTCTGGGCCTTTTTTACCGGCTGGCAGCGGTGCTGTTCTTTCTGCTCTTCACTTATGTGGAATTGCTCGATGTGGCCAATTACCTCAACCATTACTACTTTGTAAGCCTGGTCAGCTTGTTAATGATATTTTTACCCGCCCATCGCCGCAGCTCGCTGGATGTGCGTCTGGGCCGGGTTAAGGCCGCCAGCCATGGTCATTTCTGGCATGTAAACAGTGTACGGCTGTTGCTGGCACTGGTATACTTTTATGCCGGCGTGGCCAAGCTTCACCCGCAATGGCTGTTTGAAGCTCTTCCGCTCAAGCTCTGGCTACCCGCCAATTCGCACCTGCCGCTAATCGGCCCCCTGCTCAACTATGGTTGGGTAGCCTTTGCCTTTAGCTGGTTTGGCGCCATCTACGACCTTAGTATTCCCTTCCTTTTGTGGAATCGAAAAACCCGACCCTGGGCCTACCTGGCTGTAATAGCCTTCCATGTACTCACCTTTATCCTCTTCCCCATCGGGGTTTTTCCCTGGGTAATGATTTTCTCCACCCTCATTTTCTTTTCCGCCAAATTTCACGGTGGCATCCTTTACGCGCTGACCCCTCTTTTCGGGCCTGAAAAATTAAAGAGCCAGGCGCTGCAGGCTGGTGCTGCATTAAAATACTTTCTCACCACATTCTTTATCATACAACTGCTGCTCCCCTTCCGCTACCTCCTTTACCCGGGCGAACTATTCTGGCACGAACAAGGTTTCCGTTTCGGCTGGCGGGTTATGTTGATGGAAAAAGCCGGGTATGTAACTTATACCGTTAGTGACCCCAGCACCGGCCGCAGCAGCCAGGTTGCTCCTTCTGAATACCTCAGCCCCTGGCAGGAAAAGCAGCTGAGCACCCAACCCGACCTTATTTTACAGTTTGCCCACTTTCTGGATGAAGAATTCCGCAAGGAGGGCATCAATGACCCGGTGGTAACAGCTAAGGCCTACGTGACCCTCAATGGTGAGCGCAGCCGGCTTTTAATAGACCCAGCGGTTGATCTCTCCAAAATTGAAGATAGCTTTGCGGCTAAAAACTGGATTACTCCCTATGAGAAATAGCTGGCTTCTGATATTTATCTGCCTGCCCTTGCTCCTAAAAGCCCAGCAAGCCACCTTAAGCGGTAAAATAACCGATGAGGCCGGCGCCCCTATTCCCTATGCCAACCTCTACATTCAAAGCCTGAAAACCGGTACTTCCAGCGATGACAGGGGCAACTACACTATTGAAGAAATACCCTATGGCGACTACCAGCTCGAAGTTAGCAGCATCGGCTATCAGCGAGTAAGTATTCCCATCTCTATCCAGCAATCGCCAGTTATCCGTAACATCAGCCTTCAAAGCACTAGTGAAAATATCGCCGCAGTAGAGGTACTGGGCCGGGAGGAACAAAACAGCTCCTATGCGCGCCTTAAGAATATCGATGGCGTAGCCATTTATGCCGCCAAAAAAAATGAAGTGATTGAGCTTGAAAATATGGTGGCTAACCTGGCCAGCAACAATGCCCGCCAGATTTTTGCCAAAGTTCCCGGGGTAAATGTATGGGAAAGCGACTGCGCCGGCCTGCAACTGGGCATTGGCGCCCGTGGCCTCAGCCCTGACCGCAGCAGCAATTTCAACACCAGGCAAAATGGTTATGACATGGCCGCCGATGCCCTGGGTTACCCTGAAAGCTATTACGCCCCGCCCATGCAGGCCATTGAACGCATTGAAGTGGTGCGAGGGGCAGCTTCCCTTCAGTATGGTACCCAATTCGGTGGGATGATCAACCTGAAGCTCAAAAAAGGTGACCCTGACCAAAAGCTCAGCGGCGAAACGGTGAATACCTACAACTCGCTGGGCTACTTCAACACCTACAACGAAATTGGCGGTCAGAATGGCAAATTAAATTACTTTGCCTTTCTCAACTACCGGGGCGGTGATTGCGCCACAGAAAACTCTGACTTCAACACTTACACCGGTCATTTACGGCTCGGCTACCAGGCTTCCGAAAAACTTGAAGTAATAGGGGAATATACCCGCATGCAATACCTGGCCCAGCAACCGGGAGGCCTCACCGATCAGCAATATGCCGCCGACCCCTACCAATCGCTTCGCAGCCGCAACTGGTTTGCCGTTGACTGGAACCTGATGGCACTACATCTCAATTACCGCCTCAGCGACCAAACCCAATTAAATTCGCGCAACTTTGCCCTGGTCGGCTCCCGCAAGGCTTTGGGCGTACTGTCACAGCCTGATCGCCTTGATTTGGAACCCTATCTACCCCGCGACCTGCTGGCCGATGACTATGCCAATATCGGTAACGAAACCAGGTTACTGCACCGCTATCGCCTTGGCGATCAACCCTCGGCATTTCTGATAGGGGGCCGTGCCTACCGCGGTTTTACCCAAAAAACCCAGGGTTTTGGCAGCAGGGGCAGCGACGCCGATTTCAACTTCTACAGTGACAGTCTGAAACTGCGCTCTGACTATAGCTTCCCCAGTTACAACCTGGCTGCTTTCGTTGAAAATGTATTCAACCTCAACGACCGGCTCAGTATCACACCTGGTTTGCGCTATGACTATATCGTTACCACCGCCGATGGCTTTTACGACAGCTCCACCCGCATTCCCAATACCGGCGAGATTATCATCGACAGCACTACCTACGAATACCGCCAAAGACCACGCTCCATCCTCCTCGGAGGCATCGGGATGGCGTATAAGTTGAATGAAAAACTTGAGGTGTATACCAACTTTTCTCAAAACTACCGCGCCATAACTTTTAATAATATAAGGGTGGTAAACCCCTCAGTGGAAGTAGACCCCAATCTGAAAGACGAAAAGGGATTTAATGCTGACCTCGGCTTGCGCGGCAATCTGTCTGAGGCCATCAGCATTGACCTGGGATTTTTTTACCTCAGCTACCGCGATCGCATTGGTTCCTACCAGGACCGCCTGAAGCGGGTCACCACCAATATTGGCGATGCCCGCATTTTTGGCTTTGAAGGTTTTGCCGAGGTGGACTGGCTCGCCTTCAGACCCAATAATACTGCACTGCGCCTGAGCAGCTTTGTAAACCTGGCGCTCACCGATGCGCATTACACCAATGGTATAGAAAGTGTATACAATGGCAAGCGCGTGGAAAACGTACCGGTAACGAACTTCAAATTTGGTATTGAAGCCGGTTACAAGAATTTTAACCTGGCCTGGCAATTTGGCTACCTCAGTCAGCAGTTTACCGAGGCCACCAATGCCTTGCGTTCACCCAACGGCATTTACGGTGAAATTCCGGCTTACCGCGTCATGGATCTCTCCGCCGACTATAGCTATCGTTTCCTGAAAGTAGAAGCTGGCATTAACAACCTCAGCAATGCCGTTTACTTTACCCGGCGCGCCACCGGTTACCCGGGACCGGGCATCATCGTTTCGGCCCCCCGCCATTTCTACCTGGGACTGGCCCTTAGCTTCTAGCATCGTTAGCGCTTTTAATCATTCCTCAGCCCCATTATCAGCAAGCTTTCCTATTTTCGGGGAAAATTTAATTACCGCGATCAATTGCGGTTATTTCAATTACTTAATAAGTATTCTGTTGATGAAAAAATGCGCTAGTCTAATCACCCTGCTCTGTTTACCCCTGCTGATTTCTGCCCAGCTCAAGATGGAGCTTATCCACCTGGAAGAAAGCGGAATATTTAATGACAATGCCACCCGCACAATTGCATTTGACCGCTTCAACAAACAGGTATACAGCACCAATCAACGAGCCAACCGCATTGATTACTACGATTACACCAATCCCTACAAAGTAACCACTCTCGGCAGCATCAACCTCAATGCGTACCTCGACAAGGTTACAGGAGTAGATGCCCTGTTTGGTGCCGTAGCCGTGATTGGGTACGGCATAAGTCCGCAGTCACCCGGTAAGCTGATTTTATTTGATGACCAGGGCAGTTACATCACTGCCCTCACCACCGGGGCCTACCCTACCGAGGTGAGATTTAGCCCCGGAGGCAACCTACTGGTGGTAAGCTGCGAGGGAACTCCCTCCGACGACTACCTCAATGATCCTAAGGGGGTGGTGACAGTGGTTGACCTGAGCGTGGGCGTGAATAACCTCAGCCAGAGTGATGTCACCCAGATTGATTTTCAAAAACTCGATAGTACCGCCTATGATCCCCTCATCCGCATTTTTGGCAACGGCGGTCAGCAAAGCCCCAGTCAGGACCTGGAGCCGGCCGGCTTGGCTATTTCTTCCGACAATAGCACGGCCTATGTATCCCTGCAGGAAAACAATGCCCTCGCCATCATTGATCTCATTAACAAAGAGCTAGACACCGTAGTGGGATTGGGCTATAAAAGCCACGCCCTTTTTGGTCTTGATGCCAGTGACCAGGCCAACGCCATCCACATCAACACTTACAACCGATTATACGGGATGTATCAGCCCTACGGACTGGCGAGTTACAACAGCGGTGGCAATACTTACCTGGCCTCCGCTAATGAAGGGGCTGCACGCAATTACAGCGGCTATTCAGAAGTGGAACTGGTTAAAAATATTCCGCTGGACCCGTCAGACTTCAATCAACCATGGTTATTGCAAAACGACACCGTATTGGGGCGACTTAATATCAGCAATTCCATCGGCAAAAATGGTGATGTAGTCTACGATTCTATATTCAGCTTTGGCACCCGTTCCTTCAGCATCTGGGATAGTCTGGGGCAACTTTTGTGGGACAGCGGTGAGGAGTTTGAGCAGGTAATCGCCACTGCCTACCCCAATAATTTCAACTCCGTTGCAGCCAACAACAACTCTTTTAAAGGTAGCAGCAACCGCATGGGGGCAGAGCCTAAGGCCATAACTACCGGTAGCGTAGACGGTACTCTTTATGCTTTTATCACCCTCGAGCAAATGGGTGGTTTTTTTGTGTATGACCTGAGTAACCCAAGTGCCCCGGTCTTTGTGAGTTATGAGCTCAGACGTGATTTCACTACCGCCGCCAATAACGACGATAAGAACGACCTGGCACCAACTCACATCGAGTTTATCGGCAGCTTCCAAAGCCCCATCGGCATCCCCATGCTCATGGTGAGCAATGCGGTAAGCGGCTCTATCAGTACTTATATTTTAGGAGCCCAGGTAGGAATGGATGAGCTGAAAGTGGAACAGCCCGGCCTCTACCCCAATCCTTCCACCGGCACTTATCACTCAATTTACACCGGAAGTTTTAAAGTATTCAACAGCAATGGTCAGCTGATAAAAGAAGTAGAAGAAAGCCATGTGATTGACCTGACCGATCAGCCTGCCGGTTACTACCTGGTGAAAGATGACCAGGGACAGGCCTTGCGGGTAATAAAGCATTAAGCATGAGCAGAGCCCGGCAAATACTTGAATTTTATCAATCACTAAATCTTGAAAACTCTCAGCTGCCAGCGGGCGTAGAGGTGATGAACCCCTATCAGGAAGCGGGAGAGGAGGTGCCGCAGGTTATCTCTCAGTTTTATCACAAATTTTATAACGATAATCAAAACCGTGGCCTGATACTCGGCATCAACCCCGGGCGGATGGGTGCCGGCCTTACCGGTATTCCCTTCACCGATTCGTATCGGCTGGAAGAGCACTGTGGCATTCCCTTCCCCGGTCAAACCAGGGAAACTTCCTCCCTTTTTGTTTATGATGTAATTGAAGCTTACGGTGGTGCCCAAAAGTTCTACCATGATTGGTTTATTGGTGCCGTAAGTCCACTGGGATTTATTCACAAAAATGCCAAAGGCAATTGGGTCAACTACAATTATTACGACAATAAGGAATTGGAGAAAGCCGTGCGTCCTTTTATAGTCGAAAATCTCCGGCGCCAGCGCGAAATATGTGGCATGCCCGGCCACTGCATAGTATTAGGGACCGGAAAAAACTTTCAGTACTTAAAGCGCCTGAATGAGAAGGTGAAATTATTCGACCGCATTACCCCCCTTGAGCACCCCCGCTATATTATGCAGTACAAGCTCAAGAAGAAGGCAGAGTACTGTGATAAATTTTTAGGGATCCTTCAACAGCCGAAGGCAAAAAGCTGATAATTAATGGATAAGCAAGTTTTGGTAATAAAGCTCTGCACCGGCCTCTGCTATTAACAGATAAAGGCCGGCTGGCAAAGACAGTTTAATAGTAGCCAGCTGGGATGAAATGCCTTCTACGCTCCAAACCAACTCACCGCTAAAAGCATAGATGCTTAACCTGAGGCGGCCTGCCTGCGGTAGCTCCAATTTAAACTGGGAGTGGGCCGGATTAGGATAGAGCTGCAGGCTGCTAAGTTTTAGCATTGATGGTAGTGATATATAATCCTGCCTAATTTTTTGCAAAAAAACATCACTCAGCCCCTGCGAAAAAAGCTGGCTCACAGTGGTGTCCGGGTCGAAATCTACCGTATCGGCAAACTCTCCGGTGCTAAAGAGCGTGCCAGCGGAATCACAGTAAAGGCAATTTACCCCATCAGAGCCAATGCTTCCGGCGGTAGCTACCCATCGAAAATTACCCTGACTATCGAGACTTTGAAGAAAGGCATCAAAATCTCCGGCAGAGTAGGCATAGTGTATCGGGGAAGCCGGATCAAAATCAGCACTGTCTTCAAATATGCCACCCAGGTAAAGATGATCATCGCGGTCAATGCCAAGGCATTGCATAGCATCCCAGCCTGACCCGCCCATACTTCGTACCCATACAAAATCACCCTGGTTGTCTAACTTCAGCAGGTAAATATCAGCGCTACCGGCAGAGACGAGGATAGAATCAGCCTGGCCCGGATCGAAGTCAACACTATCCATAAAAAGCCCCCCCACATAGATATTGCCGGCAGCATCGTAAGTGAGTCCATAAGCCCGGTCAGAATTTATACCCCCGAAGGTGCGGGCCCAGAGGTACTTGCCATTGGCATCCAGCTTCAGCACAAAAAGATCATCACCCCCGGCTGAGATAAAATTGACAATGCCGCTACCGGGATCCAGATCGGTGGTATCCTCAAAACCCCCGGCCAGATATATCTGCCCCGCCGGATCACAAATTATTTCATTTATCTGCTCCCACCCCTTTGCTCCCATTGATTGCACCTTCTTAAAGCCGCCCTGGGCATCGAGTTGGAGCAAGTATAAGTCGCGATCATCGCTGGCGGTCATAAGTTGCACCCCCGGGCCCGGGTCGAAATCGACGGTGCCACCATAATTTCCAGCTATCAGAAGGTCCCCGGCCGGGTTAATGGCCAGGGCGGTGGCGTGATCTCCCACTACACCCCCCAGGGTTTTAACCCACAAAAGATTACCGGCAGGATCCAGTTTTAAAATAAATACATCAAAATTCCCCACGGCAGTATACCACTGCGCAGCGGAACCCGGGTCAAAATCAACCGAATCGCGGAAAATACCACTGAGATAAATATTACCACCGGCATCTACTTCCAGGGCCATAGCCTGATCGATACCGGGCCCACCCATGGTCCGGGCCCATAAAAACTGACCCTGATCATCAAGCTTTTGTACGAAAATATCTGAGCTTCCCTTTGACACCAATGGAAAATTGGCAGGTCCCGGATCAAAGTCGGCGGTATCAATAAAATAGCCTCCTAAAAAGAGATTGCCCGAAGGATCGCGACTGATATCCAAGGATCCATCTGCGCTTTTACCCCCAAATGCCCTCGCCCATTCCAGGCCTGGTGATTGTGCTGTTAAAATTGAACTGATAAAAAGTGGAATAAGGAAAGGAGCAATATTTTTCATAGCAAGAGCACTTAAAATAGTCCCGACCTCAAGGAAAAACAATGTAGTAAAGGCGCAATGGCCCACTGACAAGAAGAGCTCCCTAACGAACTGAAAGTTAAGGCTTTTTAATGGATCTTACTGCTAACGCCTATACTATAAAAAAAAGGCGACCATCAGGCCGCCTTTCTAATCAGAATTAATATTCACTACTACTTTATGCTCACTTTTTTGGTGATACTTTTTGAACCAAAATGCAGGGTAAACAAATACATTCCCGCCGGAACCTCCTTAAGGCTGATTTTGTGATTGAGCGCCTCCGGACTGAAAGCTTCTGTCATAACCAACTGGCCGGTCGCATTGTACACCGCCAGTTGGTAGTCACCTTCCAGTGGCAGGCTCAGCTCAAAATCCCCTTCACCTGGGTTGGGGTATACTTCAAAACCGCGGGCAAGGAAGTCAAATTCAGCCACTGAAATCAGGCCATTAAACCACTGATAAGACAAGTCAAGAATGTCGTTGGCTACCGAGGCATCGCTGATCATTTCAAGACCTACACCCAGGTATACCACCTTAAAGCCATCATAGGCCCGTACTCCTGCAACTTTACTGGTGCCCGTGTAATTAAAAATAGCCTGACCTTTTCCCACTGCTTGCAGTTCATCGGGGTAAAAGTTGCTGCCATAGGGCTGGGAGAGGCTGCTGTTTCCCACGTTTCCAAAAATATTGTCAGTGGCCACGGCAGTAATACCAGAATTCCCACCACCACCATCGGCCTGATAATCGGCATTGAGGTAGTTAGTGTAGAAATTATTGGTTACCGGCGTACCATAACCCGATCCTGACTTAATATCCCAGCCGATGTCCTGTCCCGCAATCAGCAGGTTGCCGCCATTGTCGAGGAAGTTCATCAGGGCCGTGGCCTGATCGTCAGAAAGCGAAGGGAAAGTCCACCCGATATTGAGGTAAAGGTTATTTACATCGCTCAGGCCTCCCTGGCTAAAGGCATATTCCATTATATCAGCGTCGGTAACTGCTACCGAGCTTACGCCGGCAGCATTAAGTCCACCTTTGTAAATTGATTCCCAGCTATAGCTATTACCATCGCCAAAACCGCCGGTACCATTTACTACCAGGTCGGTAATGCCACTGGCCACATAAAACTCCTGGCGGAGGTAACTGCTGGTATCACTGAGCGGATAAATCTTCAGCGCGTAATGAGCCAGGGCAGCGGTACTTCCGGGCACCACATCGAGGCTGAAGGAAGCGGGGCTGCTACCGCTAAGCTGAATAGTGTTGTTGCCGGTGTAGGTGGTACCGTCCACATCATAGGACACTGACCAATCCGAGGGTGCCTCAGCGGTTAACTCCACCTTAAAGTCTTCATTGGTACTAAAGTTAGAGGCCAGGTCAAAATTGAAACTACTGGTGCTACCACTGTTGCCATCGAGGAAGTTGGTATTGAGATTAGTGATCTCGCTGTAAACCGGAGAGTGATTACCATCGTTGGCATCATTCATTCCCAGGCTGATGCCCTGGGTAATATGGGTACGGTCTTCGGTAAGGTAAACCGCCAGATGACAGTTATCGGCCACCAGGGGCACGCCGTTGATACTATCGGGCAACACATAGTTATAAGTGGCGCTAAATAGATCACCGTCATTGGTATTGGCGATGGTGTCACCCCACTGGCCGGTAATCAAATGACGCAACATATGGCCGTGAACGTACTGACCATTAAGCAGATCACCCGGGTTCCAGGTAGCGGCACCGGTTTGGGGCCCCAGAATACTATCCTGTATCAGCGCTACATTAAGCAGGTTATAGCTATTCTGAGCATCCTCAGTGTAAAACGCCTCCACATTAACCGTAAGGGTACGCGAAGTGGCATTATAACTAGAGGTGGCACCCAGGTTTACCGGTGCTTTGCGTTCTAACACCTGCTCACCGGCGAGGCGCCAGTTGGAGCGGCTCATGGCCATGGTACTGCCGAATTGGGGGAAAATCTCGCGATTGATAGTACCGGTGGGGTAGCCTGTAAGGTTGGTTTGCCCTGCCAAATCATTTCCAAAAGCAGTGCGAAAATCGGGATCATTACCCTGGGGATTAGCATACCCCCCCTGGTGGATATTCACTAATACCACCCGGCCGGGGTAGTCAGCTTTCAGTTCCTTGGCCCTTTTATGGCCATCAGGACAAAACTGACAATAAATACCAGTGTACTCTTCGAGCACCACGGCACTGTGCTGAGGCATGGTGGTTACCATAGTTTGGGCCATCAGGCCGACGGCAGAAACCGAGAAAAAGAAAAGTAGTAATCGTTTGAGCATAATTTTAGGACTTAAATTCACTCAAATTTAGAACTTTAGAATTTGTGAGAAAAACAGTTCAGTTTTTCTGTTGACGCTTCGCGTCTTCCACCTCCAGGATATGTTGCAGGGTATTCTCCTTGAGGATTTCCACCGTTTTGTTGCGCACGCTAAGAATGGCATCGCGAATGCCGCAGGTTTCCTCATCCACACACTCCTCGCATTTTTCGTAATACTGATAGGTAACGCAGGGAAGCAGGCCTATGGCGCCGTCAAAAATGCGGTGGATCTCGGCCAGGTTTACCTCCTCGGGATCTTTGCGCAAATAGTAGCCTCCCCCCCGGCCCATTTTACTACCGAGGATGCCGTTGTTTTTCAGGTCGAGAAGGATACTCTCCAGAAATTTACGGGGAATACTCTGATGTTCAGATATTTCAGACACCTGAACCTTGCGATCAGGGTCAGCCTGAGCCTGGCGGGCCAGGTATACCAGGGCATTAATGGCGTATTTCGATCTCTTGGAAAGCATAGCTGCTGCGAATGTAACAATTGCAGGGATAGCGCCGGTTGTGACAACAAGCCTGTTGACCCCCTTTTTCAGAGCTGGTCATAATATTATTTCACCCAAAAAGAAGCTAGGTATCAGCAACTTGCCAAAATGCTTGTTATATTAAGGAAATCATTTAAGGGAGCTCCAAATCAGGATAATAATATGACAGACAAGACATTAAAAAAACACCGCAGTGCTGAACTGCTGGAAAGAAGGAAAGCGGTAGTGGCTAATGGCGTAGGCGTATTCAACACTGCCACCGCCACCTCGGCCAAAGGGGCTATCATCATCGACCACGACGGCCGCGAAATGATTGATTTTGCCGGCGGCATCGGCGTGGTAAACGCCGGGCACTGCCCCCAACCGGTAGTGGACGCCATTATTGAGCAGGCGCAGAAGTTTATCCACACCAGTTTCAACGTGGTGACCTATGAGCCCTATATCGCCCTCTGCGAAAAGCTCACCGAGCTGTTGCCTCACGGCGAGCGTACTAAGGCCATGCTGGTAAGCACCGGCGCCGAAGCCGTGGAAAATGCCATCAAAATTGCCCGGCAGGCTACCGGGCGGGAGGCTATCATTTCCTTTACCGGTGCCTTCCACGGTCGCACTATGATGGCCATGACACTGACTTCCAAAGTAGATTACAAACTGGGCTGCGGCCCCTTTGCCCCGGAAGTGTACCGCCTGCCCTTTCCCAACTACTATCGCTATGGCAACAATCTCAGCCAGGCCGACTTTGTAGAGCAGGAACTGAAGCGCATGCACGAATCGATGCGCAATATGGTTGACCCGGCCAATGTGGCAGCAGTAATTATGGAAGTAGTACAGGGCGAAGGTGGTTTTAACGTAGCACCAGCAGGCTATTTAAAAGGAATCCGTGAATTCTGTGATGAGCACGGCATTCTCCTCATATTCGATGAAGTGCAGTCAGGCTTTTGCCGTACCGGTAAATGGGCCGCTTACGAACATTTTGAGGTTCGCCCCGACATTTCTACCTGGGCCAAATCGCTGGGCTCGGGTATGCCTATTGCTGCAGTGTTGGGGAAGGCAGAGATTATGGATGCTGCCAAGCCCAGCACCATTGGCGGCACTTATATCGGCAACCCGGTATCGTGTGCGGCCGCCCTGGCCACCCTGAAATTGATGGAGGATGAAAACCTCAACCAGCGTGGCGAGGAAGTAGGACGCATCGTACGCCAGCGCTTTGAAAAAATGCGCGATCGCCACTTTGAAATCGGTGATGTACGCGGCCTGGGCGCCATGATGGCGATGGAGTTTGTAAAGGACAACGATCCCCGACAGCCCGACAGCGATACCTGCTCCAAACTATTAGCGGCCTGTGCCGAGCGGGGGCTGGTGCTGATCAGTGCCGGCACCCATAAAAACGTTATCAGGGTACTGAGTCCATTGGTAATCACCGACGAACAATTGGAAAGAGGGCTCGATATCATTGAAGAGGAACTTGACAAACTCCTCGGTTAAGCCCTTGATTTAAGCAGCCTTATCCGCAAAGAAATATTCACTTGAAATATTTAAACCCACTATGAAACCCTTTTCTATTGCCGGCATTCAGATGCCGGTTTCGGCCAGTCACAGCAACGTACCCCTGATGAAGCATAAGATTGAGGTGGTAATGTCAGTGTACCCCTGGGTACAGATGGTGATGCTGAGTGAGCTTTGTGCCTTCGGGCCGCTTACCCATTATGCCCGTGACTTTCCCACTCCCACCGAAGATGAGTTCAGGGAACTGGCGCGCAAGCATAAGATCTGGCTAATCCCGGGCTCTATGTTTCAGAGGAAGCAAGACAAAATTTACAACACTGCCACGGTTATTAACCCCGACGGTGAGATTGTGGGACGCTACGATAAAATGTTTCCCTTCTATCCCTACGAGGTGGGAGTGACCGGTGGTGATCAATTCCTCTTTTTTGACGTACCCGAGGTAGGCCGCTTTGGCGTGTCCATCTGCTACGACATGTGGTTCCCCGAAACCTCCCGCACCCTGGCGGTGAACGGCTGTGATGTAATTCTCCACCCCACCCTTACCGGCACTATCGACCGCGATGTGGAGCTGGCACTGGTGCAATCTACCGCCGCTACCAACCAGTGTTATGTTTTTGACATCAACGGCCTGGGCGATGGCGGCACCGGCCGTTCCATAGTTTGTGGCCCCGATGGTCGCGTCATTTACCAGGCCAGCACCGGCCCTGAGCTCATCCCCATTGAAATTGACATCGACCGGGTGAAACGCAGCCGTGAGCACGGCCTGCTGCGCCTGGGTCAGCCGCTCAAAAGCTTTCGCGACCGCAAGGTGCGCTTCGACATTTACGATGAGCAGCGCTCCTATCCCGAGCTCGACAAATTGGGTGAACTGGAAAAACCCACCCGCCTGGCACAGATCAACAAGGTGATGAATGAGCCCATTGGGATGGATCCCAGTGGGATTGACATTATGCCCGAAAACCGCAATAACGAAGACTATCAATAATTTTTCTATATTAATTGAGCTCAACACCCTGATTTCTACGAACCAGCGCTATGCACAAACACTCCGTCTAATTAACTTATTCGATACCTAAGCATAGTTCAATGGATCACGACTTTGACCCCAAACACGTAAACCAGGACTACTTTAACGTAGCCCAACTGCGCTCCGACTCCTGGCAACAACTTAAAAAAGCTTCTCTTAAGCTTCGGCGCAGCGCTAAGCCAAAGGAAGAAATTAAAGCCAGGCATCAGGTGGAGCGAAACCTGAAACTTCTCAAGACCCTGGAATCCTACTGGGCCTACCCAGGCATGGAGAGATTTAACCAGTTCAACAACTACTACAAGCGGGAAGACTACAGCTCCTTGGCCAGCGCCGTTAGTGAGACGATGCGAAACCTGGAAAGCGAGAGCTATCGCTCCAAAACCAAGGTGATGCAAACCGATGCTGACGGCAAAAGCAAAATGATTGAAGAAGACCGCGAGGAGCGGGTACGCCAGAATTATTTTGAGGTGCTGTTTGTGGACGACCTGGGCAAGGAGGACCGTGAGCAACTCAAACAGGAGTTCAGAAGTCTGCGAAGCAGCAACGACCACTTCACTTTCGACGTGGTGGTTACTTCCAATTTTCAGGATGCCCTGATTGCCCTCTTGTTTAACCGCAACATCCAGTCAGTGGTGATCCGCTACGGTATTCCCTTCGCCTCACGTAATACCCTTACCCCGCTGAAACCCTTTATAAATGGCATCAAGCGCCTAAATGTTGACCCCGATGCCCGCGCTGACTATGGCCCCGTCTTAGGCCGCATTATTAAAAACCTGCGCCAGGAATTGGACGTGTACTACGTTACCGACACCCGGGTGCAGGACCTGGACGACAATACCCTCCATTGTTTCAACCGCATTTTTTACCGTACCGAAGACCTGCAGGAAATCCACCTCAGCATACAGCAGGGCATAAAAGAACGCTACCGCACCCCCTTCTTTTCGGCCCTGGTCGATTACAGCCAAAAGCCTACCGGCGTATTTCATGCCATGCCCATCAGCCGTGGTAACTCCGTGTTTAAATCACACTGGATCCGCGACTTCGGTGAGTTTTACGGGCGTAACCTCTTTTTGGCTGAGACCTCAGCTACCACCGGCGGCCTTGACTCGCTGCTTCAACCAACCGGTCCCCTGAAAAAAGCCCAGGAAATGGCCGCCAGGGCCTATGGTTCCAAGAATACCTTTTTTGTAACCAACGGTACTTCCACCGCCAATAAAATTGTAGTGCAAGCCATTGCCCAACCAGGGGACCTGGTGCTGATAGATCGTGACTGCCATAAATCGCATCACTATGGTTTAGTACTGTCGGGTGCCCACCCGGTGTACCTTGACTCCTACCCGGTGAAGGACTATTCGATGTATGGCGCCGTACCACTGGAGCACATCAAGGAAAAATTACTGCTTCTGAAAGAAAAAGGGCTCTTGCACAAAGTACGGATGCTGCTACTCACCAATTGCACCTTCGATGGTTTGGTATACAACACCCAGCAAGTGATGGAAGAAGTGTTGGCCATCAAACCCGACATCATCTTTTTGTGGGATGAGGCCTGGTTTGCCTTTGCCGCCTTCACCCCGGTCTACAAGCAAAGAACAGCCATGTTTGCCGCCCGCATGCTGGCCGAAAAATACAAGAGCGACGGCTACCGCAAGGCCTATGAACACAGTGATGACAAGGAGGGCATGCCTGATCCTGATAAGGTTTGCCTGCGGGTGTATGCCACCCAGTCTACCCACAAAACCCTTTCTTCACTGCGACAAGGTTCCATGATCCACATCTGGGACCAGGATTTTAAGCGCAAGACCGAGGAGTCATTTCTGGAGGCTTACAAAACCCACACTTCCACCTCACCTAACTACCAGATTCTGGGGTCACTGGACATCGGCCGGCGCCAGGTGCAATTTGAAGGCTATGAAATGGTGGAAAAGAGCATTGAAACCGCCATGATCCTCCGCTCCAAAATAGGGCTGCACCCCAAGCTAAGAAAGTATTTTGACGTGCTTACGGTACAGGATCTGATCCCCGCCCAGTATCGCAGCTCCCGCATCAGCGAGTACTACAATGCCAAAACGGGCTGGGTTCGTATGGAAGAAGCCTGGACCAGCGATGAATTTGTGCTTGACCCCACCAAGATCAACCTTTACATCGGGCGAACCGGTGTGGATGGCGATACCTTTAAAAATAAGTACCTGATGGATCAGTTCGGGATTCAGATCAACAAAACCTCCCGCAACACAGTGCTTTTTATGACCAATATCGGTACTACCCGCAGTTCGGTAGCCTACCTGCTGAGTGTACTGCTGAAGATCGCCAACCAGTTGGAAGAGCGCTATAAAGCTTTTTCGCAGGAAGAGCGTGAATTGGAGGAAAAAAAGATCCATTCGCTAATTGAGGAGTGCCCTCCCCTGCCTGACTTCAGCCATTTTCACTCCTCCTTTCAGGCCATGCCTGGCGCCCCCGGTGGCAATTTGCGGGAAGCCTATTTTATGTCGTATGACGACAGCAACTGCAGGCATATTAAACTTTCCGATTGTCATAAGGCACTGGAGGAGGGAAAAGAAATTGTAGCCGCCTCCTTTGTTATTCCCTACCCACCCGGCTTCCCCAT
>CAZUCA010000001.1:0-36617 GCA_964619125.1 uncultured Owenweeksia sp. | reverse complement strand
ATTTATTTTATCAGTGCCACCAATTTTAACCTGTTAGGGGCCGACGAATGGGTGAAAGGCTTTAAGTTCATTTGTTATATCGAGTGTTTCGACGGCAAGCACCCCAACGTGTTTGCCCCCCATGAAGAATTGCCACACGAGGAATTTCAAAGTATTGAAGACATCAATAACTACCTGCTGGAACACAAGGAGGTGGTGGATTATATCCGTAAACGCGGAGACAAAGGCAAAGCCCTCTTCCTGATGTTTGATGCCCGCACCGAGGAGCTGGCAGCGAAACTGGGGCTGGAAGTAGCCTTTCCTTCAGCTGGCATGCGCACCAGTATGGACAATAAGGTAAACACCAACCGCATTGCCGAAAAAGCAGGCGTACCCTGCGTTCCGAATATCCTTACCAAGGTTGACAGCTATGAACATCTCAACGAAGTAGCTTCTCATCTGGGCAATGACCTGGTAATTCAGACGCCTTTCGGCGATTCGGGTCATACCACCTTCTTTATTAAAAGTGAAGAAGATTACAACAAATACAAAGAGGAGATTGAAAGCGAGCAGGAGGTAAAGGTGATGAAGCGCATCAACTGTTATGGCTCAGCCATTGAAGCCTGTGTAACGCAACACGGTACCCTGGTGGCACCACTGATGACCGAATTGGTGGGTTTTAAGGAGCTGACTCCTTATAAAGGCGGCTGGTGTGGCAATGAAATTTATCCCGGCGCTTTCAATGAAACTATTCGTAAAAAAGCAAATGAGTACACCCGCCTCTTCGGCAACCAGCTCCGCAAGGAGGGCTACAAAGGCTACTTCGAGCTCGACTTTCTTATAGAGGAAGGGACCGATGAAATTTACCTGGGCGAATTAAATCCACGCATTACCGGCGCCAGCTCCATTACCAATCACGCCGTGTTTGCCCTGGCCGATGCGCCGCTCTTTCTCTTCCACATCCTTGAGTATATGAACCAGCCATACGAGCTGGATGTCGAGGCCCTGAACGCCCGTTGGTTTAAGGATATCAACATCGACTCATGGGGCCAGCTGGTGATCAAACACACCGAAGATACGGTTGAATATGTAACCCAGGCCCCGCGCTCGGGAATTTACCGTATGGATGATGCGGGCTGCATTTATTTTGACCGCATGGATACCCACCGTCGTGCAGTGGAAAGGGAAAACGAAGCCTTCTTCCTGCGCATCACCCGCATGGGTGACTACTTTTATGAGGGCGCCGACATCGGTATCCTGGTAATGCGGGGCAGGCTGATGACCGATGATTTTCAGTTAAAGGAGCGGGCCCGCAAATGGATTGATGGCATGAAATCACTCTACAAAACCAAGGTTCCCGGCAACGAAGAATATGTACAGGAAAAGGTCGCAGAGATCGGTGGATTTAAAATGATGTAGGAATGCTGGTAGCTTTAAACAGCGTAGAAGAGGACACCCCCGGTGAGAAGTGGAAGCACCTGTTTGAAAAATCGTGGCCCTACTATAAAAAATGGTTTAGCCAGGAAGGCCTTACCGCCCGGGCCGGATACCTAAGCAGCACCGAAGCGTTGGATAAACATATGCCCGAGCTGGTACCAGTTTATGAGCGCCTTTGTGAACTGGCAGGTGGGGGTGATATCGCCTCCCGCTTCCTTAGCCTTTACAACCCACCTCCTTTTATGAGTGGCTGCACCCAGCTGGCCTGGACCAGGGCTCCACTGGGCCTTATCCGCAACTACGATTACGATCCCCGTTTTTTTGAGGGAGTGCTACTAAAGACCAATTGGCTAAAACCGGTAATGGGTTTATCGGATTGCAACTGGGGCCTGCTGGATGGCATTAACGGCGATGGCCTGGTGGTGTCGCTCACTTTCGGTGGCCGCAAAGTGGTGGGCAGCGGCTTTGGCATCCCCCTGCTGGTGCGCTATGCTCTCGAAACCTGCAGCAGCGTGCCTGAAGCCCAAAAAGTATTCCTGCGCATTCCGGTGCACATGGCCTACAACATTACTATGATAGACCGCCACGGCTCTTTTTCCACCCTCTACTTGTCGCCGGACCGGGCACCGGTGGTGAGCGAAAGCCCGGTAGCCACCAATCACCAGGAAATGGTGGAGTGGATTGAGTACGCCGCCATGACCGGCACCCTGGAGCGTAAAAATTACCTCGATGCCCTCTTATTGGATCCACATCTATCTAAAGAGGAAACCATCAGGCGCTTCTTTCAACTTCCGCTCTACCACAACAGTGAACTTAAGCACTTTGTAACCCTATATACCTCGGTTTACAATATCGCCGGGCAAAGCCTGCGGGTGTTGTGGCCCAATAAGGAGGTGCAGCAGAGTATGGCCCACTTTAGCGAGGGAAAGGAAATTGTCAACCTCAAAAAATTCCGTACCAAGGAGCTTTCAAAGTAACACCCTCAAAGCTGGCCGGATCTTTAGCACTTTTGTACCGTGGAAAACACCGCAAGTCAAATCCCGGAAGAATACCTCCGCAAAATCATCCACGTGGATATGGATGCCTTTTACGCCTCAGTGGAGCAGCGCGACAATCCTGAGTTACGTGGCAAACCGGTGGCGGTGGGAGGCAGCAAGGAACGGGGAGTGGTGGCGGCCGCCAGTTACGAGGCCCGGCAATATGGTGTGCGCTCAGCCATGCCTTCTACCACTGCTGCCCGGAAGTGCCCGGCTCTGATCTTCGTAAAACCCGATTTTGAAAAATACCAGGAGGTATCGCAACAGATCAGGGAAATTTTCTTTCAATACACCGATCTGGTGGAACCGCTTTCGCTCGACGAGGCCTACCTCGATGTTACCGAAAATAAAAAGGGCATGACCAGCGCTTCCCGCATTGCCCGGGAAATAAGGGAAAAAATCTGGGAGCAAACCCAACTGCGGGCTTCCGCCGGCATTTCCATTAATAAATTCCTGGCCAAGGTAGCGTCCGATATCAACAAACCCAATGGCCAGAAAACCATAATGCCGGAGGATGTGATTCCTTTCCTGGAATCCCTGCCCATTCAAAAATTCTATGGCATCGGTGCCAAAACTGCAGAGAAGATGCAACATCTGGGCATCCATTTTGGCCGCGACCTGAAAAAGTGGGACTTGCCTCTGCTGGTGCGGGAATTTGGCAAAAGCGGAAATCACTACTATCACATCGTGCGGGGTTTGCAAAAAAGCCGCGTCAAACCCGACCGCATCCGCAAATCGATCGGCGCGGAGCGAACATTTGCCCACGACCTCAAGGAAACCAAGGAGATGCTGATGGAGCTGGAGAAAATAATGAGCAAGCTGGCTGAACGAATTGAAAGGAGTGGCGCCGCCGGCAAAACGGTTACGCTGAAGCTGAAGTACCACGACTTTGAGCAGCACACCCGCAGCTTCAGTTTTTCTCACTATGTAAATGACCGCCCTACCATTATGGCAAAAATCAAAGAGCTGCTGGGGGCACCCCTGCCAGATCGACCGGTGCGTTTACTGGGTATTACCCTGTCAAATCTGCGCGAAAAAGAAGGCCAAGCCTACACCCAACTGACACTTGAGTTTTAGCGAAAACGAGCAAAGCCACAGGCAGCAAGAAGCTCATTTCCCGAACCTTACAGCACTTCTGCGGTTATACAATTCCGTGAGGGCAATCCACAATGTCCTTAATGTTGGCTATAACAAGCGAAGCTAACCACGGTTACAACGTTAAACGTTAACCTGAAGCGCCCCAACTATTGGGGCGCTTTTTGAATTTAGGAATGGCTTTTGCGCCTCCCGTATCGTGCTGCCAGATATGATAACCAAAATGGCAGCCTGTCGGCCGAAAGTCGGCTGGCAGTAGTTTTAGCTTGGAGGCAATAATTTGGTCACCACCCTGATCCTTTTTATTGTCGCCCATGCAACCAAAAAAAAAAACAGAAAGCTACATGCTTATTACAACGAAGAAGATTTTAACTTCAGTGAGTATTATGGCCGCCACGGTAATGATGCCGTTTGCCGCTAATGCCCAGCAACCCGTGCCTCAGCAGTCTGCTCCCGCCGTAGATGTGAGCGATGAGCAACTGCAGGATTTTGCCGAAGCTACGGTAGAAATGCAAGGCATCCAGCAGGAGTATCAAGAAGAAATGGCCGAGTCTATTACTGAGGAGGGACTTACCACCATGGAATTTCAACAGATGGCGCAGGCCAAACAGATGGGCAAGGAGTCAGAAGCCTCTGAAGACAAGCAGGCTGCATTTGAAAAAGCACTGGCCGCTGTGATGGCAATCCAACAGGAAATGACTGAGAAACAAAGAGAGGTAATCGCCGATTTTGATATGAGTGAGCAGGAATATGCTCAAATTACCCAGGCAGTACAGCAGGATCCTGACATGGCTAAAAAGCTGCGCGCTATGATGGCCGATGAATCCTGATATACCTTTTTATAACCGCAAATAGAAAGCACCCTTAAAGGGTGCTTTTTTATTTATACTTCAAATTCTTTTGTGCCTCCGCAAACCGGGGCTTGGCAGATGGCAGGAAAAATTAACTTTGCGTCAATTTGAAATAAATATGAAACATACGGTAGCGGTGGTAATGGGCGGCTTCTCCCAGGAGTTTGAGGTATCTATGCAATCAGGGGAGGTAGTTTACAATCATCTCAGTAAAATAAAATTCACGCCTTACAAGGTGCTTATCACCCGCGAAAAATGGGTTGTTATCGACAATGACGGTGCTGAGTATGCTATCGACCGCAATGACTTTTCTTTCGAGAAAAAGGGGGAGCGAATTCATTTTGACGTAGTGTTCAACGCTATTCACGGCGCTCCTGGTGAAGATGGTCCCCTGGCTGGATATTTCGACCTGATAGAAATGCCTCATACCGCCTCGGGACAATTTGAAAGCGCCCTCACCTTCAACAAGGCAGAGTGCAGTCTGCTACTGAAAGCAGCCGGGGTAAATATTCCGGAAGCCTATTACCTCGCCCGCCACGAAGACTATACTACCGAAGATATTACTGACAAAGTGGGCCTTCCCTGCTTTGTAAAACCCAACCGCAGTGGTTCGAGTATCGGGGTTACCAAGGTGAAAATTGCCGAAGACCTCGACGATGCCATTGATGCCGCCTTTGCCGTGGACAGCCAGGTAATCATTGAAGCGATGGTGAAAGGCACCGAAGTAGGTTGTGGGGTAAGCAATCACAATGGCTATATAAAGGCCATCGCCTGTACCGACATTGAGCCGGCCAATGAATTTTTTGACTATGAGAGTAAGTACAGTGGCCGCTCTAAAGAAGTTACTCCGGCCCGCATTGATGACGGGGTATATGCCCAGATCATGGAGGAATCAGAATTCATATACGAGAGCCTGAACCTCAATGGCATCACGCGGGTGGATTATATAGTTAATGAAAACGGTGTACCTTTCTTCATCGAGGTAAATACCATTCCGGGCTTAAGTCCTGAAAGCATTTTACCCAAACAGGCCCAGTACGCCGGCATCAGCCTCAACGAGCTTTTTGACAGCTGTGTGGAAAAGGCCTTAAAGAGCAAAAAATGAGAATTGCAGTATTTCCGGGCTCCTTCGACCCCATTACCCTGGGCCACCAGGATGTGATAATACGGGCAGCCCCCCTCTTCGACAAGATTGTGGTGGCGGTTGGTGAAAATGCTTCCAAAAAATACATGTTCCCCCTGGAGCAGCGGCTGGAGTGGATCAGAGAAAGTTTTAAAGACATGCCTACCGTGGAAGCGGACACCTACACAGGCCTTACGGTAAATTACTGCCAGCAAATAGGAGCGGGCTTTATTCTAAGGGGTTTGCGCAATCCGGCTGACTTTGAATTTGAAAAAGCGGTGGCTCAAACCAATCGCAAACTCAACGCCGGGCTCGATACGGTATTTTTGCTCACTTCCAGCGGCTTGTCAAATATCAGCAGCAGCATAGTGCGCGATATAATCCGCCATAAAGGCGACTACGGCCAGTTCGTTCCGCCTGCGGTCAGGATTTAGAATGCAGGTACTGCTGGAACAGCCAATTAAGACTGGCGTAGCTTTTTTCCAAACGCCTTTCCGCTATCCCGGGTGCAAACCAGCCTACCTCTGTTATATCCTCCTCAGTTTGGGGAACCAGTTTAGCGGTTTGGCTTAATTTCATCTCGTACCAATGGGTTTCCTTGAGAATTTTTTCACCTCCGCGTTCATAGGTGTGAAAGGTACTGGGTAGCTTCGCGGTGATAAGCGGCTCATTTACGCCACACTCTTCCATCACCTCCCGAACAGCCGCTTCGGCATAGTCTTCTCCCGGTTCCACTTTCCCTTTGGGCAGATCCCACTTTTCCCAGCGGTAGATAAGCAGAATTTCTCCTTTGTCATTTTTCACCACCCCACCGGCGGCATGGATCAGCTTGTAAAAACCTTTGAAGTCATTCCACATCTGTTGCAGCGCGCTATGGGCCAATTCCAGCTGCATGGGTAGCTGAGCTTGCTCCAGCTCCGCAATCAGGCCTGAAAGCTGTTCCGGTCCCTGGTAATTTTGAGCGGCGGTGTTGGCAGTATTCCTGAGCGTCAGGCTCGAATCGTTGATGAAAACTTTATACATTTGACCCCATGATTTTTGACAAAGAAATTGCCCGGCAAACGGCTGAGCAACTGCTGCAAATTAAGGCAATAAAACTGCAACCAGAAGAGCCCTTTCAGTGGGCCAGTGGCTGGAATTCCCCCATATATTGTGACAACAGGATTAGCCTGAGCTATCCGGCGGTGCGCAATTTTTTGCGTGAAAACCTGGTAAAGGCCATCCGTGAAAAATACGGCGAACCTAATGTAATCGCCGGAGTAGCCACCGGGGCCATTGCCATTGGGGTGCTGGTAGCCCAGGAATTGGGTGTGCCCTTTGTGTATGTACGCCCTGAGCCCAAAAGCCATGGCCGCAAAAACCAGATTGAAGGCCAACTGAGCAATGCCCAGAGTGTGGTAGTGGTAGAAGACCTGATCAGTACCGGCGGCAGCAGCCTTAAGGCGGTAAAGGCCCTGCGTGAAGAGGGTGCCAATGTACTGGGCATGGCCGCCTTATTTACCTATGGCTTTGAGGTGGCCGAAAACAACTTTAAGGAAGCGGACTGCGAACTGCTTACCCTGAGCGACTACAACCACCTGATCGAACAAGTGAATTCAAATGGGTTTATTGATAACGACACCTACCACACCCTGATGGAGTGGCGCAGAGACCCTGCTAACTGGTCAAACTAAGCTCAAAAAAACGAACATGACCCACATTGAATCCAAGACTGCCCAGGTAAACAAACCGGCCGAACAGGTTTTCGAGGAACTTAGCCACTTTGAGAATTTCAATAAGGTGATGCCCGAATCGGTGACCAGGTTTGAGGCCGATGAAGACTCCTTCCTCTTTAGTATGAAGGGTATGCCGGAGGTGAGGTTACGCCTGGAGGAAAAGCAAGCTCCCAACCTGATCCGGATGCGTTCGGCCAGCAGCAAGCTCGACTTTTCGTTGCTGGCACATATCACCGCCATCAGCACCAACACCTCTGAGATAAAATTTGAATTCAGCGGGAAGTTTAACCCCATGGTGCGCATGATGGTAGAGCGTCCACTCAAGAATTTTATCGAAACGCTGGCTGACCGGGTGGCCCAGCTTTAAAGCACAAAACTTATCTCCTTAAACTGGAATTGCTTTAATACACCACCGAGGCGGAGCACCAGTTGGCCGTCCTGCTGCACATCAACCAGGGTGGCTTCCATTACCTTCCCCTGCTGCTCCACCCTGATGGTTTCGTTGAAGCCGTAGAGGTGATCAAAGTAGTCGTGGCGCAGCTGTCTTGAATTTTGCCGTAACTGCAGATAGCGATGTTCCAGCTTTTGCAGCAATAACGCTAAAACTACTTCCAGGTCTAAAGTTTGACCACATAGCTTTTTAAGGCTGGTGGCCGCTGTACGCAAGCCGGCAGGAAAATTTTCCTGGTTAATATTGAGGCCCATGCCAACTACTGAGCTGGCCAATGCGTTATTACTGATAGTATTTTCAATGAGGATACCGGCAATTTTACGGCGGTCAAACAAAATGTCGTTGGGCCACTTGATTTTAAAGCCGGCCTGGAAATGATTCAGAGTATCAATAAGTGCAAGACAAACTGACATATTTAACTGAAAAAACCGGCTTAGCGGCAGCCAATGCGGCTTGAGATAAACACTTAAAAGAATATTTTTTCCCCCCTCCGACTCCCAGGCGTTGCCAATTTGTCCACGGCCTGATGTTTGATACGCAGTTAACACTGATAAACCCTCGGCCAAGGATCGGTTTTCGCTGATCTTTTTTTTCAGAAAATCATTAGTGGACGGAACCGAACTCAGACGAATGAGTTGATTGCCAATAAAGAGGGTGCCGGTAGCAAAGGATTCTATCATAGATAGGCTAAAGATAATAGCAGCCTGCTATATTTGTTAAATTTACAGGCTGGGATTAAAAATAGTAAATGACAAAACACATAGACGCACAAAACTCGTTCCCTCAACTGGTACAGACCATCATTGACGGGATGGAGGACGTTAAAGCTCAGCAAATTACAGTTCTCAATCTGCAAAACCTTGACAACTCTGTATGCGATTATTTCCTTATCTGTCAAGGTAGCTCCAACACACAGGTTAAAGCAATTACAGACCGGGTTGAAGAATTAGTGCGTGAAAAATTGGATGATCGGCCCTGGCATATTGAAGGCGCCGAAAATGGTGAATGGATATTAATGGATTACGTAACTGTGGCGGTTCACGTATTTTTACCCGCTGCCCGTGAGTTTTATGATTTGGAAGGATTATGGGGCGATGCGGAGGTTACTGTACTTGAACAACACTAATTACGTTTTAAAACTGCACATGGAAAACAAGGATAAGAAACAGCTTGACAAGCTCAAGAAGCAGTTTTCGAAGGGGGGAAATGACGGCAAGAAACCTTCGGGGAAAAAACCCGGTGGCCCTAACCGTAAGTTTAATTTTTACTGGATTTACGCAGCTATTTTCCTGGCCTTTATCGCCATACAGGTAATTGGCAGCTTCAATAACAACACCGTAACCACCAACTTCAACGAGTTTACCGAAATGCTCGAGGATGGTGATGTACGCAAGGTGACCATTGTAAACGAGAAGCAAATCCAGGTCTTTATAAAGAAGGATGCCCTTGAGAACAAAGACCGCTACGACAAACTGCGTGACAACAACTTCGGCAGTGGCGCAAACCCCGGTCCCCACTACATATTTGAAATGCCCTTTGAGGCTTTCAATGCCAACCTCAAGGAATTTTACGACAATAACGAAATCGAAGCCGATAAACCGGTGGTCACCTACGAGGAGCAAAAGGACTATTGGAGCGACATCCTCGCCTGGACCTTCCCCTTTATCCTGATGATCGCGATCTGGATCTTTATTATGCGCCGCATGAGCAGCGGGGCGGGTGGTGCCGGAGCACAGATCTTCAATATCGGCAAGTCAAAAGCCCAGCTTTTTGACAAAAACACCAACGTGAAAGTGACCTTTAAAGATGTTGCCGGCCTCGAAGGTGCCAAGGAAGAGGTACAAGAGATTGTTAACTTCCTGAAAGACCCAGACAAGTATACCAGCCTGGGTGGTAAAATCCCCAAGGGTGCCCTCCTGGTAGGACCGCCCGGAACCGGTAAAACCCTGTTGGCAAAAGCAGTGGCCGGTGAGGCTAAAGTGCCCTTCTTCAGCCTTTCGGGTTCTGACTTTGTGGAGATGTTTGTAGGGGTGGGAGCCTCCAGGGTACGCGACCTCTTTAAGCAAGCCAAGGAAAAGTCACCTTCCATCATCTTTATCGATGAGATCGACGCCATTGGCCGTGCCCGTGGTAAAAACACTTTTAGCGGTGGTAATGACGAACGGGAAAACACGCTTAACCAGCTGCTGACGGAGATGGACGGCTTTGCCACCAATGAACACGTGATTGTGCTGGCCGCCACCAACCGCGCTGACGTACTGGACCGTGCCCTGATGCGCGCCGGTCGTTTTGACCGCCAAATCCATGTGGACCTACCCGACCTGAATGAGCGCAAGGAAATCTTCTCAGTACACTTGCGTCCGTTGAAACTCGCCAAGGAACTGGATATTGAATTCCTGGCTAAACAGACCCCGGGTTTTTCGGGTGCCGATATTGCCAATGTGTGTAACGAAGCTGCCCTGGTAGCCGCCCGTAAAGACAAGAAGGCCATCGACCAGCAGGATTTTCTCGATGCGGTAGACCGCATTATTGGAGGCCTTGAGAAAAAGAACAAGATCATTACCCCGGAGGAGAAAAATGTAATTGCCTACCATGAGGCTGGCCACGCCACCGTAAGCTGGCTGCTCGAACATGCTGCTCCCCTGGTGAAAGTGACCATTGTGCCACGGGGACGCTCATTGGGTGCAGCCTGGTACCTGCCTGAGGAACGTCAAATTACCAATACCGATCAGATACTGGATGAGATGTGTGCGGCCCTGGGCGGACGTGCCGCTGAGTCAGTGATATTCGGCAAAATTTCTACCGGCGCCCTTAGTGATCTCGAAAAAGTTACCAAACAGGCCCGGGCCATGGTTACCATTTACGGGCTTAATGAGAAGCTGGGTAATATCACCTATTACGACAGCCAGGGCAATGATGAGTTTGGCTTTAACAAGCCCTACAGTGAGCAAACAGCCCAGGTAATTGACGAGGAAATCAGCAAGATCATTGAGGCTCAGTACAAACGCGCCAAGGAATTATTAACAGAGCACAAGGCAAAACTTACCCGCCTCGCCGAATTATTACTCGACAAAGAAGTTATATTTAAAGAGAATTTGGAAGAAATCTTTGGCAAGCGCAGTTGGCAAGACGACAAAGAGCGCAAGCTGAAGGATGCTAACGATTCTGACAACCGTAATGGCAGTTCGCTTAGCAAGCCAAACGACGGAAGAGAAGAGGTGCCTCAGGATCAGGAGCAAGAAAACTGATTTGAACACCGTCTTTTCGAAGCGAAACGAGTTAATAATTAATGGAGGAATCCAAGAAAAAAACTGGTTTTTTAGGTAAGGTTCTGAAGGTGCTCAGCGGCAAGCCGCTGGACGAAGACGATTCGCCATCTGAATCTGCCAGCCTCAATTCTCCCCAGAGGGAACCTGTGGATCTTTCGTTTGTAAAAAACTTTACCGCCTCGGGTGGTAAGTTTCTTTATTGCGAAAAGGAGCGCGATGCCTATACTTTCCTGAAAGAAATTGCCCAGGAAACCGGCATCAGCAATATCTATTGCCAGGAGGAAAATTTCAAATCCATTTTAAATAAGGCAGGATTTAAAGATCTGGCTGATAGGGTTGAAGCCTCGGATGCCTTTGCCAGTAGCTGTGAGTACCTGGTTTCCTTTAATGGCGGCATTATGATTACCGCCAAACAAACCAAGGGCAAAAAGCTTAGCGAGCTGCCCGATATCTTTATTACCCTGGCCCACACCAGCCAGATTGTGGAAAACCTGCGCTCTGCCCTCACCGGTATTCGCAATAAATATCAAGGCGATATTCCATCGCAAATAACCACTATCAAGGGTCATGAAGATGATGACGACGATGAAGCATCAAGCCAGATATGCAAGAAGGACATCTACCTTCTTTTACTTGAAGATCAGTTTTAATGCCTAACATTATCCTCCGGACACTCTCAGGCCTGGCCTACGTAGTGTTGGTACTTTTAGCCTGTTTTAGCGGCACCTACGGCCAGATCGCCCTGGCCTCTGTCTTTACGGTATTCTCCGTAACCGAGTGGATGCAGTTTGGGCACAATAAAAAGGGCGGACTCTCTACTCTGCTATTAATTGCAGCGATCCTCCTGGCTATTTTTACCCTTACCAACGTGGTGGAGGCACCCTATCTCACCCAACAGTTTCTGAAAATGATACTGGCGCTGATCATCGGGGCCATCATGCTGAGCCAGGCCTTTCATAGCAAAAATGTTCCCGAACGGCTTTTTCACGCAACCTTCCCCTTGTTGTATATCGGCATTCCGGCTACCCTGCTGCCGATGATGGCCAATTACCACGACCACAATTACCCCTGGATGCTGGCCTCGGTGTTTATTCTGATCTGGTGCAATGACACTTTTGCCTACCTTATCGGCAGCCAGTTTGGCAAGCATAAGCTCTTCCCCCGTATCTCGCCCAACAAAACCTGGGAAGGATTTTTAGGCGGTATTATCAGTACCCTTATTGCCTCCTTTATTTTTTCACGGCTATTCCCCTTTATGCCCTACGGCGGATGGCTGGGCCTGGCACTGGTAGTGCTGATATTCGGCACCCTGGGTGACCTCTTTGAATCGGCCATAAAAAGAGCCTACGGAGTAAAGGACAGCGGCAAGTTTATGCCCGGGCACGGAGGCATGCTCGATCGAATTGATAGTTTGTTATTCGCATTACCCATGGCCTATTTCTATCTTCGCATATTCGAAAACCTGCATTAATGATCCGTATTCACCACGAAGGAAAAAAAATCTTACTCCAGGCACTCCTCATTCTGGGGCTTATCAACGTTCTGGTATTCTGGCTGGTTGACCTGGCCTGGGTAGAAAATGTGGTTCTTTTTATTTCCATAGTACTCTACCTGCTGATCCTGCAGTTTTTCCGCAATCCCCGCAGACAGGCGCCGGTTGATCACTACAAGGTTATAGCTCCTGCCGATGGTAAAGTGGTGGTAATTGAAGAAATAGACGAACAGGAATACTTTAAAGACAAGAGGATTCAAGTAAGCATTTTTATGTCTCCTCTTAATGTGCACGTCAACAGATATCCGGTAAGTGGCTTGGTAAAATACGCCAAGTACCACCCCGGGGCTTATCTGGTAGCCTGGCATCCTAAATCGAGTTTGCTCAATGAACGCACCAGTGTGGTTACTGAAACTCCACATGGCACCGAAGTAATGTACAAGCAAATTGCCGGTGCCATGGCCCGGCGCATTATTATGTACGCCAAAGAAGGGGCCAAAGTGCTGCAGGGCAAGGATTCGGGATTTATCCGTTTTGGTTCGAGGGTGGACATCATTCTGCCGCTCGACGCCAATGTGTTGGTTAAAGTGGGCGATAAGGCCCGCGGTGGCGAACAAGTGATCGCTGAACTAAAATGATGACGATGAATAAGGCTTCCATTACCATGGAAAAACCGCAAACTGAGCTGGATCGCGAATTTTGGCACTATGTGGAACTCGGCAACAGTATGCCCCCGCAAACTGCCGACAATATGCTTATTGCTTACGCTTTTTTTAAGCAGGCCACCGAAGGTGACGTGAAGGGTGATCGCCCAACCGAATCATCGAATGTGGTGCAAACCTTTAAATACGATAGCTGGAAGCGCCTGATCGGGATGCCCCAGGAGCTGGCAAAGCAAAAATATATCGAAACGATAAAACGACTTTTAAGCGAAAGTCAATAATAATCTCAGGCCAGTTTGGCTTTGGTTTCACGCACCCAGCCCTCTACCATTTTCAGCTGCTGCTGTGGGTTCAGCTCGGAGTTGTCCAGCAGCTGAGCATCATCCGCCATCTTTAGCGGGCTGTCCTCCCGGCTGGTGTCAATTAAATCACGTTGCTCCAGATTGGCCTCTACTTCGTGACGGGTAATCTCATCACCCCGACCCCTTAATTCATCGAAACGACGCTGAACACGCACCTGGCTGCTGGCAGTTACAAAAATTTTCAGCTCGGCATCAGGTAGCACTACCGTACCGATATCCCGGCCGTCCATCACCACTGCCTTGTCGCGGGCCATCAACTGCTGCGACTTTACCAGAAAGCGTCGCACGGCTGAGATCGCAGCCACCTCGCTTACGGAGCGGGCAATCTCCATTTTGCGAATAGCCGCCTCCACATTTTCACCATTGAGGTAAATATCAGAGGCTTCACGATCGGGGTTGTATTTGAATTCAAGCTTAATGCGATCCTTGAGATGCTCTTCCAGTTCCGGTGATACGCGGCTGCCATCAATCATGTTATGACGCAGGGCATAGAGGGTAACAGCCCGGTACATGGCGCCGGTGTCTATGTAGCGATATCCCAGGCGGGCAGCCAGGTCTCTGGCCAGGGTACTCTTACCTGTTGACGAATATCCATCAATGGCAATGTTGATTGGATCTTGTGGCATCAGCTCTTTTTGAAGCCGCCAAGATCGGTAATTATACTGAAGTGATTGGCACTTCCCGCCACATGATACATATTGCGGGCATAATTAATCTTGAACTTGGAGATTTTGATGCCGATACCCACCGAGAATCCGGCCGAAGTACGACGGCTATCCAGGTTTAGTTCCTGGCGCTTGCGAAAGTTGTAGCCAAACTGGATATCCAGACCTTTTGTAGGAGCAAACTCCGCACCTACCACCACGTGTCGCAGAATATTATTGACCATATTAGGTGGTGTTTCCTCCACCTGGCTGGTCAATTGGTTAAACACCCGGTCGTTGGGATCCTTATAGCGCAGGTCAAAAGTCTCCAGCTGCTCCAGGGTGATCTGCCAGCGCAGTGGCAAATGCTCAAAGCGATTTGAAAAGCCCAGTTGAATTTCAAAAGGCGGGTTCTCCCTTTCCTCATTGTAGGGACTGAACTGGAAGCCCAGGTTTTTAACTACCAGGGCAATGGCCGTACGCCTGGAGGGAATTTGATAGGTAGCCGCCATATCAAGCGCCACTCCATCGGAACGGTAGGCTTCGTAATTGGACTGGATATACTTGAGGTTGGCACCAAAGCGCCAGTTAGTATCCAGTTCGTAGGCATAGCCCATACTAAATGCGACATCAGTGGCGGTGAAGGTACCAGTACGCACACCTATATTATTGGCCCGGTCAAAATCACCGTAGTTGAAATAGCGAAGGTTGATCATAAAGGTGCCAAGACTATCGAAATGACGGGCATAGGCTACATCACCCAACACAATGTCACTGAGGTAATCGACCATGGATATGCTCACCTGGTTGTGCATCCCCTGGTTGAGGAGAGATGGGTTCCACAGGGCAAAGTTGAGATCGTCGGAGGTATTGGCAATGGCATTACCACCCTGGCCGGCTACCCGGGCCGAAGGCACCACATTCAGAAACTGAAAAGCCGAACGACCGCCGATTTGAGCAGTTAGTACCAGGCCGGAAAGAAGGAAACAGAGCGATAGTAATTTCTTCATGCAAGTGCGAAAATATTACTTACAACGGATTAAGCACATTAAAATTACCATCGCTTGCCAGCCTTTATGCCAGAGCCTTGGGCTTTGCCAGTGACTTCGGACCCAAATCAAGTGGCTTCTTTACCTTTTGAGATGTGAGAGCAAGCTCTATCACATCCATCATGGTATCTACATAATGGAAGCTCAGCCCCTTGAGATAATCTTCCCTGATTTCCTCAATATCCTTTTTGTTGTCTTTACTGAGAATTATCTCCTTAATGTCTGCCCGCTTGGCGGCCAGTATCTTCTCCTTGATCCCGCCTACCGGTAATACTTTACCCCTTAAGGTAATTTCACCGGTCATCGCCAGGCGACTCTTCACTTTGCGCTGGGTAAAGAGCGAAGCCAGAGAGGTGAGGATGGTAATACCGGCAGAAGGGCCGTCCTTGGGCGTGGCGCCCTCCGGGAAGTGAATGTGCACATCCCACTGATCGAAAACCTGTGGGTCAATATTGAAGTCATCGCAATGGGCTTTAAGGTACGCCATCGCAATAATCGCTGACTCCCGCATTACGTCGCCCAGGTTACCGGTAACGGTAAGTTTTCCCTTACCCGCACTGAGCGATGATTCAATAAAGAGGATATCACCCCCTACCGGTGTCCAGGCCAGCCCGGTTACCACCCCGGCGATATCATTGCCCTGATATTTATCCTTTGAGTAGCGTTCCGGCCCCAGGATATCCACAATGTGCTCTACTTTGAGTTTCTGGTGGTATTCTTTTTCCATGGCTACGTTTTTGGCAGCATAGCGTACTACCTTGGCAATAACCTTATTAAGGCCCCGCACCCCGCTTTCGCGGGTATAGTTTTCAATAATGTATTCAAAGGCCTTTTTCTCAATACTGAGATCCTTCTTTTTCAGGCCATGCTCCTTCAGCTGCTGGGGCAGTAGGTGCCTTTTCGCTATCTCAATCTTCTCCTCAACGGTATAGCCGTTGATTTCGATGATTTCCATGCGGTCGCGCAGGGCGGGGTGAATGGCCCCCAGATTATTGGCAGTGGCAATAAAGAGAACCTTACTCAGGTCATAGCCCATTTCAAGATAGTTGTCATAGAACTCGTTGTTCTGCTCGGGATCCAGCACCTCCAGCATAGCTGAGCTCGGATCACCATGACCGCCACTAGTCAGTTTGTCAATTTCATCCAGCACAAACACCGGATTCCCGGCTTCGGCCTTTTTGATGTTTTGCACCACCCGGCCAGGCATGGCCCCGATATAGGTTTTGCGGTGTCCCCTGATTTCGGCCTCATCGCGCATTCCACCCAATGACATACGCACGTATTTACGGCCCAGGGCCTCGGCCACACTCTTTCCAAGGCTGGTTTTACCCACACCGGGCGGTCCGTAAAGACAAAGGATTGGAGCCTTCATATCACCTTTCAGCTTCAGTACCGCCAGGTGTTCAATAAGGCGTTCTTTTACCTTTTCAAGCCCGTAGTGATCACGATCGAGAATTTTTTGTGCCTTATTGAGGTCGAAGTGATCCTCGGTGGTCTCATTCCAGGGCAGGTCGAGCAAAAACTCGAGATAATTGCGCTGAATGCTAAACTCCGGCACCTGAGGGTTGATGCGTTGCATCTTTTTCAATTCCTTTTCAAAAGATGCCGCCACACTACCGGGCCAGTCTTTCTCTTTGGCCTTCTCGCGCATTGCCTCAATTTCACTCTCGGCTGAGCTACCGCCCAACTCCTCCTGGATCTGCTTCATCTGCTGCTGCAGAAAATATTCGCGCTGCTGCTGATCAAACTCGGTCTTCACCTTGCTCTGAATCTCGTTCTTCATCTCCAGCATGCGGAACTCATCGTGCAAATGCTTCAATACCAGGTTTGCCCGTTCCTGCATATCATTAATGGCGAGCAGTTGCTGCTTCTTCTCTACTTCCAGGTTCATATTGCTGGAAATAAAATTGAGCAGGAAGGCATTGCTTTCAATATTTTTAAGGGCAAAAGCCGCCTCACTGGGAATATTGGGAGACTCCTTAATAATCCTTAAAGCAAGCTCCTTGATAGAAGAAATCAGGGCTTGAAACTTCTCTTCGTCTTTAGCTGGTTTCTGATCACTGAGAAAGCTAACCGAGGCCTTCAAAAAGGGCTCCTCCTCCAGAATCTCATTTACCTCAAAGCGCTTCTTACCCTGGATGATTACCGTGGTGTTGCCATCAGGCATTTTAAACATGCGGATAATGCGCGCCACGGTGCCGATATTGTAAATATCTCCGGCCCCGGGATCCTCATTATTAGCATCTTTCTGGCTAACCACGCCAATTAAACTCTTTTCCTTATTGGCCTTTTGCAATAAGCTGATTGACTTGTCGCGGCCGGCAGTGATGGGTATCACCACCCCCGGAAAAAGGACAGTATTGCGCAGGGGAAGCAGCGGCAGTTCTCCCGGCACTTCCTCTCTTTCCATTTCATCTTCCTCATCATTGGTCATTAAGGGAATGAATTCGGTGTCTTCATTCATCACATTATCCAATGACAAGCTGTCAAATTCCAATATATCTTTTGATCTCATTCGTCACATTTTGAGCCAGACTGTCACTACGGAAGGGTAGTTTTCGCTGGGCAGGTAGTATGGTCAAGGGCTGTGCCAAGGATTAGCGGCGCAGCTTGGCGCTGCTGTTAAATACCTGGCTGAGGATCTGCTGCTCTGTTTCGTCAAGTGCCACTCCCCGGCGTTGCATTACCCGCTCAGCAGTAGCCAGGGCCTTATCGAGTTTGTATTCGGTAAAGCCGCTTGCACCACCCCAGCTGAAGGAAGGGATAATGTTGCGGGGAAAGCCGCTTCCAAAAACATTGGCGCTTACCCCCACCACGGTACCGGTATTAAACATGGTATTAATACCACACTTGGAGTGATCACCCATCATGAGGCCACAAAACTGCAGGCCGGTTTTGGCAAAGCGCTCTTCGGCATAGCTCCACAGCCGCACTTCGTCGTAATTATTCTTAAGGTTGGAATTGTTGGAATCAGCGCCAATATTACACCACTCCCCTATTACGGCATTGCCTAAAAAGCCGTCATGGCCTTTATTGGAATAACCGAAAATCACCGAGTTGTTTACTTCTCCCCCCACTTTTGACCAGGGGCCGATGGTAGTAGGACCATAAATCTTACTACCGAGTTTTAACTGCGAATGATCAAGCAGTGCCAGACTGCCTCTTACCAGGCTTCCCTCCATTACCACCGAATCCTTTCCGAGGTAGATCGGTCCGCTTTTGCTATTCAGCACCGCGCACTCCACTTCTGCCCCTTCCTCCACAAAAATGCGCTCACCAATAAGGGTATTGGTGGCACTGAGCTCCTGCGAGCTTCGTCCGTTAGTCAGCAACCCGAAATCGTATTCGAGTTCAGCGCCATTAAGGCTGAATATTTTCCAGGGACGATCTATCAGGTTAAAGCCTCGTTCCAGGGTAATGGCTTCAAAACCATTTTGCCAGCCGTGGAAGTTACCCTCTACTTTCTGGGCCAGGATAACATTACCGCTAATGAGCTGCTGCCCGGGTTTCAGTTTATCAAGGGCCTCCAGTACGGCCGGGTTCGGGCAGAGGGCGCCATTGACAACCAGGCTTTGCCCGGCATCTTTTTGAGGAAATTTGGAAGCCAGATAGGCTTCAGTTGCGTAGGACACTTCCGTATGAAGGGCCTTTTGCCACTTCTCAGCAATAGTCAAAATGCCTACTCTGATACCGGCTACCGGACGGGTGTAGGTAAAGGGCAGCAAATGAAGGTGTAAGTCGGCATCAAATAGGATAGTGTTCATAGAGCGGGTATTGGCAGGAATATATTTTTTTAGTACTGGCCCAAAAATAAAAAGCCCCGGTTGAATACCGGGGCTCTCACTTATAAAATCAAATCTCCAATTCTTATTTCTTGAATTTGGCGTAGCGGTTGCGGAATTTATCCACACGACCAGCAGAGTCAACCAGTTTAACCTTACCGGTATAGAATGGGTGAGAAGCAGCCGAAATTTCCATCTTGATCAACGGATACTCAACCCCTTCAATAGTCTCAGTATCTCTGGTCTCAGCGCAAGAGCGGGTGATAAAGAAGTCACCGGTACCCATATCTTTGAATACGCACTCGCGGTAGTTTTCTGGATGTATGCCTTTTTTCATAATTCTTAGTTTCTTTGGCGTTAGGATTTTGCCCAACTTTTAAAGGGCTGCAAAGATAGAGTCCTATTTTTAGTTACACAAGAACATATTTAAAGATTGTTAGCATAAAATACCAGTTGCTAATTGCGCGTTATCAGCCACATATGAAAAACTTCCTCCTCATCCTGGGCCTTCTCAGCCTTACCCTCTTCTCCTGTCGCCGCGAGCTGCCGCTGGCCTCAAGCGGTGTAAAACTGCAGTTTTCGAAAGACACAGTGTATTTTGACACTGCCCTCACCACCGTGGCCTCCTCTACCTATAACCTTAAAGTATACAACCCGAGCGAGGAAACGGTAAATATCGACCAGGTAAGCCTGGCCCGGGGTGAAGCCAGTTACTATCGCCTGAACGTGAACGGCATCCCCGGCAAAAGTGTCAAAAATGTGGAGATACTGCCGCATGACAGCATTCACATTTTCATAGAAATCACTCCCGAGATAAATGGTTTTAACCAGTCCTACCTCTACAAGGATTCGGTTTTATTTGCCAACAAAGGGGTAATGCAGCACGTAAAAGTGCTGGCCCGTACCCAGGATGTGTATTTCCATTACCCCACCAATTATATCGACCTCGGCAATGGCATTCTCCCTTACTCCATTATTGACTGCAATACCGACTGGATTAATGATAAGCCTCATGTCATTTATGGCTATGCCGTAGTAGACAGTGGCTGTGTGTTAAACATAAAGAGTGGTGCCGAAGTGCGCTTCCATCAAAACAGTGGTTTGTGGGTGTTTAGCGGAGGTTCGCTGAGAGTGGGTGAAGATGCCACCAGCTTTAGCGCCGGTGATTCCGTGCTGTTTGCCAGCGACCGCCTTGAAAGTTTTTACGACAATGCCCCGGGCCAATGGGGCGGCGTACTGGGAGGAATTTTCATCCAGGGGGGAAGTAGCAACAATCTCCTCCGCAATGCGGTGATTAAAAATGCCACCACTGCCCTCAGGGTAGACAGCAACCTTAACCCTAACCTTGAGATCCAGAACAGCTACATCCTCAATAGCTCGCGTACCGGCCTGCTGGGTGGCTACGCGAATATGAAAGCCGAAAACCTGGTGATAGCCAATGCCGGCGTGCATCTCTTTTACGCCTTTGGCGGCTCTTATGAGTTTAAACAATGCACCTTTGCTAATTACTGGAGTGGTGCCACCCGCAATACTGCCGCGGTGGCGCTGGCCAATTATCTGGATACCTACGACCGTGACGGCAACCCCATCAGAATAGTGCGCGACCTCAACCAGGCCGCCATTATCAATTGTATAATAAGCGGCCGTAACCGTGATGAACTCACAATCTTAGAGGATACGGAGGGGGAACTGAACTACCATTTTGACCATCTGCTGCTCAAACACGATAAGGACAACGATGATGCCACCTTTGATGTGAATGACCCCACCCACTTCAACCAGGTACTGGTAAATGCCGATCCGGATTTTGTTAACCCCGAGGAAAACAACTATCAGCTTGACAGCCTGTCACAGGCAGTGGATCAAGGCTCAACCTTAATTACCGGCCCCAATTCCGACATAAGAGGTAATCCGCGTAACTTTAACAGTGTACCAGACCTGGGGGCTTACGAGCGTCAGTACTAGAAAAACATCCGGGTGAAGATCACCTTAACACCGCCGTAGGAATCATTTTTTCCGCCAGTACCGTCGTTGTAGAGGAAACCATCCAGGTCATCCACCGTGGTCATATGACGCGCTGCTTCCAGGCTAAGCACCGACTTAAAGCCCAGACGAAAACGCATTCCTGCACCGCCAAAAAAATTAAACCCGGTATAAGCATTGGGTTCCGGATCAACATTGGATGGAAATACTTCCTGCACCGATATTTCAGGGTTATAAGCAATCACCCCTCCCCCGGCTTTTATGTATAGGGTAAACTTACGGTCATAGTGAAATTTGCCGAAGCGAATGAGGTTTAGCTCTGCGAAAGGGTTGAGCTGCATAATGCTGGTAGTAACCGACATGCCACGGTTAGGCTGCGAGTGATTTTCATCGCTGGCATACAAAAAGCCATAGCTGACGTCGACCCCCAGGGCAAAGAGATCATTAAAATTGCGCTTGGCGAGAAAACTGAAGTTGGGCCGCATTTCAGCAAACAAGGCCGAAGTAGAGCGGGTGGTAGCGATATCACCATAATAATTCAGAGTACCTACACCGAGGCCAAACTCGTTGGATGAAGTGCGCGATTGGGCCGCAAGGGCCAGCGAAAAGAAAAGAGCCAGTGGCAGAGCAATTAATTTTTTCATGCGTTTTGCTTATCCCGTAAAAATACGTAGTTGTTTTGAGATGATGTTTTGGCGTCAAAATAGTAATTCTCACTATTAAAACCCTTGAGGTCTTCGGCATCGTTGATGCGATTTCTTACGATATAATCAGCCATAAGGCCCCGGGCCTTTTTGGCAAAAAAGCTCAGCACTTTAAACTGACCACCGGAGTAATCTTTAAACTCTACATTGAGCACATTATTTTTCAGTGCCGCTGATTCCACCGCTTTAAAGTACTCGTTACTGGCCAGGTTTACGATCAGTTCCTGACTGAGATCCTTTTCCCTGAAGTACTTTTTGATCTTGTCGCCCCAGAAGTGATATAGATTTTTTCGGCGGCCCACCGGCAGTTTGGTACCCATTTCAAGCCGATAGGGTAAAATGAGGTCATTAGGTTTCAATACCCCGTATAACCCCGACAGTATGCGCAAGTGCTCAGCAGCATAGGCCATATCGCCATCACTCCAGCGCTCTGCCTTAAGCCCCACATACACATCGCCCTTAAAAGCAAGGGCTGCCTGCCGGCCTTCCGCTTCATGATTTTCCATTTCCCAGCTTTGATTGCGATCGTAGTTCAGCGATGCCAGCTGACCGCTGATAGACTGTAGTTCAGTTAGCTTTTTGCGTGAGCAGCGCCTTAACTTAGCATTGACCTTTTGGGCCTCTGCTATAAAATAAGGAGTGCTGCTTTGATACAAGCTGAGATCTGATTCGAAATCAAGGGTTTTGGCCGGCGAAAGAAATACGAGCATAGAAAGTGTCTTATAAAAAAAAAGATGCCCCAAAAATGGGGCATCTTCAATTCAAATCAAACCGAAATAGAATGTTATCGGCCAGGATTTTATTCGATCGCCAGTAAACTGCGCTCTTCAATTTTCCATTTATGCGAATCCACCAGGAGGTTATCCTGGTAAATTACCTCGTAAAGATACTGACCGTCTTCGGTCCATACATACCACTTTCCTTCTTTCTGTCCGTTTTCAAAATAGGCCTGGGTTTTCAGTTTACCATCAGTGGAATATTCCATCCACTGACCGTCCAGCAATTTGCCGTCATAGCTCCCTGACTCCCGTACCGTGCCATCATCATAATACCGGGTTACGAAAGTTTTTCCTTCTTTTTGAGTATAAGTATCGGCAGGCTGGGCACTAAGAGAAACCATCGTCATCAACAGAACAGCAACACTTAACATGATTCTCATTTTCATAGCCTTAACTTTTAGATTAGACCTCAAAGATATGAATTAATTTACTTTCTATTAACATTAAGGTAACATAAACAAAAAGCTGAAAACAAACTACCAACCCAAATAACTGATACACAATAAAAAAGCCACCCGAAGGTGGCTTTAACAATTACTTAATATTTGACTGCAACTTAATCTTCAGCCAGGAAAGGGTAACGATAGTCCGTAGGGGGAACAAAAGTTTCCTTGATCACCCGGGGGCTAACCCAACGGGTAAGGTTCCATACACTACCGGCCTTATCATTAGTACCTGAAGCACGGGCACCACCAAAGGGTTGCTGCCCCACCACGGCACCAGTAGGCTTGTCATTGATATAGAAATTACCAGCAGCATGACGCAGGCGATTGGTAGTTTCAGCTACCACCTTTTTATCCTGTGAAAAGATGGCACCGGTAAGACCATAATCAGAAGTATTATCCAGCAGATCTACCGTCTCATCATATTTCTCATCATCATATACATAAATGGTGAGCACAGGGCCAAACAATTCAGTATGCATAGTAACATACTGGGGATCATCAACCCGCAAAACAGTAGGTTCTACAAAGTAACCGGTAGACTTATCGCAGTTACCACCTGCCACCAGCTCCACACCGGCATCTTCCTTGGCCTGATCAATGTACTTCTTTAGCTTGTCAAAAGACTGTTCGTGGATTACGGCATTTACGAAATTGGTAAAGTCGCGGGGACCACCCATCGAAATTGTCTCCAGGTCTTTTACCAGCTTTTCTTTCACAGCCGGCCACATACTCTTAGGGACATAGGCCCTGGAAGCGGCGCTACATTTCTGTCCCTGGTACTCAAAGGCTCCGCGCAGCAATGCGGTGGCAACCTGATCGGCGAAGGCCGAGGGATGAGCCAGCACAAAGTCCTTACCGCCTGTTTCCCCTACAATACGAGGGTAAGTACGGTACTTATCGATATTGTTACCGATATTCTTCCAGATGTGCTTAAACACGGTGGTGCTACCGGTAAAATGCAAGCCGGCAAAATCGGGATGTGAGAAAATGATATCTGAGGTCTCCTGGGGATCGGTGAAGATCATGTTGATTACTCCGGGAGGCACGCCCGCTTCCTCAAAAGCCTCCATCAATACATGGGCTGAGTAAGCCTGGCTCAGTGAAGGCTTCCACACCACGGTGTTCCCCATCATGGCCATACAGCTGGGCAGGTTACCGGCAATAGCAGTAAAGTTAAAGGGAGTAATAGCATAGGTAAAGCCTTCCAGGGCACGATATTCAAGGCGATTCCACTGGCCGGGGCTGCTATCGGGCTGATCAGAGTAAATCTGCGTCATGAAGTAAACATTAAAACGCAGAAAATCCACAATCTCACAGGCAGAATCGATCTCGGCCTGAAAAATATTCTTCCCCTGACCGATCATGGTGGCAGCGTTAAGACGCTGACGGTACGGTCCGGCCATCAGGTCGGCCGCGCGCAGAAAAATAGCGGCCCGGTGTTCCCAGGGCATATTTTCCCAATCTTCCTTGGCAGCCAGGCTGGCATCAATGGCCTGCTTAACATGATCGGCGGTACCGAAGTGGAATGACCCCACGTCGTGTTGGTGGTCATGCGGAGGCAGTACCCGTTGCAGGTTTCCGGTAGTAATCTTCTTACCACCAATTACCATGGGAATCTCAATGGTGGAGTTCCACATCTTATCATAGGTAGCCTGCACTTCCTTGCGCTCGGCTGATCCGGGTTCGTAATCGAGTATCGGCTCGTTAACCGGATACGGTACTTCAAAAATTCCTTTTGGCATATCTACTTGTTTGTGAAGTTCTATTCGCGGCCAACAAAAATAGTATAATGGTGAAGGCCGCCAAATCGTGATTTGCTACACCAATGCAGGCATAGCTAAATTGTTTAACATTCTCATTAAAAAGACTTTAAGCCAACTTTCCAAGGGGATCACCCCAGCCTTCAAAGTAGCCTCTTAACATGGATTTCACCGCTTTAGCTTCGCAAAGCAGCGAGGGTTTTAAAGTCTAATGGGCCCAGCGAAATACCCTGTCCTGCGCCTGGGTAGCCATGCGTTCTATGCGGGGACGGCTACCGTCTTCGTTGATCACCAAGGCCGATAAAAAGCGCTTGGTCCAGGCGCCGGTGTCGATATACCATGCATTTTCTGAAGGCTTAAACAAGGGCTTATGGCCATCAACAATGCTATGGCCCTTAATTTGCAATTTACCTAAATCCTTCAGGGTTTTTTTGTTGTACAAAACTCCCTGGGAGTTGCCTGGCTTAAAAGGCTTTTTCACCCCTTTACCCACGCCGGCATGACTGATGAGCAGATGCTCATTTTCCCATTTCAAAGGCAGGTTCTCCAACCAGTAAACCACCTCATCCACGTCAAGACCTTCACGACGCAAATTAAATTTGAGACTCCCCCAGGAGGAATAAAAGCCCGCCTCGCGCAGGTGCTCCACAAATTTAAGCTCGTGATTGCCCTGCAGCAGGATAACCCGGTCAGAGTAATGGTTTTGAAGGTCGCGCCAATAGCGAATGCACTTGACGGAGTGCAGCCCCTTATTGACCAGATCACCCACCTGTATAAGCAACATGGTTTCGGGGTCCCAGTGGTCTTCCACCAACTTCTGAAGGGTGTGAAAACAACCGTGAACATCGCCAACAACCATCAACTGCTGCATCGGCGGGAAAAAATTTAGCTATTCAACATAACTGGCATTACCAGCATGAGCACATCCTCACCTTCTTCTAATGAATCAACCGGCAGTATGATACCGGCACGGTTAGGAGCTGACATTTCCAGGCTGATGTTATCGCTCTCAAGGTTAGTCAGCATTTCGGTAAGGAAGCGGCTGTTGAAGCCAATTTCCATATCGTCACCCTGGTAGTTACAGGCCAGTCTTTCGTGGGCCTTGTTACTAAAATCAAGGTCTTCGGCAGACACCTGCAACTCTGAACCCGCTATTTTAAGCCTTACCTGGTGAGTAGTTTTATTGGAGAAAATTGCCACCCGCTTCACGGAACTCAAAAAGGTAGTACGCTCAATCTCCATGGTGTTGGGGTTTTCCTTAGGAATTACCGCCTCGTAATTGGGGTACTTACCATCAATCAGACGGCAGGTGAGCACAATATTTTCAAACTCAAAGCGAGCGTTGGTCTCGTTGTAAATGATGTTCACCTCATCACCAATGCTGGCAAGGGTAGACTTCAAAATGGTGAGTGGCTTGCGGGGCATGATGAATTCGGCCGTATGATCGCTCTTGTGATCGTGGCGACGGTAACGCACCAACTTATGGGCATCAGTTGCCACAAAGGTGAGGCTATCGCTGTTGAACTGAAAGAACACACCTGACATTACCGGGCGCAATTCATCGTTGCCAGCGGCAAAGAGGGTTTTAGTAATGGCCTGGGCAAGGATTTCTCCCGGCAGCACCGTTTTACTTACATCCTCCATTTCAGGCAGGCGGGGAAACTCTTCACCATCAACAAAGGCCAATGAGTACTTACCGTAATCAGAGCTCATTTCCACGGTGCCGCTTTTATCGTCGAGCACAAAGGTAACAGGCTGCTCAGGCAGGGCTTTGAGGCCGTCGAGCAGCAGCCGGGCCGGGATAGCGGCCAAACCTTCATCCTCACTGTCTACCTCCAGGGTAGCACTGATGGTGGTCTCGAGATCGCTGGCAGAAATGGTAAGCTGCTTACCTTCCAGCTTGAACAGAAAGTTATCCAGAATGGCCAGTGTGTTGTTGTTATTCAACACGCCACCCACAATTTGCAACTGTTTCAATAAAGCTCCGCTAGAAACGATAAATTTCATGTGGTAAGATTTTGATTAGTCAGCGCTTGCTTTTAGCGCGGAACAAATATATATGGAATATCGGCCCTTAGCAGGGATTTGTTTTCAAAATTTTCTAACAGCCTAAGGTTTCAGAAAGTACTCTTTCCCCAGCAACACATTGCGCAATCCGTAATACTGGATCAATACCATCTGATCTTCATTTATGAAGCCATGCATGCGGTCCGGATCAAAGGCCTTAGGCGTAAGCTCAGGATCAAAGGTATTGGGATCACCCTTAATGCGATACCCCTGCAGATTGGTCACCTTGCCATCGATATCCTTTACTTCCAGCTCAAATACCGGTGTACTGGCCAGCAGGGAATCACGGCGTTGCCAAATAGGGTCGGTGGGTAAAATGGCGCCTTCATAGTGCATCTGCCCCACCGAGTTGAGAAACAGTCGCGCTTTCATGCGATTGATCCGTGGAATCACCTGGCCACTCTCGGCATCCTGCAGGTACACACTGTCAGGTGAAAACACATTCAGCACAAATGAAGCATTACTGCTATCGGGGTATACCATCTCCACCCTTTTGATATCGCGGGGGCGGATGTAGGTTATCTGGCGACTGCGCCACAGGTGAGGCTGGGTAAAGAAACGTGAGGACAGATAGCCGTTAAAGCCGGGAATGTGCACGGCAAAAGGCTGGTCTGAATTCTTTATCATCATATAGGTTCCCATTTCATCGTGGGTTTCGGTACCCACATAAAAGGTCTTGAACAGCTTCCCGTTTTTATACACATTTACCTCCTTACCATACACGGTCATGCGCTTGATGACCGTTTGCTGCAACTTCTCCGGTACAAAATTGCGCATCTCCATGCGATTCAGGGTCATCAGCAGGGTCTCCATGGCATCGGTGCGGGCGGGATAATCACCATTCACCATCCAGCGTCCGCCAATCCGCTCAAGGGTAACCTTTGAAGGGGTCTTATCGGCAATAATAATTTTGTCCACCGCGGCGGTATCCTCAATGGTAAAGGAGTAATCGGTGCGCCGTTCCAGGGTTCCGGAGCGGTCTTCCTTGCTGATAAAATAGCCGGCTACGCCCAGCAATATGATTAATACCAGCAGGTACAGAAGATTCTTACGATTCATGTTCAGGGCACTTTTAACTGTATTTTCTTTTGCGAACGAGCATATAGCCCAGGCCAAACACCACCACCAAAAGCACTGGCACGGCCGTATTGAGCAATTGCCACAGCAGCTTATTTTCCTTTAGCCGGGTGGCATCCAGCAGACGGATGCGCAATTCACGCGAACGGATATCTATCAGGTTTGACTCATCCAGCATATAATCCACGGCATTGAGCAGAAAATCCTTATTGCCATACTGAGCCCCGGTAAACTGATCATAGCCTAATGGTAATGGGGTACCCCGCTCCATATTTGGATTGACAATATTTATCTGATTACGCACGATATCGCCATCAGCTACTACCAGCATCTGGGTTTCGGGGCTCTCCTCAAGCAGCCTGATGTTTTCGCCTGAATTCTCCTTAGGCTTAAGACGGTTTTTAAAGGCGGAGGTAAATTTACCTTCCAGCAAAACTGCCAGCGGTAGTCTTTGCTCGCTAAAGCTGCTTTGCGCCGGCGGCGAATACAGGCGGCTGAGTTTTACCATATGAGGGGTGGCCACCTTCTGGCTGTAAGGACTGCTGCGCAGGAGATAGGTTTTTTTAACTCCCGGCAGTTTTATGGTATCCAGGGAACTGGGGAAATCGAGCCGGATGGCATTGAGATCTTTGGTGATAGGATGTTTGACCTGAGGCATCACCATCGGAAAATAAACCCAGGAGTTGACCTCCCGCTGATCGCTCACTCCTGCTGCCACGGCATCCATTACAATATTGGTATTGACCCTTACTCCATAGCGAAACAGCATTTCACCAATATTGAGACGATCGTAAATGGGAAAGGAGAGAAACTGCGGCGCCTGGCTAAGGCTGTCCATTTCGGCGTGCACGGCATCAAGGAGCCAAATCATCTTACCCCCGGCCATCAGATACTGATCAATCAAAAACTTGTCAATCTCATTAAAAGCCTTACGGGGCTTGGCTACAATAAGGGCATCAAAACGATTTAAGCGGCGCTGCTGCTCACTGAGACTATATTCTTCGCCGGTGCTGTCAGACTTAAACTCACGCAGGTTAAAGCGGCGCACGTTGTAATTGTCGCTCATGGCCAGGGCAAAATCAGCTATAAAGCGCGGCTCCAGCTCGCCCTGCCCCTCGAGGAAAGCTACAAAGGGCTTGGAAGTACGCACCAAGCTGCGAATTGCGTTGGCCAGGGTATACTCCAGGTTTTGAACAGAAGCGTTGATCTGGGCTTCAGGGCTCACCCCCATCTGATCTACCAGCAACTGTACCACCGCCTCTTTATCACCGTAATTCATAATGGCACCGGGGAATACCCGCTGCATTTTGCGGCCGTCAGCTTCACTTACCTGCAGCTCATAATATTTGAGCCCCTTGTACTGAAGCTGCTCAAACACCTCCCGGTTAGTACGTTCATCATCACTGCCGGCAGGGTTCACAAATTCATATTCCAAATTGGCATTGTAAGCCCTGAATTCGTCCAGCATCTGGCGGGTTTCCCGCTGCAGACGCTGAAAGCCAGCTGGGAAGTCTCCCTCAAGATATACCTTCACCACGATGACATCGTCAAAACTCTGCAGCAACTCCTTGGTAGCATCAGAGAGACTATAGCGTTTTTCAGCCGTAAGGTCGAGCCGGAAAAACTCAAATGAGCCAATAATATTCAGCAGCAGCACAATGGCTGCCACCACCAGAAAACGAAACAGATCGCGAAACTTAGCACTCTTCATTACCACTTTCTGCTTTGGATTACCAGGCGGGTTGCCAGGGTAAAAATTACTATCAGGCTAATAAAATACAGGAGGTCACGGCTATCGATAACCCCGCGGCTCATCGAGGTATAATGCTCACTGATACCCAGTTGCAGAATGAGGAGATCGGCGTTACCAAAAAGCTGTAAACCGGCCAGCTGATCAAAGCCGATATACATCAGCAGCGACAGAAAAAGGGCGATGAGGAAGGAGACGATCTGGTTTTCGGTAAGCGAGGAAGCGAATACACCGATGCTTACATAGCTTCCGCCCAAAAACAACAGACCTATATAAGACCCGAAAGTACCTCCGGAATCGATATTACCGACAGGATTACCAAGCTGATACACCGAAAAATAATAAATAAGAGTGGGCAGGATTGCAAAGAGCACCAGGATAAATCCGGCGGCAAACTTAGCCCACACCAGTTGCAGATCTGTAATGGGCCGGGTAAGCAGCAGTTCTATGGTACCAGCCCTTTTTTCGTCGGCAAACATACGCATGGTAATAGCAGGAATCAGAAACATAAACACCCAGGGAGAAATCAGGAACAGGCTGTCGATGCTGGCGTAAGTTCCCTTAATAATATTGAAGACCCCGGGAAACAGCCACAGCAGCAAACCGTTGATCAGCAGGTACACTACAATGACCAGGTAGCCGGTTACCGAATTAAAAAAACTCCGTATTTCTTTGAGCATCAACGCTCCCATACGCTTATAACTTTACTTTTTGTTCTAAACTCCAGGCGGCAGGCTTATCGCTGAAAAGGCTTTTAGTAAAAGCCCACACTCCTTTAAAAAGTGACGAATGTCGGTATTTTTCAAGTGATCGAAGCGAATCCCAATAACTGTAGGTGAAGTAAACGTTGTCCTTGTCGATTTCTTTTAGGAGCTCGAGATGCTGACAGCCTTCAAAGTGGCGGATCAATTCCTTCTTCTCTTCAAAGTTGGCCAGAAACTCAGGTACCCGCTCTGGCACAAAGGTCATCTTTACTACTCTAATGATCATAAAAATTTATTGTTACATCGTCGCGCACTTCCATTCCCAGCAGGGTATTGGCGCCGTTATAGTCTTTTCCCCGCGCTCCGCTTACCGCAATTTCGAGCAGGGCCTGCGAATTGAAAAGAGCGAGCACCTTACCGCTGGCCACATCAGCATAAGACTCTGAGAGCCCGTTTATGCGCTGACGCCGCGGCAAAACTATATTGAACTTGCGCTCACGACCGGTTTCCTTAAAGGTTTTGGACGAAATGTTGGTAATCAGGTTGCCAAAGTTATCGATGTAAATCACACTGCCAATAATGGTAGCTTCCTCGGCCAGCACCCGGGGACGCATAATGGTCTTTTGCTCCCACTCTTTCACCTCGCGCCCCAGCAGCTCTATGCGACCGCCCCGGGCCAGGTGGGTAGCCACCCTCGTCATAAGGTCGCGGCTGGGAAAAAGTGACACCTCGGTACGAAGGTCGATTTCTATTACTTTGCTGATGCGAATGTCGGGGTTAATGAGGCTCAGCAGGCCATTGTCGCTAAGCACAAAGTAATGCCCATCCATTTCGGCGGTCAAAAAGCGGCCGCTGCTACTTATCTCATTAAAGGCAATGAGGTGTACAGTACCTTTGGGAAAGGCATGATAGGCATTGCGCATTATAAAGGCGGCATCATAAAGATTGCCTGGCTCCAGGCTATGGCTGATATCCACCAGGCGCAAGTCTTCCATCTCACCCAGCAAAGCTCCCTTGAGGGCAGCCAGGTAGTGATCCTTCAAACCGTAATCAGAAGTAAGGGTAATTATTGCCATGAAAGAAATTGCGAAACCAAAAGCGACAACACCGAGGCCATTTTGTTGTTACTTTTGCCGTCAAAAGTATTACATTTTAAAAGTCTGAAGTAACGCTTAATCCATTAGTTTACCAACAATTTGATCGAAAGAACAATAGTAATTGAAAACACTGATCCCCGCGATCTGTACGGCACCAACAACCGTTTTCTCAATGCCATCAAGGCCAGTTTTCCGGAGCTTAAGATCACGGCCAGGGGCCATCAACTCAAGGTAAATGGCGAACCCGAACGCATCGCCTACTTCGAGGGGAAGATTGAAGAAATCACCCAGCACCTCCACCACTATAATTCGCTTTCCATAAACCAACTCGAGCGGATCCTGAAGAATGAGATGGTATTGCCCGAAGACAAGGACAGCGACGATAGCACTATCCTCTTCGGCACCAATGGTGCCCCCATCAAGGCCCGCACCCTCAACCAGCGTGCGATGGTGTCTTCCATGCGCAAAAACGATATGCTCTTTGCCATTGGGCCTGCCGGTACCGGCAAAACCTACACTGCGGTGGCACTGGCGGTAAAAGCGCTTAAGGACAAGGAGGTCAAGAAAATCATCCTTACCCGCCCGGCTGTAGAGGCCGGCGAAAACCTGGGCTTTTTGCCCGGTGACCTCAAGGAAAAGCTCGATCCCTATATGCAACCGCTTTACGATGCCCTGCGCGATATGATTCCGCCTGAAAAGCTGAGCTACTACCTGGAAAGTGGGGTAATTCAGATTGCACCGCTGGCTTTTATGCGGGGACGCACCCTTGACCGCGCTTTTGTGATCCTTGATGAGGCGCAAAACACCACCCGGGCGCAAATGCGCATGTTCCTTACCCGTATGGGCGCCGACGCTAAATTTATAATAACGGGAGACGCCCAGCAGGTGGACTTACCCCGCAAGCAGGCTTCCGGCCTGAATATTGCTTCCCGAATTCTGAAAAATATAAAAGGTATTCACTTCGTTTATCTCGATAACCGCGACGTGATACGCCACCACTTGGTAAGCGCCATAATTAAAGCTTACGAAGAAAATGAACAAGATGACAGCTCTGACAGAAACTAACTTTCAATTTCCCGGCCAATCCTCCTTTTACCGCGGTAAAGTGCGGGACGTTTACACTATCAACAACAATTTATTGGTGATGGTCGCCAGTGACCGCATCTCCGCTTTTGATGTAGTGCTGCCAAAAGGCATTCCCTATAAAGGGCAGGTATTGAACCAGCTGGCGAATAAATTTCTAGACCTTACTGCCGACATCGTTCCCAACTGGAAAATAAGCAGCCCTGACCCCATGGTAACCATTGGCCATGCCGCCGAACCCTTTAAGGTGGAGATGGTCATCCGCGGCTTCCTGACCGGCCACGCCTGGCGCAGCTACCGCGACGGCAAACGTGAGCTTTGTGGCATTAGGCTGCCGGAGGGCATGCATGAAAATGATGCCTTTGCCGAGCCCATTATCACCCCCACCACCAAAGCGGATCAGGGCGACCACGACGAAGACATCAGCCGCGAAGACATCCTGGCAAAAGCTATTGTGAGCGAAGAGGATTACCTGATGCTGGAAAAATACACCCGGGCCCTTTTCGCCCGCGGGCAGCAATTTGCCCTGGAGAGGGGACTACTGCTGGTAGACACTAAGTATGAATTCGGTAAATTGCCTGACGGACGCATAGTGTTGATTGACGAAATCCACACCCCTGACAGCAGTCGCTATTTTTATAAGGACAGCTACGAAGACAAGCAGCGTCGTGGCCTGCCCCAAAAACAGCTCAGCAAGGAATTTGTACGGCAATGGCTGATAGAACAAGGTTTTCAGGGCAAGAATGGCCAGGAAGTTCCTGAGATGACCAGCGAATTTATCGCTTCCGTAAGCGAACGCTATATAGAACTATACGAACACATCACCGGCGAAAAATTTGTAAAAGCGGAGCAGGGTGACCTGGCCGGGCGCATACAAAGCAATGTGGTGAACTCTCTAAAATCAATGGTATGAAACGACTGATGGTCCTGCTTTTTGCCCTCACAACTTTAAGTGCTTACAGCCAGCCCATTAAGCTGGGCTTTAAAGGTGGTGTCAACTTCATAGACATTGACATGCAGCAATTTAACGGCAGCACTGCCTATGAAACTGTAAAGAGTGAGGACAAAGGTCTGGGCTATCACGCCGGTGCCTTTGCCCGTGGTTCTTTCGGAGGCTTTATGATCCAAACCGAGCTGGTGTTTACCCACCTCGATCAAACCCTCACCGCCACCTCCTCCTCCCCTGATGAATACGAAGAATTCAATGTAAGCTTCAGCCGCTTTGATATTCCACTCCTGCTGGGAACCGATCTGGGCTTTTTCCACGCAATGGTTGGCCCGGTGGCCAGCCTCAACTCAGTGGCCTCCCGCAACATTTTTGACGGCTCCATGCAAGACGCCACCTGGGGGTACCAGTTAGGAGCTGGCTTTGACATCGGACAAATAACCCTGGATGTAAAATATGAAGGGGCCTTCACCGAGACTGCCAATCGCATCAGCATTGGCAATCAAAGCTTTGAAAGTGACAGTCGCGTTAGTCAGTTTATTATCAGCCTGGGAGTAGACCTGCTCTAATTTTGGGCAGGAGTAAATTCACCACTAAGGATGCCCAATTTCAGCAGTTCGGTAAAAATTTCACGAGGCGGCACCCTGGTCATACCATTGAGCAAGGCCTTATCAATCTTTACCTGTTCATTGAGGCCAAAGTAAAGGTAGCCCTGTAATTGACCATCTTTCACCACCAGGGCGCAACGTTCACCTGTTTTGCGGCCATCACCCACATAAACGGCCTCCCCGGGCAACTGCTTTATACCGGCCAGCACCGCAGCTTTTTTCTCCTCATCGCTAAAGGCACGGCTGTACATGCGCAGCGCCCTATTTGCTGATTTGGGATTGGTGGCCTTCACCAGTGGTTTTTTACGCCCCATCTGCTGTAGCGACTGGACATAAAGCTTGGGAGGGCGGGAGCGCATATCCACAAAAACCCCAAAGTTCAGGCTCATTTCGCCGGCCGGGTTATAAGGGGGTTTTGCCTCCAAAACCTCTTCGGCCTTTTTAATACGCGCTATAAGCCAGTTACCGGCCTTTTCGGTGGTAAGGCTATGGGTTTTTGCGGTAAGTGCTTTGGCACGCTTGCTTGAGGATATAAAAATGCGATTGAGCGCTGACTTGATATTGTCAGAAGCCCCCATGTACAGGAGTTTCCCTTGCTGGTCGTGCAGGTAAAAGAGCCCTTTTGTGTGTTTAACCGCACGCATCAGGTCATTAACCTTATCGCGCATATAATCACTCTCACGAATACTCTGGCCAAGGGTGTTGATTCCCTTTTTGCGGTCTTTTTCCTGCAGGATTCGGAATAGCTCAAGGGTGGCGCGGGCATCGTCGTCGGCTCGGTGCTTATTGGAGCGATAGATCTTAAGCTCCTCACAAACCTTATCGAGGCCGTAACTGGGCAATTCAGGAATCAGCTCCTCCGCCAACTTTATGGTATCGAGAGTTTCGCGCTGGTACTCATAACCCAGCCGCTGAAATTCCTGCCGCAGCATGCGATAGTCAAACTCCACATTGTGACCAACCAGCACCGCTCCCTTCGAAATTTCCACGATACGCTTGGCGATTTCGTGAAAGCGTGGCGCCCGCAACAACATCTTATCGGTAATACCGGTCATTTTGCTCACATACTTTTGCACCGGCCGGTGAGGATGCACAAGGCTAATCAGCTGATCCACCACCTCATCGCCGTCATAGCGGTACATGGCAATTTCCATCATGGCCTCCTTTCCAAAGGGACCACCCGTCGATTCTATATCCAATACACAAAACACGGCGCGAAGATAATCAATGCGGCTGCGCTTTACAGCCTAACACATGAACAAGCTGGAGCAGGCCCCCGGTAAACCACAGGGAAAAGTTTAAAATCTTTGACCGGCCAACCAACCTTTTGTTGCCTTTAGTCGTCAATCCATTAAAGGCCCCATAAAATGAAGAAACTACTAATAATTTTACCGGCATTTTTATTAATAGGATGCCCGGGACATATGTACCATGATGATGATTATATCCAAACCGAATACGAACCGGTAATAGTGAGCCGGGATGACCTTGATAAAACCATAAAAATACTGCCGCCCCGAAAAATCAATGAAGCCGGCAAAATATACCGGCAGGGCGACATGCTTTTTATTAATGAAAAGTACGACGGCATCCACGTAATTAACAATGGTAATCCCGCCGACCCGAAAAAGCTGGCCTTTCTGGCAATACCAGGTAATATCAACCTCAGCATGATCGGTGACATCATGTACGTAGATCATGCCGGTGACCTGGTAAGCATGCGCTATAATGGCGAAGCCCTGGAAATATTGGACCGGAACCCCGAGGTCTTTCCGGAACTGCTGCCGCCTGATGTCAATTACATTCCGCTGGAATATCAAAAAGCCAATCGCCCTGACAACACTGTGATCATAAACTGGAAAGAGAAATGAAAAATTTTAGCTGCACCATACTCAGCCTCCTCATAGCGGCTATCACCTTTGGCTGCGAATCAAAAGACTCCAATACAACAGGTACAGCCGGACCCGGCGAAGTGGGTCAGGCGGGAAGCCTGGCACGCTTTGCCATTGCCAACGAACACCTCTTCGCTGTTAACGACGGGCACCTGCGGATTTTCAACATGAGTGATGTCACCAACCCGGTACAGATAAGTGCCATTGACCTCAACGTAAATGTGGAAACCATCTTTCCACGCGATGACTCCACCCTATTCATTGGCACCACTAACGGCATGATGATCTACGACATCAGCCAGGCACCCGAGGTAAAGCTACTCAGTAACTATGCCCATGTGGTTAGCTGCGACCCGGTAGTGGCTGGCAGCGCCTACGCCTTTGTAACCCTGCGCTCAAACCCCGAAAGCAATTTCTGCAACCGCAATGTAAACCAATTGGAAGTCATAGACATCCGCGAGTTGGAGGATCCGAAGCTCGTAAAGACCGTACCGCTGATTCACCCTATCGGCCTGGGCCTCTACGGTGACACTCTGCTGATATGCGACAAGGGCATTAAGGTATTTAACGTAGCTAATCCCCAGTCACCCAAATACATTACTGCTGACGAAAATATTGATGCCGTAGATATTATCCCTTACAATGATCTTATGATTGTTAGAAGTGAGACCGGTTTAAGCCAATATCGCTATAAAAAAACCAAACTAACACTACTAAGCGAATTATGAAAAATATTTTAATCATTTTACTGCTATTATCAGGAGTAATTTCAA